>JAETRI010000214.1 GCA_021770245.1 Lachnospiraceae bacterium
TTAAATTATTTTGTTTCCTTAAATTCCTTGATATATAGGGAAACATGGATATTGTATAGTACGCTATAACATATGCTTGAAATTAGAGTCTGAAATACGTCTTTTTGCAGAGCGCCCGGCCGGACATATTATTGGAAGAGCTGGATCAGTATCGGGAAGTCTTCCACATATTGGCGGAACCGGGGTATCTGGTTCCGGTTTATGAGGAGGAGGAAGCCTCCCTGCGCGAGCTCTGCGGGGCGCGGCATGTCCTTTCCGTATCATACGGTTACCGGGACCGGGAGGCCGGGAGGGACTGTATCACCCGGGGCCCCTTAAAGGGGCGGGAAAAGCGGCTCCTGCGGCTCGACTGGCACCGCAAGTTTGCGCAGGTCGAGGTTTCACTGGCGCGCAGGAAGGCGGTTATCTGGGCCGGGGTCGGGCTGGATGAAGAGGCGCTTTCCGTGTGACGGGGAAAAGGGCCGGGAGATATAACCGAAGTATAACAATACAATACAGACACAACGGTATAAGACAGGCTGTACAGCTATGGAGGCATGCAGGCTGGCTGTACCTGCATATGGATTTTTGGATAGTCGGCGGGTTATGTACTTAAGCATGGCTGATTCCCGTGGAGGCAGCGCTCCGGGGGCAGGCCGGCCCGGCGCCGGGGACTGCCCATGGGATAAAATACGCCCTGAGAAGGAAAAACCTACCGGAATCCAAAAAGGCGGCGGCCCTGGGGACAGAAATTCTGCGGGGATGGCGGAGCCTGCGTTTTTTTATGTAAAGGTGTCTGTAAAGAGGCCGGAGAAAATATACGCTGGGGCAGGGCATAAAAAAGCTCCCCGGCGGAAAGAAACGCCAACCAGGCCATTCAGGCAATCGCCATACTGGCTGTGACACAGGAGGATACGATGTGGTATGTGATTCAAACGACAACCGGGAAAGAGGAGGAGCTGGTAGCCGGGATCCATGCGGTTCTGGCAAGAAAAGGTTACCGGGACTGTTTTGTGATAAAGGCGGAATGGCTGAAACGGCTGGGAGGGACGTGGCGGCTTAAGGTATGCCCGCTCTTCCCGGGGTATGTATTTATGGAAACAGACAGCCCGGGGCGTATATTTCAAGGCTTAAAGCAGGTGCCGAAATATTCAAAAATCCTTGGAAACGGCGCGTTTGAATTTACAGCCGTGGAAGAGGAGGAAAGACGGCTCCTGGAGCGGCTTTGCGGGATGGGGGACGAAAAAGAGGGAAAGGGAAAGCAGGGAAGACGGGAGAACCCGGAGAACCGTGCGGCAG
>JAETRI010000015.1 GCA_021770245.1 Lachnospiraceae bacterium
TGAAATCTTCGATTTCACGATCCTGATTTGGATGCCCGCCAAGGCGGGCAGATGGGAGTTAGTGTGAAATCTTCGATTTCACGATCCTGATTTGGATGCCCGCCAAGGCGGGCAGACGGGAGTCGGTGTAGATACGCAGAGAAACAATGGGAAACAGATTGGATGATGACAGGAATATGACGAGATACGACGCAAGGAGAAGAGCAGCATTTTTGGTGACGGAATTTATCGTAATGATTGTGGCGGCCCTGTTTCTTCCCACCTGGCAGCACTATATTCCTACGGGTGAAAACGTATACGACGTGAGCCTGAACGGTATTTGGGTGGGGTGTACCGACGAACCGGAGGAAATGGAAGAAGTCCTGCAGAGCGCGAGAGAAACGGTGGTACGAAAGGAAACCGGCCTGGTTTTGATCGAGGCGGAATTGAGCCTTTCCGGCAGGAGCATGACCTTCGGCAGGGTGGACGGCATGAGAACCATCGGCAGGAAGATGCAGGAGGTTCTGGAGCACAGCCGTATGGAAACACTGCAGCGGGCCTATACGGTGAAGATTAACGAGTATACGGTCAATCTAAGGACGAGCGAAGAGGTGCTGCGCCTGCTGGATGCCTGTCTGCAAAAATACGATCCCGGGAGGGAATATGCGGTGGATCTGGTGGTGGATCCGGACAGGGAATTGAACGTGCTCACCACGTCGGTTTTTCCCGCACAGGACCGCCGGGATCCGGATGCCGTGGCCGCAAGCGCCGGGCTGGGTGCGTATTTTGAAGAAGTGTTTACCCGGGTAGTGCCCACAATGGCGGGAGATTTTTCCGGCCTGGACTACGGACTGACGGAGCTGGGCTTCGCGGACACCGTGGAGGTGGTAGAGGCCTATTTGATGGAGGACGAGCTTACCGGCCTGGAGGAGGCCGTGAATCAGGTGACGAAGGAGCAGGAAAAGGAGCAGATCTACGAGGTACAGCCCGGCGATACGCTTTCCCACATCGCGCTGGACCATTCCCTTACGGTGGACTATCTGGTATCCATCAATCCCGGATTGGAGGATGCGGATTCCACCATCCGTTCCGGGGACGAGCTGATCATCACCGTGCCGGAGCCCGAATTATCGGTGCTGCACCGGGAATTGATATACGAGGAAGACAGCTATGACGCACCGGTGGAATATGTGGATGTGGACAGCTGGTATACCACCCGCAGGGAAACGGTGCAGGAGCCGTCTGCGGGATATCGAAAGGCGGCCAGCATAAAGACGTACAGGAATGACGAAGAGCTGGCGGAGGAAGTGGTTCTGGAGGAAATCGTCTACGAGGCGGTGCCCAGGATCATAAAACGGGGGACGATGGTTCCGCCCACTTATATCCGGCCTGTCTCCGGCGGCCGGACCTCATCGCCCTTCGGCAGACGGAGCGCTCCCACCAGAGGGGCTTCTACGAACCACCATGGTGTGGATATCGCCATTCCGGTAGGCACCGCGGTGATGGCCTCCAGCGGCGGGACCGTTACAAGGGCGGGCTGGGGAAGCGGTTACGGCTATGTGGTCTATATCCAGCATGCGGACGGGAAGGAAACCCGGTACGGCCATTTGAGCAAGGTGCTGGTAAGCGTGGGACAGCGCGTGGACCAGGGGCAGAAAATCGCCTTGAGCGGCAACACCGGGAGGAGCACCGGCCCCCATCTCCACTTCGAAATGCGGATCAACGGAACGCCTGTCAACCCGATGAGTTATCTGAATTGAGTAAATTGCCCATTTACAAAGTGGAGAATTATGATATAATCCCTTTTGGGCCTTTTTGGGGCTTGTCGGATTTTACCAACCATCCTTTGCATAAAGCATTGGCAAAGGTTTATAATATTTTTTTGAAAGAAAGTCTCATATTTGCTGATGAAGGGGAAGAGCGGGAGGAGTTTTCCGACCGCGTGGACGATAGAACATGCGCATACTCTGCGGGCGCATGGAGAGGTTGATCATGGAACAGTATGTGGTTTACGGCGGGACCCCCCTGGTGGGCGAGGTGGAAATCGGCGGAGCAAAAAACGCGGCGTTGGCGATATTGGCAGCTTCGGTGATGACGGACGAAACGGTTTTGATCGAAAATATGCCGGATGTGAGAGATACCAATATTCTCCTTCAGGCAATGGAAAGCATCGGAGTCCGGGTAAACCGGATAGACAGCCATACGGTGGAGGTGAACGCATCTTCCATCCATGAACTGGTGATCGAGGACGACTATATCAAGAAAATCCGCGCCTCCTATTATCTGCTCGGGGCGCTTTTGGGCAAGTACCATAAGGCGGAGGTGGCTCTTCCGGGCGGCTGCAACATCGGCAGCAGGCCCATTGACCAGCATATCAAAGGCTTTAAGGCTCTGGGAGCGGACGTACGCATCGAACACGGATTGATCATAACGGAGGCGGCGCACTTAAGAGGGAGCCATATCTATATGGACGTGGTGAGCGTGGGAGCCACCATCAACGTGATGATGGCAGCCGTCATGGCGGAAGGCGTTACGATCATCGAAAATCCCGCCAAAGAACCCCATGTGGTGGATTTGGCCAATTTCCTCAACAGCATGGGAGCCAATATCAGGGGAGCGGGGACGGACGTGATCCGCATCCGCGGCGTGTCGAGGCTTCACCGGACGGAATACACCATCATTCCCGATCAGATCGAGGCGGGAACCTTCATGTTTGCGGCAGCAGCCACAAAGGGTGACGTTACGGTGCGGAACGTGATCCCCAAGCATCTGGAGTCCATCAGCGCGAAACTCAACGAGATCGGATGCGACGTGGTGGAAGCGGAGGACGCAGTGCGGGTGGTATCTTCCCGGCCGCTGAACCATACCCATGTGAAGACCCTGCCCTATCCGGGATTCCCCACGGACATGCAGCCCCAGATTACGGTGGCGTTGGGACTTTCCTGCGGGACGAGCATTGTAACGGAGAGCATTTATGAAAGCCGTTTTAAATATGTGGACGAGCTGACCCGGATGGGCGCCAGCATCAAGGTGGAGGGTAATACGGCCATTATCGACGGCGTCGCCCGATATACGGGCGCGGGCATTACCGCTCCGGATCTTCGTGCCGGCGCGGCCCTGGTGATCGCAGCCCTGGCGGCCGAGGGGATGTCCACGGTGGACGATATTCACTTTATCGAAAGAGGATACGAACGTTTCCCGGAGAAGCTGCGCGGGCTGGGTGCGCAGATCGAGAAGGTGGAAAACGAAAGGGATATCAGAAAATTCCGCTTCCGTGTGGTCTGAGGGCCGCACGGTTTTTTTATGGGATGGAGGAGGACGCCGAAAGGCAGGGAGAGGCGCGCCGTGCCGGAGCCGTCCTGGACCGGCAGGCCTTGGGGACGGGCAGGGGTGGCACAGGGGCCGCAAGGCCATTCATGCGTTTGTCCTGAAAAGACCTGAAAAGACCAAATATCCTGTTGACAGAACCCGGGATATGGTGTAAGGTAATGTCGTAGCCATTGATAAGAAAATTCAATATTGTGTCATCTCTTATTCAGAGTGGTGGAGGTACAGAGGACCTGTGAAGCCACGGCAACCCCTTATAGGAAGGTGCCAACCTGAGCGAGTTAGTCGAACAATAAGAGGATTTGATTATCATTTTACATCGGGTCCGCTTAGCAGCGGATTTTTTTATTACAAAGATGCCGCCGGATGCGGCAGTCAGGAGGAGAGTATGGAGAAACATTTATTTACTTCGGAATCCGTTACCGAAGGGCATCCCGATAAAATGTGCGATGCCATTTCCGATGCGGTTTTGGATGCGCTGATGGAGAAGGATCCCATGAGCCGTGTGGCCTGCGAGACCTGCACCACTACGGGCCTGGTGATGGTGATGGGAGAGGTGACCACCAAAGCGTATGTGGACATTCAGAAGATCGTCCGTGATACGGTTTGCGAGATCGGTTATACCAAGTCGGATTATGGCTTTGACGGGAATACCTGCGGCGTAATGGTGGTTCTGGACGAGCAGTCCACGGATATCGCAATGGGTGTGGACAAGGCGCTGGAGGCCAAGGAACAGGGGATGACGGATGACGAGATCGAAGCCATCGGCGCAGGGGATCAGGGCATGATGTTCGGTTTTGCCACCAACGAGACCGAGGAATATATGCCCTATGCCATCAGCCTGGCTCACAAGCTTGCCCGGCAGCTCACCAAGGTGCGTAAAGACGGCACCCTTCCCTATCTGCGTCCGGACGGAAAGAGCCAGGTAACGGTGGAATATGACGAGAACGAGAAACCGGTTCGCTTGGAAGCGGTGGTTCTGTCCACTCAGCACGATCCGGATGTAAGCCAGGAACAGATCCATGAGGATATCAAGAAATATGTGTTCGATCCGATCCTTCCCGATGAGCTGCTGGATGAGAATACCAAATATTTCATTAACCCCACCGGACGTTTCGTGATCGGGGGCCCTCACGGCGACAGCGGCCTGACCGGACGGAAGATCATCGTGGATACCTACGGCGGATATGCCCGTCACGGCGGCGGCGCTTTCTCCGGTAAGGACTGCACCAAGGTGGATCGTTCCGCGGCCTATGCGGCCCGTTACGTGGCCAAAAACCTGGTGGCTGCGGGCCTGGCCGACAAGTGTGAAATCCAGCTGTCCTATGCCATCGGCGTGGCACAGCCTACTTCGATTATGGTGGATACATACGGAACCGGCAAGGTATCCGACGAAAAGCTTGTGGATATCATCCGTGAGAACTTTGACCTGCGTCCGGCCGGCATCATCAGGATGCTGGATCTGCGCCGCCCGATCTATAAGCAGACGGCGGCATACGGACATTTCGGCAGGAACGACCTTGACCTGCCTTGGGAAAAACTGGACAGGGTGGATGCACTGAAGAAATATCTGTAAGCCGCAGCCCGGACGGGGCCGGCGGAAACAGATCACAGAAAGCGGCGGAAAGGGCCGGCAGTCTCCTTCGGAAGGGGCTGCCGGCTCTTTTCTCCCGCATAGGGCGGCACCGGACCGGGCCTCCGCGGAGCCATTCGTGCGTTTGCCCGTAACAGTTCATCCACCCCGCAGGCTCCCGGCCGCCGGGGCGCACAGGGCAGGATTCTGCCGGGTGGATGAACTGTTACTTTGCCCTGACGGCCCCGAAAATAGGATGGTAAAAACATCGGGAACGTGGTATGCTTAAAGACAGAGATTCAGTAAGAAAGGCGGATACCGGCTATGGAACTGTGCGCGTCCTGTATGTGCTGCCTTATGGAGAGGCAGGAAGAGCGGGTGAGGAACCTGGGAACCCAAAACGATCGAAACGAATTCCTCCGCCGTGTGGCACGGCTCATCGGAGAAAGCGCCCGGGAGGATTCGGCCCCGGTGCTGGTGGAGCGGATCAACGGGGAATATACCCGCCTGTTCGGCCCGGTAACCGACTATGACGGGATAAAAAAGGAATTCAATGATTTGATGCTGTCCCTTGAGCCGCAGATCCGAAGGAAGATCGATGAGAAAGGGGACAGGCTTTACGCGGCCATGCTCTATGCCAGGGCGGCCAACTATATCGACTTCGGTATGGCCGGGCGGGTGGAAAAGGAAACGTTGTTTGCGCTCCTGGAACGGGCTGCGGACGAAACCCTGGAGGAGGAAACCTGGCAGGATTTCCTGGAAAACTTGGAGGAAGCAAAAAGACTGGTCTATGTGACGGATAACTGCGGAGAAGTGGTCTGCGACCGGATCGTGGCACAGGAGCTTACGAAACGTTTTCCGGGGCTGTCCGTCACCTTCCTGGTGCGCGGCCGGGCCGCTCTGAACGATGCCACGCGGGAGGACGCCCTCCAGGCCGGGGTGGAAGGAGTGGCGGAGATTGCGGACAATGGCTGCGGCGTGGCCGGGACGCCGTTATCTTATATCGGCGAAAAGGCGCGGGAGCTTCTGGAACAGGCGGACGTGATCCTGGCCAAGGGCCAGGGGAATTTCGAAACCATGCACGGCTGCGGGCTGCCGGTCTATTATTCCTTCCTGTGCAAATGCGACTGGTTTACCAGACGGTTCGGAATGGAAAAGAACCGGGGCGTATTCATACGGGAAGACCGGGGGCTTCCCGGCTGAGGGATTAGATTGAAAAATAAGCCCGATGGCTTATTTTTCAATCGCAATTTGTGCCGCAGGCGGCCCAAATGGAATCGCAGATGAGAAATCGCATCCGCAATCTCTCATCGCGATTGCCGCATAGGACGCGGCATGGAGGATTAGATTGAAAAATGGCTGTTCAGCCATTTTTCAACCGGGAATTTGTGCTGCCGCGCAGGATTATGCGCAAATGGGGAAATATCTCCCTGATTGATATACGCGCCATGGCGCGCGGACGGGGGCAAATATGGCTTTTGTACATCTTCACGTCCATACGGAATACAGCCTTTTGGACGGCTCCAATAAAATTAAGGAATATGTCCGGCGGGTGAAGGAGCTGGGCATGGACAGCGCCGCCATCACCGATCACGGGGTGATGTACGGAGTGATCGACTTTTATAAGGCAGCGAAGGAGGCGGGGATTAAGCCGATCCTGGGCTGCGAAGTATATGTGGCGCCGAATTCCCGTTTTGATAAGGAGACGACGGGGGGAGAAGACCGGTATTATCATCTGGTTCTGCTGGCGGAGAACAATACAGGCTATTCCAACCTGATGAAAATCGTAAGCAAGGGCTTTACGGAAGGATATTATTACAGGCCCAGGGTGGATATGGAGGTGCTGCGGGAGTACCACGAGGGGATTATAGCCCTGTCTGCCTGTCTGGCCGGGGAGGTGCCCCGCCTGATTCAAAAAGGGATGATGCGGGAGGCGCGGGAAGCGGCTCTTAAGTACCGGGAGTGCTTCGGGAAGGGGAATTATTATCTGGAGCTGCAGGATCACGGGATCCCGGCCCAGCGTACGGTGAATACCGCGCTTCTGTCCATGAGCAGGGAATTGGATATCCCGCTGGTGGCCACCAATGACGTGCACTATACCTATCACGAGGACGAGAAGCCCCATGATATCCTTCTATGCCTGCAGACCGGGAAAAAGCTGGCGGATGAGGACCGGATGCGGTATGAGGGCGGTCAGTACTATGTGAAAAGCGAAGAGGAAATGAAGGGCCTGTTTCCCTATGCCTGGGAGGCCGTGGAGAACACGCAGGAGATCGCCGACCGCTGCAACGTGGAAATCGAATTCGGCGTTACCAAACTGCCGCACTTCGAGGTGCCCCAGGGATATGATTCCGAAAGCTATCTGATTAAGCTGTGCGAAGACGGACTGGCGGAGCGCTACCCGGAGGATGACGGGACCCTGCATGAGCGTCTGGAATATGAACTGGGCGTCATCCGGCGGATGGGCTATGTGGATTACTTCCTCATCGTCTGGGATTTCATTAATTATGCCAGACAAAACGGCATTGCCGTGGGCCCGGGCCGGGGCTCCGCGGCGGGGAGCATCGTATCCTACTGCCTGAAAATCACCAATATCGATCCCATCCGTTACAATCTGCTGTTTGAACGTTTCCTGAACCCGGAGCGTGTGTCCATGCCGGATATCGATATCGACTTCTGTTTTGAAAGAAGGCAGGAGGTGATCGATTATGTGGTAAGAAAATACGGCGCGGAAAAGGTGGTACAGATCGTCACCTTCGGTACGCTGGCGGCCAAGGGCGTGATCCGGGACGTGGGCAGGGTGATGGATCTGCCCTATTCCTATGTGGACGGGATCGCCAGGATGGTGCCGAACGAACTGAACGTGACCATAGACCGGGCGCTCCAGGCCAATCCCGAACTGCGCAAGCTCTACGAGACGGACGGGCAGGTGAAGGAACTGATCGACATGAGCAAGCGTCTGGAGGGACTGCCCAGGCATACCTCCATGCATGCGGCGGGCGTGGTGATCTGCCCGGCCAGCGCGGACGAATATGTTCCCCTGTCCCGGGGCTCGGACGGCGCCGTCACGACCCAGTTCACCATGACTACCCTGGAAGAGCTGGGCCTTCTGAAAATGGATTTTCTGGGCCTGCGTACCCTGACGGTGATCCAGAACGCCGCGCGCCTGGTGGAGAAGGATAAGGGCGTGCATCTGGACATGGATCATATCGATTTCGACGATAAGGCGGTGCTGGACTCCCTGGGAACGGGGAGGACGGACGGCGTGTTCCAGCTGGAAAGCGGCGGGATGAAGAATTTCATGAAGGAGCTAAAGCCCAGAAACCTGGAGGATATCATCGCCGGGATTTCTCTATACCGGCCGGGCCCCATGGATTTTATCCCCAAGTATATCCGCGGGAAAAACAACGCGGCCAGCGTGACCTATCTCTGTCCTCAGCTGCAGCCCATCCTGGAGGCCACCTATGGCTGTATCGTCTATCAGGAGCAGGTGATGCAGATCGTACGGGAACTGGGCGGCTATACCATGGGCCGGAGCGATCTGGTGCGCCGCGCCATGAGCAAGAAAAAACAGGCCGTCATGGAAAAGGAGCGGGCCAATTTCATCGAAGGCAATGCGGAGGAAGGGGTTCCCGGCTGTGTGAACAACGGGATTTCTGCCCAGGTGGCGGGTACGATCTACGACGAGATGATGGATTTTGCCAAATACGCTTTTAACAAATCCCATGCCGCCTGCTATGCGGTGGTGGCCTATCAAACGGCCTGGCTGAAGTATTACTACCCGGTGGAATTCATGGCGGCGCTGCTTACCTCGGTGATCGACAATCCCCGGAAGGTATCGGAATACATCGCGGCCTGCCGGAACATGGGGATTCCCATCCTGCCGCCGGACATCAACGAGGGGGAGATCGGTTTTTCCGTATCGGGCGGCTCCATCCGGTATGCGCTCACCGCCATCAAGGGCATCGGCCGTCCGGTGATCGAGCAGATAACCAGGGAACGGCAGGAGAGAGGGCCCTTCCAGAGCCTGCAGGATTTTATTTCCCGCACCCTTGAGACGGAAGTAAATAAAAAAACCGTGGAAAACTTCATCAAATCCGGCACCTTCGACGGGCTGGGCGGGACGCGGAAACAGTTCATGAGCGTCTTCGTGCAGATGATGGAGTCGGGCTGGAGCAGCAAGAAGAATAATCTGGCGGGCCAGATGAGCTTATTTGACCTGGTTGGCGAGGAGGAAAAGGGGGAATATGAGATCCGTCTTCCGGATGTGGGTGAATATCCCCGGGAGCTGCTTCTGGGCTTTGAAAAGGAAGTGCTGGGCATCTATATCAGCGGCCATCCGCTGGAGGAATACGAGCAGACCTGGAGAAAGCATATCACCAGGACGACGGCCGACTTCGTACTGGACGAGGAGACGGGGGCGGTTCGCGCCAAAGACCAGGAACGGGTGGTGATAGGCGGCATGATCGCCGGAAAGAAGATCAAATACACCAAGCATGATGCGGTGATGGCCTTCCTGAACCTGGAGGATCTGGTGGGCAGCGTGGAAGTGGTGGTATTCCCGCGGGTCTATGAAAAGGAGAGCGCGAAGCTGAACGAAGAAAGTAAGGTTTTCATCCGCGGAAGGGTAGCCCTGGAGGAGGAACGGGACGGGAAGGTGATCTGTGAATCCGTCCAGGCCTTTGAGGACGTGAGAAAGACCCTGTGGATCAAATTCCCCACCAGGGAGGCCTACGAGGAAGCGGAAAGCCAGCTGCTGGACATATTGGCCGCTTCGGACGGGAACGACGGCGTCGTGATCTATGTGGAAAGCCCTCGGGCCAGGAAGAACCTTCCGCCCAACCGGAACGTGAAGGCGGATAAGGAGCTTGCGGACAGGCTCGCCGGGCTGTACGGGGAAGAAAACGTGCGGGTGGTATAAGCGCCTCCTGCATGATTCTTCACAGCCTTTTTGCCGGGCTGTACGGGGAAGAAAACGTGCGGGTGGTGTAAGCGCCGCCTGTGTGTTTCTCCGCAGCCTTTTCAACAGAGTGTATGGGAAGAAAACGTGCGGGCGGTAAAGGCCGCCGGGCGCAGCTGTGCTGCCGCGGCAGACGAGGCATGGGTATTAGATTGAAAAATAAGCCTGATGGCTTATTTTTCAATCGCAATTTGTGCCGCAGGCGGCCCAAATCGAATCGCAGATGAGAAATCGCATCCGCGATTTCTCAGACATGAATCGAAGATTCATGTTGCGGTACCGCAAAGGACGCGGCATGGAGGATTAGGCCGAAAATGGGCTGCGGATATTTTCGGCCGCAAAAGGGGGTGGGAAGGTCAGAATGAACGCGGTATGCCGTGATATTTTCCGGGCTGTCCATGAGGAAAAATGGCTCAGCATCGAATACAGGAACGGGCAGGAGGAAATAACGAAATACTGGATCGGGATTCTGGACATCGATCCCCGGAGGCGTTCCATGCGGGTGCAGGGGCTGCATCTGGCGCGGTATACGACCATGGAGCTGAAAATCTATATCGACTCCATTCTTTCCTCCGCCCTCATCGACGGCTCCTATTTTCACACGCCGCCCCGGCTGGCCGGGGAAATCAGGGAGAATCCAGAGAAGTACCAGGCCGTTTTCGGCAATGTGGCGAATCTGAAGATCCTGAGCTATCTTTCCGACTGCCACAGGCTGGACAGCACGCCCTATAAGACGGATTATGCGCTGATCGGCCATCTGGACGGGGACTGGGACGAGGAGTATGTCCTCCGTCCGGAGCAGTTCCGGGAGATCGTAAAAAATTTCCAATACGCGGCAAAGCCGGGGAGCCTGAATTACCGGATGAAGCAGCTGGCCCTGAACGTGCTCAGCGTCCATACGGCGAAGGGACTGTACGTCATGGCATATAGAAAGCTCCGCCTGGACGTGATGAGCCGGACCCTCCTGCAGGAGGAAGAGGCCACCATCTGCACGGAATTTACCATAAACGGTTCCAAACAGAGCATCCGCCGGTTTCTGGACGGGGAGGATTATGCGCTTCTGGAAGATTTTGACAGGAACGCGGAGAAAATCAAAGACCTGGTGGCCCTGTCCGTCGGGCGCAGGGAAAGCGTGGACGACATGCCCTATCTGATCGCCATCGGACGGGACGTGATCCTGGATCTGACCGGGGAATATGCGGCCATTTCCAAAATGTATGAGGAGGGAGCGGCCACCGTTCCCGTCAAAGCCTTTTTCGGCGCGCCGGTGCGCCAGACGGCGAGCAGGAAGGACTATCCCATCGCTCTTTTGAACCGGCAGATCAACCTGGATCAGCTCCTGGCGATCCATAACGCCATGAAGTATCCTCTGGCCTACATCCAGGGCCCGCCGGGGACGGGAAAGACGAATACCATCGTCAATACGATTATAACGGCTTTCTTTAACGACAAAACGGTCCTTTTCACTTCATATAACAACCATCCCATCGACGGCGTCTGCGAAAAACTGAAAAATATCGTCTGGCAGGGCAGCCGAATCGTGCCGTTTCCCATTATCCGCCTGGGAAACGACGGAAAGGTGGCTGAGGCGTTGGACGAGATGAGGCGGCTGTACGAAGAGACGAAGGAGCTCCGGGTTTACGAAGGTACGCTGGAAAGGAATCGGGACGAACGCATCCTGCGCACGAGAAAGCTGACCGAGCTCCTGCGCAGGCACGAAGAGAGGCTGGAGCTGCTGGAAAAAAGGGAAGCGATCCAAAAGCTTATGGATACGAACCGCCATTTAACGTTTTATTCCCAGCTTCATGGGGAACAGATGGCGCAGGTGGATGAGAGGCTGCGCGAGATCGGGGATATTACGGAGGAAGAGGCGCGCAGCCTGGTGATAGCGGATGAGGAGGAGTTCCGGAAATACCTCTATTATGTCTCGGCAAAATATATCCGGCGCCTTGGCGAGCCGAAAAACGAGGAGCTTTTGCAGATCATCTACAGCGAAGATCAGGAGGGGAGGGTGAAGCAGTTCAACTGCTATATCCGGGACGGAGGAAACCTGAAAAAATTCCAGCGGATTTTTCCCGTCATTGCCACCACGTCCATTTCCGCCCACAAGCTGGGAGAACCGGAGGCATCCTTTGACATGGTGATCATGGACGAGGCCAGCCAGGGAAATCTGGCGGTATCCCTGGTACCCGTCCTGCGCGGAAGGAGTCTTATGCTGGTGGGGGATCCCCAGCAGCTTTCCCCGGTAATCCTGCTGGACGCCGCGGACAACGCCAGGCTGAAGAAAAATTACGGCGTGACGGAGGAATACGACTATCTGAAAAGCTCCATTTACAAAACCTATCTGGCCGCCGATCCGGTGAGCGGGGAAATCCTCCTCAGCCATCATTACCGCTGTGACCGCCGGATCATCCAGTTTAACAACCGGAAATACTACCATAACAAATTGGTGATCGATACTGTCGGCGGCGGGAAACAGCCCCTCGTATTTCTGAACGTGCAGGACGATGCGGTCATGAACAAGAATACCTCGCCCCGGGAGGCGGAGGAGGTGGTACGGTTCGTCCGGGAAAACCGGGGCCGGGATATCGGCGTGATCACCCCCTTTGTCAGCCAGAAGGAGCTGATCCGCGATCTCCTCCGCCAAAACGGGATGGAGGACGTGCCCTGCGGGACGGTGCACGCCTTCCAGGGGGACGAAAAGGATGTGGTGCTTTTCTCTCTGGCTTTAACCGAGAGGACGGGGAACGCCACCTATGCATGGCTTCGGAACAACAAGGAACTGATCAACGTGGCCACTTCCCGGGCCCGGAACAGTCTGGTGCTGCTTTCCGATGTCAGGCAGCTGGAACGGCTGCATACGGACGGACAGGACGATCTGTACGAGCTGGCCCAATATGTGCGGACAAAGGGGGAATCCCGTGTGACGCCCCGGGAGAACGCTTCCCGCGCCCTGGGGATCAAGCCCTACAGTACGGAAACGGAAACTGCCTTCCTTACCACGCTGAACCATGCCCTGGACAATGTGCTCAATACGAACCGTAAATGCGTGGTGCACAAGGAGGTGGGGATTTCTCACGTTTTCCGGGACTGCGAACGCTATAACGATCTTTTCTTCACGGGACGGTTCGATTTCGTGGTATACGAAAGGGATGCCCAGAAACGGGAAATCCCCATCCTGGCCATCGAACTGGACGGGCGGGAGCACAGGGAGGACGCGGTGGTTAAGGAGCGGGACCGGAAGAAAAACGAGATTTGCAAGGCTCACGGGTTTGAACTGATCCGGGTGGAAAATTCCTATGCCAGGAGGTACCATTATATTAAAGAAATCCTGATCCGCTATTTTAAGAGCGTGAAAGGTTAGTGCGGGAAATAGTCCCGATGGCCTGTTTCCCGATCGCACAGGGCGCGGCAGGTCGGTTGGCGTGGAAAATAGTCCCGATGGCCTGTTTCCCGCTGCCGCAAAAGATGCGGCATGGAAGGATTCATAAGACGAAGAAGGACGGATGGGATGGAGGAAAAACGACAGCGGAAGCATGGTGCTTAATCTAACCGTTGATCCGGCGGACGACCCGGCAGGGATTCCCCACTGCCAGAGAATTGTCGGGAATATCCTTATTGACGACGCTTCCGGCGCCGATCACGCATCCGTTCCCGATGCTCACCCCCGGAAGGACGATAACCCCTCCGCCAAGCCAGCAGCCGTTTCCGATCCGGATGGGCAGGGCATAGGTGCGGCAGAAATATTCCCCGCAGGATTCCGACCAGTCCGGCGTGAGCCTTTCCGACAATTCTACGGGGTGGGCGGCGGTATAGAGCTGCACGTTGGATGCGATCAGCACGTTATCCCCGATTTCGATCCTGTTGCAGTCCACGAAGGTACAGTTCATGTTGACGGATACGTTGTTCCCCAGGTAAATATTGCGGCCATAATCGCAGATAAAGGGCTGCCCTACGGATACGTTTGTGCCGATTTGCCCGAAGAGCCGCTTCAGGACGGCGCGTTTTTCCTCCTTTTGTTCATAGGACAGGGCATGGTAGTCCTTCAGAAGCCTTCGGGCATTCTGCTTATAATCTAAAAATACCTGATCGTGGCAGTTATAATATTCCCCTGCCATGCATTTCTCCAGTTCGGTCATGATTGCTCCCATCTGCGCGCTTTGCCGCGCATACAAATCAAGGAGATTGAAACGAAGTTTCAATCTTTTCCTCCTGCTGTACTTTCACTTTTGCCTTCCGCAGGGAAAGCGGTATTTTGCCGCTATCAAACTTTATATGATACGGGCCGTGGAAATCCGTCTTATATAATATAACACGATTTGCGTCCTGGGAGAATAGTATTCTTTGAAGCTGTTAGGACAAAGGCATGAACGCCCCTGTACCCTTGCTGCGGCCCTGCCTGTCTCCGGCGGAGAGTAATTACCGTATGAAATCAAATTCCAGCATAATTGACATACGCCGCAGAATATGATATCGTGAAATAGAACGATATTCTATTTTGGAGGGGCAAGTTTGAAACTGCGTTTCAAACTCTTGATTGGAGGCAGTATCGCAAGCGAAGCCCGCGGTATGCAGGGGGGATGGAAATGAAAAAGGTAATTTACTATTTCACGGGAACAGGAAACAGTATGCGTGCGGCAAAGGTTATTGCAGCGCGCCTGGGAGATACGGATCTTATTTCCATGCGGTGCAATCCCAAGGACGTATCCGCAATTGATGCCGATATTGTGGGCTTTGTATTTCCGGTCTATCACTGGACAATGCCTGCCCCTGCCGTATCGTTTGTTGAAAATCTTGATATGAATCCAAAGGCCTATGTGTTTGTGATTGCAATGCCGAGTTTTATTTGCGGAATTGCATGTGAGAAAACGGCAGAGATTCTTGCGAAGAAGGGAATTTCCATATCTTACGGTAATATGGTTAGAAGTGTTGCGAATTATGTAATTGTTTACCCGCCATTCCCGTTTCCCAAGTTAAGAGTCCTGAGAACCGAGAAAAAGTTGAAGCGGATTGCGGAGGATATTAAAAACGGAAAAAACAGACCGTATCCTGTGGCAGGCAGGTTCATAAAACACAGAAGGGACAGGGTTATGGCTCCCTATCTTGATTTGCAAAAATACGCAGATATCCCTTTTACAATAAGTGAAGCCTGTATTTCATGCGGGCTTTGCAGCAAGGTGTGTCCTTGTGCCAATATTGAACTGAAAAGTGGGAAACCGTTTTTTTTACATCATTGCGCGCAGTGCATGGCGTGTGTTACAAGCTGTCCCAATCGGGCCATAGAGTACGACATAACGGCAAATGATCGGAAACTGCTGAATACCTGCTCGAAGAGGACACCGCTCGTAAAGATCATGGGGCTCCCGAAACGAAGGAAAATGTATCGCAATCCTTATATTAAGGTTCAGGAGTTAACGAAAGAACGAATCAAAATAGATTGATCAGAATCGCAGATGAGAAATCGCATGCGCGATTTCTCAGACATGAATCAAAGATTCATGTTGCGTTGCCGCGCAGGGCGCGGCATGAAAGGGGTTATTATGGCAAAAAAAGGCGAAACGAGAGAAAAGATTATAAAAGCGGCAGCAAAGGTTTTCTTTGAACACGGTTATGAAGAGACATCCGTGCGTATGATACAGGAAGAAGCGAATGTTGTGACCGGCAGCTTTTATCATTTTTTTCCGTCAAAGGAACTGCTGTTTGAGGCGGTAATAGAACGATTCCTTGCCGGGTATTCCGAAAGAATAAACGAGGTTCTTGAAAACGAAGAATTAGGTATTGCGGAATGCGTGGAAGCATTTTTGAAAGAAATGCAGGATTCCGCTTCCGTATATTATGAAGCGCTTCAAGGGGATAGACTGCATTGGACCATTCAGCATGCCCTCCATAACAAGACGATGGAGACGCTTGCGGCATCTGTCCAGGTAAAGCTTGAAAAGATTATTTCGGAGGGAAAAATCATTAGCCGGCTTGAGACTGATACAGGGACCTTGGCGGCAATTCTTATAAAAGGGATCGAAGCAATCGTTCATTCAGATAAAGCGGCAGGCAAAGAAATGTATAATCTGGAACGAGTAAAAAAAGGCACATTTGATTATATAAATCTATTGTTTGTTGTCGCGCAGGATTGCTGATTGACAGGAAACCTGTTGTTTCATCCGGGTAAAAGCTTCCCGTTTGACTACAGCGCCGGGGAGGCTGAGAGAACTCCGTGAAGGCAGCGGACGCACCCAAAGGGAATTTGCAAGACGACCGTGCCGATTTTGCGGTTATGGTTTTGGCTTAACAATCGGCAGAAAACCGCTTCGGAATTTACAGCCTCAAAACGGCAATCAATTCTTCGCCGTCCGTTTCTCCGGTTTCGGTAAAGCCAAAGGAACGGTATAGCCGTCCGGCAGCTTCATTCTCCGGTTCATAGGACAGCCAGCAGTATTCTGCCCTGCCGCATGGAAATGTTCTTATAAATTCCAACGCAAGCCGGACTGCCTCCGTTCCGTAACCTTTATTCTGATGGTTTTTATCTATCATCAAACGCCAGAGATTATAATTGCCCTTCGCCACTGACGGTGCGTCGTCCCAGTAATCATCCGTGTCAAAACCGATCATCAAAAAGCCTACCGGCGTATCCTCCTCATAGATTCCGAAAGGGAAGGCATAGCCGTTTCCCGTTATGGCGGTATATGCTTCGATTATGCTGATATCATTGCCCGCAACAAAGTTTTTCTGCTCTTCGGCCACACTCAGCTTCAGGATATCCCACACGTTTTTTCCGTTAACCCTCTCCAGCTTAATCATCTTTATACCCATCTGCGCGCTCCGGCGCGCATTCCAATCAGGGCGGCTGAAAGCGCCCTTCTTTCAACTTACACCCCTGCCACAATGTCTCTAAAGGCCCGTTATCAACGTGACCGCTGATAACGGGCATCAGCTTTATTCCTTCGGTTCTATGAATTTATACTTTCCTTTTCCGTATCCGCTGACAGCTTCAATCAACCCTGCTTTTTTAAGGTTGTTAAGTAGATTGCCGGCAGCCGTTATAGAAATACCTGTAATCTGCATAATGTCATTGCGCCCAAATATGCCGTCAAACTTCATTTGTGAAAACAGGCTTCTCGCTTTTCCTTTTGTACTTTTAGTGGCATTTAACCCGTCAATAACATTTTGAATTGAAAGATTCTCAGGCATAATTAACACCTTTTCTTCATCAACTGCAACCTTTTCCGGTTCAATTAACATCTTTTCAGATATACCATAATTCAAGTTATATAGCGTAACTTGGAACGAGGCTGCATCGGAATAAAACTTCGGCTCCAGCTCCGCACGGTAATTGTAGGCAGCATGATAGGCTTCTGTGATCTTCTTAAATCCGCTGCCTTGTCGCTCCATATATCCCAGCCGCCCGAAAATATCAGCCAGGATAGGATTGCGTCTTGTGGAAGAAATACTGGAAATATCTCTTTCCTGTATCAATGTCCCATCCGCCATGCCACCGGGAGAATAGATGGTAAGGCGGTCATCGTAAATGTCGATATGGACTTCACTGCCCAGTATGAGATAGTCCCGGTGGATCAATGCGTTTACAAGGGCTTCAAACACACTTCGCTCACAGTAGTCGGGCATTTCAATTCGGGAATTTGCGGTTTTCTTCCAGCTTGTCTTCATATTCCGCTTTACAAAACCAGCGCCCTCATTAAGCAGAATAATCAAACTGCCGGAATACTCTGCGCTGTCCAGGGCATCGACCATGCCGCCGCTTTTATCTAATCCATTCCAACGTGTACAAAACAGACGGGAATGGCGCACCGGTGAATCGTCCGCCAACAGGGCGCCTGCATTGGTCAGCTTACCGCTTCCGTCTTTTATCTCAAAAGAGTCGAACAGCTTATCCTCTATGCTGTTGCCGGTCCATACCTTGTACCGTTCCCGCAGCTTGGAAAAGGCATAGTCCTTAAAATCGTACTCAGAAGCAATTTCATCATAGTTACGATTCATGCCCTTTAGAATCAGCTGGTTTAGGACATAATTAGGAGCAGACACGCTTTCGCTGCCGATACGGATATATGCTTCCATCACGCCATCGGCCTTATAGTAATAAGGCGTAGTGCGTCCTGTGTAAACTATCAATATCAGAAGATCCTTACCGCGCTCTCTTTCTGGCGTAAGAATAAAGTTTGGAACAGGCGTGATGCGTTCCTTAATCAATCGGCTGATTGCTTCTGCATCAGCCTGTGCGTCAGCCAAGCCGATCAAATTTTTGTCATTATCAATCCCGAAAAACAAAGTGCCGCCGATCCCATTTGCAAAGGCGCTGACACTTTTGAGCCAGCTTTTCGGCTTCCTCACTTCCAGTGCTGCCTTGAAATCACACTCGGTTGCTTCTGCGATCCATCTATCAATCATCGGTTTGCCCCTCCCCTCTGGGATTATTTTTCTTTGCTCTGCTCTTATATACATTATACTTGTTCTTGCACTGAGGACTGCAGAAAACCGCATTCGGCCTGCATGCCCTGCTGCATAAGCTTCCGCTGCTCCAGAGACATTTTATCGTAGTCCTCATAGTACAGCATAGAGGTCAAATAAGTAAAGGACAAATCAATAAACTGCTGTTTGATCCATTCATAGCGTCCGGCATGCCCACGCTGAAAGCTTTAGGGAATATTCATCAGCAAATAATTTGTCCCATGACAGTTCAAGAGCTTTTTGTTCTCTGGCAGTCAGCCCCGAAAAGCTGTCCATGATCGATATTTGCTGACAGGAATTTTCCTTAAAAGACAAATATGCCATCCCCTTTCTGGTATCTACTGCTATTATACCAGAATACAAATCAGAATGCCGCTATTTACTGCAAAATATTCAATTTCCAAGGTACTGTTTACGGGCACCTTTTGAACCTGGCATCTTGACATTGGTGTCTGTTACCTTGTTTTCCACGTAATTTCGATGTCGGAATTATGTGGAAGTACAGCGCTCTGATAAAGGAGCCGGGAGAAAAAGGGCAAGGTACAACAGCAGCATGATGGACGCAAACCTTTTAAAGAAAGGCGAGGATTTTGACAAGCTGCCGGAAACATGGGTAATCTTTATCACAGAGAATGACATAATGGAAAAAGGGCTGCCGCTCTATCCGATTGAGCGATGCTTTTTAGGAACCGGGGAAAGATTTGAGGACGGTTCGCACATACTGTATGTAAATGGCGCTTACCGTGGAGATATTCCAATCGGGAAGTTAATGCATGACTTCTCCTGCACGGACGCGGCGGATATGTATTATGGGACATTGGCGGACAGGGTGAGATTTTTCAAAGAGAGCAAGGAGGGAATCGAGATTATGTGCCGGGCTATGGAGGATATGAGGAATCAGACATTGAAAGAGGGAATGAAAGAGGTTGCACTCCGTATGTTGGCAGCTGGTAAATATGCTTTAGAGGAAATCGTTAATATTTCAGGACTTTCTCTTGAGGAAGTTAAACAACTGAAAGCTGATAGAAGCGCATAGGCAGAGTTATAGAGCCGGGAATCGAGAACAAAAACAGGTTCCCGGCTCTATTTTTTGCCCTGAAGTGTAAATTTTCTGTGAATTTGATAAAAAGTCCTTTACAAAACATCTCTGGACAAACGCATAAATGGCCCGCTCCGGTTTTACCCTGCCTCATCCTGCCCGGGCGTCCGCTCTCATATCCGTCCGCCCTCACACAATGTCCGCCTATTTTCCCTGCCCACCCGCTCATTTTTTTCCACAAAAAAGATTGAAAACCTCCCCCATATAGATTAAAATAGACGAAAAGACAGAACAGATTCGGACGCCGTAGGGCGGCAGACTGGAGGGTTTTCATGGCTAAGGCAATTAAGACGATCGGTATATTGACGAGCGGCGGGGACGCGCCGGGAATGAATGCTGCCATCCGTGCGGTGGCGAGAAAAGCGCTTTCCAAGGGCGTGAAGGTGAAAGGCATCAAAAGGGGTTATCAAGGCCTTCTGAATGAAGAAATCTCCGACATGGAAGCGAGGAGCGTTTCCGATATCATCCAGAAAGGCGGCACGATTCTCGGGACGGCCCGGTGTTCGGAATTCAAGACAGAAGCGGGACAGCAGAAGGGTGTGGATATCTGCAGGAAGCACGGTATCGACGGCTTGGTGGTGATCGGCGGGGACGGCTCCTACAAAGGGGCGCAGGCGCTTTCCAGGCTCGGGATCAATACCATAGGAATCCCGGGGACCATCGATCTGGATATCGCGTGTACGGACTATACCATCGGATTTGATACGGCGGTGAACACCGCCATGCAGGCCATCGATAAGGTAAGGGACACCTCCTCCTCCCATGAACGCTGCAGTATCATAGAGGTCATGGGAAGAAATGCAGGGTATCTGGCGCTGTGGTGCGGCGTAGCAAACGGCGCGGAGGATATTCTCCTTCCGGAGAAATACGATTTTAACGAACAAAACATCATCAATAATATCATTCGTAATAAAAAGCAGGGCAAGACCCACCATCTGATCATCAATGCGGAGGGAATCGGGCATTCCACCTCCATGGCCAGGAGAATCGAGGCGGCTACGGGCGTGGAGACCAGGGCGACGATCCTGGGATACATGCAGAGGGGCGGAAGCCCTACCTGTAAGGACAGATACTATGCATCCATCATGGGCGGCCTGGCGGCGGATATCCTGTGCGACGGGAAGACCAACCGGGTAATCGGTTACAGGAGAGGGCAGTTCGTGGATTTCGATATTGAAGAAGCGCTGGCGATGCAGAAGGATATTCCGGAATATGAATATGAGCTGAGCAGGCTGCTCGCCCTGTAACGGATGAGGGAATAAGCAGGAAACATAAGGGGCTCCGGTATCGGTTCGGAGCTTTGCAGGCAAACAACGGCCAGGTGGAGGAAGGGGGTTTTCCTCCTGCCGGCCGTTGTCTGTTTGCGCCGGGGCCGGCGGCCCCGGCGCGCATGACGGGAGCGGGAAATGGAGCTGACCAGAAAAAAGAGAACGATGTCATATACCAGGAAGCTGGCGCTGGGCTTTGCGGTCATTATTTTTATCGGGGCCTGCCTTTTGAGCCTTCCGATCGCTACCAGAAGCAGGACATGTATGCCCTTTCTGGATGCTCTGTTTACGGCCACCTCCGCCACCTGCGTGACGGGGCTGGTGGTGGCGGATACCTGGCAGAACTGGAGCCTGTTCGGGCAGTTGGTCATCCTGGCCCTGATTCAGGTGGGAGGGCTGGGATTCATCACCATCGGCAGCTATATCGCCGTACTTTTGAAGAAGAAGATCGGTCTGAAGGAACGGACGGCCATCCACGAGAGCGTGAGTACCATCGAACTGGCGGGCGTGGTGAAGCTGGTGAGGAAGATCGTGGCAGGCACGCTTACCTTTGAGTTGGCGGGCGCGGTTCTGCTGGCAACCCGCTTCGTCCCGCGGTTCGGTTTCGTAAAGGGCTGCTATATGGGCTTCTTTCACGCGGTTTCCGCGTTCTGCAATGCGGGCTTTGATCTGATGGGCATAGAAGAGGCCTATAGCTCCCTGGTGGCCTTTGAGGGGGATGTGGTGGTCAATCTGACCGTGATGGCCTTGATCGTGATAGGGGGCGCGGGTTTCCTGGTCTGGGACGATCTGCACCGCAACAAGCTGCATTTTAGGAAATATCTGCTGCATACCAAGATCATGCTGCTGGCTTCGGGGATTTTGATTATCGGCGGCTCGGTTCTTTTCTATCTTCTGGAAAAGGATAATGTGCTGGCGGGAATGAACGGAAGGGAACAGATTTTGGGATCCCTGTTCGGGGTGGTGACGCCCAGGACGGCGGGATTTAATACCGTGGATACGGGGGCTCTTACGGAAGGAGGGAAATTCCTCACCATCATCTTAATGTTTATCGGAGGAGGCTCCGGCTCCACGGCGGGCGGGGTGAAGGTGACCACTGCGGTGGTGATGCTTCTGTCCATGGCCTCCATGATCCGTGGCACCCATGGGGTGAATATCCTGGACCGAAGGCTGGAGGAGGATGCGGTGAAACGGGCGAGCACCATCGTCACTCTGAACATAATGCTGGCGTTGGCGGCGGTAATCATTCTTCTGGCGGTACAGCCCCTGTCCCTCACGGATGCCATGTTCGAGGTGTTTTCCGCCATCGGTACGGCGGGTATGACCACGGGAATTACCAGGTCGCTGCATCCGCTGTCCCGGGCAGTGCTCATTTTGCTGATGTACTGCGGCAGGCTGGGAAGCCTGACCTTTACTTTGGTTTTCGCGGGAAGGAAGCCGGAACCGCCGGTAAAGCAGCCGGTCGAGAAAATCGTGGTGGGCTGATGAGAGAACCCGCTGAAGCGGGCGGACGGGAGTGAATGGTTGAAAGAAGAACACTTTCAACCTCCCTGATTTGAGTGCGTGCTTTGCACGCAGATGGGAGCAAAAATGAAATCAATGCTTGTAATCGGGATCGGGAGGTTTGGCCAGCATCTGACGGCCAATCTGCTGGATCTGGGAAACGATGTGATGATCATAGACATGGACGAGAAAAAGATGGAGGGGCTGGTTCCCTATGCCACCAACGCGAAAATCGGGGACTGTACCAACCCGGAGGTGTTAAAGAGCCTGGGGATCGGGAATTTTGACGTGATTTTCATCTGTATCGGCACCAATTTCCAGAGCAGTCTGGAGATTACCAGCCTGGTAAAGGAAATGGGAGGAAAGCATGTGGTCAGCAAGGCCACCAGGGATATCCAGGCGAAATTCCTGCTGCGCAACGGAGCGGACGAGGTGATCTATCCGGAGAAGGATATCGCGGAAAACTGTGCGGCCCGGTTCAGCATGGACAATGTGTTCGACTATATCGAGCTTTCCGGCGACTACGGGATCTATGAGATCAGCCCTTTGGCCGAATGGGTCGGAAAAACCATACGGGAATCGAATATCGCGGCCCGTTACCGGGTGACCATCCTGGGGATCAAGAAGGAGACGGAGGAATCCCAGATCATGCCCAGTGCGGACGATGTGATCCGGGAGGGCGAGCATCTGATCGTGCTGGCCTCCCACGAGACGGCAAAGCGGCTTTTGAAACAGTTGTGAGAGGGACGGGCCTATGATCACATCGGTATCCAACGGCAGGGTGAAACGGGCGGCCGCGCTGAATGCGCGGGTGAAAATGCGCAGGCAGGAAGGACAGTATGTGGTGGAGGGCGTCCGGATGTTCCTGGAGGCGCCGGAGGAAGAGATTCTGGAGGTATTCGTGGCGGAGCGTTTTTCCCATGGGGCATGCATGGAAAAGCTGGCCGCCCTGCCCTGGGAGCGGGTCTCGGATGATGTCTTTCGGAAAATGTCGGCCACGGAAACGCCCCAGGGGATCCTGTGCGTTATGCGCATGAAGCATTACGGGCTGGAGGAAATGCTGGAGAGGCAAAATCCCCTGCTCATGGTACTGGAGGATATTCAGGACCCGGGCAATCTGGGTACGATCCTGCGGACCGGAGAAGGGGCGGGAATTGACGGCGTAATCGCGAGCCGGGAGAGCGCGGATCTGTATAACCCCAAGACCATCCGTTCCACCATGGGAAGCATTTACCGCATGCCCTTTATCTATACGGCATCCCTGCGGGAGACGGCAGGCAGGCTGAAAGCGGCGGGGATCCGGCTGTATGCTGCCGATTTGTCCGGAGAAAAATGGTATGACGGGGAAGATTATACCGGCGGCAGCGCTTTTTTAATAGGAAACGAGGGGAACGGCCTGCGCCCGGAGACGGCGGCCCTGGCCGATGCCGGGATACGGATCCCGATGGCAGGCAGAGTGGAATCGCTGAATGCCGCTATGGCGTCAGGGATCCTGATGTATGAGGCGGCAAGACAGCGCAGAGGGCGGAGCGGGAGGGAACAAGGTTGAAAGAAGAGCACTTTCAACCTCCCTGATTTGAATGCGCGCTAAAGCGCGCGGGCGGGAGTAAATATGAGGATCGGATTTATCGGGCTGGGAAACATGGCGTCGGCCATGATCGCCGGAATACAAAGGGAGCATCTCGTTTCGGGAGAAGAAATTCTGGGAAGCGCGAAAACGCAGGCCACCCGGGAACGGGCGCAGAGGGAATTCAAAGTCCGCACGACACGGGACAACGGCGAGGTGGCTGCAGGGGCGGATGTGGTTATCCTGGCGGTGAAACCCCAGTTCTTTGAAGAGGTGATCGCGCAGATCCGGGGAGAAGACTGGGAAGGAAAGACCCTGGTGAGCCTGGCGCCCGGAAAAACGATTGGCTGGATCCAGGAACGGTTCGGTTTTGCCGTCCCGGTGGTGCGCTGCATGCCCAATACGCCGGCCCTGGTGGGAGAGGGATGCAGCGGTGTGTGCGCATCGCCGGAGGTGGCGGAGGAGTCCCGGACCTATGTGAATCGTCTGCTGGGCAGCTTTGGCCGGGTGGTGGAGGTGGAGGAACACCTCATGGATGCGGTGGTGGGGGTGAGCGGCAGCTCTCCGGCCTATGTGTTCCTTTTTATAGAGGCCATGGCAGACGGCGCGGTGGCCTGCGGCATGCCGCGGAAGACGGCGTACGAGATGGCGGCCCAGGCCGTTCTGGGCAGCGCCAGGATGGTATTGGAAACGGGAAAACATCCGGGCGAGCTCAAGGATATGGTATGCTCTCCCGGGGGAACCACCATCCAGGCTGTGAAAGTTTTGGAAGAAAAAAATTTCCGCGGAACCGTAATGGACGCCCTGACGGCCTGTGTAGAAAAGTCAAAAAATATGTAATATTTGTAATAATTTCATAAAAAATAGAAGCGAAAAAGAGAAGAAAACTGTCTTCCTAATGAAATAATTCAGAGGGGAGGCAGTTTTTTTAGAGAAAAACAGAAGAAAAATGTGTAAAACAGATTAGAATAAGATATAATTTTGACAAAAATAAACGATAAAAAGAAAGATAAATAATATTTTAAAATTTAAAATGTCGAAAAACCTAGATAAAATCAGGGTTATAAAGGGATTGACAAATGGAAATATTATTGTTAATATGTAAAACGTAATATTTGTTAATAATTTTGTAACAAATATGAAAAACCGGGAAGCCGAAAGGCGTGCCGGAAAATCCTTCTCCGATAGGAGAGCCGCCTTGCGGCGGCAGAATGAGAGGAAAAGTGAAAGACTTTTCAAATCTTTCACTCCCCCTGATTTGTATGCGCGCCAAGGCGCGCAGATAGGAGCCAAATATGAATACAAACAGTAGAAGGTTATGGAAGCATGCGGCAGGATGCCTGGCAGGCACGATGATGCTGGGTATGGCATGCGGCACAACCGCTATGGCAAATGATATCGTTCACGGCAGCGCCGCCGTTTCGGCATATGTCGTGGACGGAACGGAATCGGCGACGGCCGCCAGCATTCTCGGAGCCCAGCCGGCGGTTTGGCAGCAGGCCGGAGATACGGCAGCGGCCCTTACGCAGCAGCAGGAAAGGGCGGCTTGGGAAGCGGCCTTGGCCAGGCAGCAGGAGGAAGCGAGGATTCTCGCACAGCAGCAGGCCGTGGCGGAAGCTCAGAATGCGATTGCGGCCCAAAAGGGGATCACTCCCCAGGAGCTGGAAGTCCTGGCAGCCCTGATCCAATGTGAGGCGGGCGGCGAATCTTATGTAGGCCAGGTGGCGGTGGGAAACGTGGTGATGAACCGGATGGAATCCGGGGCGCATCCCGATACGGTTTTGGGCGTGATCTATGAAGCCGGCCAGTTTACCCCGGCCGGAAACGGCAGGCTGAGCCGCACGCTCCAGTCCGGCAGAATCAGCCTATCCTGCAGGCAGGCGGCATTGGAAGCCGTCGCCGGGAGCGAACCGGTGGGAGACAAATTATATTTTAGAAGAGTGAACGGCAGAAGCGGCCAGATTATTGGCAATCATGTTTTCTACTGACCGGCGGGATAACCTCTGCGGGAGCAAAAGCCTCCTTCGGAGGTTTTTTTATACAACGGAAATGACGATTCCTGCTTCCGGGCTCCTTGGCAGGGATGGGAACTATTACCGAAATACTCCTCCAAAGTTTATTTTTTATGATAAAACTTGACAAAAATTGAAACAATTGTTAACATGTGCGTAATATGTGTAAGAAATAAGAAATTTTTGGCAACGGAGGAACACAGGGAAAATGGAAGGTATGAATGCATGGGGAAGGATATGCAGGTATCATATTTTCTGCATCTTTGTAATAAGTTTCCTGTTTTTTACCGTATCGCTCCGGGTGGAAGCTCAGGAACCGGTGTTTTCGGCCCCTGCTGCGACTGACGTGGAACTGTCCCTTGCCATGGAGAAAGCCGGGGAAGCCGCCCTTTCTCCGGGAAAAGTGGATGAGGCCATCCTTTCCCGCGGGAGGGTGGGCGAAGCAGCCCTTCCCTTTGACGGAGATGCCGCAGCGGGGCCGGAGGAAGGGCCGGGTACCCTGGTGATGGCAAACGTGACCTATACGCTGAATGTGCGAAGCGAACCCAGCGAGGATGCCGTCAGAGTCGGGTATCTCTATGCGGACTGCGGCGGGACGGTCCTGGAGAGAAAAAACGGATGGACCAAATTGGAGTCGGGGAAACTGATCGGCTGGGCCAATGACGATTATCTGCTGTTCGGAGAAGAGGCGCTGCAGGAAGCCGGGGAGGTGGGCAGGACGATGGCCAGGGTCACCACGGAGACGCTGCGTATCCGCAAGGAACCCTCCCAGGATGCGGGCGTATACGACCTGGTGTGCATCGGAGAAACCTTCGAGGTGGTGGGAGAAGCGGAGCTGGAATACAGCGACGGGATCCGCCTGGGGGACGAATGGGCGGCAATCAGCTATGAAGGCCGTACCGGTTATGTCTCGTCGGATTATGTTACGGTGGAATTTGAATACGATAAAGGGGAAACCCTGGAGGAAGTCATCGCCCGGGAAATAAAACGGAAGGAAGAGGAGAAGAAGGAAGCGGAGAAAAAGAAGAGCACCAACTCCTTACCCAAGAGAACCAATGCGGGCAGCATTCCCGCAGGAACCTCCGACGCGATGCTTCTCGCCGCGCTGATCCAGTGCGAGGCCGGAGGAGAGAGTTATGAGGGGCAGCTGGCCGTGGGCGCCGTTGTGGTGAACCGGGTGAGAAGCGCCTCCTATCCCGATTCCCTAACCGGGGTGATCTATGCGTCCGGGCAGTTCAGCCCCGCGGGAAACGGCAGGCTTGCCCGTACCCTGGAAAGCGGGAACGTGCGCGCCAGCTGCATCCAGGCCGCCAACGAGGCTCTGGCCGGTGCCACCAACGTGGGGGGAGCCACCCACTTCCGCAGGGCCGGCAACCGTCAGGGAATCGTGATCGGAAACCATGTATTCTGGTAACCCTTCTTTATCTCAAGGGCTCTCCTGTTCCTGTTTCACTTTCCGGGCGCGGTATGGAAATATGCCAAACACAGGAACGGCCCCTCAGCCCTGTGGCCCCGCAGGGCTGAGGGGCCGTTCCTGTGTTTGGCGTGGGCAATGAAAAGTAACGGTTGCATCCCCCATCCGCTTATAGTATGATGGAAAAGGAATCAGGCCGGAGCCTGCATCCGCCGGAGGACGGATTTTCCAAACTTGGATGAAGGAGGTATCGGATGAGGGAGCTGGTAATTTGGCTGGTTTTGCTGGTGGTTCTGATTGGGGTGGAAATCGCCACCATGGGCCTTACCACCATCTGGTTTGCGGGAGGAGCTTTTGTGGCGCTGATCGCCGCGGCTTTGGGCGTTCCCCTGTATATACAGATCACCCTGTTTCTGGCAGTCTCGGTGGTTTTGCTGCTGTTTACGCGTCCTGTGGCCATGAGATATTTTAATAACGAACGGATCAAGACGAACGCAGAGAGCCTGGTGGGAAAGTCTGCCGTCGTCACTACGCAGATCGATAATCTGAAGGCGGAGGGACAGGTGGTGGTGGACGGCCAGGAATGGACGGCCAGAAGCACGATGGACGAGGTATGTATTCCGAAGGGCCGGGTGGTCATGATCTGCGGGATCAGCGGCGTGAAACTGATCGTAGAAGAGAGAAAAGATGAGATAGGTTGAAAAATGGCCTACGGTCATTTTTCAACCGGGAATTTGTGCTGCCAAGTTCCCTTTGAATTGAGAGCCGTCTTGCGGCGGCAGAATGGAGATTAGCATGAACGGAGCAATCGTATTATTGTTTATTTTGATATTGATCATATTGGTGCTGGCATCCTGTATCAAGATTGTGCCCCAGGCTCAGGCCTATGTGGTGGAACGGCTGGGCGCCTATCAGGGGACCTGGAGCGTGGGATTGAAGGTGAAGATGCCTTTTATCGATAAAATCGCCAAACGGGTGAATCTGAAGGAGCAGGTGGTGGATTTTGCGCCTCAGCCCGTGATCACGAAGGATAACGTAACCATGCGTATCGATACCGTGGTATTCTTCCAGATTACGGATCCCAAGCTGTACACCTACGGGGTGGAGAATCCCATCATGGCCATTGAGAACCTGACGGCGACCACCCTTCGTAATATCATCGGCGACCTGGAGCTGGATCAGACGCTTACTTCCAGGGAAACGATCAACACCAAGATGCGCTCTTCTCTGGATGTGGCAACGGATCCCTGGGGGATCAAGGTAACCCGGGTGGAGCTGAAAAACATCATCCCGCCGGCGGCCATTCAGGATGCCATGGAGAAGCAGATGAAGGCGGAACGGGAAAGAAGGGAATCCATCCTGCGCGCGGAAGGCGAGAAGAAGTCCACCATTCTGGTTGCGGAAGGTAAAAAGCAGTCCGCCATCCTGGAAGCGGAAGCGGAGAAACAGTCCGCTATCCTGCGTGCGGAAGCACAGAAGGAAAAGATGATCCGCGAAGCGGAAGGTGAGGCGGAGGCCATCCTGAAGGTGCAGAAGGCTACGGCGGACGGTATCCGTTTCGTGAAGGAAGCGGAGGCGGATGAGGCCGTATTGAAGATTAAGAGCCTGGAGGCCTTTGAGAAAGCGGCGGACGGAAAGGCTACCAAGATCATCATTCCTTCCGAAATACAGGGACTGGCCGGTATGCTTGCTTCGGCGAAAGAGGTACTGCATTCTTAAGCCGGGACGCGGTGAATGAGAAGGAAGAGAAACCGCAGCCGGGGGCCGGGAAGGGTATGCTCCAGCGGCCGGCGTTCCGGACAGACCCGGAACGCCGGGGCCGCAGGGATATGTCCTCCCCGGCTCCCGGCTGCATTTGATACCCTCTGTGAAGAGAGAACTGCGGTTCGTTTGCTGCCTGCGGACGGACCGTCGGAACTGCCTGGGATGAGCGGCCGTACGGGCCGTATGAATGCTGCCGCGCAGACGGCGGGAGGAGACGGATATGGATTTAAAGGGACGCCATTTTTTAAAGCTTCTGGATTATACGCCGCAGGAGATTACTTATTTGCTGGATCTGGCGGCGGACCTGAAGGAGAAGAAGAAAAAAGGAATTGCGGTGGATTGCTTCAGGGGGAAGAATATCGCCCTGATTTTTGAAAAGACGAGCACGAGAACCAGGTGCTCCTTTGAGGTGGCCGCCCACGATCTGGGACTGGGGACCACCTATCTGGATCCGTCGGGCTCCCAGATCGGAAAGAAAGAAAGCATTGCGGATACGGCCCGGGTATTGGGGCGGATGTATGAGGGGATCGAATACAGAGGGTTCGGGCAGGAGATTGTGGAGGAGCTGGCGCGTTACGCGGGCGTCCCGGTCTATAACGGACTGACCAATGAATTCCATCCCACGCAGATGCTGGCGGATCTTCTGACCATCCGGGAGCATCTGGGAAGGATCAAGGGAGTGAAGCTGGCCTATCTGGGAGATGCCCGCTATAATATGGGGAATTCCTACATGGTGGCCTGCGCCAAAATGGGGATGCATTTTACTGCGTGTGCGCCGAAGGCCTATTTCCCTGCCGGGGATCTGGTGGAAGAATGCAGGAGGATCGCGGCACAGACGGGCGGTTCCGTCACCCTGACGGAAGATGCCATGCAGGGGACGAGAGGAGCCGATGTGGTCTGTACGGATGTGTGGGTTTCCATGGGGGAAGCGGACAGCGTCTGGGAAGAGCGGATCCGTCTCCTGTCCCCGTATCAGGTAAACGGCCGGATTATGAAGAACGCGGAGGGCGCCGTTTTTCTGCACTGCCTCCCGGCCTTCCATGACCTGAAAACGAAAATCGGAAAGGAAATGGGAGAGAAGTTCGGGATCACCGAGATGGAGGTGACGGACGAGGTGTTCGAGTCAGACGCGTCTCTGGTCTTTGACGAGGCCGAAAACAGGATGCATACCATCAAGGCGGTAATCGCAGCCACGCTGGGATACGGACGGTAATTTAGATGCCTGCCAAAGCAGGCAGATAGGAGTTGGGTTGAAAAAGGCAGAGATTTTGAAGCTTCTGCGGGAAAGCGGGGACTATCTGTCGGGGCAGGAGCTGTGCGGCAGATTCGGCGTGTCCAGGACAGCAGTGTGGAAGATCATCACTTCGCTGAAAGAAGAGGGGTATGAAATCGAGGCAGTACAGAACAAGGGCTATCGTCTGAAAGCTTCTCCAGACCTGCTGGAAGAGGGCGAGATTGTAAGCCGGCTTGGCACAAGCCGGATGGGGAAAAACCTGATCTGCCTTCCCTCCACCGGTTCCACCAATGTGGATGCGAAGAAAGCGGCGGAGGAGGGAGCGCCGGAGGGAACGCTGGTGGTGACGGACTGCCAGAAAACCGGGCGGGGTCGTCGGGGCCGCGCTTGGGAATCCCCTGCGGGCTGCAATCTCTATTTTACCCTCCTGCTGCGCCCTTCCTGCAGGCCCGGACAGGCCAGTATGCTCACGCTGGTGATGGCCTTGGCGGCCGCCGGAGCCGTGCGGGAACTGGGACTGGACGCGGGGATTAAATGGCCTAACGATATTGTGCTTTCCGGGAAGAAGGTGTGCGGCATTCTCACGGAAATGAGCGCGGAAACGGATTATATCCACTATGTGGTCATCGGGACGGGAATCAACGTAAACCAGGAAAAATTCCCGGAGGAAATCGAAAAAACGGCCACTTCCCTGAAACGGGAAAAGGGAGAGCAGATCGCTAGGGCGGCTCTTCTGGCCTCCATTATGGCACATTTCGAAAGGGCTTACGAGACTTTCTGTGCTTCCTGGGATCTGCGGACGCTTCTTCCCGCCTATCAGGAGCTGCTTTTGAATAAGGACAGGCCCGTGCGGGTGCTGGATCCCGGGGGAGCGTTTGAAGGGGTTGCACGGGGAATCAACGACAGCGGAGAGCTGCTGGTGGAACGCCCGGACGGGACGTTGGAGGCAGTCTATGCAGGAGAAGTTTCCGTGAGGGGGATATACGGATATGTCTGAGGAAATGCAAAGGGAAAAAACGGGAGGCGAGGCGGCACCGGACGGGCGGGTGGTGCTTTGCGGGGCCAATTCCTATGAACAGAAGTATTATTTTAACAGGGATTTTGAGAAACTTCCCCCATCCATACAGGATGAGCTGCATATTCTCTGCGTGCTTTTCACCGAAGAGGTGGGAGGGATTTTCACCGTCCTCTTTGAAAAGGACGGCGGGATATCCCTGGAGACGACCGCGGCACAGGAGGATTACCTCTATGATGAGGTGAGCGGCGCCCTCCTTTTGGGCGAGGTAAGGAGAAAGCGGCAGGAGCTGTTTGAGGCGCTGAGCCTGTACTACCGCGCGGCGGTCCTGAAGGAGGGCGTGGAGCTGTTTTCGGACAGGACGGACCCATGAACGTTCCCGTACTCTGCTGCGGTCCTGACGGCTTCTGCGAAGCGTGACGGTTCCCTCTGCGTTCCCAAGGCTCTGCAGAAGCCGGGCAGTATCGCAGGCATATAAGGCTGAAAAAGAAGAAGAAACGCCGCCATGGGCGGCGGGATGGGAGAAACGGATGATCTTAGTGATTGACGTGGGAAATACCAATATTACCTTCGGCGTTTACGACGGGGATACTCTGGTTACGACTTTCCGTATGATGTCCAAACTGACCCATACCTCGGATGAATACGGCATGAATATCCGGCAGCTTCTGATGCTGAACGGTGTCTTAAGGGAACAGATCGAAGGAGCCATTGTGGCCAGCGTGGTACCCAATGTGATGCATTCCCTCATGGGGGGGATCGTCCGGTACCTGGGGACACGGCCGTTGATCGTCGGAGCGGGAATGAAGACGGGGCTGCGGATCGTTACGGAGAACCCCAAGGAGATCGGGCCGGACCGTATCGTGGATGCGGTGGCCGCTTACGAGAAATACGGCGGGCCGGTGCTGGTACTGGATTTCGGCACGGCCACCACTTACGACTATGTGACGGCGGACGGATGCTTTGCGGCGGGAATCACCGCTCCCGGTATCCGGATTTCGGCCAAAGCCTTGTGGGAGGATACGGCGAAGCTGCCCATGGTGGAAATCAGGAAGCCGGCCAGCATCCTCGCGCAGGAGACGATTTCCAGCATGCAGGCCGGGCTGGTGTACGGCCAGATCGGCCAGACGGAATATATCGTGAATATGGTAAAAAAGGAAACGGGAATCCCGGATATGAAGGTGGTGGCCACGGGCGGACTGGGACGGATCATCGCGGACGAGACAGAGCAGATCGACGTGTACGACAGCTCTCTGACCCTGGACGGGCTTCGGATCCTGTACGGAAAGAACCGGAGGTGAGAGATGTGGCGCAGGTACGGATCGGGGATGTGATTTTGAAAAATCAGGTATTTTTGGCACCGATGGCAGGCGTGAGCGACCTGCCATTTCGTCTGCTCGCCAGCCGCATGGGGGCCGGCCTGGTGTGCAGCGAGATGATCAGCGCCAAAGCCATTTTTTATAGAAATAAAAACACGGAGGGCCTGATGCAGATCCACGGGGAGGAGAGCCCTGTTTCCCTGCAGCTGTTCGGTTCGGATCCGGAATTGATGGCGGATATGGCAAAGGCGATCGAGGAACGGCCCTTTTCCATCCTGGATATCAACATGGGCTGTCCGGTTCCCAAGGTGGTGGGGAACGGGGAGGGCTCCGCGCTGATGAAGGATCCTCTGCTGGCGGGACGCATTATCTCGGCGGTGGCCGGTGCGGTGAGAAAGCCCGTGACTGTGAAAATCCGGAAAGGCTTTGACGAAGAGCACGTAAATGCGGTGGAACTGGCCCATATTGCCCAGGAGAGCGGAGCCGCAGCCGTTACGGTCCACGGCAGGACGAGGCAGCAGTTCTATGCGGGAAAGGCCGATTGGGACATCATTGCCCGGGTAAAGGCTGCGGTGCGTATCCCGGTGATCGGAAACGGGGATGTCACCGGTCCGGAGAGCGCAGGGAGAATGCTTCGGGAGACCGGATGCGACGGGATTGCCATCGGGCGGGCCGCCAGGGGAAATCCCTGGATTTTCCGGGAAACGGTTCGATATCTGGAGGACGGAGAGCGGATTGCCGCGCCGTCCGCAAAGGAACGCAGAGAAGTAATGCTCGACCATGCCCGGCTTCTGACGGCGTATAAGGGAGAATATATCGCCGTGCGGGAGATGCGCAAGCATATGGGATGGTATACGGCGGGATGGCCGAACTCCGCCAGACTGCGGGGGCGGATCAACGGGATGGAGACCATGGACGAGCTGACGGCAATCCTGGAAGAGGCTTGCGGAAATTAGTGCGGGAAATAGGCCCGATGGCCTATTTCTCACACCCGGATTTGTGCCGCAGGCGGCCCAAATCCGAATCGCAGATGAGAAATCGCATCCGCGATTTCTCAGACATGAATCGAAGATTCATGTTGCGCTGCCGCTAAAGGCGCGGCATGCCTGCCGTCACATGAATGAAATCCGTTCCCGGCGCATAACCTGAAACATGATATATCTGGATGCATTTACGGTCACGGAAACGGAAAAGAAGCTGTGGACACCTCTGACGGCAAAAACGCAGGTGCATTATAAGGAAGCGGGAAACGTGGGCATTACGCTTTTTTCCCTGCCGGGCAGATGGATGAAAAGGCCTGATAAGCTTCCGGCGAGGATGGAAAAGGCGGCTGCAGGGCGGGCGAGGGGAGGAGAATTGTGGCTTTCCGGGGAATTGAGACGCCTTCTGAAATGGCAGATGCCTCTTCCCGAAATGGAATGGCTGCGTGAAATCCGCGCGGGCCAGCCCCTCTGCGCGCAGATGATCCTGATTCTGCCCGATTTCGGGAGAGATCAGGAATGGCGGGAACTGGAAGAGGAGACGGCTTTTCTGGAAGAATTCCTCCAGGGAGACTACGACGGGCTCAACGGGCTGCTTGTGGTCAGCAAGGCGCTGGAGGGCTGCGGGAGCCGAAGCCTGTTCCTGGAGGATCGCATCCCTTATTTCCGGCGGATCTATCAGGAAACCGGACTGGTGGCAGTCTGCGCGGGCAGCCTTCGGGAGGATATGCGGCCCGGCGAGGCGCGAAGCTCCCCTTTTTCGGCCGGAGGCGCCGGTGCTCCTGCCGGGGAAGCACGGAGACTTCCGCGCACGGGGACGCTGTGCATCGACATGCGCAGGGGATGCCGGGTTCCCTTCCGCGGCCTTCCTGCGGGGACGAGGTATCTGGATATGACGTCCGAGCCGGATAAAGAAAGGATTCTGCGGGCAAAAAGGAAGGATGTGCGCTATATGAGCGCCCTGAATGTCCTTGACACGTATGTGAGAAACGGGTATAATACGTCCGGTATCAGGGAAAATAACAGACCGGAAACGGATGCATATAAAACAAGCGGGAAGAGAAAGGATGAGCGTCATGGAAGAAAAGAAAAATATCCTGACATATGAAGGGCTGCGCAAGTACGAGGAAGAACTCCACGAACTCAAGGTGGTGAAGCGGCAGGAAGTGGCCCAGAAGATCAAGGAGGCCAGGGAGCAGGGAGATCTGTCCGAGAATGCGGAGTATGATGCGGCCAAGGACGAGCAGCGCGATATCGAGGCCAGGATTGAGGAACTGGAAAAGATCCTGAAGAACGCCGAGGTCGTGGTGGAAGACGAAGTAGATCTGGAGAAGATCAACATCGGATGCCGCGTGCGTATCCTGGATCTGGAATATGACGAGGAGCTGGAATATAAGATCGTGGGCTCCACGGAGGCGAACAGCCTCAAGGGGAAAATTTCCAACGAATCTCCGGTGGGCAAGGCGCTGATCGGCTCCAAGGTGGGCGACGTGGTGACCGTGGAAACCCAGGTGGGCAATCTGCAGTATAAGGTCCTGGAAATTCAGAGATCCAACTGACAGATGGGAGTTAATGTGAAATCTTCGACTTCACGATCCTGATTTGAACCCGCCAAGGCGGTCAAATGGGAATGATTGGAAAAACAGGAAGCAGGGAAGATCATCCGGCCGGATGCTCTTTCCTGTTTTTTGAATAAAATATGACTAATTTCTTAAAAAGTGTGAAATGGGGTCCAAATTTCAAAAGACAGGTTGCAAAGTTGAAGGCAGATAGTGTAAAATAAACAATACGAATGAATGAGGGGTCATTTACGAATATGGAGGGATTGAAATGACTAAAGCACAAATCTTGAAAAAGGAAATTCTGGGCCAGTATAGAAGCGTAAGGCAGTTTGCATTGGAAATGCAGATCCCTTATAGTACTTTGGTAACGGCGCTGGAGCGCGGCATCGACGGAATGGCCTATGGCACAGTGATTAAAATGTGTAATAAGCTGAACTTAAACCCCGTGGATTTCAGTTCCCTGGAAAGGGATACCACCATCAGCGAGCAGCTGTTGGAAAACAGGGTGATGCAGTATTACGTGAAGCTGAATCAGGAGGGGCGGGATAAGATCCTGGGCCTGATGGACGACTTCGTACAGATTAAAAAGTACAAAGCGAAATAACAAACAGGAGCGGTTTCATGCATTATGATTATCTGATCGTAGGGACAGGGCTGTTCGGTGCGTGCTTTGCCAGAGAAATGACGGACCATGGCAGGAATTGCCTGCTGATAGATAAAAGAGACCATATTGCCGGAAATATTTATACGAAAGAAACTATGGGCATCCAGGTACATCAGTATGGTGCCCATATTTTTCATACCTCGGACGAGGAGGTATGGAACTATGTGAGGCGGTTTTCCAGGTTCAACCATTACGTGAATTCCCCGCTGGCCGTTTACAAGGAAGAGCTCTACAACCTCCCTTTTAATATGAATACGTTCAGCAGGATGTGGGGGATTCGGACCCCCGCTCAGGCCCGGGCGGTTATTGCAGGGCAGATTGCCGGGCTCGGGATAAAAGAGCCGAAGAACCTGGAGGAACAGGCGCTGTCCCTGGCCGGCCGGGATATTTATGAGAAGCTGATCAAGGGTTATACGCAGAAACAGTGGGGCCGGGACTGCCGGGAACTTCCTGCTTTTATTATCCGCCGCGTGCCTCTTCGCTTCACGTATGACAATAACTACTTCAACGATCCCTACCAGGGGATCCCCATAGGCGGCTATACGGCCATGGTGGAACGGATGCTGGAGGGGATCCCGGTGCGTACCGGCATTTCCTACCGGCAGTTTTTGGAAGAAAATGCGGCGGCGGGCGAACCGGACACCTGGGATAAGCTGCTCTACACGGGCATGATCGACGAATATTATGATTACGCTCTGGGCGCCCTGGAATACCGTTCCCTCCGCTTTGAGACGGAAGAGCTCCCGCAGGAGGACAACTACCAGGGCAATGCCGTGGTGAACTATACGGAAAAGGAGGTTCCCTATACCCGGGTAATCGAACACAAGCATTTTGAATTCGGCACCCGGCCGGGAACCGTGATTACGCGGGAATATCCCGCCGACTGGCGGCCCGGGGAGGAACCCTATTATCCGATCAACGACGAGAAGAACACCCGGCTTTACGAGCGCTACCGCGAATTGGCGCGGAAAGAAAAAACGGTGATTTTCGGCGGCCGGCTGGGCGGCTACCGCTACTATGATATGGACAAGGTGCTGCGGGCCGCATTGGATCTTGCCGCCCGGGAATTTGAAAGCCCAAATTGAAAATTTGCGATCCAAAACCGGCGCGCAGGAAAATACGGAAGCGCTGCTTCACGTGCGCCGGGGACTTTGGTAAACGGGGAGCCGTCCGGCGGCAGAATGGGAGGAATCATGCAAACCGGCCGAATTGATCTGTACATCAGGGCCGGGGCGGCTCGGAGGGCATCCAGGGAATATCTGCAGGAAGCGGTCGAACGATTCCTCGCCTCCGATAAACGGGCCTGCCGGGAGGAACGGCTTCTGCCGACGATCCCCGTCGGGCCCGTATCCGCCTGGCGCCTGGAAAAAGGGGAAAACGGGAAACCCTTTTACCCGGATGTGCCCTGCCTCCACTTTTCCGTCAGCCACAGCGGCATGCTTTGGATCTGCGCCCTGTCCGCCCGTCCCGTGGGTGCGGATCTTCAGGAACATGGAAGGAAGAAAAAGGCCGGATCGGCGGAGGCGGCGGACGCCTTATGCCGGATCGCCGACCGTTTCTTCCATCCGGCGGAGGCGTGCTACCTCCACAGCCTGGCGGCATCCGGCCCGCGCGCACAGGAGACGGCGTTCTATGATATCTGGGCGGCGAAGGAAAGCTATGTGAAGTACACGGGGGAGGGAATCGGAAAAAATTTCGGGGCGTTCAGCGTGTCGGACGGAAACGGCCTTCTTTCCGCGGTGTGCGCTCCCGCCGGCCCGCCGGCTATGCTGCACTTCCTGAAGACGGAGCCTGGCTACAGCCTGTGCGTCTGTGCGGAGAAGGTGGAGAACGTTGCCGTTAAGCCCCTGGCCAGGGCGTAACCGGCTTCGGATCTTGCGAATGCGGCTGAACTTCTCGCTGCGTTCGTTGGGTAGCCGCATTCGCAGGGAAGCCGATCCCGGAGACTATGGAAGCAGCTCAAGGAGGCAGCGGGCTTCCGACAGGATCCCTCTTTGCACCCCGGCGGCTGGGGGCCTGTGGGGTGTCTGCACTGTTTCATTCCGATCGTTCGAATCGCCCGAATTTGCGCCAAAAGGCTTGACGGAGTCTCCCGCATATGATATAGTCATAGAGCGAGATAAGATTCAGGTCTTTTTTTTATGCTTAAAAATAGGGAAAAGAAGAAACCAGGCGGAGGTGGCAAATATGCGTACAAGAATCACACTGGCATGTACGGAGTGCAAACAGCGTAACTACAATACGACAAAGGATAAGAAGACGCATCCCGACAGGATGGAGACCAGCAAATACTGCAGATTCTGCAGAAAACACACGGTTCACAAGGAAACGAAATAATCGGGCCTGCGGCAGGCATTGTCAGGTGAATGCGTATGCCGGAGGTTGGAAGCGGTGTGTTTTCAGCCTCCCTGATCGGAGTGCGTGCCCTGCACGCAGGATGGGAGTGGGATCTCCTTGATTGGAGTGCGTGCCTTGCACGCGGATGGGAGCAAGAATGGGAAAATCCTCAGGTGAAGAAAAGGCATCCAAGCCGAAATTCTTTGATGGCGTGAAAGCGGAATTCAGGAAAATTTCATGGCCCGCCAGGGACATGCTGTTTAAACAGTCCGTCGCTGTTGTGGGGATATCGATTGTTCTGGGCGGAATCATTGCAATTTTGGATATGGTTCTCCAGTATGCGATTGATTTCCTTGTAAAATAACGGTGGTGGGGTGAACGTATGGCAGAAGCAAACTGGTATGTGGTTCATACTTATTCCGGATATGAGAATAAGGTAAAGGCCAACATTGAGAAGACAATAGAAAACAGGCACCTGGAAGAAGAAATTCTGGAAGTCCGCGTTCCGCTGCAGGATGTGGTGGAGATGAAGAACGGAGCGAAAAGGGTGGTCCAGAAGAAGCTGTTCCCCGGTTACGTCCTGATTAACATGGTCATGAATGATGATACCTGGTATGTCGTACGTAATACCAGAGGCGTGACAGGATTTGTCGGCCCGGGAAGTAAGCCGGTGCCTCTCACGGAAGCGGAGATGAAGCCGTTAGGCATCAGAACGGAGAACGTGTCCATCGATTTCGCAGAGGGCGATATGATCGTCGTCGTGGCGGGAGCATGGAAGGACACCGTCGGTGTCGTGCAGAGAATCGATTACAGCAAGCAGACCGCGACCATTAACGTGGAGCTGTTCGGCAGGGAGACGCCTGTGGAGATCAGCTTTGCGGAGGTTCGTAAGTCACAGTAAGTTTTGAAAGTTTAGTGGAGCGATCCATTGGACTGTGGAAGCAGTGTCCCGGCTTTGCCGGGCCGCGTGGATAGCTGCCTGCAGATGTCTGTTCGGTGCGCAGGTTCGTTATGCGTTGCCTGTGTTTTGCGGCAGCCCGGGAACAGTTGCCCGGAGCCGCCTGCAGACGCCAAAAAGGCGGCCACGTGCAGTTATGGCTGCGCCATACCACATTATATTCTAGGAGGTGCCAACATGGCAAAGAAAGTTACAGGATACATCAAGTTACAGATCCCCGCCGGCAAAGCGACGCCGGCTCCCCCGGTGGGTCCCGCGCTTGGACAGCATGGCGTGAACATCGTGGAATTTACGAAGCAGTTCAATGCCAGGACCGCGGATAAGGGTGACCTGATCATCCCCGTTGTGATCACTGTTTATGCGGACAGAAGCTTCAGTTTTGTAACCAAGACCCCGCCTGCTGCAGTACTGCTTAAGAAAGCCTGCAATCTGAAATCCGGTTCGGGCGTGCCGAACAAGACCAAGGTCGCCACGATCTCCAAGGATAAGGTCAGGGAAATCGCGGAGATGAAGATGCCCGACCTGAACGCGGCCAGCGTGGAAGCGGCTATGAGCATGATCGCGGGCACGGCACGGAGCATGGGTATTGTAGTAGAAGACTGAGTATAAATTTGGGAGCAGTATTCCGGCCATAGCGGGCCGAAAATAAAGATACTGCGTTAACCACCAACGGAGGAATGGAAAATGAAACATGGTAAGAAATACAGCGATGCCGCCAAGCAGGTAGACCGCAGCGTTGCATATGAACCGAATGATGCGATTGCTCTGGTAAAGAAAACCGCAGTTGCCAAATTCGACGAGACCATCGAAGTGCATATCAGGACGGGCTGCGACGGACGTCATGCGGAACAGCAGATCCGCGGCGCGGTGGTGCTCCCGAACGGAACGGGTAAGACCGTAAGAGTGCTGGTATTTGCCAAGGGTGAAAAGGTAAATGAAGCGGAAGCGGCCGGTGCGGATTATGTGGGCGGCGACGAGCTGATTCCCAAGATCCAGAACGAAGGATGGCTCGATTTTGATGTGGTGGTTGCAACCCCGGATATGATGGGCGTTGTGGGCCGCCTCGGTAAGACGCTGGGCCCGAAGGGCCTGATGCCCAATCCCAAGGCCGGTACGGTTACGATGGATGTGACAAAGGCCATTGCCGACATCAAAGCCGGTAAGATCGAATACAGATTGGATAAATCCAATATTATCCACGTCCCGATCGGAAAGGCTTCCTTCACGGAAGAGAAGCTTCAGGAGAACTTCAATGCGCTGATGGAAGCTATTGTAAAGGCAAGGCCGTCAGCCCTGAAAGGCCAGTTCTTAAGGAGCATCACACTGGCTTCCACCATGGGGCCCGGCGTCAAGGTTTCCGTCGCCAGGTTCTAATCAGGATAAAAGGCATGGCTGCAGACTGTAGCTGTGCCTTTTTTGGACATGGGGTTTAGCGTGAAATCTTCGATTTCACGATCCTGATTTGAATGCCCGCCGAGGCGGGCAGATGGGAGTTAGCGTGAAATCGCATCCGCGATTTCTCAGACATGAATCGAAGATTCATGTTGCGTTGCCGCAAAGGACGCGGCATGGAAGTTCCGTATGAGCGAAGACGGAAAAAGGAGGACGGATGGCGGCCGGAAGAAGGCGGAAGAAAAAGAATAAAGCAGGGATTTTTTTCATGGCTCTGGCAGCCACTGTGATTCCCGGGATCGCCTTTCTGATGGTATGCTGGACGCTCCGGGAGATCGGGAGCATGCCCGTGTCCGCAGTCGCAAGTCAGGAGGGAGTGGAAGCCAACCTGGAAGGAGAAGGCGTGCGGGAAGCGGATGTACTCCGGGCGGATCATGCCCCCGGGGACGGCGCAGTCCGGGAGACGGCCGGTAACGGCTTTCCCACGGCGGGAGAAGAGGATGCCTCTTTGGAAGAAGTTTCTTTGGGAAAATATGCGGATATTCTGTCGGATCCGGAGGCAATGGCCAGGGAGAACATCCGCCCGGTCGTCCCGGCCTCCCCGGACGAGGTTACCCTGACTTTCGCGGGGGATATCCTGTTTGACGGCGGCTACAGCATCATGGCGAAGATGAAAAGCAGGGCCGGAGAAAATGCGGAAAGCTATGTGGCCTCCGCATTCGACGAACCCATGCGAAACGCCATGCGGGAAGCGGATATTTTCATGGTGAACAATGAGTTCACTTATACGGACAGGGGCGCCCCGACGGAAGGGAAAAAATTTACCTTCCGGGCCAGGCCGGAGCATGCATCGCTTCTTACGGATATGGGGGCGGACATCGTTTCGCTGGCCAACAACCATACCTATGATTACGGGGAGATTTCCCTTCTGGATACTCTGGACACGCTGAAGGCTCTGGACATGCCCTATGTGGGAGCGGGCAGGAACCTGGAGGAGGCCGTGCGCCCGGTTTATTTCATTGCCGGAGACGTGAAAATCGCATTCCTGTCGGCGACGCAGATCGAACGGATGGACAATCCTTCCACAAGGGGCGCCACGGAGGACTCGCCGGGCGTATTCCGCTGCCGGAATGTGGATCTGCTGCTGGAAAAGGTGGCGGAGGCAAAGGCCGTGAGCGATTATGTGGTGGTCTATATCCATTGGGGGACAGAGAGCACCACACAGCCGGATTGGGCGCAGAAGGAACAGGCGCCCAAGATCGCACAGGCCGGGGCCGATCTGATCGTCGGGGACCATCCCCATGTCCTGCAGGGGATCGGCTGGTGCGGACAGACGCCGGTCATCTACAGCCTGGGGAATTATCTGTTTAATTCCAAGACCCAGGATACCTGCCTGGTTACGGTGACGCTGGATACCCACACGGGAGAACGAAAGAGCATCCGCTTTATTCCTGCCCTGCAGCAGGACTGCAGGACGACCATGCATACGGGAGCGGAAAAACAGCGGGTGATTCAGAATATGCGGGAAATGTCGCCCGAATCGTTGATTGATGAAGAGGGATATATTACAAAGGCCCAGGGGTGAAGAAAGACGCTTACGAAAACGATCTTTCTTCTCGCCGATGCGGCAGAATGAGAGGGAGATATGCTGGAAACACTGAAGAAAAAATCACAGAAATCGCGCATCATCAGGGCGGTGGTCTGCACCGTCATTGCGGTTGTGCTGCTGGCCGTTACGAAGTTTTCCTTTTTTGACGTGATAACCGGGCCTGCGCAGATCGATATCACCGCGCCCCCGGATGAACTTGAGGGAAAATATGTTACCATTGACGCCGAATTTTTTCTGACGGATTTTGTAGAGCATACCACTACGACAACAAAGAAATACGGCGGAAGCACTACCAGGGTGGACGGCAACAGCTATATCGTTTTCCAGTCCGTAAACGATTATGAGAACAACTCCACCGTCTGGTACTATTACAGCGTCTATCTGCCCAAGAATAAGCAGACCGGCATCAGCGGCAGGATAGACGAAACCTGGGCGTACTGGTCCGACGAGACGGGCAAGGTGGCCCCTCCGGAGCCGCTCCGGCTTAAGGGGACCTGGTCCGTGATGGAACCCCAGGTAGAGCGCTACTACCGGGAAACCCTGGCGGAGATGGGCGTGGAAGAAACCGATTATGATCTGATCTATTTCTATACCCTGGATACCTCCAAGCTGGGCGGACAGAATCTCGCGCTCTTCTGGACATGCTCCATCGCAGCGGTGCTTCTGGTCCTCTATGCCGTCTACTGCATCGTCATGACCTTCGGCAATTCCTACGCCGGAGAGATCAATAAGTACCTGCAGAACAATCCCGCCGTCTCCATGGCGGCCATCGAAGCGGATTTCGGCCGGGCCCATCTGGTGGGCGGCAATGTGTGGGTGGGAAGGATCTGGACGATCTTTGTATCCGGCCCCTCCTGCCATATCCTGACCAACAAGGACCTGGTGTGGGGCTATTATTTCAGGAGGACAGGCCGCAACAGCGTCAGCGAGATGCGCCTATATACAAAGGATAAAAAAATGTTCCGCATCAGCTTAAGCGAAAACGAAACGAAAGAGGCGCTGCAGTACTATGTGGCGGAGCAGCCCCATATGGTGATCGGCTATACCGCCGATCTGGAGAAAACGTATCAGAAGAACTTTACTGAATTTTTGAATCTGCGTTACAATCCGGCCATGCGCGAAGCGGAGGCGAATAACCTGTACGGGACCGAGTACTCCAAGGACCAGGAAATTTAGAAACGTATGGGGTGTCGCAGGGGCCTCAGGGTCATTCGTGCGTTTGGCCTGTTGTACGCCAGCCTGCGCCTGCGCCGCGGAAAAAAGTGCTTGACACCCCGCCCGTCCTGTGTTAGCCTATATGTGGTCTTAACCGACCGGCCGAAGACAGCAGGTATCGGGCTGCCCGATATAAGCGTAAGCGCCTGCCGAGGAAAAGAGTTAATGTCAGGGATGATTACATCGCAAGCTGGCCTCTCTGTGTCTTCGCAGAGAGGCTTTTATGATATTACTCCTTTTCGGCACTGAATTTATTTTCAGGAAAATCTATAAGGAGGTAAAAAAATGGCAAAGGTGGAACTGAAGACACCTGTGGTTGAGGAAATCTCCAAAGTGATCAAGGATGCGCAGTCAGCGGTACTGGTTGACTATCGCGGACTCACGGTGGAGCAGGACACGGCCCTGCGTAAACAGCTTCGTGAGGCGGGAATCAGCTACAAGGTATACAAAAACACAATGATGAACTTTGCTTTCAAGGGAACGGACTTCGAAGCGCTTGCCCCTTATCTGGAAGGCCCCAGCGCTCTGGCTGTTTCCACCACGGACGCAACGGCTCCCGCCAGGGAACTGGCCAAGTTCGCGAAGACCGCGGATAAGCTTGAAATCAAAGCCGGCGTTGTGGAAGGCAACGTGTACGATGCAAAGGGCATGGCTGCGATTTCCCAGATCCCTTCGAGGGAAGAGCTGCTCTCCAGGCTGCTCGGAAGCATGCAGTCCCCGATTACGAATTTCGCCCGCGTTATGAAGCAGCTCGCCGAGAAAGGCGGCGCTTCCGGATCGGAAGCAGACGCCCCTGCACAGGAAGCGGCTCCTGCGGCGGAGGAAGCCCCTGCAGCGGAATAGGCATCGAAGAGCCGGTCTTTATTTTGAACGGTGCATCGCGTCAGCGACGCATATTGGTGTGGAAACGAGAGGATGCGCAGCCGGACGGCCGGATGCGCTGGCCGGAGATCATCCGGCATAAGTGAAAACGAAAACAGATGGAGGTAAATAAAATGGCGAAATTATCCATTCAGGAAATCATTGATGCAGTAAAAGAGCTGTCCGTTCTGGAACTGAACGATCTCGTAAAAGCCTGTGAAGAAGAGTTTGGCGTGTCCGCAGCGGCCGGCGTCGTGGTTGCGGCTCCCGGTGCGGGAGAAGCGGCAGCTGCTGAAGAGAAGACCGAGTTCGATGTGGAGCTGACCGAGGTTGGCCCCAATAAGGTTAAGGTCATCAAGGTGGTCCGCGAAGTAACCGGACTGGGCCTGAAGGAAGCGAAGGACGTGGTTGACGGCGCTCCCAAGGTGGTCAAGGAAGGCGCTACCAAGGAAGAAGCGGAAGAGATCAAGACCAAGCTGGAAGGCGAGGGAGCAAAGGTTACCCTTAAGTAATCACGCAGGAGAAAAACAGGGCGGCAGGGACATTGACCTGTCGCCTTTTGTAACAATTCCCACATTCATCGTGGTCCGGCCGGAAAGAAGCGGACAGCTTATATGTTTCCGGCCGGGAACGGCGGGTGTGGGAATTGCTGCCGTAACAGTTCAGCCACCCCGCAGGCTCCCGGACGCTGGGACACACAGGGAAGGATCCCGCCGGAAGCCATCTGCCACTTTGGTGCTGCTTCTTAAGCCGATGGGAGCGGCTTCCTTGCGAATGCGGCGTTGTCCGACGAGAGCAGCGAGGAGTTTAGCCGCATTCTCAAGGTCCGAAGCCGGGAACGGCGGCTTTAGAAGCAACCCAAAGGGGCGGCGGGCTTCCGGCGGGATCCTTCCCTGTGTGTCCCAGCGTCCGGGAGCCTGCGGGGTGGCTGAACTGTTACTTTTTGCCGCCTTTTTTGGAAATTCTTGCTTGACGCGGAATGAGGGTTGTAGTAGAATGGATAGTGCACTATTGTGGCAAGTTATGCTGTTTTTGTGCGATAAATCGAGAATCGGTTATCCTTTGGGAGGATTTGGGATGCCCGGTTTGTGAACAGCCGCCGAGGTGAAGGCAGAGATACAGGGACGCCTGCAGATTTGCCTGTGCGCCTTGGCTCGTTGTATTCACGGGAATATGGTACCACGCTGACTGTTGACGAAGGCCGCCGGGCCGGTCGTCAGCCGCCTGTCCTAAGCCGGAGACGGCCCGGCCGGGCAAATCATAAGAACGGGGTGAAATGTCTAATGGAAAAGAACAGAATACGTCCGATTGCCACCGGCAAGAACATGCGTATGAGTTATTCACGGCAGAAGGAAGTATTGGAGATGCCGAACCTGATCGAAGTTCAGAAGAACTCCTATCGGTGGTTCCTCGGCGAAGGCCTGCGGGAGGTCTTTGACGATATTTCTCCGATTGAGGACTACAGCGGCCACCTCAGCCTGGAGTTCGTGGATTTTGAATTATGCGAAGAGGATGTAAAGTATTCTATCGAGAAATGCAAAGAGAGAGACGCCACCTACGCCGCTCCCTTGAAGGTAAAAGTACGCCTTTACAATAAGGAAAAGGAAGAGATTACCGAGCATGAGATTTTCATGGGCGACCTGCCCCTGATGACAGAGACCGGCACCTTCGTGATTAACGGAGCCGAACGTGTCATCGTCAGCCAGCTCGTCCGTTCCCCGGGCATCTATTATGGAATCGGCCATGATAAGATAGGTAAACGCCTCTACAGCTGTACCGTGATTCCCAACCGCGGAGCGTGGCTGGAGTACGAGACGGATTCCAACGACGTTTTCTACGTGCGCGTGGACAGGACGAGGAAGGTTCCCATTACCGTGCTGATCCGTGCCATGGGCGTGGGTACCAACGAGGAGATCCGGGAGCTGTTCGGGGAAGAGCCGAAGATCGAGGCGAGCTTTACCAAGGACACCGCGGAGAATTATCAGGAAGGCCTGCTGGAGCTGTATAAGAAGATCCGCCCCGGCGAGCCTCTGAGCGTGGAAAGTGCGGAAAGCCTGATCAACGCCATGTTCTTTGACCCCAGGAGATATGACCTGGCCAAGGTGGGCAGATATAAATTCAACAAGAAGCTGATGCTGCGAAACCGGATCCGCAACGCCGTTCTGGCGGAGGATGTGGTGGACGCTTCCACGGGTGAGATCCTGGCGGAAGCCGGCACGAAGGTGACGGCACAGCTGGCCGATGAGATTCAGAATGCGGCCGTGCCCTATGTTTACGTGCAGACGGAAGAGAAGAACGTGAAGGTCCTGTCCAGCATGATGGTGGATATCACCCGTTATGTGGACTGCAATCCCCGGGAACTGGGCGTGACCGAGCTGGTGTATTATCCGGTCCTTTCGCAGATTTTGGAGGAGCACGCGCAGGATCCGGAGGAACTGGCGGAGGCGATCCGGAAGAATATCCACGAGCTGATACCGAAGCATATTACCAAGGAGGATATCCTTGCCTCCATTAACTATAACATCCATTTGGAATACGGCCTGGGCAACGACGACGACATCGACCATCTGGGCAACAGGCGTATCCGGGCCGTGGGCGAACTGCTGCAGAACCAGTACCGCATCGGCCTCTCCAGGATGGAGCGCGTGGTGCGCGAGAGAATGACCACCCATGACGCGGAGGAGATCTCTCCCCAGGTACTGATCAACATTAAGCCGGTGCAGGCTGCCGTGAAGGAATTCTTCGGTTCCTCCCAGCTTTCCCAGTTCATGGATCAGAACAACCCGCTGGGCGAGCTGACCCATAAGAGGCGTCTGTCCGCGCTGGGGCCGGGCGGCCTTTCCCGTGACCGCGCCGGATTCGAGGTAAGAGACGTACATTATTCCCATTACGGGAGGATGTGCCCCATCGAGACCCCTGAAGGCCCTAACATCGGCCTGATCAACTCGCTGGCCTGCTATGCCAGGATCAACGAATACGGCTTCGTGGAGGCGCCCTACCGTAAGATCGACAAGTCAGACCCGGCTAATCCCAGGGTTACGGAGGAAGTGGTCTACATGACCGCGGACGAAGAGGATAATTACCATGTGGCCCAGGCGAATGAGCTTTTGGATGAGGAAGGCCACTTTGTGAGAAAGACCGTTTCCGGCCGTTACAGGGAGGAGACCCAGGAATATCCCAAGGCCATGTTCGACTACATGGACGTCTCCCCTAAAATGGTATTTTCCGTGGCTACGGCTCTGATTCCCTTTTTGGAGAACGATGATGCGAACCGCGCGCTGATGGGCTCCAACATGCAGCGTCAGGCCGTGCCGCTTCTCGGTACGGACGCTCCCGTGGTGGGGACGGGAATGGAAGTGAAGGCCGCGGTGGACTCCGGCGTGTGCGTGGTCGCCAGGAAAGCGGGCACGGTCACCTATGTGTCCTCCAATCTGATCAAGGTTACGGCCGACGACGGGGAGAAGATGGAATACCATCTGACCAAGTTCGCCCGGAGCAATCAGAGCAACTGCTACAACCAGCGTCCCATCGTGTTCAAGGGGAACCATGTGGCTCAGGGGCAGGTCATTGCGGACGGCCCTTCCACTTCCGAAGGGGAGTTGGCTTTGGGCAAGAATCCGCTGATCGGGTTCATGACCTGGGAAGGATACAACTATGAAGATGCGGTTCTGCTCAGCGAAAGGCTGGTGCAGGACGATGTATATACTTCTGTCCATATTGAGGAATATGAGGCCGAGGCCAGGGATACCAAGCTTGGGCCGGAGGAGATTACCCGGGATGTCCCCGGCGTGGGCGACGATGCCTTAAAGGATCTGGACGACCGGGGAATCATCCGTATCGGCGCGGAGGTGCGCGCAGGGGATATCCTGGTGGGCAAGGTGACGCCCAAGGGGGAGACGGAGCTGACCGCGGAGGAACGGCTTCTGCGCGCCATCTTCGGCGAGAAAGCCAGAGAAGTGAGGGATACCTCCCTGAAGGTGCCTCACGGGGAGTACGGCATCGTGGTGGATGCCAAGATCTTTACCAGGGAGAACGGCGACGAGCTTTCCCCCGGCGTGAACCAGGCGGTGCGCATCTACATCGCTCAGAAGAGGAAAATCTCCGTAGGCGATAAGATGGCAGGCCGGCACGGCAACAAGGGCGTGGTTTCCAGGGTGCTTCCGGTGGAGGATATGCCTTATCTGCCCAACGGGCGCCCGCTGGATATCGTGCTGAACCCTCTGGGCGTGCCCTCTCGTATGAACATCGGACAGGTACTGGAAATCCATCTGTCCCTGGCCGCCAAGGCGCTTGGCTTTAACGTGGCCACCCCGGTATTCGACGGGGCGAACGAAATCGACATTATGGACACCCTGGATTTGGCCAACGACTACGTGAACCTGGAATGGGAAGAATTCGAGGAGAAGCATAAGGAGGAGCTGCTTCCCGAGGTGATGGAATATCTGTCGGAGCACAGGGACCATCGTGAACTTTGGAAGGGCGTACCCATCAGCAGCGACGGAAAGGTCAGGCTGCGTGACGGACGGACCGGAGAATATTTTGACAGCCCCGTTACCATCGGGCACATGCATTACCTGAAACTGCACCATCTGGTGGACGACAAGATCCATGCCCGTTCCACAGGCCCCTATTCCCTGGTGACGCAGCAGCCCCTGGGCGGCAAAGCCCAGTTCGGCGGACAGCGTTTCGGGGAAATGGAAGTCTGGGCGCTGGAGGCTTACGGCGCGGCCTATACGCTTCAGGAGATCCTGACCGTGAAATCCGACGACGTGGTGGGGCGTGTCAAGACCTACGAAGCCATCATCAAGGGCGAGAATATCCCTGAGCCCGGCATTCCGGAGTCCTTTAAGGTGCTGCTGAAGGAGCTGCAGTCCCTGGCGCTGGACGTGAGGGTCCTGCGCGACGACAATACGGAAGTCGAGATCATGGAAACGGTGGATTACGGGGATACGGATTACCGTTATGAAATCGAAGGTGACTCCAAGGGCTATGAGAAATACGGAAAGGATTCCCTCGGCGAAATGGGTTATCAGCATCAGGAGTTTGACGAGAGCGGAGAACTGATCAGCGCTGAAGACGAAGAATCGGACGACGATCTGGAACTGGATATCGAGGAAAGCTTCGACGATATAGACGATTAAGCCTTTGAAACGGTTGGACGGGAGCGGCCCGCCGGGGCCGCCTCCGTTTTGGAAGGAGTGCACATGTCTGAAACAATTACCAAAAATGAAGTGTATCAGCCGATGACGTTTGATGCCATTAAGATAGGCCTGGCTTCCCCCGACAAGATCAGGGACTGGTCCAGGGGAGAGGTACAGAAGCCGGAAACGATCAATTACAGGACTTTGAAGCCGGAACGTGACGGCCTTTTCTGCGAGCGTATCTTCGGGCCCACCAAGGACTGGGAATGTCACTGCGGCAAGTATAAGAAAATCAGATATAAGGGTGTAGTCTGTGACAGATGTGGGGTGGAAGTGACGAAATCCAGCGTCCGCCGCGAGCGCATGGGCCATATTGAACTGGCCGCTCCGGTCTCCCATATCTGGTATTTCAAGGGAATTCCCAGCCGTATGGGGCTGATTCTGGATCTGTCTCCCCGGGTGCTGGAAAAGGTGCTTTACTTCGCTTCCTATATCGTGCTGGATCCCGGCGAGAGCAAACTGGAGAAGAAACAGGTCCTTACCGAACGGGAGTATCAGGACGCCAGGGAAACCTGGGGAAATAAGTTCCGGGCCGGAATGGGCGCGGAATCCATCAAGGAGCTGCTGGAGGAAATCGATCTGGAGAAGGAGTCCGAAGAGCTGAAGGAGGGCCTGCGGGACTCCTCCGGCCAGAAACGGGCCAGGATCATCAAGCGTCTGGAAGTGGTGGAGGCATTCCGGGAATCCGGGAACCGTCCGGAATGGATGGTGCTGGACGCGATCCCGGTCATCCCTCCGGATCTGCGCCCCATGGTGCAGCTGGACGGCGGCCGCTTCGCCACCTCCGATTTAAACGATTTATACCGCAGGATCATCAACCGGAATAACCGTCTGAAAAGGCTGCTGGAGCTGGGAGCCCCCGACATCATCGTCAGGAACGAGAAACGTATGCTCCAGGAAGCGGTGGATGCCCTGATCGACAACGGAAGAAGGGGACGTCCGGTGACGGGGCCCGGCAACCGTGCCCTGAAATCCCTTTCCGACATGCTGAAGGGAAAATCGGGCCGTTTCCGTCAGAACCTGCTGGGAAAACGTGTGGACTATTCCGGCCGAAGCGTTATCGTGGTGGGGCCGGAGCTGAAGATCTATCAGTGCGGTCTTCCCAAGGAAATGGCCATCGAGCTGTTTAAGCCCTTTGTGATGAAGGAACTGGTGTCCCGCGGGATTTCCCAGAATATCAAAAATGCCAAGAAGCTGGTGGAACGGCTGGACACCCAGGTATGGGATGTGCTGGAGGACGTGATCAAGGAGCATCCCGTAATGCTCAACCGCGCCCCTACCCTGCACAGGCTGGGCATTCAGGCCTTTGAACCCATCCTGGTGGAAGGCAAGGCCATCAAGCTGCATCCGTTGGTGTGTACCGCATTCAACGCGGACTTTGACGGCGACCAGATGGCCGTCCATCTTCCCCTTTCCGTGGAGGCCCAGGCGGAGTGCCGCTTCATGCTGCTCTCCCCCAACAACCTGCTCAAGCCCTCCGACGGCGGACCGGTGGCGGTCCCCTCTCAGGATATGGTGCTGGGGATCTATTACCTGACCCAGGAGCGGCCGGGCGCACTGGGAGAGGGAAAGCATTTCAAGAACCTGAATGAAGCTCTTTTGGCTTATGAGAACCAGGCGCTGACCCTGCATTCCCGGATCAAGGTGAAGGTATCCAAGAAGCTGCCAGACGGGACGCAGCTCTCCGATGTGGTGGAATCCACGCTGGGAAGGTTTATTTTCAACGAAATCCTGCCCCAGGATCTGGGCTTCGTGGACAGGAGCGTACCGGAAAACGCCCTGAAGCTGGAAGTGGACTTCCATGTGGGCAAGAAGGGCCTCAAGCAGATTCTGGAAAAGGTGATCAATATCCACGGATCCTCCCGTATGGCGGAGGTGCTGGACGATATCAAGGCCACCGGTTATAAGTACTCCACGAGGGCGGCCATGACCGTGTCCATTTCCGATATGACCGTGCCTGCCAAGAAGGCGGAGATGCTGGCAGAGGCCCAGTCCACCGTTGACCGGATTTCCCAGAACTTCCGGCGCGGGCTGATCACCGAGGAAGAGCGTTACCGCGCGGTGGTGGAGACCTGGAACGAAACGGATAAGGAACTGACCGATGTCCTGTTGGCAGGATTGGATAAATACAACAATATTTTCATGATGGCCGATTCCGGGGCCCGCGGCTCCAATCAGCAGATCAAGCAGCTGGCCGGCATGCGCGGCCTGATGGCGGATACCACGGGACGTACCATCGAGCTGCCGATCAAGTCGAATTTCCGTGAAGGGCTGGACGTACTGGAATATTTCATGTCCGCCCACGGCGCAAGAAAGGGGCTGTCCGATACGGCCCTGCGTACCGCCGACTCGGGATATCTGACCAGAAGAATGGTGGATGTATCCCAGGAGCTGATCATCCGTGAGACGGACTGCTGCGAAGGACGGGAGGGGGAGCTTCCCGGCATGGAGGTGGGAGCCTTCATGGACGGAAAGGAAACCATCGAAAGCCTGAGAGACCGGATCACGGGCAGGGTGTCCTGCGAAGATATCCTGGACGGAGACGGAAACGTGATTGTGAAGAGGAACCACATGATCACGCCGGGCCGCGCGGAGCGGATCCTTTCCGTCGGCGTGGATAAGAAGGGCGAACCCATTGAAAAGGTGAAGATCCGTACCATCTTAAGCTGCCGTTCCCACAACGGGATCTGTGCCAAGTGCTACGGGGCCAACATGGCCACGGGCGAAGCGGTGCAGGTGGGCGAAGCGGTGGGAATCATCGCGGCCCAGTCCATCGGCGAGCCGGGGACCCAGCTTACCATGCGTACCTTCCACACCGGCGGCGTGGCCGGAGACGATATCACCCAGGGTCTTCCCCGTGTGGAAGAGCTGTTTGAGGCCAGAAAACCTAAGGGACTCGCCATTATCGCGGAGTTCGGCGGAACGGCCGTGATCAAGGATACGAAGAAGAAACGAGAGGTCATCATTACCAACGCGGAGACGAAGGAATCTAAGGCTTATCTGATCCCTTACGGTTCCCGCATCAAGGTGGTGGACGGCCAGGAGCTGGAGGCGGGCGACGAGCTGACGGAAGGAAGCGTTAATCCCCATGACCTTTTGAAGATCAAGGGAATCCGCGCGGTGCAGGACTATATGCTCCGCGAGGTACAGCGTGTGTACCGTCTGCAGGGCGTGGACATCAGCGACAAGCATATTGAGGTGATCGTGCGCCAGATGCTCAAAAAGGTGCGCATCGAAGACAGCGGCGATACGGACTTCCTGCCCGGCACCCTGGTGGATACGCTGGAATACGAAGATCTGAACGAACAGCTGAAACAGGAGGGCAGGGAGCCGGCGGACGGCAAGCAGATCCTGCTCGGTATCACCAAGGCGGCTCTGGCCACCAACTCCTTCCTGTCGGCGGCGTCCTTCCAGGAAACCACCAAGGTTTTAACCGAGGCTGCCATCAAGGGCAAGGTGGATCCGCTGATCGGGCTGAAGGAGAACGTGATCATCGGCAAACTGATTCCGGCGGGCACCGGCATGAAGCGGTACCGGGACGTACACCTGAATACGGATATCTCTTCGGAGGATGTGCTTTCCCTGGACGATGATTTCCTGTTCGAGGAGGAAATGGACGAGGAACCGGAGGATATGGATTTGGAAGGACCGGATGCGGACGAAACGGATATGGCCGTAGAAGAGGCCCAAGACGCACAGGACGAGGAAGGCCTGGACGATCTGGAAAAAGAGGCCATGGCGGTCCTGGAGACCGTGGAATAACGGACGGCAGGGAAGTCAAACAGAAGAAGGATTTTCGAGCGGGCGGATAGATATTATCCGCCCGTTTTTGATCCAGATGCGCGGAGCAATTTCGTCTATATATTAAATATGAGGGGGATAGGAATGGGAACAGGTATCATTGTGTGCGGACTAAATGGAGCTGGAAAGAGTACGTTGGGAAGGGCTCTGGCGGAAAGATTGTGCTTTTTCTTTTTGGATATTGAAGAACTGTATTTTCCCAAGACGGATAGGGACTATATCTATGCTTCTCCCCGCTCCCGCAAAGAAGTGGAAAAGCTTCTTCTTCAAAAGATGGAGGAACATGAAAATTTTGTCCTGGCCTCCGTGAAAGGGGATTACGGGGATGCCGTGCTGCCCTTTTATCGGTATGCGGTATGGATTGACGTGCCGAAGGTTATCCGGATGGAACGGGTTAGGAGCCGTTCCTTTCAAAAATTTGCGGACAGAATGCTGCCGGGAGGGGATTTATATGAACAGGAAAAGAGTTTCTTTGAATTGGTGGAAGCCAGGGCGGAGAATACCGTGGAGGAGTGGGTAATGTCTTTGAGCTGTCCCGTGATACGGATAGACGGAACCCTCTCCATTGAAGGTAATGTGAAGCATATTGTGGAACGGATACAAGGATGACGTTCGGCTGCCCAATTGCCTCTTGTCCTATTCGGACCTGCCCGGCGCACAACAAACACAGGGCCGTTCCTGCGTTTGTCCTGGTGTCCGACGCCAAAGTATTGTGCCCCAGCGGGAAGTATGCTAGAATGGCAGAAGAAACGATGGGAAGAGCGTTGACAGAAAGCGGAAGGGCAGGATGGAAAAGGAACGGGGATGCAGGACGCCGGAAGATACGGCAGAAGTGGATAATTTAATGTATGAGATAGAATCCGCAAAACGCCAGATCGCTTCCCTGCAGTCCATGCTGGCATCCAGGACAAACGAGATTGCCAGGCTGCAGAATCAGCTGATCGACAGGGAAGTGCTGCTGAAGCAGGCCGCGGTCTGTATGAACGAGGCTGCGGAATTGTGCAGGAAACAGACGGAACAGATGGACAATACGAAGCGGATCTATCAAAACTATGAAGACGCATGGCGCGTGCTTCTTGCCAGACTTGACAGGGTGAGGGAACAGATGCCTGCCGTCCCCGTGGCGTCCGTTATGACGTCAGGTACGGGAAACCGTCTGGAGGAGGCCAGGAGTGCGGTGGATGGGAGCATGCGCAGGGCCCAGGAAAACCTGCGGCAGATTTTCGGGGAAGAATGAGCGGGCTTCCAAAGTTATGGAACGGCACCGCAGGAAGAACACGATATGACAGAGAAAGAAATTCTACTGTATAATTCGCTGACGGGACTGCACCTTTTGGAGAAAGCTCCAAAGGCGGAGGTGGTGCGCGATCTATGCGGCCTGCAGGCGCAGTTTTCCCGGAATCCCCAATATTCATTATGGCTGAGGGCATCCGATTATACGCCGGAAACATGGGATCAGGGTCTGGTTAAGATCTGGTCGCACCGAGGCACGATCCATGTGGTGGGAGAAGAGGAAGTGGGTCTGTATCTGTCGGCGGCGGATCACGGAGGGGAGTATTCGGACGGCTGGTGGGGATTAACGGCCGTTCAGCAGAGGCAGTGGGCGCCTTTCATCCGGGAACAGGTACGGAAAGGGAACGATACACGGGAAGGCCTGAAAAGAGCCTGCACGGAAGCGGGCATGGATGATAAGATGCTTTCGCGCGTCTTCTATGGCTGGGGCGGCCTGATTAAGGAAATGTGCTTCAGGGGCCAGCTGGCATGCGCTACAGGCACACAGAAGCGGTATCTCATACCGAAGGAGCCGGAGATGATGGACAGGGATCGGGCGCGGGCCATTTTGATCCTGCGTTATTTTGATCGTTTTGGCCCGGCTACGGTACAGGACTGCAGAGCGTTTCTGGGGTATAAACGCAAGGAAATGGCCCCTGTGTTGGAAGAAATCCTTCCTAAATTATATTGTACGGTTATGGAAGGACAGGACTACTATCACGCCAAGCCGCTCATAACGCAGGGGAAGATTCCCGAATGTGTGCTGATTCCGGGGTTTGACCAGCTTGTGATGGGCTACAGGGACCGCACCCGTTTTATCAGGCCGGATCATGCCCGCAGGCTGGTGAATATGGCCGGTATCGTATTTCCGGGAATCCTCCTGCGCGGGCAGATTCGCGCCCGGTGGAAGGAAGAAGGGGGCCGCGTGCTGGTAACACCCTTTGAACCGTTGCTCAAAAAGGATGAGACGGCTGTCAGGCGTACGGTGAAGAAAATGCTGGGCATCCGGGAGGTGGTATTCCGGAGTGGCTGAGCCGTCCGGGATTGTGTCGGACGCAGCCCGTAGCCGTTCGGCGATTCCGGCGTCCGGGAGCCTGCGGATGCCTGGGCGGTTACGCAATTCCCCATTTTATTAGGGAAAAACGGGAAAATCTATTGACAACGCATTCGGAAGCACGTATACTGTTAAAGCGTGCATTTGGATGCTTTTTTTATTGTGCTGAAATAACGATGAGAAAGATGGCAGGGAATGCATGAAATGGCTGTTTATGGAAAACATAGACAGGGAAATATTAACTCATACCGCAGGAGGTGAAAAAGAATGCCCACATTTAACCAGTTAGTCAGAAAAGGACGCCAGACATCTGCCAAGAAGTCTACTGCACCGGCTCTGCAGAAGGGATATAATTCCCTTCACAAAAAAGCCACGGATGCTTCCGCTCCTCAGAAGAGAGGTGTCTGCACGGCTGTGAAGACAGCTACTCCTAAGAAGCCTAACTCCGCGCTTAGAAAGATCGCCAGGGTTCGTCTTTCCAACGGGATCGAAGTGACAAGCTATATTCCCGGCGAAGGACACAACCTGCAGGAGCACAGCGTTGTCCTGATCAGGGGCGGCCGTGTCAAGGATCTTCCCGGTACCAGATACCACATCATCAGAGGTACGCTGGATACGGCAGGCGTTGCGAACAGGCGTCAGGCCCGTTCCAAATATGGTGCGAAGAGGCCGAAGGCAGGGAAATAATCCTGTTTTCCAAGTACCACAAACTGAAACTAATTTAAGTGTTGGGATTCTGATTTTCATTTTTGAGCGAACAGATAGACCGCACGAACACATTGCGTGAAATTAGTGGCGCCCCGGTCCGGCCGGAGCTGCCTGCATGGCCGAAGGGCCGTGTATCAGACACATGTGAGTACCGATGATTTAATTCCATTTAATTAAGGAGGGAAGAACCGTGCCACGTAAAGGACATATTCAGAAAAGAGATGTGCTGGCGGATCCTTTATACAACGATAAGGTGGTGACCAAGCTGATCAACAACATCATGTTGGACGGCAAGAAAGGCATCGCCCAGAAGATTGTATACGGCGCTTTCAACAGAGTGGAAGCGAAAGCCGGAAAGCCGGCTATTGAAGTTTTCGGGGAGGCAATGAACAATATCATGCCTGTCCTGGAAGTAAAGGCGAGACGTATCGGCGGCGCCACCTATCAGGTACCGATCGAGGTAAGAGCCGACAGACGCCAGGCGCTGGGCTTAAGATGGCTTGTCACCTTCTCCCGTAAGAGGGGCGAAAAGACCATGGAAGAAAGGCTGGCCAACGAAATTCTCGACGCGGCGAACAATACCGGTTCCGCCGTGAAGAGAAAAGAAGATATGCACAAAATGGCAGAGGCCAACAAGGCTTTCTCTCACTACAGATTCTGATCTGGGCAGGAAAGCTATAAAGGCTTGGCCCAGGAGACAAAAACAAGGAGGAAAAACCTTTGGCTGGAAGAGAATATCCATTAGAGAGAACCAGAAACATTGGTATCATGGCTCATATCGATGCGGGTAAGACGACTCTGACAGAACGTATCCTGTATTATACAGGCGTAAACTATAAGATCGGCGATACGCATGAAGGAACCGCTACCATGGACTGGATGGAGCAGGAGCAGGAGAGGGGTATTACCATCACGTCTGCGGCTACCACCTGTCACTGGACAAAGCATCATGAGTGCAAGCTTGATCCCAATGAGCCTGAGTATCGTATCAATATCATCGATACTCCCGGCCACGTTGACTTCACGGTGGAGGTCGAGCGTTCTCTGCGTGTGCTGGATGGCGCAGTCGGCGTATTCTGTGCAAAGGGCGGCGTTGAGCCCCAGTCGGAAAACGTCTGGCGTCAGGCAGACACCTACAGCGTACCGAGGATGGCTTTCATCAACAAGATGGACATCCTGGGCGCGAATTTTTACGGCGCGGTAGAGCAGATCAGGACAAGGCTGGGAAAGAATGCCATCATCCTGCAGCTGCCTATCGGCAAGGAAGATGAATTCAAGGGAATCATCGACCTGTTTGAAATGAAGGCCTATATCTATAATGATGATAAGGGCGAAGACATCACGGTTACGGATGACCTGGGCGACATGGCGGAGGATGCGGAGCTGTATCGTTCCGAGCTGGTAGAAAAGGTCTGCGAACTGGATGACGATTTGATGATGATGTATCTGGAAGGGGAAGAGCCTTCTGTGGACGAGATGAAAGCCGTATTGAGGAAGGCGACCTGCGAATGCACCGCTATTCCTGTCTGCTGCGGTTCTGCCTACAGGAATAAGGGCGTACAGAAGCTTCTGGATGCGGTTCTGGAATATATGCCTGCACCTACGGATATCCCTGCCATTAAAGGCGTGGATCTGGAGGGGAATGAAGTGGAGAGACATTCTTCCGACGAAGAGCCTTTCTCCGCGCTGGCATTCAAGATTATGGCCGATCCCTTTGTGGGAAAACTGGCGTTCTTCCGCGTGTATTCCGGTACGATGAACTCCGGTTCCTATGTATTGAATGCCACAAAGGACAAAAAGGAACGCGTGGGACGTATCCTGCAGATGCATGCGAATAAGAGGCAGGAGCTGGATAAGGTTTATTCCGGCGATATCGCCGCTGCGGTGGGCTTTAAATTCACCACCACGGGTGATACGATCTGTGACGATCAGCATCCGGTAATTTTGGAATCCATGGAATTCCCGGAACCCGTTATCGAGCTGGCCATCGAGCCCAAAACCAAAGCGGGACAGGGCAAGATGGGCGAAGCGCTTGCCAAACTGGCAGAAGAGGATCCGACCTTCCGTGCCCATACGGATCAGGAAACGGGCCAGACGATCATCGCCGGTATGGGAGAACTCCATCTGGAGATTATCGTGGACAGACTGCTGCGCGAATTTAAGGTGGAAGCGAACGTGGGAGCGCCTCAGGTTGCTTACAAGGAAACCTTCACCAAGTCCGCCGATGTGGACAGCAAATATGCCAGACAGTCCGGCGGCCGCGGTCAGTACGGCCACTGTAAAGTCCGCTTTGAGCCCATGGATCCCAACGGCGAAGAGACCTTCAAATTCGAATCCGAGGTTGTGGGCGGTTCCATTCCGAAGGAATATATCCCTGCGGTCGGAGAAGGTATCGAAGAAGCTTCCAAGGCCGGTATCCTCGGCGGATTCCCGGTACTGGGCGTACACGCCGTTGTATACGACGGTTCCTACCATGAGGTAGACTCCTCCGAGATGGCGTTCCATATCGCGGGTTCCCTCGCTTTCAAGGATGCCATGCGCAAAGCCAATCCGGTGCTGCTAGAGCCTATCATGAAGGTGGAAGTAACGATGCCGGAAGAGTATATGGGAGATGTGATCGGGGATATCAATTCCCGGCGCGGACGGATCGAAGGGATGGATGATATCGGCGGCGGTAAGATGGTACGGGCTTTCGTACCTCTTGCGGAGATGTTCGGTTATTCCACGGACCTGCGTTCCAAGACCCAGGGCCGCGGTAACTATTCCATGTTCTTCGAGAAATACGAACAGGTGCCGAAGAATGTACAGGAAAAGGTACTGGCATCCAAAACAAAATAAAAGGCGGTAATTTTCGCGTCGGAAAAATTTTAACGCCTGAAACGAAGAAAAGGATGTATCGGTTTCCTGTGGAAAAAATCCTGAAATTCGGCGTAAAATAAATTCGTTCGCAGGAAATAAAGCTTGAAAATATCGGCATTATCTAATATAATCAGAAGTAGCCGATTGAAAGGGAAACAAAGAAGCATTTATTGTTTTTAAGGAGGATTATCAAAAATGGCTAAAGCTAAATTTGAAAGAACCAAGCCCCATTGCAACATTGGTACCATTGGCCACGTTGACCATGGCAAAACCACTCTGACCGCCGCCATTACCAAGACCCTGAATGCCAGGCTTGGAACCGGTGAAGCCGTTGCTTTCGATATGATCGACAAGGCTCCCGAAGAAAGAGAGCGTGGTATCACGATCTCCACGGCTCACGTTGAGTATGAGACCGAGAAGAGGCACTACGCACACGTTGACTGCCCCGGCCATGCCGACTATGTAAAGAACATGATCACCGGTGCTGCTCAGATGGACGGCGCTATCCTGGTTGTGGCCGCTACCGACGGTGTTATGGCTCAGACCAAGGAGCACATCCTTCTGTCCCGTCAGGTGGGCGTTCCTTATATCGTGGTGTTCATGAACAAGTGCGATATGGTTGACGATCCTGAGCTGCTTGAGCTGGTTGAAATGGAGATCAGAGAGCTGCTTGACGAGTATGAGTTCCCGGGCGATGATACGCCTATTATCCAGGGTTCCGCTCTGAAGGCTCTGGAAGATCCCAGCAGCGAGTGGGGAGATAAGATCATTGAGCTGATGAACGCTGTTGACAGCTATGTGCCCGATCCGCAGCGCGATACCGACAAGCCTTTCCTGATGCCTGTTGAGGACGTGTTCACCATTACCGGCCGTGGTACGGTTGCTACCGGAAGAGTGGAGCGTGGTACGCTTCATCTGAACGAGGAAGTGGAAATCGTCGGCATCAAGGAAGAGACCAAGAAGACCGTTGTTACCGGTATTGAAATGTTCCGTAAGATGCTGGACGAGGCTCAGGCCGGCGATAACATCGGCGCCCTGCTTCGTGGTGTACAGAGGACCGAAATCGAAAGAGGACAGGTTCTTTCCAAACCCGGTTCCGTTACCTGCCACAAGAAATTTACCGCTCAGGTATACGTTCTGACCAAGGACGAGGGCGGCCGTCATACACCTTTCTTCAACAACTATCGTCCTCAGTTCTACTTCAGAACCACGGACGTGACCGGTGTCTGCAACCTGCCCGAAGGCACGGAGATGTGCATGCCTGGCGATAACGTGGAGATGACCATCGAGCTGATCCATCCCATCGCTATGGAGCAGGGACTTACGTTCGCTATCCGTGAGGGTGGCAGGACTGTTGGTTCCGGCAGGGTTGCTACGATTATTGAGTAAATAGAATTCTGACGAATTCATTAGTAAGAAGCTGGATTTTATGGGGCTTTCCTAAGAATAGGGAAGCCCTTTTTGAAACTTTGCAACAGTGAAAAAGTTGTAAGCGGTGCCAAAGAAGAACGCCTGCATTCTTTGTATACAAACGGGTTATCTGACGAAGAGATGAGAGAACTTGGAGAGGAGTTGAAAGCAGTTATTTAATTAACTGATTCACAGTGTGATTCGGTTAAAGTTTGTGTTATTCCGGATCCGATAGATGGGGAAAATGAGTATCATGCGTTGCTTCAAAAATCAGAAACGGAAATTCAATTATCGAAAAGTCAAGCTAAGACATTGGCAAAGTTAGCGATAGTAGTAAAAAATTATGTATGATTTCTCTATTAATAAAGAGATAATTAGATGCCCTTAGGAAAAAATATAATGAGGAAGACAATAATGGGTGTTCTTGCCCTTTCCTTCTTGGATGAGCAGACCGGAGTCATAAGCATCCATCTGCCGATGTACAGTTTTCCTCCCTCACAGTTTGCAAAAGCAATGATTTCTTTTTTTATATCCTCCACCACAATTGCTTTTAGTTCGACAGTTTTACTTCCCTGAAAAATTATCTGACCGCCTCCTAATTTTATTCTACCCACATTCTGCTCATTCTTGTCAACCATATGGTTAGAATGATTAGAAAGAATTAAATTCATTGATTTTACTGACTTTTAGCAGTATTCATGGTAAAATAATTGTAAGGGTTGAACTGGAAGAGATGGAATAATGACCCTTTTGGAACCTTGCCCTTTTTAGACAGTGTTCTTATGGGATGTCACGATTTGCTTATTTTGGGTGAATCTGAAATTGCGGCAGACATACTGGATAAAGTCTGAATGCAGGAAAGAGACACAAGGGTGGCTGGAAAGTCTTGTGTTTTATAACAGGTTTTTACGGTGCTATGTATTGATAGATTTGCAGATTAATAAATTGACGCATCAGGACTCGGGGCAGATGTTGATGTATGTGCATTACTACAACAGATAAATCAGTTTGATCATGATGCAAAAGGAGGAAATGTATGATACAACCGGATAGAGTGAGAGCAGAAGCTAAGAAAAAGGAAAACGAAAACTTTAAATTCCGCACTTTCTTGAAGTGCCATGCAGACGAGGACGAGTTGGACAGGCAGTTTTTACAATTACATAAAGAGTTATTTACGGGTTATGACTGCAGCAAATGCAGAAACTGCTGCAAGATGTATAAAGGAAGCATTCCGGCGGAGGACATTGATAGAGATGCACAATATTTGGGAATTTCATCCGAACAGCTTATAGATACTTATTTGGAAAAAGGAGATTTTGGCATAAGCTATCAAACCAAGCATAAACCCTGTGATTTTTTGCAGGAGGATGGTAACTGCAAATTGGGAGACTGTAAACCGGACAGCTGCAAAAAGTATCCGTATACGGATCAGCCGGAAAGATTATCAAGTTTGCTGAGTATATTAGATACGATAGAGATATGTCCGGTAGCTTTTGAGATTTTTGAGAGACTAAAGAAGGAGTACCGGTTTAGAGCGCGTAAATAAGTGATTATGGAACTTATGAAAGAGTATCCGTGCCTGACCCATACGGTTCGTGTTAAGGAGGACAGCTTATGAATTTAATAAATTTTTTAAAACAGACAGAGGCTGTCACAGCGCAATATTCGACGGAGCAGCTCATTTCATTTATTCACGATATCGGGCGGATTTTACCGGAACAATACAGAGAAGATTTTTTGAAGAGATTAAAAGCAATAGGGGGAAAAACAGGGAAGGGATCAGCGAAAGAGGCGGAGGATGAGCCCGGGTTCGATGAGATGTACAGCCTTATCAGAAATAATCTAAAAATAATAGATTCGCAGGAGGTCGCGCTCAGCGGCATATTAAATGAAGAATATGACGATTGGTATGATAGCGGCGACGAGGAATTTTATTACGAGGATGACAAAGGGATAGCGGATATGCTGGCGGAGGCCTGTAATTTTGTTCATACCTGTATGGATAAGGAGAGGTATAAAGAAGGGTTTGAAATTGGGAATCAGCTGTTGTCAATGGAAATTTTATGCAAGAATGACTATGACAATGTAGAATTATCACTGGGAGATATGGTGTATCACGATCTTTTGCATTGCGATTTAAAACGGCTAATTCTCGATACATCATATTGCGCTTATTATGCCGTGCCGTTTGAAAAAAGGCCTGAGGCATTGTATGGGGTAATTGTAAATGCAAAAAAGGATGAAATCACATTAGAAACAATTATGCAGCACGGAGATGAAGGGTTATCTGATTTTCAGGATTTTCTGACACTCTGGATCGCATATCTCGGGAATAAAACAGGGCGTGATGCCGACCGCCTTATTTGGGAAGCTGTCGGTCTGTTGGATAATGTCTCTGCAGCCGCTCAATATGCAGGGAAGTATGCTGCCGTTCATCCGGCATTGTATTTGAACCTATTAGAAAATATGAAATATACGAATGTGAGTAATATGGTATCAATGGGAACGGAAGCGATGAGGAGGATTCCAAAGAGATATGTCATGCGGAGCAGAGTGGCTTTGAAAATGGCAGAATATATTGTTGAGGCAGACGAAGATACATCTTTGCTGGAAAAGTGTTATTTTGCCGCCTATGAATCGGATACATCCGCACTGAATTATCTTCGTATATTGTTAAACGGCTATGGAACCGAAGAAAAAAGAGAAAAGCTTAAAAGCGTGTTTATGGCATTATCCGTGCGTAAAAGCGACGGCTTTTATGATACGTTCGAAAGGGGCAGGACAAATTCTGAGCGGGAAGAAAATAATCTTACCGGTAACACGATTTTACTGCTCAGGTTTTTGGACGGACAGTTTGCGGATGTGTTAAAGGAGGGCTTGAACAAATCCGAAGCGTTAGGCTGGTCGGGAACCTTTATGAAGCAGGGGATAGCATTGTATTTGCTTTATCTCTATGAAGGCCGGTGGGGTGGGAAAGGAATGGCAGCGATGGCCGGTATAGTAAAAAACGCAATGGCTTTTTCGACAGAAAATTACCTGAAGGGTATCCATAACCGTAATGCCATAACGGAAGATGATTTGTTTTACGAAGTATTTTTAAAATGGAAATCTATGGTGCCAATGGAACCTGATATCAGAGCCCGTGCAATAAAAAGAATAACAAGGCTGCTTGAAAAAAGGACAGAAGGGATTATGGGGGCAAACCGCAGAAATTATTATGGAGAATGCGCTGCGTATATTGCCGCATTGGGTGAGGTACAGGAATCCTTGGGAGATGCCGGGGCAAAACAGAGACTGATGGCAGCATATAAAGAGAAGTATTCTCGAAGGAATGCATTTCGGGCAGAGCTGAGAAATTACGGCTGGGTAGATGCGAAGAGAAGGTGAGGAAGTTGGAAACTGCGTTTCAAACTCCTTATTGATGGCAGTATCGCAAGCTTTGCTTGCGATATGCAGGGGTATAAGATTGAAAATTAAAATTTTCAATCTTACGGATTTAGGCCTATTCCCGTTTTGGAAAGACCCAAAACGGGAAAGGCAGGGGTATAAGATTGAAAATTAAAATTTT
>JAETRI010000096.1 GCA_021770245.1 Lachnospiraceae bacterium
GTCAACTTAAGGCCATGGGCGCTCCCTGCCGGACGCCCGAGGCTGCAGGCGGGAGAGCGCCCGAGGTCTTAAGTTGACCACATTGCGCTAAGTGCCGGCGTTTTTGGATGGTCCCCTCTGTGATCACCACGCTTCGCGGGGCAGGGAAGGGGTGGCACAGGGGCCGAACGGTTACTCCTAAATTAAAGAGACAGCTCCGCCCTTTTCATGATATGGTCCTGATAATCCTTATCGAGTTCCACAAAATAGCCGCTCCACCCCCAGACGCGTACGATTAGATTCCGGTATTTCTCCGGATGTTTCTGAGCGTCCAGCATCGTATCCCGGTTGACGGAATTGAGCTGAAGCTGATGGCCGCCCAGATCTGCAAACGATTTGACCAAAGCGGCAACCTTGGCGATACTTTCCTCATTGCGGAACAGGGTATCGTGCAGTTCCAGCGTTAGAGGGCCTCCGTTTACAACCTCGCTCAGCTTTGGCCTGGTGAAGGATTTCACGACAGACACAGGGCCTTTGCTTTGTGCGAACAGGCTGGGAGAATAATTGCAGGCAAAACCTTCTCCTGCCCGGCGTCCGTCCGGGGTAGCGCCGAGATCGCGGGAAAACCATAGATAGTACATGGCAGAACCGGTACCGGCGCGGAAACCCCCGCCTCTTTCGTTCCGCCGGCCGCTCAGAGAGGCTGAAAAAACATGCAGAAGATCTGCGGCGATAGAATCTGCCAGAGGATCGTTATTTCCCATTTTAGGAGCTTCATAGCGCAGAAGATGAAGCAGACGGTCATACCCTTCGAAATCCTTTTCCATGGCATCGAGCAGTTCTTCCCGGGCCACTTCCTTTGTATCGAAGACATATTTCTTTACGGCTGCCAGGGAGTCCGCCGCAGTGGAAAGCCCTGCGCCATGGAAACCATAGTTGTTGTATACACAGCCGAGAGAGACGTCTTTTCCATTTTCCACGCAGCCCTCCATCATCAGAGAGAGGAAGGGTGCAGGATAGATATAAAGGTTTTTCGTGTTTTCGCACATTTGGTCTGTTGCGGCGTAGATTTCCGCTTTTACCTGGTCCCAGACAGATTCATAGTCTGCGGCCTGCGAAAGAGAGCGGACAATCACATCCCGTACCGCTTTGGCAAAGCATAGCGCGTCTATATTGGGAATTTCCATGCCTTTTCCTGGAATGATGAATTCCCAGCAGGCTGCCACGGCATAATCTCTGGCATCTTCTGTTTTGTAACCCAGTTTTTCCAGTCCGGGGATAACCACATCGTCATTGGAATATTGGGGGAATCCAAGACCTTGTTTGGTAAGCCTGGTTCCCAGCTCATAAACGGAAAGAGGGGTATCCTTATTTACGCGCAGGTTAATTTTAGGATCGATGAGCTTCAGTTCCAGGCTCGCCTGAAGGCAGAGCTCGGAAAGACGGTTGAAGCCGTTTTCCCCATCCGGCGTAAGGCCTCCGAGCACCATACTCTGTCCGTTGTCGCCCTGCTGCATGCCGGGGTAGAGATCACTGTCAATGTTGAAAGTTAAAAAATATTCTTCCAGAAGCTCAAGTGCGGATTCTTCGGTCAGCCGCCCGCTTTTCAGATCCTCCTGAAACCAGGGGAACATATACTGATCAAAGCGGCCCAGCGTATTGTGGTAGCTGCCGGAAAGCCACATGGTAAAATGCAGGATTCTCTGCATCTGCAGAGCATCATGCAGGGTGTGGGGGGCGTCAAGAAGCAGGCGTGAAAGATTTTCTGCAGTTTCCGCAAGCCCCTGTGCCCTGGCTGCCCGGCTGTAACGGAGGACCAGGTCCGTTAAGGCATCGAGAATCTCCAGTTCCCCGCTCAGATAATCCGCTTCCGGCCGTTTTCCCTCTGCGAGAAATGCCTGCGCCTGTTCTTCCACATGACGGCGCATCCCGGCAAAGCCCAAGGTGAGAAAACGGCTGTAGTCCACGCAGATATTGGACAGCTCGCCGGATTCATGCAGACGGTAATTCCGGGCGATTTCCTCCTTTTCTTCTGCCAAGAAAAGCGCCTGAAGGGTGGGATTGGTACGCGCGAATACGATAGTCTGATCCGAAAAAAATACCGGCGTTTCTTCGTTCAGCATATATACCAGGCGCCTTACGGCACGTTTGGTATCCGCAAGCCCCTCCTTTTTAAATTCGCGGGCCAGAAGAAATTCATCGGAGGGAGCCTTCCGGAAGGCCCGATGCCCATGGTCTTCCACAAAAAATCTTCTCATCCTGTTGATGCGTTCTGTCATAACACAACACTCCTTATTTTATATTTTTCAAAAATATGTTGGGGTATCTGAAGCCTGGCGGAAGTGTCGAACTCCGGCCGGTATTCCATGCCGGCCATACGATATTTGGCCCCTGCCGTTTGGTGATAGGGAAGCAGTTCCACACGAAGCAGACAAGCCGATCCGGAAAGGAAGGCGGCGGTTTGTTCCAGGTTTTCTTCCGTATTATTTACGCCCGGAATCAGAGGGATACGCACTACAAATTCCTTTTTTCCCCTGCACAGCCGGGTGAGATTTTCCAGAATCATTCTGTTATCCACTCCCGTATAGCGGCGGTGAAGAGCGGGATCCATAAGTTTCACGTCCATCATGACGAAGGACAGACGGTCGGTCACGGCCCGGAAGAGGTTGGCCGGGGCATAGGCGGAGGTTTCGATTGCGGTGTGCAGATCGGGGATCTGCTCCAACACTTCAAGAAGAAATTCCCCCTGCATGAGAGGTTCCCCGCCGGAGAAGGTAACGCCTCCTTCCAGAGCGGCATAGTAATCGCCGTTTTCCCGAATGGCATTTACCAGCTCCTTGGAGGTCATCTTTTTTCCGGTGATCCGGCGGAGGCCGAGAGGACAGGCTTCCACGCAGGCTCCGCATGCCGTGCAATCGGAAGGATAGACCGGAGCGGGGATGTCCTTTGGGCCGGTAAGAGGACAGGCCAGGCGGCATTTTCCGCAGCCGGTACAGGAATTGTGGCTGAACATGAGCTGTGGCTTTGAGGACAGCCCTTCCGGATTATGGCACCACTGGCAGCGAAGGGGGCAGCCCTTGAAAAAAACGGTCTGCCTTACGCCTGGTCCGTCATGAACCGCAAATTCTTTAATGTCAAAAACAGTCCCTGATTTCATGAGGAATATAACACCAGCCTTCTTTGTTTTCGGACAGCGTCTGTGTCGGCAGACGGATTTGAAAAAACAATTTACATTAACGTTAATGTTATCGATAATTGAATTATAGATCAGAAAATATTCCCTGTCAATGCAAATAAACTTATAAAATAAACAAAAATATATGATAGATATAGCCGAGATTTGTGAGTAATAATGAAAAGAAAGGTTGCCCAATAAAAGGAGGGTGAGAATAAAATGCGGAATTGACATATTCAGATTCTGTGTTAATATGAAGAAGAACCGGCACAAAGTTCCCTCGAAACTGAGAGCCGCCTTACGGTGGCAGAATGGCGGTTAGGTTGAAAAGTATAATTTTCATGACTATTTGTGCCGCCGGCGTCAGCGGCGGAATGGATGATTAGATCGAAAAATAAGACCGACGGCTTATTTTCCAATCGCAATTTGTGCCGCAGGCGGCCCAAATGGAATCGCAGATGTGCTGCCGCAAAAGACGCGGCATGGAGGATTAGAATGGCACAAAGAAAAAAAGGCGGAAACGTGACGCTGAAAGACATTGCGGCTGCCACGGGATTTTCCGCCAATACCGTTTCCAGAGCTCTCGCTGACAAACCGGATATTTCGGAGGAAACGAAAGAAGTGATCCGTAAGAAGGCCGAAGAAATGGGGTATATTGCAAATGCGCTGGCCAGTTTCTTACGCTCCGGAGTCAGCAGGAATATTTCCATCATTGTCGGCGATATTTCCAATCCCCATTTTTCCGTCATGGTCAAGGAAATGCAGATGCTTTTGCAGAAAAAGGGATATAATTCCATCATCTTCAATACGGAAGAAAATCCGGAAATGGAACGCCAGGCGGTTACGATATCTATCAGCCAGAATGTGGACGGAATCATTATCTGCCCGGCCCCGGGAGGAGAAGGGAATATCGGACTTCTTCAGCATTATGGAAAGCCCTTTGTGTTAATCGGAAGAAAAATGAAGGAAGAAACCAGTTACGTAATCTGTGACGATGAGAACAGCGGTTATCTTGCTGCCCGTTTTTTGATAGATATGGGACATAAAGAGGTTTTATTCCTGAATGGGCCGATGGGGATTTCCAGTGCGGCGGAACGTTTTTCCGGTTACCGCCGCGCGCTGCAGGAAATGGGGATTCCCTTTAGCAGCGGGCTGGTTCATACGGTGCCTGTTACGGCGGGAAAGGGAACGGAACGGATGCGCAGGATCCTGTCGGGAGATCAGAGTTATACGGCGGTTTTGGCGTTCAGCGATATATTGGCATGGCAGGCAGTGTGCATCCTGGAGGAGCTGGGGAAAAAGGTGCCGGAGGACTGTTCCGTGATCGGATTCGATAATATCCGTTTCGCATATCCGCGCCGCCTTACCTCGATTTCCTCTTCCAAGACAACCATGGCCAGGAAGTGCGCGAGTATTCTGCTAAAGCAGCTGGAAGGAAAGGCCGGGCCAAAAGAGAGGATCGTGCTGGAAACCGGGATCGTTCAGGGAGATACGGTGAGGAAGATAGGTTGAAAAATGACCTGCGGCCATTTTTCAACCGGGAATTTGTGCCAGGTAACACGGAAGTGTTACCTTATGCACGAAAGTTCCCTTTGAATTGAAAGCCGCGAGCGGCCCAAATTGTAATCACACGTGGTGCCGCAAAGGACGCGGCATGGAGGATTAGTGTGGGAAATAGGCCCGATAGCCTATTTCTCACACGGCTATTTGCGCCGGAGCGTCGCAAATAGCTTTGATGGCAGATGAGAATTCGCATACGCGAATTCTCATCGCCCCGTCGCGTAAACGCTCCGGAATGGGGATTAATATGAAAAAGGCGACATTGATATTTGACAGAAATTACAGAATCGGTCAGATCGACCGGCGGATCTATGGCTCGTTCATCGAGCATATCGGACGGGCCGTCTACGGGGGGATCTATGATCCGGGCCATCCGTTGGCTGACAGCCAGGGTTTCAGAAAGGACGTAATTGAACTGACGAAGGAGCTTCGGGTCCCGATCGTGCGCTACCCGGGAGGAAATTTCGTTTCCGGCTATAACTGGGAGGATGGGATCGGGCCGAAGGAATTGCGCCCGAAGCGGATGGAGCAGGCATGGTTTGCCGTCGAAAGCAACCAGGTGGGCGTGGACGAATTCTGCGAGTGGGCCAGAAGGGCGGACACCGAGGTAATGATGGCCGTGAACCTCGGGACCAGGGGAGCGGATGCGGCGAGAAACTTGGTGGAATACTGCAATTTCCCCTCCGGGACTTACTGGAGCGACCTGAGGATTCAGAACGGCTATCGGGCTCCTCATAACGTGAAGCTCTGGAACCTGGGAAATGAGATGGACGGCCCGTGGCAGATCGGGCACAAGACGGCGGAGGAATACGGAAGAGCAGCCTGCGAGACGGCGAAGGTGATGCGCTGGGCAGACCCTTCCATTGAGCTGGCAGCCTGCGGGAGTTCCAATTCCGGGATGCCGACCTGCTACGACTGGGAAGCGACGGTATTGGATCATACCTATGATTTTGTGGACTATATTTCCATGCATCAGTATTACGGAAACCGTGACGACGATACGGCGAACTTTTTGGCAAACACGGTGGACATGGATCGTTTCATCAAAAACATAGAATCGGTGTGCGATTATGTAAAGGCGAAGAAGCGCTCGAAGAAAACCATGAACATCTCTTTCGACGAGTGGAATGTATGGTATCATGCGGACGAGGCAAATGCAAAAGCGGAAAAATGGCTGGAGGGCCCGTCATTTAACGAGGATATTTATAATTTTGAGGATGCGTTACTGGCGGGAGGGATGCTGATCACGCTGATGCGGAATGCGGATCGGGTGAAAGTGGCATGTCAGGCACAGCTGGTGAACGTGATTGCGCCTGTGATGACGGAAAACGGAGGAAGAATCTGGAAGCAGACGATCTATTATCCGTATCTGCACACATCCGTGTATGGAAGAGGGACAGCGTTGAATATGCTGGTGGACTGCCCGAAGTATGATACGAAGGATTACACGGATGTGCCGGTGCTGGATGCCGTAGCAGTAGAGAATGAAGACGGACAGTATGTGACGGTTTTTGTAATGAATAAGAGCCCGGAGGCCGTAGAAACAGAGTGCGATTTGAGGGATTATCCGGGGTGCCGGGTGGAAGAGGCGCTGGAGATGACCTGCCCGGACCTGAAGGCGGTCAACACAGCGGAGTGCGAGCGTGTGGCGCCGCATAGAACGAAGGCGGGCCGGATAGAGGACGGAAAGCTGATTATAAAGCTGGAAGGATACTCTTGGAATGTGATTCGCCTGAAACGGTTAGCAGAGGATCGTATGTAGGGAAGCAGTGCCCAAAGGCGAGGGGGACTCTTTTAAAAGCGCTGTGGAAGCGGGAGACGGATAGATCGTTTTGGTCATACAGGAGGATATAAACGATGATGAACAGACCCGGGCATCGTCAGGTGCGTATTACAGAAGGCTTCTGGAAGGAGCAGCTGGACAAGATTCATCATGTTACCGTCTGGGATGTGCTGAACAAGTTTGAACATGACCATAAGGACGGCATCATGAAAAACTATGAGTGGGTGGCGGAGGGAGAAACCGGAAAGCACGTGGGGCCGCCCTGGTATGACGGCCTGATCTGCGAGGTGATCCGCGGAATCAGCGATATCATCGCAGCCTCATATGACGAGGCGCTGGACCGGAAAATCGAATATTATACGGAAAAAATCAGTCTGGCCCAGGCGGCGGATCCGGACGGTTATATCAACACCTATACCACCCTGATCTGTCCGGACAAACGCTGGGGAGAAAACGGCGGCAGCCTGATCTGGCAGCATGAGATCTACAATATCGGCTGCCTTGTGGAAGCGGGGATCCATTACTACAGGGCAACAGAAAAGACGAAGCTCCTATCCTGCGCCATGAAGGCTGCGGACTGCATGTGCGCTGTCATGGGACCGGCGCCCCGGAAGAATATCGTTCCGGCCCATTCCCTGGCGGAAGAAGCGATGGTGAAGCTGTACCGCCTGCTGAAGGACGACGAGAAGCTGGTATGTATCCTGGAAGAGCAATACGGTTTTACGGTTCGGCCCCAAAAATATCTGGAGCTCGCCCGTTTCTGGATAGGGCGCAGGGGCGTGCATGCAGACCGGGCGTCTTTTCCCCACTATATGGGAGAATATGCACAGGATCACTGCAGGATCGAGGAACAGTCCGAAGCGGTCGGCCACGCGGTGCGGGCAGCGCTCCTGTATACGGGCCTGACGGCGGTGGGAATCGAAACAGGAGAAGAAAAATATCTGGCAGCGGCAAAACGGATCTGGGATAACGTGGAGCAGACCAAACTGCATATCAGCGGAGGGATCGGAGCGATTCACAACGAGGAGCGTTTCGGTTACCAGTACGACCTTCCCAACGATGCGTATCTGGAAACCTGCGCCGGCGTGGCGTTTGCTTTCTGGGCAGGAGAGATGTACCGGGCGTTCGGAGAGAGCAGATACATGGATGCTTTTGAATGTGCGCTGTACAACAACGTGCTTCCCGGACTTTCCGCGGACGGCGTTCATTATTTCTATGAAAATCCGCTGATCAGCGACGGGACGGTGGAGCGATGGTCCTGGCACGGCTGCCCCTGCTGCCCGCCCATGTTTTTAAAGCTGATGGGCTGCCTGCAGGACTATGTGTATGCCTGTGGAGAAAACTGCCTGGCGGTGAATCTTCACATTGGAAGTGAAGCGGATCTGTCGGTCGGCGGCCTTCCAGTGAAGATTGAGCAGAAGGACTGCGGTATTCCCTGGAGAGGGGAAAATACGGTTGTGCTGCATCCGGAAAGGGAGGAAACCTTTACGCTGGCGATCCGCAGGCCGGCCTGGTCGGGGAAATTTTGTGCCGTTTACCGTGGACGCCGTTATGAGACCTGCGATGAAAACGGTTATGTCCTGATCACGGAAGCCTTTCAGGACGGGGATGAGATCCGTATTTCCATGGAACTGCCTGCCATGAAGGTGGAGGCCCATCCCTATGTGAGCGCGGATGTGGGAAGAGTTGCCCTGATGCGCGGCCCCCTCTTGTACTGCCTGGAAGAGACGGATCATCCGGATGGCGTGGATGTCACTTTGGGAAACGGCGGGCTTTCGGTATCGGAGAAAAAGGTCTGCGGCCCGGTTTGGGTGATTTCCGGAACCTGTACGGACGGAAGCCCGTTTACGGCGGTTCCCTATTATCTGTGGAACAACCGCGGGAAAGGAAAGATGGCAGTATGGGTGAAGCAGGAGGGCAAGGACACAGATAGAAAGAAAGCCTGGGAGGCAGCCGGGGAGTATGCGGCGCATCGTACCGGCTTAAGTACAGCGGCAGATTTGGCCGGCTGGGAAGGCAAGCTATATCGTAGATATGGTATATGATAAGGCATGAATGGCCGGAAGGTTTCTGCGACACCCCTGCCCGGCCCCGCGGCGCGTGGTGATCACAAAGGGGACCCGCTTTCGCTCAGCCAAAAACGCAGCGGTACTAAGCTCGCAAGGGGCGCGCTCGCTAAGTGCCCAATGTGGTCAACTTAAGACCTCGGGCGCTCTCCCGCCTGCAGCCT
>JAETRI010000097.1 GCA_021770245.1 Lachnospiraceae bacterium
AAAAAGGACACAGGGATTTTATGTGCCAAAAGGCACAGGCGTGAGCGGAGAGTTCCGCAGAACAGGAATCCCGGGGTGTACAGGAGAAGAAATGTATATTTAAGCGTCAGAGCTGAACGCAGCGGTACTAGGTTGACAGAGGGAGAGATTTCCTATATACTGATATGTGCCACAAGATATTGTACGCAAAAAAGAAAAACTGTCATGATATTGTATCACTTTGTGAAATGATTTTCGGTATAAAAGACACCGGAGGAAGGGAACAGTAAGGATAGATTCCCGGATACCGGTTCTTTTTACCGGACGGGATACGGTATGGCGCACATGTCGGAGAACGTGGAAGACAGAAAAACGGAGGGAAGAAGTACATGGAAGCAGCAGGACGAAACGACAGGGATGAGACGGATTACGGGAAAGAATACCGCCCCCAGCGGGATGTGAAGGTGGTTAAAAAGGACGGAACCAAGGAAGATTTTAATGTCCAGAAGGTGATCAATGCGGTAGGGAAAAGCGCATACCGCGCCCTGACCAAATTTACGGAAGAGGAGAAATGCAGAATCTGCCGTTATGTGATCGAAAAAGTGGACGAGATGGACTGTGATCAGATTCCGATCCCCGTCATGCATAATATCGTAGAAAGCGCTCTGGAGCAGGTGAAGCCCATCGTGGCAAAGAGCTACAGGGACTATCGGAACTATAAGCAGGATTTTGTCCGCATGCTGGATGACGTATATAAAAAGAGCCAGTCCATCATGTACATCGGAGACAAGGAGAATGCCAATACGGATTCCGCCCTGGTGTCCACCAAACGGAGCCTGATTTTCAACCAGCTGAATAAGGAGCTGTACCAGAAATTTTTCATGACCACGGAGGAAATCCAGGCGTGCCGCGACGGTTATATCTATGTGCATGATATGTCTGCCAGAAGAGATACCATGAACTGTTGTCTGTTCGACGTGGAAAACGTGCTTTCGGGCGGCTTTGAGATGGGAAATATCTGGTATAATGAGCCGAAGACCCTGGATGTGGCCTTTGACGTGATCGGGGATATCGTCCTGTCCGCGGCCAGCCAGCAGTACGGCGGCTTCACCGTGCCCAGTGTGGACCAGATCCTGGAGCCCTATGCGCAGAAATCCTACGACAAATATATGAAGAAGTATACCGGCCTGGGCATCCCGGAGGAAAAGGCGGAGCAGGTGGCTTATGCCGATGTGGTGAAGGAGATGGAACAGGGCTTCCAGGGCTGGGAGTATAAGTTCAATACCGTCGCAAGCAGCAGGGGGGATTATCCCTTTATCACGGTGACGGCAGGCACGGGTACGGGCAGGTTTGCCAAGCTGGCTACCATTTCCATGCTGAATGTGCGGCGGGAAGGACAGGGGAAAAAGGATCATAAAAAGCCGGTGCTTTTCCCTAAGATCGTCTTTTTATATGACGAAAACCTTCATGGGCCGGGAAAGCCGCTGGAGGATGTGTTTGAGGCCGGAGTGAAATGCTCCGCAAAAACCATGTATCCGGACTGGCTGAGCCTGACGGGAGAAGGATATGTGGCGAGTATGTATAAACAGTACGGGAAGATTGTATCTCCCATGGGCTGCCGGGCGTTCCTTTCCCCCTGGTATGTGCGGGGCGGTATGCATCCTGCGGATGAGAAGGACGAGCCGGTATTCGTGGGACGGTTCAACGTAGGAGCGGTTTCCCTCCATCTGCCCATGATCCTGGCCAAGGCCAGGCAGGAGAGCCGGGATTTCTATGAGGTATTGGACTATTATCTGAACCTGATCCGTCAGCTGCATATTCGTACCTATGCCTATCTGGGCGAGATGCGCGCGTCCACCAATCCCCTCGCCTATTGTGAGGGCGGTTTCCTGGGCGGCCACCTGAAACTGTCCGATAAAATTAAGCCCCTTCTAAAGTCGGCGACAGCCTCCTTCGGCATTACGGCGCTCAATGAGCTGCAGATGCTCTATAACGGGAAATCCCTGGTGGAGGACGGGCAGTTCGCGCTGGAGGTCATGGAATATATCAACAGCAGGATCTCGGATTTCAAGGAAGAGGACGGAAACCTCTATGCCATCTACGGGACGCCGGCGGAAAACCTGTGCGGCCTGCAGGTAAAGCAGTTTCGGAATAAATACGGCATTGTGGAGGGCGTTTCAGACAGAGAGTATGTGAGCAACAGCTTTCATTGTCACGTGACGGAGGATATCACGCCCATTGAGAAGCAGGATAAGGAAGGGCGTTTTTGGAACCTCTGCAACGGGGGAAAAATCCAGTATGTAAAGTATCCCATCGATTATAATATCGAAGCGGTGAAAACCCTGATCCGCCGTGCCATGGATAAGGGGTTTTATGAGGGCGTGAACCTGTCCCTGGCCTATTGTGACGACTGCGGGCATCAGGAGCTGGAGATGGATGTATGCCCGAAGTGCGGCAGCAGGAATCTGACCAAGATCGACCGGATGAACGGCTATCTGTCTTATTCCAGGGTCCATGGGGATACCAGGCTGAACGATGCCAAAATGGCGGAAATCGCGGAGCGTAAATCGATGTAAATAGATTCATGCAAAGAACGGAAGGAAACATGCGATATCATAATATAACGAAGGACGATATGCTCAACGGAGACGGGCTGCGGGTGGTGCTGTGGACGGCGGGGTGTGAGCATTGCTGCAAAGACTGCCAGAACCCGGTGACCTGGGATCCGGAGGGCGGACTGCGGTTCGATGCGGCGGCAAAGCAGGAAATATTTGAACAGCTGGATAAGCCTTACATTTCGGGAATTACCTTTTCCGGCGGCGATCCTCTGCATCCGGCCAACAAGGGGGACGTGCGACGGCTCATGGCCGAGATCCGGGAGAAATATCCGGACAAGACCATCTGGCTCTATACCGGCGACCTGTGGGAAAAACTGTATCAGGATTCCATTCTGCGCTATGTGGATGTGCTGGTGGACGGGGAATTCGAGGCAGACAAAAAAGACGTAAAGCTGATGTGGAAAGGAAGCTCCAATCAGCGGGTGATCGACGTGCAGGCATCTCTGGCAGGGCCGGATCCGAAAAGACCGGTTCTGCACTGCCAGGATTATGCCACGTCGGAATATATGGTACAAAAAGGAGCATGCGGATGCGGAGAATAGCGAAATTTGAAAAGGTGGGCAGGCAGCAGTACGTGAAGGATTTCCTGGATGCTTTCCCGGAATATACAAAGGAGCAGGCAGAGGAGGCCTATGAAGGGATCAAGCTTCCTAAAAGGGCCACCAGCGGCAGTGCGGGGTATGATTTTTTCCTTCCGGTGGACCTGAAGCTGGCGCCGGGAGAAGGGGTGAAGATTCCCACGGGAATCCGCTCTTCCATGGAGGAGGGCTGGGTGCTCAAGATTTATCCCAGGAGCGGCCTGGGCTTTAAATACCGGCTGCAGTTGGACAATACGGTGGGGATCATTGACAGCGACTATTATTACAGCGATAATGAGGGCCATATCCAGGCGAAAATCACCAATGATTCCAGAAGCGGAAAGACGCTGGAAGCAGCCGCGGGAGAAGGGTTTATGCAGGGGATTTTCCTGGAATACGGCATCACGCAGGACGATACGGCCGACGGGGTCAGAAACGGCGGATTCGGGAGCACAACGCGGAAGGCATAGAAACAGCCGCCCGGGGCCAGGGGCGGCAGACGGGCGCTGGGACGTTCATGCGTTTTGTCCTGGCCCGGGGTAAGGCCGCAAATCGGAAGATGCAGCGGGCAGGGGCGGAAAGCGGCAGGATTACCTGCCGCTTTCCGTTTTTTCCTCGTTTACCGGATCCAATGCGCCCGGCAGACGCATGCGGAACAGCCGGTTGGCCAGAAGTTTTCCGTTGAAGGGGATCAGCGGGAAGGTATAGCTTTGTTCGGATACCGTGCGGTTGCTCAGTATGGAAACGGCGCACAGCAGGATCCCTGCCGCGTAACCCCATACGCCGAAGACTGCCGTCAGGATCAGATTTATGATCCTCATGAATTTCAGCGCGTAGCCGAGCTCATAGCTGGACTGGGTATAGTTGGATATGGCTACAAAGGCCATATAGAGCATGACTTCGGAATTAAACCAACCGCTGTTTACGGAAAATTCGCCCAAAACCAGGGCTGCCATAACGCTCAAAGGCGTGCTTAACATGTTCGGCGTGTTCACCGCGGCAAGACGCAGCCCGTCGATGGCCAGCTCCAGAATCAGAAACTGCCAGATCAAGGGAACGTTGACGGGATCCTTTACCTTGATGAATGCAAAACCGTCCGGGATCCATTGTGGATACATCATCAGGAGCAGAAAAGTGGGCGTCATAAAATAGGTCAGGAAAGCGATCAGCATGCGTGACAGCCGCAGGTAAGTCCCTGTGATAGGAGGAAAATAGTAATCATCCGCTTCCTCCACCACATCGAAAATGGAGGTAGGCATGATCAGGGCGGAGGGGGAATTGTCCACCAGGATGATGATGTTCCCCTCCAGGATTTGGGCGGACGCCGTATCGGGCCGCTCCGTAAACTTAAATTTGGGAAAGGGATTATACCATTTCCTTTCATACAGGCATTCCGCCAGGCTTTCCTGGTTCATGGTCAAGGAGTCTACCTGGATATTTTTGATCCGGTCCCTTATTTTTTCCAGAAAGGCGTGATCCACCCGGTTATCCATATAGCACAGAACGATATCCGTTTTGGAACTTTTTCCCGCATGCATCATTTCCATAACCAGCTGTGTGGAACGGATGCGCCTCCGGATCAGAGCCGTATTGAAAACGATGGTCTCCACAAAACCGTCCTTGGAACCGCGCAGCACCTTATCTTTTTCCGGCTCCGATACATTCCTGGCAGGATAGGTCCGAGAGTCGATGAGGATGCATTGATCATAGCCCTCCACGAACAGGACGAAGACGCCGGACATCAGGCTGTAGAGGATCTCGTCCCAGGTATCCTTCAGATCCACTTCTACGTAGGGGACGAAGCCCTTGGACAGCCCGTGGGCATCCTGGGGCATATCCTCCGCCGTGATGCTCATGAAATGCTGCAGCATCTTCTGCATGAGCTCATCCTTGCAGAAGCCGTCGATAAAATAGATGCAGGCGTCTTTTCCGCCGATACGGATCACGCGGTAGACGATATCGAAGTTCTGATCTGCCTTGAGCTGTTCGTTCAGATAAGCCATATTTTCCTGCAGGGTGGTTGTCATCTTCTTTTCAGCCATAATATTATGCAAAAACTCCTTTCCGGATATGCCAGATTCGACCGGGACGGCTGCCGCGGCCTGTCCCTTGCAATGCCGGGACGGCCGGCAGGGCGCCAAGCCATTGTTTTCCTATTTTGTCCGAAAAGAGCGCCGTTTATACGGCGGCCCACCCCGGGAATTGAGCGGATTGAAATCTCTGTAGGCGGAGTATTATCTCCTGTGGCCGGAGTATCCGTTCCTGACGGATCAGGTTTTGGGGATATTGGGAATCTAAAGAGGGTTCGGAAACGACCCGCCCGGGCGGCAGAAGAGCTATGGGAAGAACTTCGCCGTCCGGGCAGGGTTTGTTTTGCATGGGATGGATATGCCGGTTCAGGGTTGATCTTTGCCCTGAAAGATTCCTGGCTGGGGGATCAACGTTTTCTGCGCGTCCTGGATGAATCCTTGCAGCGGTCAGATTCAGGGTTGGAAGGCAGCGCCTTCAACCCAGCCCGGTTAATCTTTACAGCGATCAAATTCAGGGTTGAAGGCGTAGAAGTTTTTGGAGTCCAGTTTATCCTGAACGATCCGCAATGCTTCACCGAAACGGGAAGATTGAAGTAACTTTATCTGTTGATTTTCTGCATTTTCTTTATAATGGATTGCCAATACATGCGGTCCTTTAAGACCCGGATTACCGTAATGGTGGAATTCTCCACGACAAAGAAGATTAAATATGTACTGTAAGGCTTGAAATAGACGCTTAATCCTTCAATCACATATCCCGTAGCTTCATAGCCTTTGGGAAAGGAATCCAGTTCTTTGATTGCCTTCTTTATCTTCTTTGAAAAGTTTTCCGCATATTCTCGATATTTGAAGGTGTCGAGAATATACTTTTTTGTTGATTTAATATCCAAGAGAGCATCTTTTGAAATAACAATCTTATATTTCTTTGGTTTATCCAAGGAATGTTTTTCTCCTTTTGGCATTATATTTTGTCAATTTCCTCCCAAGCTTCATCAATCGTATAAACATCGCCTTTTTTAAGACTCTTGATTCCCTTGGAGAGTTCATCATATAACGCGCCTATGGCTGATTTTTCGGAGTATTCCGTTTTGGTACATTCATTAGTTTTGATAACCTGTGTTGCAGGTGCCATAGTATCACTTCCTTTCGATTACTAATTTCATTATACGGTATTTAGCTTTGGCTTATCAACAGATTTTTATTAAACTTTCTTTGAATTTTCCTCAAAACTGTGTGCTTCAGACTTTCGTGGATAATGGTTAAATGTTCCATGTGATCTCAATGTTACCGTCTGCAATCCGAATGACTTTGATTAGTGTGTCAACTACCGCCTGTCTGTCCTCAAACGAGAGAGTTTCCCATGCTTTTACATGATTGGTTATCTGCCTTAGTCTGCCCTCTGTGTCTGTGACATTTGCCGTAACGATTTCTTCCTGTAAGGCTTTTCGTTCGGTGTCCAGTTCTGATATTTTTTCATCTATGTACTTCATCAGAACGCCGCTTGCCCCGGACACTTTGGAGAGAAGTTCTTCGATTTCTTCCTCAATCTGTGTCAGACGGATTTTTTTCGTCATGTGCTTTTGGGGGAATGCTTGAATTCCCTTTTCTCCTGTGTCGGATATACAGGAAATCAAGCCCTCATTGAGGGCTGAAAATTCAGACAGTCTATCCTTGATTGCACCAAGCATATATTCCTCTAAGACGTCTGCATAAACCGTACAGCCTGCCCCTGTGCAGCCCACTCCGCGGCTTCCCGACTGGCTGCATACAAAGTAGCGTCCCCATTTTGTCTTTGCCTTGCGGATCGTCAGAGCATAACCGCAGTTACCACATTTTACCTTGCCTGCAAGCCATGAATTTTTCGGTTTACAGGTCTTTGTGGACTGTCTGTTGTTCAGACACCGCATACGGCAGGCTAACCATATTTTAGAAGGGATAAATCCTTTATGCGGTGCAAGCACAATCTCTTTGTCGGACAGGTCACTCTGCTTTCTTGTGGTGGAAACCGTACCCTTGTAGAGATAGCAGGCATTGTAGCCCGTAAAATCACTTGCCGGGTTATAGATGTTTGCACCTTGACTTTGAAAGAACTGGTACACGTCAATGTCAGCTTCTACATATACAGGATTACGGAGCATTTCACTGATACGGGCGGTACTCCAGTTTGCACCACGCAGATTTTTAATCTGGTGTTCGGCCAAGTACCGCACAATATCCCCGAGGGAATTGTCCGTGTCCGCATACATGGAATAAATCAGCTTTAACTGTTCGCTTTCCTCCGGGACTTCTTCATACATGGAAGTGCGTACATTGTCAATGACCGTACTTGTCAGACGGTAGCCGTAGGGAATACGTCCGCCCATGTAAAAGCCGCGCTTGCACCTTGCATAGTAAGCGTCTGTAACACGTTTCTGTATCGTTTCCCGTTCCAGTTGGGCGAACACGATACAGATATTTAACATCGCCCTGCCGATCGGCGTGGACGTGTCAAATTTTTCCGTGGAAGAAACAAACTCCACATGATATTTCTGAAAGATCTCCATCATGTTTGCAAAGTCCAGAATAGAACGGCTGATACGGTCAAGCTTGTAGACAATGACACGCTTTACCCTTCCTGTGCGGATATCATTCATCATTTTTTCAAAGCCCGGTCTGTGGGTGTCTTTGCCCGAAAAACCTTTATCCGTATATTCCATACAGGCTTCCCCATGGGTTTCGTATCGGCAGTATTCAAGCTGGCTTTCTACGGATATGCTGTCCTTTTTTTCGATTGACTGTCTTGCATATAATGCGTCATACATTTAGTATCTACCTCCCAAAACGTAAGACGCAATTTCCAATGTCAGATTCCATGGGAATCTGGCATCAAACAGATCATATTGTTTGTATGACTGTTTTGCAAGGGACTTATGCATATTTTTTGAAAATCTGATAGAGCCGTGCCCCGATTTCCTGTCTGGTTTCCTGCTCTGATTTTTTGGGAGAGGCGGGGTAGATATTGGTAACGGTCAGCCTCATTTTGTCTATGGAAAGACTTTCCTCTATGGAAAAGCTTTCCCTTCGTATCCGGGTATCGGGTGTAGGAGAGTTATCCGTTTTTGGCATAAACATTTTCCTTTGACGGTTTCCCTAAATTTTATGAGAAGCGGCAAGTACACTATACCCATGTTCATTACCTTTCTTATCCTTGGCATTTTGGCAATTCAATATAATATATTGTAAATTTATCTATATCAGCGGGCTAACTGTTGAACGGCAAATTCTGGTCGCCACCAACAGCACATTATTTTATCCACCCAAACAGAAACAGCGGCGGAATCGCATCTCCAAGTCACGATTCTGCCGCCATTTTATTCATCTTG
>JAETRI010000098.1 GCA_021770245.1 Lachnospiraceae bacterium
GGAAGTGATATTCTGGTCTTTCAGCCGTAAAGATTACCAAAAGACAAACTGGTGGCCTAAGACAGCAGGTACGAAGATCAGCACGAAGCTGACCATAAGGACAGCAAATACGGTTAGAAAGATAGTCAGTATGTGATTGCTGTTCAAATTTGGATTTTATCTGAAAAACGTTAAAATACTATATATAGTATTGATTGCTTGACTAAATCAATATCTTGTGCTAAACTGTCCTTGTAATTGATTTTTGTGCGTACCCGTATGGGAAATGCAGTCCGTTCAGACTGTATGCGGAATACTGTCCGCATTGCACACGCTGTTAAGTTTGTATTTTTGTGCCAGTAGTACCATTATGCCCTTTGGCTGGTGGTGTACTGGCTTTTTTTATGTTAAGGGATCACTTTCCCTTTGGGAGCGGGAATGACTTTGGTTCATGGGAATCCATGGACGCCAGGGATTTGGCAGATGGTCATTCCCGTTTTTTATATGCTGTTGCCCAAACGCCGATCAGGGCTTTGAGGATAAAACATTTTAGAAAGGCAGGTAGAAAGAATGAGTACAAGGAAGAAACAGGCCGGCAGGAGCTGGCAGAAACAGGCGACAGGACACCCCTTCAGGGATACCGCTGCGCAGAAAGCAGACAGCCAGTACTGGAAGAACTGTACCACGATCCGGACAGTAAACTTCACGCACAGGGCCAGAAGGGGGGCGTGACCATGCCCGATACGAACATGGAAAGAGAAAGGCACAGCCCGCAGGTGCTTGTGGATACGGAAAACCTTACCCGGGAAGAATGGCTGGGCTGGCGGCGCCGCGGAATTGGCGGCAGTGACGTCTCTGCCATTATCGGAATCTCCCCTTTCCGTACCGCACGGGATATCTACTATGACAAGCTGGGTATTGCGGCGGTGGAGGAAGATGAGAGGAACTGGGTGGCCATGGAAATGGGCCATCTCCTGGAAGACCTTGTGGCAAGGATCTTTGAGCGAAGGACAGGGCTTGACATCTATCAGATCAAGAAGATGTTCCGGCATCCCCTTTATCCGTTCATGCTGGCAGACGTGGATTACTTCATCACCATGCCGGACGGAACGAAAGGCATCCTGGAGATCAAGACTACCAACTACAACGCAAAAGACCTCTGGTGGAAGGACGGCAGGGAGACCGTGCCGGCCTACTACGAGGCACAGGGCAGGCATTACATGGCGGTGATGGATATTGACCGTGTATTTTTCTGCTGTCTGTACGGCAACACGGAGGATGAGACGATTATCCGGGAGATCCACAGGGACATGGCCTATGAGGAAGAGATGGTATTTCTGGAACAGGAATTCTGGGACAGCCATGTGCAGAAACAGGTCCCGCCGCCCTACCTGGAGGACGGGGATGTGATCCTCGCAAGCGCCAGGCAGTATTGCGGCCGGGCAGACAAGGACGCCGATGCCATTGTCCTGAATGGGAGCATGCCGTCTACCCTGATGCAGTATATGCAGCTCCAGGAGCAGAAGAAACAGTCGGATAAGTATTCCAAAAAGCTGGAGGCCGATATCCAGAGGCTGAAAGCGATCCTGGCTGCGGAGATGGGAACGAGCTGCAGGGCTGTCTGCGATATAGGCGGGAGTCGGTATACGCTGACCTACAACCCGGTCCGCAAGATGATGGTAGACAAGGACAACCTGATGCGGCTGAAACTGCAGTACCCGGAGATTTACGAGCAGTTTGTAACGGTATCGGAATTTAGGACTTTCCATGTAAAGGTCAGTTCCGTGGATGCCGCCTGAAAACAAAGAAACTATCAGAGAAAGGGAAAGGTGAAAATGAAAAGAAAAACATGGATACTGGGGGGCATGGGAGGATTTTTCCTGCTTCTCCTGATAAGGGATGCATCCCGGCTGATACGCCTGGGATGTTATCTGGTACTGTATCCCCTGCTGGGCGCTGCCCTGGCAGTCATTGCGGGCCTGCTTGTGTTATGGCTTTTATGGAGGTGAGAGAATGGGTATTATAGCAACGTATGACGGGAAGATCTTCCACAACCCGTCAAACAAATTCTGCATTGTCATTGTAAAGACCGCAGATACGTCCATCCCGGAACAGGCACGGGATAAAAGGCGGTATAAGGACCACCTGATCCGTTTCACCGCCGTGGGTTATGAGATCCCCATGACGGATGCCGTGGAGCTGGAACTGGACGGGGAATGGGTAAATGGGAAGTACGGCATGCAGCTCCAGGTGGAGCAGTGGCGTGAGGTCGTCCCGAAAACAAAAGAGGGCGTGCTGGGCTATCTTGGCTCCGGCCTTATCAAAGGAATCGGGGAAAAGACGGCTGCGGAGATCGTAGCGAGGTTCGGCACCAATACGCTGGACATACTGGAAAAGCACCCGGAACGGCTTTTAGAAGTCCGGGGCATAACGGAAAATAAACTGGAAGACATCCGGACTTCTTTTGCGGAGAGCCGGGCGCTGCGGGATATCATGACGCTTCTTGCGCCCTTTAAGCTGACGCCGAAGACAGCGCTTAAAATCTACCAGCATTTCGGGCCGGCCTGTCTGGATATCCTGAAAAAAAGCCCCTTTGAGCTCTGCCAGATGCCGGGCTTTGGGTTCCGGCGTGTGGATGCCATCGTAAGGAAGACCGATAACCGTCCCCGTGACCCCATGCGGATCAGGGGCGCGCTCCACTGCACACTGGACGAGGCGAAAGGGAAACAGGGGCACCTGTTCCTGGGAAGGGAAGAGCTGCGCAGGGCAGCGTTTAAGATGCTGAATGAAAAAATTCCCCTTCCGGAAATGCGTGTGCGGCCGGAGGAAGTGGAGCAGGAACTGGACGCCATGATCTTAAACGGCTCTGTGGTCTCCATGAGGGACAGCATCTACCATCCGGGTGCCTTTGCACAGGAGGATGAGACTGCCAGCCGGATCGCAAGGATGCTGGCGGAGGAAAGGCCGCCGATGAAGGACATTTCCGCTGTCATTGAGACAGTCAGGGCGGAACAGGGGCTTAGGACTTCCGGGAAACAGGAATCCGCAGTCCGGACGGCATTTCTTTATAACCTGTCCGTGATCACCGGTTCGCCGGGCACGGGCAAGACGACCGTGCTCAAGATTATTTTGGAGGTTTACCGCAGGCTCTATCCCGACCGGAAGATCGTCCTGATGGCGCCTACGGGCCGTGCAAGCCGCAGGATGGCGGAAAGCACCGGGTTTGAGGAGGCATGTACCATGCACAGCGGGCTCGGCCTTGCCAGTGAGGAGGACGAAGACAGCCGGACGAAAAAGCAAGACAGCCTGGATGCGGACCTGGTCATTGTGGACGAGTTTTCCATGGTGGATATGTGGCTTGCGGGCAAATTCTTTTCCGCACTGAAGAAGGGGGCGAAGACCGTCCTGGTAGGCGACCCGGACCAGCTGCCCAGCGTAGGCGCGGGGAATGTATTCAAGGAACTGATCCAGTGCGGCCTTGTGCCGGTCACGGTGCTGGATGAAATCTTCCGCCAGGCAAAGGACAGCCTGATTGCCCATAATGCACGGTTCATCCATGACGGCAGCACCAAGCTGTATTATGGGAATGATTTTCAGTTCCTGCCCTGTGACAGCCAGGCGGACGCGGCAGCAGCTATCATCGACAGATACTGTCAGGAGATTGAAAGCAGCGGGATTGAGCATGTGCAGATCCTTTCCCCATTCCGGACGGAAGGGGCGGCATCCTCAGACCATCTGAACGCGGCCATCCGGGAGATCGTGAATCCGTTCCGGTCTGCGGAGGACGAGGTCCATATTGGGCTAAAGACCTTCCGTGTGGGCGACCGGATCATGCAGACCAAGAACACGGATAAGGTGTCCAACGGCGACCTGGGATTCATCCGCTATGTTGAGGATACGCCGGAAGGGAAACGGATCGGTCTGGACTTCGGGGAGGACCGGAGCCTGGAATACAGCACGGAGGACCTGGTGAACCTGGACCTTGCCTATGCGACTACCATCCATAAGGCCATGGGCTCCGAGTACGATATTGTGCTGATGCCGGTGCTGAAAGCACACTACATCATGCTCTACCGGAACCTTCTGTATACCGGGATCACCAGGGCAAGGAAACGGGTGGTGCTGGCAGGCGAAAAGAGCGTGCTGTTCATGGCCATCCACAAGAATGAGATCAGCAAAAGGAATACCCTTTTAGGAGAGCGCATCCGCCTGTATTACAAGGCTTATGCGAAAAGCGCCGGGATTGCGGTGCCAAAGTTCCTGGAAGAAAAACTGAAGGCAGCAGGTTAAAAATGGGATACAGGTGCAGAAATCGCACGGGGTATCCCTTATTTATTTAATGAAAGGAGTTTTATCCATGAATAAGAATGAACAGACAGCAACCATGTATGAGAGCATCCCTGCGGTGGCAGAGCTTAACAAAGTGCCGGGGTTTAACCCGTTGAAACTGCTCCGCCGCATCATCTCCCCGGAAAACGGGGAGGAAATGCTGCAGCTGGATCTCCGCTATAAAAAGTTATGGTTCCGGCTTGCGAACCCCAAAGGCCGCATCCGCCTGAACGCCCTGCGCATCACGGAGCAGATGGCGATCTATGAGGCGCAGGTTTTTCTGGAGCGCACCGATGAAAACCCCATTGGCAGCTTTACTTCCAGCTGCACGAAGGAAGAGGTGCCGGGAGGGCAGTATATCCAGGCGGCACAGCATGCGGCTATGGATGAGGCGTTGTCCGATGCAGGCTTTGGCATCCAGTTTGCGGATGTGGGCATGGACGCGAAAGGGAGCCGTTACGGGAGCAGGGTTCCTTTGAATGGAATCTCCCAGAAGAAAGAAACAACTGCTTTGACTGGCACAGCTGCGGTTTCCACAGAAAGGAAACAGCCGGATACGGCACCTGCCAGAAGTACGGTCACAGCGTTCCCGGCTGCAGCGGAAAAGAAAGAGTCACCGCAGCAGGGAAAACCGGCGCAGACTTCCGGGCTGCCCATTCAGGGCGCGAAGACGGCGGTAAATGCCGGGCCTGCGGGAAACAGTCCGGCACACCGCACGGCTGCAGCGGCAGAAACTCTTCTTGAAGCGATGGCGGGGAATGGAAATTCTGGGGCAAGCCTTCCGGCAGGTTCCCAGGGCGGTTCAGAAAGCCTTCCGGCAGGGCCGGAAGAAAGCTTCGGAACGCTCCCGGTACAGTCCGGCACCACGCAGAAGATGGAAGGGCAGCCTTTGCCTTCCGCACAGGAACCGTCAGGACAGCCCTCTGCAGCATCAGCGCAGACCGTGGAAACAGGTGGAGAAAATAAAACGGAACCGTCAGCCAGGGTCCAGGAGCCGGCTGAAAACAGCAGTCTGCCGGCAGGACCGCAGACAACAAAGGTTCAGGGAACGGTGCAGCCTGCCGGAACCGGGGAACTGCCGGTAAGGGCAGGGGAACCGGATTCCCTTCCCGTACAGAAAAGCGCAGAAATGCCTGTGGCGGGAGAAACGGGGGACAGCCTCCCTGTTTCCGAAAGGAAGAATATGGAGGAAGATACCAGGAAAGCGGTACAGGGCATGATGGCGCTGTTAGGCAGGCAGAATGTTACTGTAGAAACGGCTGCATCTTTTGGCGGAAATACTGGAAACAGCGGAAGTGCTGAAAATGTGGAAACCAGATCTGCAGCATCTGAAACGCTGGAACTGCCTGCCGCTGGAAAAGCACAGGAAAAAGCAGAGGCCAGATATACCCCGGATATGCCTGTGGAGGAGATCGTCAAGCTGATGACCTTTGAAGAGGCAGGAAAGGTGGTAGTGGATACCGGCGTCTGCAAGGGGCAGACCATTGCGGAAGTGGCAGAACGGCGCCCGCCCAGCCTGAAATTCTATCTGTACGGCGGTTACCGGGGGGATAACAATATCCTCCGTGCGGCGGCCCAGATCATGCTGGATTCCCTGGCTGTAAAAAAAGCCGGGTAAATGCAGGCAGTGGAGAGCGCTAAAGGAGACAGCAAGGAAGGAGGGTGCAGGCGATGGGCTCGTTTTCACAGGATTTCCCGTTTGGGATCATGGATGTGGTGGAGCTGCTGCATTTACATATCCGGCGCAGGCAGGCGGACAGTGCCTATACGGATTGCCCGTTCTGCGGCGACCGGAGAGGAAAGATGAATGTCAACTTTGTCAAGAACGTGTGGCGGTGCAACTACTGCGGCGAACATGGGGGGATGCTGAACCTGTACGCAAGGGTCAACAATACCACCAATTCCGAAGCCTATCAGGAAATCTGTGACGCACTCCAGGCCGGGGATACTTCCTGGGGATACGGGCAGGCAGAGAACATAAACCCCGGCGCAGGGGTTCCGTCAGGGAACCTTTGCGCCGGCAGCCAAAAGGAAACCGGGATTTCCCAGGCGGAACGTGCCGGCCCCCAGGAGATACACCAGACCTATTCCCTGCTGCTGGAAATGCTGTCCCTGACTTCCGCACACCGGGCGCACCTGCGCTCGGAGAAGCGGGGGCTTTCGGAGGAACAGATCGACAGCCTGGGATTTAAGAGTACCCCGCCCTATTTTCTGTGCCGCTCCCTGACGGAGAGGCTGATAAAGCAGGGCTGTAAGGTGGAGGGAGTTCCGGGGTTTTATCTCCATGAGGGCGGGTACTGGACCGCAAAGTTCAGCAGCCGCACGGCGGGCATCCTGATACCCGCCATCGGCATTGACGGGCTGATCCGGGGGATGCAGATCCTCCTGGACGTTCCCTTTAAGGATAAGGATGACCCTCCGGAGAAAGCCGGGACAAAATATATCTGGCTTTCCTCCTCCACAAAAAATATGGGGGTAACATCCGGGAGCCCGGTGCATTTCATAGGGAACCCTTTTGCCCGGACCATCTATGTCACGGAAGGGATACTGAAAGCAGATATTGCCCATGTGCTGTTAAACCGTTCCTTTGTGGCGGTGGCAGGGGCAAACAATGTGGCACAGCTGGGGCCCCTGTTCGGGCTGCTGGCGCAGAACGGCACGGAACTCATTATCGAGGCCCACGACATGGACAAGTACAGCAATGAGATGATCGCAAAAGGAAGCTCTAAAATCTACCTGCTGGCAAGACAGCAGGGCATGGAGTGCCGGAGGCTGACCTGGAATCCCAACTACAAGGGGATTGACGACTGGCAGCTTGCGCTCCGGAGAGAAAAACAGCAGAAAGAAGGTGGAGACCAGAATTTACAGAAAGGCCGGGCGCTTTTTGGCCAGGAGGGAAAAGAACTGTCAAAAGAGACACTAAATTTCCTCCACCGCAGATACAGGTTCCGCATTTACCAGCTTTGCTTTGACGCAGGCCAGGAGACCATCCCGTTTGCTTTTAAGGGAATCCGGGATTTGCACAAGGCCGGGTATGGGCAGCCACCGGCTTCGGAATACCGGCTGGTGTGCGATTCGGAGCTTGCCTGCCCGGAGGAATGGAAAGATACGGAAATACTGGAACAGATTTCGGCGCATTACGGAAACCAGGTGCCGGAAGGCTACAGAGGACGCCCCCTTGCATCTTCGGATGTGGTGGAGCTGGACGATGGAACAGGCCGCCGCTATTTCTATATAGACGGCAGGACATTTGAACCTGTGCGCTTCTCCCCCTTTCTTGCAAAAAAATGAAAGGATGGAGGCGGACAGCGGCAATGGCATGGAATGGGATTACTCGCTCCATGCCTTTTTTGACGAAAGGAGAGCAGATATGAGTAGTGCATTTGAGGATATGAACATGGAAGTGTGTATGGAAGAAAACCCTTTTGAGGAGGCTGGATTGCCGGCAGGAGATCCCGGAAAGGTAGAAAACGGGCTGCCCGATGGTTTTATGGACAGCATGGATGCGTTTGGGGAGAACCCCTTTGATTCAGACGGCCAGGAGCCGGACGCGGCTTCTCTTCCGGCCCAGGAGGAAACTGTTTCAGACGGAGCATGGGAGGACGCAGAAGAAAGCGCTGGCCCGGAAAGCGATGGGGCAGAGGAAACCGGGGAACCGGAGGAGGCAGGAGAACCAGCAGAGGCCGGGGAACCGAATGAAGCGGGAGAACCAGCAGAGGCCAGTAAAGCGGAGAAGGAGGAAAGCCCTGATGCACAAGAGGAAGCAGAGGATAAAAAACGTGCGGAGCATGAGGCGGCAGAGGCCAGGCGGAAAGCGGAATGGGAAGCCAGGCAGCAGGCAAAGAAGGATGCGGAACAGGCACAGCTTGCCAGACTTTCTTCCCTGAGTGACGAGGAAGTGACTGCACAGGCCATGAAGCGTGTAGGAGCCGATACGGAAAGGCTTACCCGCCGAAATATGAAGGAGTGCGTGTCAGAGTATATCCAGACTTTATGCCTGGAGGACCCGGACTTTTCCAGACTGACCATGCATCCCCGCAAGACCATGATCCACTGCTTTTTCTATATCAACCGGAAAGCCAGGGAGTTTGTGGAGCAGGAGATGAAGGATAACGATATCAAGCCAGAAAACGGCGTTTATGGAAGTGACGTGCCGGATGATCTGTGCTATCAGTGGGCGGAGGAATATTTCCGTGATCCGGACGCAAAGGAAGATCAGGAAAAGGAGGAGAAATTTGTTCC
>JAETRI010000215.1 GCA_021770245.1 Lachnospiraceae bacterium
CCCTTAAACCGGGCACTTTATGATGATGAGGGCCATTTGTACGATATTGTTCCCGGCAATTTTTTGATCGTCGGTTTGGGCGAAGAAGATTTTACAGACCTTCCCGCTGACCTGATGGAGAAATACACGGAGCGATTCAAATACCCGGAGAAGTTCTTCCGTCTGGCGGGTGAGATCGTTGCGGTGAAGCAGCCTCTCCCACCGGAAGAAAAGCAGCAGCCGGCTTCTGTCATGGAGGAACCGGGCAGGGATGACATAAGGCTTGACGACACCACGGATTTGGCCTTTGACCTGGATGAATTTTTCAGGCAGAACAGCGGGGTCTATGCAGACCTGTACCCGGATTCCCATGCAGAGAAAGAGCGCATGGCGGACGAGCTGCTTTCAGGGGATACCGGAAAAATCCGCATGAGGCTGGCGGCATTTGAGCGTGAGGAACACATGGAGGGAGAAACAGCGCCGCTTTTAGCACGTATTTCTTCCTATGAAAAAGAGTACGGGATCAGCGCTTATTCTATTTACCAGCTTGACTTATCGGACAATACAGACAACCTCCGTTTTATGTCCCTGGACTGGCTGGAAAGTAAAGGGCTTTCCGTCGACCGGGATCATTACCAGATGGTCTATGCAATGCAGCGGGAACCGGGTGAAACACTGGAGGATATTTACAGGCGTTTTAATATCGACCACCCGGAAGATTTCAAGGGCCACTCCCTTTCCGTTTCCGATGTGGTGGTCCTGCATGAGAATGGTGCGGACGCCGCATATTACGTGGACAGTATCGGCTTCAAGGAGCTGCCGGGCTTCTTTGACGCAGGGGCACCGGAGGACAGGCGGGATGTTTCAGTGCGGGAGCAGCTTGACAATGCAAGGAAACAGGCGGCACAGACAGAGCCGAAAATATCGGATAAAAGGCCCAGAGAGCCGGAAAGGAGCTGATAGCTTATGCTGATGGCAGTAGAAGGCCCCTATGCGCTGATGGTGCAGCCGGACGATATTTTAATTTCTCCCCGTGAGGTAGACGAGCATTTTGGGACAATGATCTGCTTCCACTCCCGCTACGCACTGGGTGACAGTCACAATTACATGGATAAAGATGATTTCCTGCGGGAGATGTATTTAGATACCGCGGGGCATGATGAAGCGGGTCTGAAACGCTATGAACATATGGTGAACATTGTGAGCAGCCGGTTCCGGCACGGACCAAAGACGGAGGAACGGGCGGTTGATGACGCCATGCTGAAGG
>JAETRI010000216.1 GCA_021770245.1 Lachnospiraceae bacterium
TCCAACATTGACATGAACAACCACCGGGTACTCTGCTTCCAGCTCAAATCTCTGGGCAAGGCCCTGAAAGAGATCGGGCTTCTCATTATGCAGGATGCCGTGTGGAACCGTGTTACCGCCAACCGCTCGAAGCACAAGACGACCTGGTTCTATATCGACGAATTCCATCTCCTTTTGAAAGGGCAGACCGGAAGTTTCAGCGTGGAGATATGGAAACGGTTCAGGAAATGGGGCGGCATACCGAGCGGCCTGACGCAGAATGTGAAAGACCTGCTGGCCTCCCGTGAGATTGAGAATATCTTTGAGAACTCGGATTTTATCTACATGCTGAACCAAGCCCAGGGGGACCGGCAGATTTTGGCGAAACAGTTGGGAATTTCCCCGCACCAGCTTTCTTATGTAACCCATTCCGGTCCCGGCGAGGGGCTTCTGTTTTTCGGAAATGTGATTATCCCCTTTGTCGATCATTTTCCGAAAGACACCCTGTTATACAGTGTACTCACAACACGGCCTGATGAAGTGGCAGGTGCATAAATTCCCGAAAATAAAAATGACTGGAGGTGATAACAGTGCCGCGGGAAAAAGAATTTCAGAGGAAAAAGAAAGATACCCGGATGCCGGTCCGTGATTCCCATGCGGAGGAACGGATGGACACCCGGCAGAGCGAACAGGATTTTAACCTGCTGCGGGTCAGGGACGCCCCTTCTTCTTTGGGAACGGCTCGGAGCCGGAGGTATGAAACCGCAGCACAGCAGGCAGCGGATGATACACAGCCTTTCAAAGCGGATGTACCGCAGCAGGCGGATATTTCCATACCGGAACATTTGGAAAGCAGGGATATGGACCATGAGCCGGCACGGGCACCTGAAACACGGAACCCTCTGGAACCGGGAACTTCTGCACCGGAACCGCGCCGGAGGGATTTCAGATATGTGGATTCCCGGCGTGAGGATTCTGACAGCGGCAATTCTGATATAGGGCACTCCACGCAGGGAGAATCCATCCAGACAGAACGTCGTTCCCGGATGCACCAGCACGGCAACAAATACCAGCAGCGTTTCCAGGAGGCGGCAAAAGCCGAGGAACCAAAGGAGAAACCACCGGAGGCAGCCGAAGGAGAGCCAAAACGGCCTTCCAAGCTGGAATTTACCGCTGACGAACTCCCACCAGAGGCAAAAGATACAAAGCTCACCAAAGCCCGGAGGAAAGCGGAACGGACAGCGGAAAAACTGGAGCAG
>JAETRI010000099.1 GCA_021770245.1 Lachnospiraceae bacterium
CATGAATTAAAAACCCCGCTTCACTCCATTTCCGGGTATGCGGAGCTTTTGAAAAACGATATGGTAAAGGAGAATGATAAAATACCCTTTGCCGGAAAGATTTATGATGAAGCCGGGCGAATGATACGGCTTGTAGAGGACATTATCAGTCTTTCGCACCTTGACGAAGGTGCGGACGATATGCAGAGGGAAAATATCGACTTATACGCATTGGCAGAAAAGGCGGTACAGAGCTTAGAGCCACAGGCAAATACCTTATGTGTCACATTGGAGCTTTCCGGCGTTTCGGCTTCCCTTAACGGCATACCTCAGCTTTTATACAGTGTGATTTATAATCTTTGTGACAATGCGATTAAGTATAACCATGAAAACGGAAAAGTAATGGTAAACATACAGAACGAAAACGGCATGGTAGTTTTATCAGTGGAGGACACGGGGATAGGAATTGCACCCGAACATCAAGAACGTATTTTTGAGCGTTTTTATCGTGTTGATAAGAGCCATTCTAAGGCAGTAGGGGGAACCGGGCTTGGGCTTTCTATTGTGAAACACGCTGCTAAAATCCATAATGCTAAAGTTGATGTAAAAAGTCATGTCGGAAAAGGCACGACGGTTATTGTAACCTTTCCCAAGTAGAAAATTTGAACTGTTTTATTACCTCTTGTCATAAGAGTTTATTTTAGAAAAACTGAACCGATAACATGTATAATCAGCAGTTATCGGTTCAGTTAATTTGTTTCAATTTGTTCATTAAAAAGCTACACTATGCAAATATTGATATAGTAATTATAAAAATTACCACAATTCCAATGAATCTTCCGCATCCACCCACATCTGCATATTTCCATCAAGATAGAGCCTTGCGTATTCAAGCGGTTCGTCTATTGCCAGAGCATTTAAGGCACATTCAGAGCAAGGGGTAGTTTTTAATCCTTCTTCCGCTTTATTGCAGTCTATCCGTAAAAAGTAGCCTGCATAAGTGTATACGTCAATGCTGTTATGGTGGATATTGTATGTTGCGTAAATCATATTCATCTTTTATCCGTCCTCTTTTCATTGATTTTTTGAAAGCATTTCAATCAGTTTACCAATTCCCATATATTTTGTGTTATAATGTTTTATGTGATTTTGTTTCCCTCATTTTTTCCCTTATCAGGGTTCGTAATGCCCTGTGGGAAGATATAACACAAGGGAAACGATAAGGGAAAGTTCACCTGCGATAAACTTAGTATTTTCAAGGGTTGGCGGGTATTTTAATAACAAAATATAACAGCTAATATTTCCCTTAAAAATCATCAAATCACAATCGGAATTTGTGGAGGTAATAGAATGATATTGCTGGTTGTTGATACTCAAAATTCAATTATGAATAATGACTTATATAAATTTCAAACTTTTGTATATCGTATTAAAGCACTAAAATAAGGAAAAGTATATTACATCACAAGGGAAAAGAATATTTGGCGTATGGATTGAGTGAAGTCGTGACGCATCCCCGTTATCAGAAGAAAGGATTAGCGACCCAAACAATCAAAAAAGCGGCTCAATTTATTATTTCGCAGCAACCGGATATAAGCATTTTTACTTGTGCGAAAGAAAGAGTAGGTTTTTATACAAGATGTGGCTGGGAAGCGATACCGGGAGCTTGCTTTGTAGGCGGTTCAAAGCAGAAGCCTTTTCGCAGTGACAGCCTAAACCTGGTAACTATGATGATGTTTCTTTCTCCTAAAAGTAAACAGCATAGAGGAGATTTTGAAAATACAGATATCATTTTTGAACTGGGAGAAAATCAACTTTGGTAACTTCCGGTTTGCAAGAGACTGTTTTAGGTTTTGTGTAAACTCTAAAAACCGATATAAGATTTGTGAATGGTTGCAAATGGGCGGCCTACCGCTTTTCGCCGGTACGCCGCCCGTTTCCCTTTTTTATTCTATTTTATGGTGCGTATTTCCGTCACGTAGTCCGCCAGGGAGCAGGCCCGTTCATCCACCGGGATGCCCGTTAAGATGATGTCCGTCTCTTCCCCCTTCAGGCTCAGCACACCGCGCAGATCCTCCACGGTTAAGATCCCGTTATCCAATAGCCCGAGAACTTCATCCAGGATGAGCATATCGCATTCCCCTGTATTTAAAACCTTTTTGGCAAAGTTTAAGCCGTTCTTGATATTTTTGACCTCTTCCTCCTGCTTTTCCTTAGGAAGCTCCGAAAAGTTCTCATTGGATTTTTCAAAACGGAACAGCTTGATTTCCGGTTCCAGCCTGCGCGCATAATCATCCTCTGTCAAACCCTTCCCTCTCAGGAACTGGATAATTACCACCCGGGCCCCCTTTGCCGCAGCGATCAGCCCGCAGCCGATAGCGGCCGGAGACTTCCCGTGTCCGCTTCCCCCGTAAATATATATTTTCCCTTCCGCCATATGCATGCCTCTCTAACGTATATTGCGGCCGTGCCGCCGTCGTCTTACGATCTTTCATGCGCCGTCTTATTCGGTCTGAAACGGCGCTTTCTATGCCAGCTTCCAAATGTCTGCTTTGGATATTATACCATATGTATCCACCGTACGCAACTTTTTGTGCGCAGGCGCCTGGACAGGCACGTGAATGGCTCCAAGGCCCCTGCCCGGCTATTCTTCAATGAGTTCCAGCTTGCTCACCGATACTTCATAGGCGATTCTTTTTTCAAGCTGATCCTCCCCTACTTTCTTCATATATTCACGGCTCTGAATCCTTCCCCAAATCTCACAGCGCTCTCCCACATGGAATCCTCCGGCAAAACGCGCGTTCCTTCCCCAGCAGATACAGGGGATGTAATCCGATTTCCCATAGGGCCGGTTCACCGCCAGCAGTACATCGGCAATCTCACGCCCCAGCGGCGTTTTCCGATAAACGGGTTCTTTACAGATATAACCGTCCAGATAGATCTGATTGGTTTTGGAACTCTCCTCCAGTTCCTCCACAAATTCGATTTCCCGCACAAATACGGATAAAATCAGCCTGTTTCTCCGCTCCTCGTGCCGGTTATAGGAGCGGAATTGGCCGGATACGCATATGTATGCTCCCTTATAATCCTCCTCCACATCGAGAAGACGCTCCGAAACCATCAGGGGGATAATATCGCAGGAATCGCTGAGCCTTGCCACCTCCACGTCTACTATGTAGAAGCCTTCTCCGAAAATTTCGTGGCTGAACACGAAGTCTCCCACGATCTTCCCCATAATGATCACCTGGTTGTTTTCAATTACCTTGTCTGTCATCTCTTCCTCTCTTTCTGCCGCCCTCGGGCGGCTTTGCACGCAGGGGAACTTCAGTGTGCAGGGTAACATTTCCGCGTTTCCTGAACACAAATTCCCAGGCCGGAAATCTACGATTTCCAACCTTGTTCTCCCTTCCCGGACTCCGGATATACCGGTTCCCCGGGCCGCATATAAATATTTTTTCCAGTATGTACTATAAGTTTATGCCTTTCTTTTTCCCCGCAGAACCAACAGGGGTCATGCCTTTCTCCCCTTTTTCGACCTTCCCGGACAAACACGGTAAACACAGGGATGGCCCGGCTGTAACGGTACAGACACGCCGCAGGGACGGGCAGGGGGCGCAGGGACCGAAAGGCCATTCATGCGTTTGTCCTGTGGGAAAGCATATTTCATATTTGAGGAAATTCTATCTTATGCTATACTGAAATTGTTTCAAATTCGCAAGTTTAGGAAAGAATGGAGAAAACCATATCACCGTGACCAAGGAGGGGTTCATCTACCTGACCGATTCCGGAAGGCAGATCGCAGAAATGATTTACGAGCGGCATGAACTGCTCACCGCCTGGCCGGTACGTCTCGGCGTGGAGGAAGAGACCGCAGCCCGGGATGCCTGCCGCATTGAGCATGTAATCAGCGCCGAGAGCTTTGAGGCATTAAGAAGCATATCAAATAAAGAATACAACGTCCGAAGGATAAACGCGCGAATTTGTGCCAGGTAACACGGAAGCATTACCTTATGCACGAAAGTTCCCTTTAAATTGAGAGCCGCCTTGCGGCGGCAGAATGCCGGTTAGGTTGAAAAATAAGCCTGATGGCTTATTTTTCAATCGCCATTTGTGCCGCCGACGGCCCAAATGGAATCGCAGATGAGAAATCGCATTCGCGATTTCTCAGACATGAATCGAAAATTCATGTTGTGCTGCTGCAAAGGACGCGGCATGGAGGATTAGCATGAAATCTTCGATTTCACGATCCTGATTTATCTGCCCGCCAAGGCGGGCAGATGGGAGTTAACGTGAAATCTACGATTTCACGATCCTGATTTGAGTGCCCGCCGAGGCGGGCAGATGGGAGTTAGCGTAAACAGCCTCGTCACCTGTCCCATTCAAATCCTATAGCATCCAGGAAAGATTTTGCGATGATCATATGACCCGTAGAATTGGGATGTACCCGGTCTGCGGACATGTAGATCGCCGGATAATGGCGGAAATAGGCGTCCATCGCCTGCTGGGCATCGGCGAAAACCAGGCCGTATTTTTCCGCCAGCTTTTTTACCCGCTCTCCGTAGGCATCGGACATGGCGCGCATCCCGTCCGTCCGGTTCTGCTCCATGAAGCAGGGAGGCATCAGACAGATCCCTTTTACCGCGGGAAGCGTCCGGTTAATCATCCATTCCAAATTATTTTCGTACTGGTCGATAGGGATATGGCACTCCGTCATGAGGAATCTGTCAAACTGTCTCCACACGTCATTGATTCCGATCATGATCGATACCCAGTCGGGCCGCAGATCCAGCACATCCTGCTGCCACCGCTCCTTCAAATCCAGGCTGGTATTCCCGCCGATCCCCATATTGACCACACGGATGTACCTCTCCGGATAATTCATGTCAAGAAGGGATTGCACATATTGAGGATATCCGTTTCCCATGGCGCCGTTCCCTTCTCCGCAGGGATAGGCCCGGCCGCAATCCGTCACCGAGTCCCCGATCATCACCAGCTTCTCTTTTTCTCCGATTAACATTCCTGCTCTCCTTTCCCGCAAAATACCCGTTCCAGCCATCTGATACTCCACTTCATCCAGCGGCCGTTGTAGGCATCCTGCGTTCCCACTTCCTTCGTGCACACCGACATACCGTGCTCCCCGTCCGGCAAAATATGTAACTCAAAGGGTACCTTTGCCGCGGACAGAGCCGCCGCAAAGGCCAGGCTGTTTTCCACCGGAACACAGGTATCCTCCGCCGTATGCCACAGAAAAGCCGGAGGCGTGTCCCCGTCCACGTGCCGATCCAGGCTGAAATACCGATATTCTTCGCTTCCCTCTTCGGCCCCGCTTACCCGCAGCAGAGAATCCTTGTGCGCATATTCGTCCGCCAGTATGACCGGATAGGACAGGATCATCGCATCCGGCCTGATATTTTCCTCCGTCCAATCGCATCCCTGCTGCCGCGCAGCCTCCAGGAACCGCTTCTCGCGGTATAAAGTACCCAGAGATGCCGCCAGGTGCCCTCCCGCGGAAAAGCCGCACACGGCTATTTTTCCCTCATCCACCATCCACTCGCCCGCATTTCTGCGGATATACGCCATAACGGAAGCAAGCTGCATCAGCGGAGCAAAGCCCTTTGCATCCTCCCCCACCGGATAATCCACCACAAATACATGATACCCCGCCGCAAAATAGGGCTTTGCCACGGGCTCTGCCTCCCGCGGTGCCACAAATTCATAACCTCCGCCCGGGCAGACCACCACGGCCGGGAGCGAATGCGGCCGGATATCCCCCTCTTCTACCCCAGTCTGCAGATATGCCGTCACGCTCCACCCCCTTTTCCCTGTTTGTTTTGGTACAAATTCAAAATACTTCACTGTTTCTCCCTTCTGCGCTCTTTAGCGCATATATAAATTACATAGGCCAAAAGCGCTCGTCTTTCAACCTTTGTTCCCGTCTGACCGCTTTGGCGGCATTTCAATCGAATTCCTATTCTGCCATCTGATCTCTTCCTCCCGAACGAGCGGAAAGCTCGACAGCCGGCTTCCCTTCAGCGCTTCTGCATGCATGTCCACCGCCGTGATCCGATGGTTTTCATAGGTGGTGTAATAATAAATCCCTTTTTCGGCATTGCAGCAGGAGGTATAAACGGTAATCTCATATTCTCCTTCCCTCACCTCACAGCATCCTCTTGGCTGCTCAACCGAACCTAGAATATGAAAGAACTGGTTGACGCTTTCCTCCTCCGAATTCTCCGAAACGGAATTCATTTTCACAAAGGCCGCCCTGACAAAACGGGATTGGGAGGACAGATCGCCCGGCAGCCCCAAAGCCCCCATGCCACGGCTGTAGGGATGCAGGGAGAGTTCCTCGGAAAAGGAATTCTTTGGCTCTTTGGCAGACAGGCGCATATAGTCGTTTATCCGGAACATCTGCTGATCAAAGGGCGGATTGTTCGTCAGGATGCCCACGGGATTCTCATAGATCCTGACTCCCTCTTCCACGAATTCCACCGTGACCGCTTCCCGAGCATCCGCGACGATCCAATGCAGCTGCGCCACGGGCAGATCGCCGCGAAAGGGCGTATCCGTTACATTGATTCTGCCAAAGAGCTGCCTTGCCTCCCTGACGGAGGCACATCTCCCGAGGATCCAGGGAATCAATTCAAACTGGGCAATATTATCCCGCTCCGGCTCTTCCTTTCGATAATAGGCATTTCCCACGAAATTCAGACCGGCCATTCCCAGCCCCATTTCGTTCACTCCGTCGTAATAGAGCGGATAATCCTCCTCCACGTGGGCCATGCCTATTATCGCATAATGCGTTTCCAGGTCATCCGCGCTTCGGAAACGGAAAGGATAATTTCTTGGCGTCACCACCACCTCTTCCCCGTAGGAAAAATCATAATCCAAGGTCCTGCCGAAATAGAAATCTTTTGTTTTGTATGTCGCCGCTGTGCACATAGGTTACCTCCTTCTCAACCCGCTTCCATGATAGAACTCATCTACGGGCCTGTGTATTTTATTAACATTATGCCCAGGCCATCTGTCTAACAACACATACGAACAAAAAAATGGCACAGCGTTTTTTTCACAATAAGCAGGAAACGGGAATCCGTTCAGACATCCCGCAGGCCCCGGCGTCTGAGAACCTGCGGGATATCTGAACTGACAGAAATTGAAATAAAGTTTCAACTTTTCCCTATGCCAAATCCCTTCCTTCCCGCCAGCCTGACCGTCTCATTTCCCAGCAGCCATAAAACAACGGGATACAAAACCAGGGAAACCGGAACCTTGAGAAGAAGCCTGATCAAAGGACCGTCCGCCATTCGGTCGATCAGAAAGGAGCTTAACCCGATCCCGACGCCGGACGCTGCCAGAGCCTGCAGGACCAAACGAAACGTCTTTCCTCCCGCACCGCGGATCCTCCCCCGTTCCCCTTGTCCGCCGAACGCTTTATTCCGAATGCCGCATAGCAGAAATAACGCTGCTTCCGCCGCTGCCGTGGCTGCAGCAGCACCCGTCATCCCCCACACCGGTATCAGCCAAAAGTTCAGGACAACATTCAAAACCGCGCTGCCGAACGTTCCGTAGAAAGCCTCCTTTTCCCTCTTATAAGGGATCATCACCTGCCAGATATAATAATTGTTGTAAACGGAAAACAGCATGCCTGCTGACAAAACGGCCAACGCGGGGAAGGCCTGCACAAACTCCTGACCGCTGAGCAAAAACAACAGCGATTTCCCCACGCAAACGGTCCCGACGGCTGCCGGGACCGCAAAAAGGACGATACCGCTCCCGATTTTTTGCAGCAGTTTCTCCGCCTCTTCCCCGCGGCCCTCCCCCAGATAAAAGGACACCCGCGGCAGCAGCACATTTGTCACACAGGTCAGAAGCCCCGCTACGGCCTGTATGATTTGATGTGCCGCCGCGTACAGCCCTACCTCCTCCATACTGCATAAATTCCCCAACATCGTTTTATCGATATGGACATAGACGGAAATGGCCAGATTCGCCCAGAATACATATTTTGCTCCCTGCCAATGCTTGTGAAAGGGACGGCAGCCTTTTACGGATAAAAAACCGACGGTCCTTTGCACATGAACCAGGTTCATCACCTGCATTCCCGCTCCGGCTCCGGTCATAATAACGGCATACAAAAGATAATCCTGTTCCTCCTTTACCAGGAAAAACAGGAGCAGGCAGGCAATTCCCTGAAAAACTGCCGTTCTTATGGCGATATACCGATATTCTTCCAGGGCATTGTACAGCCATTCCATTCCCAGGGCATTAAAAAAAACGATTCCGGACTGCACAAGAAGGACCGTCATATACCCTTTTCCCGCACCCGCTGCGAGGAGAACGGCCAGAATCAGATAGGCTATCCCCGAAAGTCCCAAATTCAGACAGAGCAGCTCCCCGGCCCGCCGGGCCAGCAGCTCCCTTCTCTCCCGTACCCCCGCGGCTTCACGCATGGCATAATAAGAAATACCGCTTCCGCCGATCAGAATCAGATAGCGAACGATGGAATCCGTATAACTGACGATCCCGATTCCCTTATCGCCGAGCACCCGGGAGGCATAGGAAAAAGTGATGACCGGAAACAGCAGATTGAGAAGCGTCCTTATGAAATTCACAAACAGATTTGATAACAAAGGCTTCTCTTCCAACCCGCCGTTCCCCCTGCTTCCGGAACCACTCCTATGGAGGTGCATTTCCTTCCGTCTCTTTTGACCTCATCCGTATGATTATACATTCAGATACAGAAGCCTTTCCGCCTCCGCATACTCCTCCCGTGTATAACCGTAGGATACGATCTGCTCCTTTGTGGCTCCGGCTTTGATCATTCTTTCTATTGCATTGGCGCGCTCTTTTTCGATTCCCTTTTCAATTCCCCTTTCGATCCCTTTCTCGATCCCTTCCTCTATTCCCCTTTCGATCATATACTCAGATAAATTACACATTGTCTTTATCCTCCCATCCAGCTCCGTTGTCATTATCATCCCATATTCCTGCGTCAGTATGCGTTTCTTCTCGTCCGCACTCCTGCGTGAAAGCAGATTTTCCAGCATAGAAATCAACCGGTTTCCGGATTCCCTCTTTTTTTCGCCGCCTCTGATATGGATGATGATACCCTTCATTAAATCCACATCATAAAGATTTTCTTTACTTCCGAAAACGGTTTTCCGCTCGAGTGAGATCTCCTCAATACAATCTCCGTTTTCCTCCGTATTGGACATCTCGGCGCGCCCCAGGTTAGAAAGCCCGGCATCCACCGGCCTGGTTCCCACCTCAACGTCCGTACCGATGCTAGTATGACCGGCACCAATTAACCATATGTTTCACTTGTCTAAATTTCCATCTGCTTCGTTGTCGTCGGTCAACGATGCCACCGCATCGCCTCCCTCCTCCGCCTTACAGGATGA
>JAETRI010000100.1 GCA_021770245.1 Lachnospiraceae bacterium
GGGAGAGCGCCCGAGGTCTTAAGTTGACCACATTGGGCACTTAGCGAGCGCGTCCTTTGCGAGCTTAGTACCGCTGCGTTTTTGGCTGAGCGAAAGCGGGTCCCCGATGGATCACCACGCGCCGCCGGTGTCAGGCCGGGCCGCCGACAGGGTGCAGGGCCGGTCATGCGTTTGTCCCACAAGAGCCGAGAAAAGGGTGGCGCATTTTCCCCCGCAATGATAGAATGGGAAAAACGCCGGAAAGCATATTCTGCCCGGAAAGGAGCCCTGCCATGCGCATACTCATCGCAGAAGACGAATCCGAAGTGGCCAAAGCGCTGAAAATCATGCTGGAACGCAGCCATTTTGCCGTGGATACGGTGGATAACGGTCGGGACGCCCTGGACTATCTGACGGGCGGACAGTACGACGTGGCCGTATTGGATATCATGATGCCCGGGATGGACGGCCTGGAGGTCCTGGAACGGCTTCGGGCACAGGGCCGTTCCCTTCCGGTCCTCCTCCTAACCGCCAAAAGCGAGATCGAAGACCGGGTTACGGGGCTGGACGCAGGAGCCGACGATTATCTCACAAAGCCTTTTGCCGCAAGCGAATTTGTGGCCCGCGTCAAGGCACTGACGCGCCGCATCCAAAATTTTACACCCCAGGTGATCACCTTAGGAAGCCTCTCCCTTGACTGCAATTCCTTTCTCCTGTCCGGCCCGTCCGGTTCTCTCCGGCTGAATAACAAGGAATTTCAAATGATGGAGCTTTTCCTGCGCAATCCCCGTAATATCTTTTCCACCGCCCAGCTCATGGAACGGATCTGGGGATGCGATTCCGAATCCGGCATGGACGTGGTCTGGACCTATATCGCCTTTTTAAGGAAAAAGCTGAAACACCTGGAAGCCGATGTGCAGCTGCGCACCATCCGCGGAGCTGGCTATACGCTGGAAGAACTGCCTCCGCGCATTTAGATTCCGAACCCGCCGCAGGCTCTGACGGAGGAAGTATGAAAGAAATACGCTTTCATACTATTGAATTTATGCCCGCTTTAGCGGGCATGGGGTGTAAGTATGAAAGAAGTACGCTTTCATACTATTGAATTTATGCCCGCTTTAGCGGGCATGGGGTGTAAGTATGAAAAAAGTGCGCTTTCATACTATTGAATTTATGCCCGCTTCAGCGGGCATGGGGTGTAAGATTGAAAACCGACCGATTCCATCTCCTTGACTTGTATGCGCGCCGGAGCGTGCAGATGGGAGCAGACATGCCAAAAACTCTCAGACGCAAATTCATCCTGATTTCCATGGCCGCCCTGTCGGTGGTGCTGTTTGTGCTGCTCCTTGGAATCAATCTGGCAAATTACTGGGTTTCCACCGACAGGCAGGACCGCATCCTGCGTTCCATTGCAGATAACAGGCATCCCTTCCCACCCAGGCTGCCTGAGAAACCCAAAGGAGCTCCCCCTTCCCCGGAAGCGAATGCCATGCTGCGCTTTTTTGCCATACGGCTGGATGAAACCGGCGGCATAACCGATCTGTTCCTGGAGCATATCTCTTCCGTCTCGGCGGCGGATGCCGCAGCCTATTCCCAAAGGGTATCGGAATCCGGACGGTCTTATGGTTACTGCGGGGAGTATCGATACTATGTATGCCGGGATGAGACGGGAAGCCTGCAGCTCTTTCTCAACAGCAGCAGCCAGCTGCAGTTTATGAAGACTCTGCTGCTGCTTTCCTTTCTGACCGCGCTCGGAAGCCTTCTGCTTTTGTTCTTTCTCGTTTCCCTCCTGTCAAAATGGGCCGTCCGGCCCTATGTGAAGAATATGGAAGCGCAGAAACGATTCATTACCGATGCCGGACATGAACTGAAAACGCCGCTCACTTCCCTTTCCACCAGTGTGGATATGCTCCTTTTGGAGGGCGGTGAAAACGAGTGGGCCGAAAATATCCGGCGCCAGACCGAACGCCTGTCCCGTCTGGTGACAAACCTGGTCACGCTCTCCCGACTGGACGAAGATCGGCCCATCCCCGAAAAAACGGATTTCCCGCTGGACGACATTCTGTGGGAAAGTGCGGAGCCCTTTGTGTTCGTCGCCAAGGCGGAAGGGAAACACTTTGAAATCGATCTGGAGGACGGGATACGGCTTCATGGCGATCCGGCATCAATCCGGCAGATGGCTTCCCTCCTTTTAGACAATGCGATGCGATATTCGGATTCCGGCGGGACGATTCGACTGTCGGCCCGCCGGGTAAAGAAAAAAATCAGAATGGAGTTTTTTAATACCTGCGACAAAATAGAAACCAAAGATCTTGACCGTCTCTTTGAACGGTTTTATCGGTCGGACCGGTCCCGTTCCTCAAAAACAGGAGGAACGGGCGTGGGCCTGTCCATTGCCAGAGGCATAGCCAGGGCCCACGGCGGTGAGATTACGGTCAAAAGCCCGGACGGGAATTCCATCCGTTTCACCGTCATTCTCTGAGCCCGGCTCCACCGGGACGTTCTCCTCTTTGCCCCGGCTGCGCAAATCCGTTCCCGGAAAAATCCGGGCCTCCGCCTCCCCCAAAGGTTCCCATCGCGCTCGTCCTGATGGCAGAAGCATCCACCAGGGCCTCCGGATTTTCCTTCTGCCCCTCCCGGGTGGAGGGAATCGTCCCGTCCAGCTGCCCCAAAACGCTTTCCGCCCGGAGCATCACGGTATCATACAGCATCCCGGCCCCCTCATCATACTCTTCGTAGGAATACATGGCATTGGGATCCGTTTTCACCAGCTCGTCGATCTGGCTGCGGATACGGGAATAGGTCCGCTCAAACTCTCCCCCGAAAACGTATTCTTCCACAAGCTGTCTGTAATACCTATGATATTGTTCCAAATAGGTTTCGTTTTCCAGCAGGACATCAAAGAAACGTGTACCGGAAAACGGATCGTCCACAGGATCGTTGACCATTGCGGAAGCGTCCTCCCCTCCTCCTTTCCCGTTCCCCACGGACATGCCGCCAAAGGACAGGTTATAATCCCAGGGCAGGATGTTCAGCCTTCCTTCATACTCATACAGATAATAGTTATGGGCCATGGAACCGCTCAGGCTGTCTTCGTTGACCATAAAGGAATGTACCGCCATATAACGGAGCAGGTTATCCACATCCAGGTATTTTTCCGTCTCTTCCCCTTCGCCGGCCCTTTTCAGGGCATCCACCACTCTGGCATGATCCCCTTCCGAACTTTTTCCCACGCTTCCTTCCCAGATGGCAGAATAGTTGTCCGGATCCTCATCCACATAATTCAAATCCGCCCCGCCGCTGCCCTCTGAAAATCTGCCGGGGAAATCGGGAGCCGCCCCCTCCTCCCCTTTTGGAAAGTCCGTGTGATACGGCTTACCGTTCTCAGGAAGCATTCCGTTTTCGTCAAGGCGGTCGCTCCCGTCAGGAAAACTTCCGTTCTCATCAGGCCATCCGCTCCCGTCCGGAAAACCTCCGTTCTCATCAGGCCATCCGCTCCCGTCCGGAAAACCTCCGTTCTCATCAGGCCATCCGCTCCCGTCCGGAAAACCTCCGTTCTCATCAGGCCATCCGTTCCCGTCAGGCAGACCGTTTTCAAAGGCCGAGCCCCTGCCGAAGGGCATTTCCGCCGGGCCGCCCATGTCCATCCCCTCCGGTTTATACAGCTTTCCGTCTTCCACTCCGTAATTGCGCAGCAGGAAACTTTCTTCCACCGCCTCCAGAGCCAGATATACCCCCCAATAACTGCCGTTTACAAAAATTTCGGCATAATTATACAGCGAGGCATCCGCACCCAGGAAACGGTACATATCGTAGGCCACTGCCTCCTTCATATTGCTGATATCCGCAAAATTATTATTCAAAATCAGCTTATCCAGCCCCAGACAGGTCTGCCCTTCCACATAATGGTCAAATTCCAGTTTGAAGCTGTACCTGTCGTTCTCCGGATCGCCGGCAATGGAAGAAAGGCTGGTATTCCCCTTGGTCCGTATTCCTACCTGATACAGCCGCTCCCCGTTAATAACCACGTCGCACGGATGGTAGGACTCCTCCAAAGCATGCTCCAGCATATCCTCCCAATCCTCTTCCTCCATCAGGATCTCGACGCTCAGGATCCTGTCCCGGTCAAACAGGCCGGTTTCATATGCCATGGAAACCCTTCCTTCTCCCATCACTTCCACCGCCTGCTCCGAAAAGGCCATAGCCGTCAGACAGAAAAGGACAGCCGCCGCCATGAGCGCCGCTACTATTTTTGTCACATGCCTGTTCGCAATCATATCCGAAACTCCAATCTGCCCGTTTTCACAGGCACACGACCCGGAATACGGGAAGCCGTAGGTTTCCGATTCCGAAAGGGCCCCGGCTTCCGTCATATCCGATTCAGGACATATATTCCCCGTTATAGCTTACGAGCACCACGTTCTCTATGCCGTCTATTTTGCAAAGCCGGTTGACAAAGGAAGTGGAGGCGTCCTTCATGCGCAGCTCCGTCGTAACTTCAATGCCGTCCTGTCTCACGGTTTTCGTCTTCACCACATATTTATCCACGCTCTCGGCGAGCAGGGCGAGCGCCTGCTCCTCCGCCTTTTCATCCCTGCAGGACAATACGGCCAGATAGGGACTTTCATGGATTTTCCTGTTTGCAAAGAGAAGAAGGATGAGCCCGATAAACAAAGAACCCAGCACCGCCAGGGGAACCATTCCCGCTCCGACTACGATTCCCACCGCCAGGGCCCAGAACAGATAGACGATCTCCATGGGTTCTTTAATCGCCGTACGAAAACGTACAATGGACAGCGCACCCACCATGCCCAGGGACAGTACCACATTGGATGTCACGGCCATAATCACCAATGCGGTAACCAGGGAAAGACCGGGCAGCGTAAGGGCAAAACCGGAGGAATACATCACACCGGAACAGGTTTTTTTATAAATCACAAAAATAAACAGGCCCAGGATACAGGCAAAAATCATCCCCAGCAGCGTATCCAGGATGGAGAACTCCGTCACGCTCTCCAGAAAACTCGATTTAAAAATATCGTTGAATGTCATTTTAACCGCCATTCTGCCGCCGCAAGGCGGCTCTCAATTCAAGTTGAAAAATGGACGCAGGCCATTTTTTAATCTAGCCTTCCTGCCCGCTTCAGCGGGCATAAATTCATGATTGAAAAATGGACGCAGGCCATTTTTCAATCTAGCCTCGCATTCCGGAGCGTTTTCGCGACGGGGCATGCCGTCATGGAAATTTGTGACGCTCCGACACAAACCCTTTCAGCCAAACCGCCTGCAGGCCGCATATTTGGAAAAGGACTGACGCCGGCAGTCCCCCTGCCAGATCAGGCCGGCAATGGCCTCCGGAAGGAATTCGTCGTACTTTATCTCCAATACCCTGCGCTCAGGCTCATCGGATATGTCCATATCCACAGGAACAGCCTCCAGAAATTCCCGATGGAAAAGGGTGCTGCGGATATCAGAGTCAAGGGTAATCCGCACATTTCCGGCCCTGCACACATAGGCCTCCCGCAGGTAGGATACCAGGACGCGGGGGCGGAGCTGTTCGCTCTTCATTTTTATATACAGCTCCCGCACCAGTTCTGCAGGGTGGCCCAGCATCCAGTCCGTGTCTCCCGCCAGCAGCCTCCTGCAGTCCGATTCCTCAATTTGGGCATCCAATTTCATACACAGATCACCCACCTTCCTCTTTTTCTCCAAATTGAGGAAAGAAAGATCGTCGTTATAATAACGGATACGGAATTTCTCCCGCACGGCCGTACCGTCTATCTTCTCCCGAAGCGCTCTGTCCCGATAATTGTCAAAGTAGATGCTTCGGATCAGATACTGCCCCTCTTCATTCGCATTTCCGTCCTGCCGCATCACCGGTATCAGCCGGGAGCGCAGGAACAGATATTGCGCAAAGGTGATACTGTACTTCAATTCATGACGATACTTTCTGTTTTCCATAGCTTCTCTCCTGTAACCGTTTGGCTGCTCCGCAGGCTCCCTGTGCGTCCCAGCGTCCGGGAGCCTGCGGAGCAGCCAAACGGTTATACTCTCTCCTGTTTTCACCGGTCTGTTTCCTATGGCCATGGGCAAAGTATAAAGGCCCATCCTGAAATGAACCTGAAAAAAATCGTGGAGATTCTATGAAAAATCCTATTCCGTCGTTCTATGTGCATTCAGCATACGGTGTTTTCATCGGTTTAACAGTAGATTTCTTCGGCCCGCTTTCCCTGTACGGCATCATAAAGGGAACTTCATGGATCATAAACAGATGAGGCTGCAGCCCGAATGAGCCACAGCCTCCTTTTGCCGGACTGTCGATTTTTCAACAGTCCTCTTGATACGGAATTTCAATATAGAGCTTTTATTTACGTTTATACCCGCACTTCGGGCAGACGCCGTTTTCGTTCAACGCAATACCGCACAGAGGGCAGCGGTCAATCTGATTCTCCGGCACATATTCCTGCGTAGCGGCATTTACCCCGCTGGTAAACGTCAGCTTAGCGATATTGAGCTTATCCTTCAGCAAATCGTATACGATCTTGATCATACCCTCCACCGTCATGGTCTCCTTAGTGACCACCAGGCGGCAGTCGGGATAGGCAGTGGCCAACTCCGTCTTGAAGGCAGCACCTTTCATTTTATTCTGAGGCGCACCGTCCTTGATACCCTGTTCTTCGTAGACCTTGAGGATAGCAGGCAGCAGGGGATCGTCCTGACGCAGGATAAGGGCATGGTCAAAATTCTTTAAGACCTCCCATGCAGTCTTTCGAATCTCATTGCAAGGGAACACCATATTCACTCCGGGCTCGACGGAGTCCTCCACCTCAATGGTCAATACGCCCGTATGTCCGTGCAGATACTGGGCCTCGCCTCTGAAACCGTAGAATCGATGTGCATACTGTAAATCCAATGTAGTGATGCTTCTCATACCGAAATCTCTCCTTTTTCAATTATTTTCTATAGATACTTTAAAACAGGAACCGTGGATGATGCGTTTGCGGCAGCTCCCCCTAATTCATCGCCGCACCGTCTACGCGCAAAACGACACCCGTTACATAGGAGGCCATATCGCTTCCCAAATATAAGTAGGCATTGGCAACATCTACCGGTTCGCCGGGACGGCCCAGAGGGATTCCGGCAGAAATCCGTTCTACCATTTCTTTAGGCAGAGCCGCCACCATATCCGTCTTCGTTACGCCGGGCGCCACCGCGTTAACCCGGATATGATCCTTCGCCAGTTCCCTTGCCAGGGATTTCGTCAATCCGTTAACGGCAAACTTGGTGGCCGGATAGGCACAGCCGCAGGGCTGACCGTATTCTCCCACCATCGAACTGGCATTGATGATCGTTCCGCCGCCCTGTTCTTTCATGTGACGCGCCGCCGCCTGGGAACAGACGAAGATCGCCTTCAAATTGATATCCAGGATACCGGTAAACTCCTCCAGCGTGTATTCGTAGAGGCTGGTCCTCGAAGAAACACCCGCATTATTAACCAGAATATCCAGAGAACCGAACCGCTCCTTCACGGAATCGAATGCCGCAGCAACCTCCTTTGGACTGCAAAGATCGGGCCAAATGCCCATAATGCGGTCCTGGTACTCCGGCAGCTGCGCCAGTGCCTTTTCCACCGTTTCCTGCCGGGAACCGGAAACCGCCACATTGGCTCCGTTCTCCAGATACTTTTTCACAATGGCAAATCCGATTCCCCTCGTGCCGCCTGTGACGACGGCCGTCTTCCCTTTTAACATAGAATCTCCTTTCTACTGCTGCTTTGATATGTCTTCCTGACTTCTCTCCTGATGCCTGCATTCGGGACATAAGTAAAAGACTTTCAAATCATAGTATAGAAAATCTCCTCCCATCTGCCTGCGCAGGGATGCAGTCAGGTCCTCAAACGAAATATCGGCCAATTTACCGCATTTGCTGCAAACCAAGTGATCGTGTTTGACCGTCCGATCATATCTGTCCGGCATATTTTCGACGGTAACCTTGTGAACCATCCCGGCTTTCCATAATTTGTTTAAATTATTATATACGGTTGCTATCACGACTTTGGGATACTTCCTTTTAAGGGCCGTATATATCTGTTCTGCCGTAAGATGTTCCATGGAAGCGGTGATTATATGATATATTTCTTTTTCGTATTTAGTCATATCGCTCCAAATTTAAAATTAGAATAATTCTTATTTTTCTAGATAAATTCTAATACAATTTTCTTTTTTTGTCAAGGAATAATTGCGTCGGTACCAGGATAAACGCATGAAAGGCCCTGCGCCACCCCTGCCCGGCCCCGCGGCGTGTGATGATCACAGAGGGGACCATCCAAAAACGCCGGCACTTAGCGAGCGCGC
>JAETRI010000217.1 GCA_021770245.1 Lachnospiraceae bacterium
CTGACGGACATCCAGATTTATGACATACCGAAGTCCCCCTACGAGAAAATCGGCTATGCCCGCCCGGTGGTGCTGGACTCAAACGGCGCATGGGAGGCGGTGCTGGAAAACGCCTACGGCATCATCGTGACGGGCGAGGTCAACGGCGAGGATACGCTTTCCTTCTCCATCCCCTTTGCCGATGCCAAGCGGAAGTATATCGACAACGAGAAAAAAATCCAGATCGTGGATGACGTGTACATCATCCGCACGGTCACGGACAGCAAGGACGCCTCCGGCAACGCCGTGACAGAGGTGTATGCCGAGGCGGAGTTTTACAACCTTGCCTATTCCGTCCGGAAGGAGGAGAAAGCCTTTGATGCGGAGACGGCGGATGCGGCTATGGCCTATGCACTTTCCGGCACGGAATGGAAAGTCGGCACGATCACGGTCACCACGAAACGCACATGGACTTCCACGGAAAAAAACGCGCTTTCCATCCTTCGGAATGTAGCGGACCTCCACGGCGGCGACCTGGTGTTTGACTGCCCGAACCGGCTGGTGCATCTGCTTATTTTAAACGGGAAGGACAGCGGCGCGCTGTTCATGTACGGAAAGAACATGAAGGATATTGAACGGACGGTGGACACCACGGGGCTTGTCACAAGGCTTTATGCCGTCGGTGCAGACGGCATGACCTTTGCCAGCATCAACGGCGGGAAGCCTTATGTGGAGGATTTTACTTATTCCAAGGAAATCCGTGTTTCCTCCCTGGACTGCTCCGCATTCACCAATCCTTACCAGATGCTTGAATTTACCCGCATGAGGCTTGCGGATTACTGTAAGCCGACCGTCTCTTATGTGCTGAACGCCATGGATTTGTCTGTGCTGACGGGATATGAGCATGAGGCGTGGGAGCTTGGGGATTATGTGCGGGTGGAGGATAAGGACCTGGGGCTTTCGGTCACCACGAGGATCGTCCGCAGGGAATACAACCTGCAGGAGCCGTGGAACACGGTGCTGGAGCTTTCCACGGTGCTTAAGAACCTGGGCAGCTCCACGAGCAAGTGGGACAATGCCGCAGATTCCTTAGAGGGCGTCAGCGTGGTGTCCAGCGAGGACATTGCGGAGCTTGTGCCGTTTAACCTCCTTCGGAATTCCCGCGCCGATGACGGGCTTGCGTATTGGGTGTCCTCCGGCTTTGAGGCGGACGGGGAAAA
>JAETRI010000101.1 GCA_021770245.1 Lachnospiraceae bacterium
GCTGGAATCCATGAAGGGAATCCGACTGAAGGAAATACAGGAGGAATGGGAAGAAAGAATCCAGATACGGTTTTCATAAAAGAATCCAGGAAGGGGGTGATGAGGAAGCTGGCGGGCCAGGTGAACAGGAAGCAGAAAAAGGACACAGGGATTTTATGTGCCAAAAGGAACAGGCGTGACCAGAGAGTTCCGCAGAACAGGAATCCCGGGGTGTACAGGAGAAGAAATGTATATTTAAGCGTCAGAGCTGAAAAATTGCCTTACCGCATTGACAAAGTCCGTAAAAAAAAGTATACTATTTAAACCGTGCAGCCGGGGGAGCAGCGGCCCCCTGTACCTGAAATCCGCTATAGCAGGGGTGATGTCCGGCCTAGGGCTTGCGCTTGTGTGGCTGCCCTTTATAAGTGGCGTTGAAGTTTGGGTCTTACGCAACGGATGTCTGTGAACCGTGTCAGGTTGGGAACAAAGCAGCACTAAGCAGAATTTTCCGTGTGCCGTGAGGGTGCCTGGCGGAGTTAACTGTAAAGGTAACGCATATGGGCCGGTGTTCGAAGCAGGACGCACGGTCTTGAGAGAAAAAGGCGGCATCGTAGGGCTCCCAAGGAGCTTTCGGTGCCTTTTTTGTTATTCGGATAAGGCCGTAAGATTCGATTGGGAAGGCGCCTGTCTTGGGCTGACCGTGTCGAAGAATCATGCCAAAAGGCAGGGGACGGATATGGGGGCTTTCCCGTATCATAGCGGCCGGGAAATCCTATTTGCCAGATATTGCGGGTTGTCTTCGGACAGTCCTGTCTGTAAACTGGTGCTGTGGCTTTTTGGGGAAATCCCTGGGGCCGCGGACACAGAAAGGTTTCGGGAGGCGGCATTGGGCCGGAGGAGAGCGTACCGTGCGTCTGTCCGGAGTTTTACGGAAAGGATGAAGGAATGAAGCATATCTGGTATTTGGCGTGGATCGGACTGCTGCTTTTTTGCACGGGAGCAGCGGGGATTTCGTCCCGGGCCGCGGGAGAAAATGCGGCAGGAGGGAGAGAGGCTGTGGTGGTGGGATATTATGCCGGCTGGGCGGCAGGAAAGGGATATACGCCATGGAATGTTCCGGCAGAGCGGTTGACCCATCTGAATTATGCTTTTGCCGGAATTGATAAGGAGAGCGGAACGCTGGTTATGACCAATCCGGCTGCGGACCGGAAGAATTTTGAACAGCTCCGTGCGGTGAAGAAGGCGAATCCGGGACTGAGAACCCTGATCAGCGTGGGCGGATGGGACGAATCCACCTATTTCAGTGTGATAGCATCCACCGCAGCCGGCAGGGAGATTTTCGCCCAAAGCTGTCTGGACTTTATTCTCGTACACGGATTCGACGGTATCGATCTGGATTGGGAGTATCCCGTTTCCGGCGGGCCTGCCGGAATCGTGAACAGTCCGCAGGATAGGGAAAACTTTACCCTCCTGCTTTCTGCCATACGCGGTAAGCTGGATGGACAAAGCAGAGCGGACGGAAGAAAATATGACCTGACGATAGCGGGAGCGGCAAACGCCAATTATTTGCAGAAGATCGAAGCCGGAAAGGTGGCCGCACTGGTGGATCATATCTTTGTGATGGCCTATGATATGCATGGCACATGGGATACATATTCCGATTTTGGAGCTCCCCTATATCAGCCCTCAGGATACAGCCCCCAATATAAAAACAGCGTGGCGGACGGGATCGGAGCTTATCTGTCGGCCGGAATCCCGGCGGAGAAGCTGGTGCTGGGGATCCCTTTTTACGGATATCTTTATGAAGGGGTGAGCGGGGAAGGCAGGGGCTTATACAGCACGTTTGGTTCGGCCCGTTCCATCGCCTATGATGAGGTGAGAAGCAGCTATCTGCCCCGGACGGGGATGAGCAGTGCTTTTCATGCGGAGGCAGCGGTCCCCTACCTGTACGGAAACGGAGTGTTCCTGTCTTATGAGGACGCCCGTTCCGTTCGGTCAAAGGCGGCCTATGCCGGCTCCCAGGGCCTTGCGGGCGTGGGAATATGGGAGCTGTCCCACAACCGGGACGGGGAACTGGCAAGGCATGCATACGAAGGACTGTTAGAGGGGAGAGGCGAAGGAAAGCCATGAGCATGGAAGATTGTACCCTGTGCCCCAGGGAATGTCATGCGGACAGAAGGAACGGAAAATACGGGTATTGCGGTCAGGCGGCCGGGGTCAGGGCTGCCAGGGCCGCGCTGCATTATTGGGAGGAGCCTTGTATTTCGGGAAAGGCGGGCTCCGGGGCGGTTTTTTTCAGCGGCTGCGTGCTGCGGTGCGTATACTGTCAGAATCGGGAGATTGCTCGGGATCGTGCGGACTCCGACAGCCATGCCTGCGGAAAGGAGATCAGCGGGAAAAGACTTGCGGAAATCTTCCTTGAGCTTCAGGAGAAGCGGGCCAATAATATTAACCTGGTGACGCCTACCCATTTCGTGCCGCAGATCGCGGAGGCGGTCCGCAGGGCCAGGGATCAGGGGCTGACCATTCCCGTGGTTTATAATACGGGAAGCTATGAAAAGGTGGATACGCTGAAAAGCCTGGACGGATTGGTGGATATCTACCTGCCCGATCTGAAATACGTTTCCAGGGAACTGTCGAAGCGGTATTCCGATGCGCCGGACTATTTTGAACGGGCATCTGAAGCCATTGCGGAAATGGTACGGCAGATAGGGGAGCCCGTATTCGGGCCGGAAGAGGAAGGCAGCGGGAACGGCCGCCCAACGGCGTCGGGGGAGGAAGCTTCCGGGCTTATGAAGAGAGGAGTGATCGTCCGCCATCTGGTTCTGCCCGGCGCTGCGGCGGATTCCAGGAAAGCGGTCCGGTATCTGTATGAAACCTATGGAAACCGGATTTATATCAGCATCATGAATCAATACACCCCCATGGGCCTGCCGGATTATCCGGAGTTAAACCGGAGGGTGGGGCGGAGGGAATACGAGAAGGTGGTGGATTATGCCCTTGCACTCGGGGTGGAAAACGGCTTTATCCAGGAGGGAGGCACTGCAAAAGAAAGCTTCATCCCGGCCTTTGACCGAAAGGGGTTGTAATTGGCGCATCCCCATAGGGGCCGGTGGCGGCAGAGGGGCGCAGGACATTCATGCGTTTATCCCGGGTCAATCCTCATCCTCGTCCACTAGGGGAAGACTGAAAATAAATTCGCTTCCCACGCCTTCGGTGCTGATCACGTTTATGTTTTCGTTGTGGGCCTGAATAATTTCCTTCGTGATGGACAGCCCCAGGCCGGTACCCTTCTTGTCTTTGCCCCGGGAAAGATCCGTCTTATAGAATCGATCCCAGATCAGTTTCAGGCTGTCCTTGGGAATGCCAATCCCGGAGTCTTTTACGGAAATGAAGACCTTACTGCGCTTTTCCGTGGTTTCGATTTTGATGACGGAATCGTTATGGGAAAATTTGATGGCATTATCCAGCAGATTGTAAAGGACCTGCTGGATTTTTCCCATATCGGCCCGGACGTAGAGCCGGCTGCCTGTGAGTACCAGCTCGATGGCAATGTGCTTCTGCTGGCAGGTGCCCTCCAGGGACGCGGCGGTTTCCCGGATGACGGTATTGATATCAAAATCCATTTTTTCCAGCACCATCCCTTTGGTGTTTAGATTATTAAGGGTGAGCAGGCTGTTGGTCAGCTTGGTTAACCGTTCGGTTTCGTTTAAAACGATTTTCAGATATTTCTCATACAGTTCGGGCGGAATGGTACCGTCCAGCATGGCTTCCAGATATCCGCGGATGGAGGTGAGGGGAGAACGGAAGTCATGGGATACGTTGGCGATGAATTTTTTCTGATTATCCTCGCTTCGTGCGATGGCGCTGGCCATGTAGGAAAGGGATGCGGCCAGATAGCCGATCTCATCCTCGCTGTCCACCTGAAATTCATAGTGCAGGTTTCCGGCGGCATACTGTTCCGTAGCCTCCGTAATCTTGCGCAGAGGAAGATAGACCATCTCCGTGAAAAAGATCAGGATGATCAAAGACAGCAGAAACAGTATGACCAGAATGATATAGGAGATGCGCAGGATATTTTCCCCGGAGGAATGCAGGGCGGCCAGGGAGGTATGGATCACCACATAGCCCCGTACCTTGAAATCGGAGGTGATAGGAGCGAAAACACTGAGCATTTCTTCCTGAAAGCTGTCATAAAAGGTTCCGGTTGTATAATAGGAACCCGCCGGTTGTGCGGCATTGAAGTCCTCCACAATGCGCGGATGCTCCAGATCCACCGGAGTATTGGTATCCAGGATCATGCGCCCCGAAGGGTTGATGATCCAGATGACGGAATCCAGATAGACAGACAGGGAATCCATCTGTGGCTTTACCGAATCCAGGGAAATTTCGTTGTTATATAGGTCGGAAGCATAGGTATTGGCTATCAGCGTGGCTTCCTTATACAGTGTTTCGGCCTTTTCCCGTTTCAGATGTTCCAAAACCATGCTGGAGCCGAAGGTGGCCACGATGGTAAAACCGAAAAATCCGAAGATCAGATAGGCCAGCAGGAATTTGAGGTAGAGGGTCTTTCTCATTGACGTACCTCGAACTTATAACCGATCCCCCAGATCGTTGCGATCCGCCAGGTCTCGTGATCTTTGATCTTTTCCCGCAGACGCTTGATATGCACGTCCACGGTGCGGGTGTCTCCGATGTATTCATAGCCCCAGATCTGGTCGAGAAGCTGTTCCCTGGTGAAAACATGGTTGGGGGATGAAGCCAAAAAGTAGAGGAGCTCCAGCTCCTTGGGAGGCATTTCCACGGGCTTTCCCATATAAAGGACGGAATAGTTGGTCTGGTTGACCACCAGGTTGGGATATTCCACGCATTTGATGCCGACGGGCTCCGCCGCGGCGGGAACCGCTTTATAACGGCGCAGCACGGCCTTGACGCGAGCCACCAGCTCCTTGGAATCGAAAGGCTTTTCCATGTAGTCGTCCGCCCCCAGCTCCAGGCCCAGCACCTTATCGAAAATTTCTCCTTTGGCGGAGAGCATGATGATGGGGATGTTAGATTTGCTGCGAACCTCGCGGCAGACCTGGTATCCGTCGATACCGGGCAGCATTAGATCCAGCAGGATCAGGTTCGGGGCAAAGCTGTCCACGGCGGACAGAGCGGATTCCCCGTCTCCCACGATCATTGTATCGAAGCATTCCTTCGTGAGATAAAGGGAAATCAGTTCCGCAATATTGTTATCGTCATCCACGATCAGGATTTTCTGTTTGGTGGCCATGGCAGTACTCCTTTCTGCTGCGATGCATTACCCGTCTGCGCCTATGGTATGCAGAAGCGATAAAATCTTTTACCCGCCTTTGATCTGTCTGCGCGCAAAAGCGCACAGACGGGAGCGCTTTAGGATTTAAATTCCACAATGGTGACGCCGGCGTCGCCTTCGCCATATTCCCCCAGCCGGTAGGATTTTACATACTTTACCCTGCGCAGATGGTTCTGTACGGCGCTGCGCAGTGCGCCCGTGCCCTTGCCGTGTACCACGCGTACCGTGGACAGATGCGCCAGATAGGCGTCGTCCAGATACTTATCCAGCATCGACATGGCCTCGTCCACGGTTTTGCCTAAAAGGTTGATCTCCGGGGAAACGGACAGGGATTTTGACATGCGTATTTTCCCGGAGCCCGTGTGGTTTTTCTTGGAAGAGGAGTCCTTTTCCTGAATCAGTTCCAGGTCCTGAATGTTGGCCTGGGTACGGATAATGCCGCACTGGACGAACAGGTTTCCTTTATTGTCGGGACGGGAACTGACGGTTCCCTTCAGCCCCATGGATACGATGCGGACGGATTCGCCCAACTTGAGCTGGGAGGGCTTTACACCGGAAGCGGCGGGCCTGCTTTCCTTTACCGAAAGTTTTTCGTTTTTATCCGTGATCTGCTTACGCAGCTTTTCCCGTTCCTTCTCGAGATCCTTCATGGATGCACCCGGGCCCGCTTTCTGGAAGATGCGGATCGTTTCGTCCGCCGTATCCTTGGCTTCCTGGAGGATGGCCCTGGCCTGCTCATGGGCCTCTTTTAAAATCTTATCCTTAGACTGGTCCATCTTTTGTTGCCGGTCCTCCAGCTGCTTTTTCAGGCTTTCGGCTTCGCGGCGGTAGGCGGCGATTCCCGCCTGTTCTTTTTCTATGGTAAGGCGGCTGCGCTCCAAATCCGCGAGCAGGTCTTCAAAACTCTTGTCCTGGGTGCTGATCTGGGAAGAGGCGGCCTCTATGATTTCCTCGGGAAGTCCGAGCCTTCTGGAAATGGCAAAGGCATTGCTTTTACCGGGAATGCCGATGAGCAGCCGGTAAGTGGGGCGCAGGGATTCCACGTCGAACTCGCAGCAGGCGTTTTCCACAAAAGAGGTGGACAGGGCATAGACCTTCAGCTCGCTGTAATGGGTGGTGGCCATGGTACGTATGCCCCGGTCATGCAGGTGGTTCAATATGGCGATAGCCAGGGCGGCCCCCTCCGTGGGATCGGTTCCCGCGCCCAGTTCGTCGAACAGGCAGAGGGAATCCGCATCCGCGTGTTCCAGGATGGAAACGATGCTGGTCATATGGGAGGAAAAGGTGCTCAGGCTCTGTTCGATGCTCTGCTCATCCCCGATATCCGCGTAGACCTCCTTGAAAACGGAGAGTTCGCTCCGGTCCAGGGCCGGGATATGAAGTCCGGCCTGCCCCATCAGGCAGAAGAGCCCGGTGGTTTTCAGGGATACGGTTTTACCGCCGGTATTGGGCCCGGTGATGATGAGAAGGTCATAGTCCCGGCCCAGGCGGATATCGATGGGAACGGTTTTCTTCTTATCGAGGAGCGGATGCCTGGCGCTGCGAATGTGCAGGATATGCTCCCCGTTAAAAAGAGGCTTAGTGGCATTCTGTTCCAGCGCCAGGGAAGCCTTGGCAAAGGCGAAATCCAGCCGGGTGAGAATGCGTTGATTTTCCGCGATTTTCTCGCTGTGCTGTTCCACCTGGACGCTGAGAGCAGCCAGCACCTTTACGATCTCTTCCTGCTCCTGGATTTCCAGTTCGCGCATCTGATTATTCAGATTTACCACGGCAGCAGGCTCGATGAAAAGGGTGCTTCCGCTGGAAGACTGATCGTGAACCATACCGGGCACCTGACTGCGGTATTCGGCCTTAACCGGGATACAGTAACGTCCGTTCCTGGAGGTGACCAGGGCATCCTGCAGATAGGCGTGCAGGGAACCGTTGACCATGCCGGCAAGCTGGGAATGGATGCGTTCCGTGGTCAGCGTCATGCTGCGGCGCACATGCTTCAGGCCGGGACTGGCGTCGTCGCTGATCTCTTCTTCGGAAAGAATACAGCGGTTGATCTCCGCCGACAGATGGGAAAGGGGCTCTATCCCGTCAAAAAGGGGCGTGAGGGAATCCGAAGGGGCGTCCTCACGCTCCTTCTTCCCGTAGGCTTTTACGCGGGCAGCATTTTCCAAAAGGCCGGCTATATGCAGAAGCTCGGCCCCGGACAGGGTACTCCCGATCTCCAAAGACCGCAGGCTCCTTGCCACTTCCCGGTTGCTTCCGAAGGAAATACTCCCCTTTCGGAACAAACGGGACAGGGCATCCTGCGTTTCCTGCTGTGCCGCGCAGATGTCGGCCAGTTCGGTCATGGGAACCAGCGACCGGCACAGCTGACGCCCGGGTTCCGAAGTGGCATGCTGTATAAGACGGTCAATGATCTTGTTATATTCAAGGGTTTTTAATACTTTTTCATTCATGGCTTTGCTGCTTCCTCCTTTTGGGGTTGGGTAAAGCCGATCTATGGCGAGACTGCTTTTCTATTATAGCACGGCGGGAGGAAAGTAGCCAGCAGGAAAATCATACGACACAGGACAAACGCATGAAAGGCCCTGCGGCCCCTGTGACACCCCTGCCCGGCCCCGCGGCGTATGATGATCCATCGGGGACCATCCAAAAACGCCGGCACTTAGCGAGCGCGTCTCTTGCGAGCTTAGTACCGCTGCGTTT
>JAETRI010000218.1 GCA_021770245.1 Lachnospiraceae bacterium
GTGCTGCACCACCACGGTTTCTGATTGCTGCCCCTGCCGCCACAGCCTCGCCACCGTCTGCTGGTATAATTCCAGTGACCAGGTAAGGCCGAACCACACCAGCGTGTTCCCTCCGCTCTGAAGGTTGAGGCCGTGTCCTGCGGATGCCGGGTGGATCAGCGCCACCGGGATTTCCCCGGCGTTCCATTTCCGGATGCTGCCGTCCGTATCCAGCCTGGAACATGGTATTTTCAGCTTGTGGAGCCGTTCCGTGATGCGTTCCAGGTCATGCCGGAACCAGTAAGCCACAAGCACCGGCTTTCCGTTCGCCGCCTCGATGATGTCCTCCAGTGCGTCCAGCTTCCGCTCATGGATGGCGACCGTCTCCCCGGCATCCGTGTAGATTGCGCCGTTCGCCATCTGCGACAGCTTCCCGGAAAGGGATGCGGCATTGGCGGCTGTGATCTCACCGTCCGGAAGCTGAAGGACGAGGTCTTTCTTCAAATCCGCATAATGCGAATCCTCCTTCTCGGAGAGATACACGGTGTATCTGGAATTTATCAGCTCCGGCATCTGCAGGTGGTCGTCAGACTTCATGGAAATGGTGATGTCGGAGATTTTGCCGTATATCTGCTTCTCCGCCCCAGGCAGCGGCTTGTAGGAAAATACCACCTGCCCGTTCTGCTTATCCGGCCGGAAGTAAGAAGTGCGGTACTGCCCGATGAACCTGCCAAGCCGCTCCCCCATGTCCAGCAGCCGGAACTCCGCCCATAAATCCATGAGGCCGTTGCTGCTCGGCGTCCCTGTCAGCCCCACGATGCGCTTTACCTTCGGCCGGACTTTCATCAGCGCCCTGAACCGCTTCGTCTGGTGGTTTTTGAAGGATGATAACTCATCAATCACCACCATGTCGAAGTCAAACGGTATTCCGCTTTCAGAAATCAGCCACTGCACGTTCTCCCGGTTGATGACGTAAATGTCCGCCTGTTTCTGGAGTGCCGACAGCCTTTCACTTTCCGTCCCGACCGCCACGCTGTATTTCAGTCCCTTCAGATGATCCCATTTTTCAATTTCCGCAGGCCATGTATGCCTTGACACCCTTAATGGGCCAATAACGATAATCTTATGGACTTCAAAGCTATCAAACAAAAGGTCGTTGAGTGCGGTCAGCGTTATCCCTGTCTTGCCCTCAGCCCAAGCCCATATCCAACAGGAC
>JAETRI010000219.1 GCA_021770245.1 Lachnospiraceae bacterium
CTCCTTCCCGGCCAGGCATTCCTTCAGGGCAATTTCCTGAAGGTCTGAAACCCATTTCGCCACGCCGATCCCCCGGCGCAGGTACTCCCCCATTTCTTCATTGCTGATAAGAGGAGGCTTTTTACCGTAACCCGGGCTGAATGCGAGCCTGGCCTTTTCCTCTGACCTGGCCCGGCATCTCCCTTTTGCCCGGCAGAACCGGCATGCCTTTTCATCCGGGACAAACTCCCCCTCGCCTTTTATGGCCAGCGCCGCTTTCTCTTTCACGTACTCCCCGAATGCCAGGAGCTCTTTTAAGGAGCATTCCCATTCGGATACCCCGTCGCCGATCCGTGGCTGCACGATCGACATCCGGATCGTTTCGACCGGGTAAAGGATTTTAAACGCCTCATAAGCCCCCAGAGCGTACAGCGCCATCTGTGGATTCCCTTCTGCGGATACAGCCACCCCTTTCCCGTATTTAAAATCAATGACATGCAGGATGCCCCCGCCTATCAGGATACAATCCGCTGTCCCGAACCCTTCCGGGACCCAGGCGCCAAAATCCACGCGCACCTCGATCCGCGCTGTCGGGATGTTCTTAAACCCAAGGGCCGTTGCTTTCACGTAATCTAAGTATGTATCTGTATACCCCATCATCTCATCGTTCCAGAGCTCTTCCTTTTTCAGCTTCCCGATCGCCCGCGCCAGCTTTGTCTTCCCAAAGTCAACGGTAAAGAAATAGTTGCGGAGCTTTAATTCCGCCAGCTCATGGGCGAGCGTTCCTTCCCTGGCCGCGTCTGAACCCGTATCTGGGATCTGTTCCTCCAGCCTGGCGCTCGGCGTGCATAAGAGCCACCTGTGCGCGTTGGAAGCGCCGAGGAGCGCGTGTGCCCTTTCTTCATGTCCCATCAAATCTGCGCCCCCAATCCACGCAGGGCCGTCGCAAAGGCCCCGTACTGTGCCTGCGGGAGCTCCGGCAGCGAAGCAACCCCAAACTGCTGCAGCAGGCCGACCAGCTCCGCCTGCCTCCCTGTATCCATCAGCGTTCCCGCCGCCCGGGCCAGATCATCCAAGGCATACGCAGTGGATGAAGTCGGTACCGCGGATGGAGCTGGAGATGAGGCGGCCGATGCAGTTGGCACAGGCTTTGGCTGTCCGGAAGGCGCCGCTGTCTGCGCCGGGCCCTGTACGGGAGGAGTTCCCGCCGGTCTTTTATCAGCTAATCCTCAGCCGTTCTTTCTGCGGCTCTAAATGGGCCCATTTTACCTTTTCCTTTGCCAGGAGCGCCCGTATTGCTTCATTATCCGGCTTTGGGGGCTGGGGGATTAAATATTCCTCCGGTATCCCGCTCAGCGGCGCGTCAATCACAAGCCGGCCCGGCCCCCCGTTAAGCTGGATGCTGAAATTAAAAGCGGCTGTCCTGAATTTCAGTTTCCCTGCCGCGCGCATGCTGCTTTCCAGATCCTCTTTAAGCCCCTGCATGCGCTTCTCCAGCATCCGCCGCCTGGCCGCCATCCGCCGTTCCTCTGCCCGTAAGGCTTCCATATCTGCCTTCATCTCCATGATAATCCGGGCATAGCCGTCCGCTTTGTCCTCAATCTCTCCCCAGACGGCCTCCATCGTATCGCGGAGAACCTGCCTGCCCACATCCGGGTCGTAGCA
>JAETRI010000220.1 GCA_021770245.1 Lachnospiraceae bacterium
GCCGTTTCCTTTCGTCGGATGTCATAGGCGCAGAGCGCGGCACGTAGGACTTCCTTGAGTGTCGCGCTCTGGCCCGTGTCCAGCAGTGGCATCATTTCCTGCAGGACTGTTGATACAATCTCATCTTTCATGCTTTTCTTCACCTCCTGTTATTATGATAACAGGAGGAAGTTTTTTTATCAGCACTGTTTCCAGAGGCTCTCTGTTCCGGCCGCACCGGGCTCCCAGACGTTATTATCTGCCAGGGACTCCCACGTTTGACCGTTATGAGTTACCTTATCACCGGCCGCGTAGGCGTTTGCAGCATCCGGCTGTTCCCACTCGGGAATCACATCCGGATACGGGATCAGTACCCGGGCATACAGAGACGGAACCTCTGTCGGCGTCCATGTCTCCTGCTTATTGTGATCCTGCAGGACCTTATACAGGACACCTCCATAGTTGATCCGGCTCCCTGCCGGCAGGGTATCCCCCACAGATACGTCAGTCCAGTCCTGATACAGGCTTTGTACAGCCAGGGCCTGCTCATCCGTGTTGGCCTCCGCATTAATAGTCGCCTGCAAGCACATTGCCCTCAGACGATCAAGAGCCTTCTTTTTAATCGCCATTGTTGTCCTCCTCTCCCATCAGAGCACCCTCGATCTGGATGACAGAGGACTCCACCGATGCCAGCTGCTCCTGTGTTACATAGTCGCCGCCTGCTGCTCCTCCATCCCTGATTGCGTCGATCTGGCGCTGCATATAGGACTTTTTCTGCAGCCGGACCTCCGTGATATCCGCTCTAGTCTCCGCAAAGCCGGACTCCGTATCCGGATCCTCTATACTGTAGTCGGTCTCCACCACCTGTTCGTACTGTGTACCCATATAGATTAGGCCGCTGTACTGAGCATACTTTTTAAGCTCCGCCGTATTAAGTGTCTCGTCATCATACCGGCCATATGTGATGATTCTGGTGGCCTCCGCATCCCGGCAGAGGGTCTCCAGCGCAGCCTTATCCTCCGCGTCCCGGATACAAAATACCAGCAGCGTATCTGTGGAAGACAGTTTTTCAGGGATAATGTTAATCCGGGTCTTTCCGGGGTCCGAAAAGACCAATACATCATGTTTCATGGTGCTCCCTTCTCCCGGCCTGATGCCGGGGATAAAAATAAGACCCTTTCGGGTCTGGTTACTATGATAAGTAGCGAT
>JAETRI010000221.1 GCA_021770245.1 Lachnospiraceae bacterium
TCCATGACGATCCGGTTAAATTCGTCCCGCTCATACCGCCAGTAGTAGTCCTCGTCGGCGTTTCCGACAATTGAGGGATTCCCCGACGTGATCCCAGCAATGTAATCTCCTTCCTTTGCTTTTTCAAGGAAGCCGTTCCTCACCGTGACGAAATATCCTATCCGGTCTTCGCCGTCCGGGTTCCCGTCCGCCCAGGGCTTTATGAACTCTGCGTAGTCGGCGCCGGAGGACTGGAAAGCCTTTGTTCCGTAGATGTCGCCCTTGTAGGTAACTCGGAGGGCGTTGGAGCGTGCGGTACCAGAAGTTCCATTTCCAATGACGAACACATCCCCGACTTGTGTGCCCATGTCCCCTCCTTCGACCATTGCCTTGTTGTATTTTCCAGATGCATGGGAGGCGAAATTGCTTGCCGTCGTCTCATATCCTTCCGCATGGGAATCGCTTCCGCTTGCCGTCGTATCGTTCCCTTCCGCATGGGAATCGCTTCCGCTTGCCGTCGTATCGTTCCCTTCCGCATGGGAATCGCTTCCGCTTGCCGTGGTCCAGCCCCCTTCCGCATGGGAATGGTTTCCGCTTGCCTTTGTACTGCTCCCCTCTGCATGGGAACAATATTCGCTTGCCTTTGTACTGCTCCCCTCTGCATGGGAAGCAATTCCGCTTGCGGTCGTATTATACCCCTCTGCATGAGCATCTTCTCTGCTTGCCGTCGTATCGCTCCCTTCCGCATGGGAATATTTCCCACTTGCCTCAACAACAGAACCAATCGCACTACTCTTCTCACCTACTGTCGTCCCACTTTTTCGTCCCATGCTAATTGCCGCATCACCATAAATGCTCTTCATCGCATAGGTGTCCTTGATCATGTTCCCGTCACTGTCCTGCGTGGCTTTTGTGGCCGACGCTGCGCTTGTCGCATAATTAACGCTCTGTGAGCCGATATTTTTTGAAGTTATCACCTCATACCAAGGTCTCCAGGCATCCGTGTTATATATTGCCTCCCGGAAAAAGAACCTGTCCTCGTGAGAGTTATATGGATAAACAAACTGTATGCATGCCATGTTGGTATAGCTTTTTATGGTATGCACTGTGCAATGAAGAATTCCGTTAAATCGATCGGTTGATTGGTTAGTGCTCATAAATACGGTTATCCCTTGCGGGTATGTGCTTGGAAGGTCTGT
>JAETRI010000016.1 GCA_021770245.1 Lachnospiraceae bacterium
TTATAATCGTCAACACTCGGCGTTCCGTCTGTGTAAAGGTTAAAGGCGAGCCTTACCACACGGACACTGCCGCTTGTCTGCCAGCCTTGATGCAGGCACTCCGGCTTGATGAATCCGGACTTCATATCGTAGATCTGGCTGAAATGATACCTTGTATCCTCTGAAATACCGAGAATGTAGATCAAAGCCTTGTGATAGCAGTCCTGATACCTTGCCTGTTCCAATTTCTCATAATAAAACTTCTCATGTTCCTCGTTTGCAAAAACCATGTGTGTGTTGTTGGCGCTCTGCGCCTCTGCTCTTAACGCTGTGTTGTTCATACCTGAACCTCCTTCATTAAAGATATTGAATAAAAAAGGGAACAAACCCCGAAATAGGGTCTATTCCCAAACATAGAACAAGGGAAAGCAATTTGCTTTCCCTTGCAGAACTTATATATAGACTTTTACCACAATATCCTTAAATCTGTTAGCCTTCGTGTACTCTGGACGTTCAGCCATAAATGCTCTCACATCCTCTCTTGACACCGTTAAGGTACAGAAGTAAATATAGGGTTGTCTAATTCCTCTAGTTGTTAATAGCCGCCTGAGCCGCCGCCAGCCGCGCAATCGGCACGCGGAACGGGGAACAGGACACATAATTCAGGCCGTTCTTATGGCAGAACTCGATGGAGGAAGGATCCCCTCCATGTTCGCCGCAGATTCCCAGCTTGATGTCCGGACGGGTTGCGCGGCCCTTCTGTGCCGCCATCTTGATGAGCAGGCCCACGCCGTTCTGATCCAGCCTTGCGAAAGGATCGGATTCGTAGATCTTGTTCTTGTAGTAGTCCACCAGGAATTTGCTGGCATCGTCCCGGGAGAAGCCGTACGTCATCTGCGTTAAGTCGTTCGTTCCAAAGGAGAAGAATTCCGCTTCCTCGGCCACCTCGTCCGCCAGGAGCGCAGCACGCGGGATCTCGATCATGGTTCCCACATGGTACGTGATATCGGAGTTCTTTTCCTTCTTCACCTTCTCTGCAGTGGCAACCACCGCTTCCTTCACAAACTTCAGTTCCTTCCGGTCGCCCACCAGAGGAATCATAATCTCGGGAACGATATCATATCCCTTCTCTTCCTTCACCTCAATGGCGGCCTCTATTACGGCACGCGTCTGCATCTTCGCAATCTCCGGATAGGTAACGGAAAGACGGCAGCCCCTGTGCCCCATCATCGGGTTGAACTCATGGAGGTTATCGCAGGTCGCTTTCACTTCTTCCACGGTCAGTCCCATTTCCTCGGCCAGGGCTTCGATGTCCTTTTCCTCCGTAGGCACGAACTCATGGAGCGGGGGATCCAGGAAACGGATCGTAACCGGATAACCTTTCATCACTTCATAAATTGCCTTGAAATCGCCCTTCTGGAACGGGATCAGCTCGTTTAAAGCCTTCTCTCTCGCTTCACTGGTGGTGGACAGGATCATCTTACGGATCTTCGGAATTCTCTCCGGGTCAAAGAACATATGCTCGGTGCGGCACAGTCCGATCCCTTCCGCTCCCAGACGCAGGGCATTGGCCGCATCGGCAGGAGTATCCGCGTTCGTACGGATCTTCAGGGTACGGAAGGAATCCGCCCAATTCATGATCGTTTCAAAGTTTCCGCTGATAGTGGCCTCCACCGTCGCAATATCCCCGTCGTAAATCTTTCCGGTGGAACCGTCCAGGGAAATATAATCCCCTTCGTGATAGGTTTTTCCGCCCAGGGAGAATTCCTTTGCTTCCTCGTCTATGGCAATATCCCCGCAGCCGGAAATGCAGGCGGTTCCCATCCCCCTCGCCACCACGGCCGCGTGAGAGGTCATGCCGCCGCGCACGGTGAGGATTCCTTCCGCCGCATGCATCCCTTCGATATCCTCAGGGGAGGTCTCCAGCCGAACCAGGATGACCCTTTCTCCCTTTTCATGGGCGGCCTTCGCCTCTTCTGCGGTAAAATATACTTTCCCTGCCGCCGCACCCGGGGATGCAGGAAGGGCCTGTCCGATCACTACGCCCTCTTTCAAGGCATCAGCGTCAAAGGTGGGATGCAGGAGCTGGTCCAGCGATTTGGCCTCGATACGCATCACCGCTTCCTGCGGCGTAATCATCTTCTCTTCCACCAGATCGCAGGCGATCTGAAGTGCAGCGGGCGCGGTCCGCTTTCCGTTTCTGGTCTGCAGGAAATAGAGCTTTCCGTTCTCTATGGTGAATTCCATGTCCTGCATATCCCGGTAATGATCCTCCAGCTTTGCTGCGATACGCATAAACTCTTCATAACACTCGGGAAGGTCCTCCTGCAGCCTGGTAATGGGCTGAGGCGTACGGATACCGGCCACCACGTCCTCACCCTGGGCATTGATCAGGTACTCTCCATAAATGCCCTTTGCTCCGGTGGAAGGATTCCTGGTAAATGCCACGCCCGTTCCGGAAGTATTGCCCATGTTTCCGAATACCATGGACTGCACGTTCACCGCCGTGCCCCAGTCCCCGGGGATGTCGTTCATCCGGCGGTATACAATGGCCCTGTCATTATCCCAGGAACGGAAAACCGCCTTGACCGCTTCCATCAGCTGGACCTTGGGATCCTGGGGAAAATCTTCCTTCATTTTATTTCTGTAGATCTCCTTGAAACGGACGATGACCTCCTTCATGTCGTCCGCCGTCAGATCCGTATCGAAACGGGCCCCTTTCGCTTCCTTGATCTCATCCAACACTCTCTCAAATAAGGATTTGGGAACTTCCATAACCACATCCGAAAACATTTGAATGAACCTGCGGTAAGAATCATACGCAAATCGGGGATTCCCTGTCTTTTTTGCAAATCCTTCCACGGAGACATCCGTCAGACCCAGATTCAGGATGGTATCCATCATACCGGGCATGGACGCCCTCGCACCCGAACGCACAGAGACCAGCAGCGGGTTTTCCGTATCCCCGAATGCCTTCCCCAGCTTCTTTTCCAGATCGGCGAGTGCCGTGAAAATCTGTGTACGGATTTCATCTGAAATCTGTCTTCCATTGTTATAATAATCCGTACAGGCTTCCGTCGTTACCGTGAACCCGGGCGGGATAGGAAGACCAAGATTCGTCATCTCCGCCAGATTAGCGCCCTTGCCGCCCAGCAGATTGCGCATCTCCGCATTGCCTTCTTCAAATGCATAAACCCATTTTGCCATCTGAATAGTTCCCCCTTTGAAAGAAATATTTGGTATAGGCCATTATAACACATTTTTTTCCAAAGCGCACTTTATTTTTGGTATTTTTTTGTGCATTTTATGAAAATATTTATTTTTGCTGTATTTTTTTGACCTTTTCTCACAACAAACCCCTTTTTTAGACGTTTTTTGTGGGAAAAATGTCGATTCTCTCTAAGAAGGAGCTTATTTGTACAGCAAAATAAAAGAAGCCGCTACGGTATATGGCAGGACAAAAGAGTTTTCAGCCGCCGCATCGTTTATAAATACAGCGATGATTGTCTCTTGTACGAGCCTGCCATTGCGTAACGGCCTCTTCGTCTTTCTTATTGGTTTTTGGCATTAAAAATCGAATTTATCCGCGAAATAGGCTTCCAATTCCCCTATCGCCACCCTTTCCTGTTCCATGGAATCGCGGAAACGCACGGTGACGCAGTGATCCGTCTCCGAATCAAAATCATAGGTAACGCAGAAAGGCGTCCCGATTTCGTCCTGACGGCGGTAACGCTTCCCGATATTCCCCCTGTCGTCAAACTCGCAGTTGTATCTACGGCAGAGGGTTTCGTATATTTTCTCCGCCCCCTCGTTCAGCTTCTTGGACAAGGGAAGAATGCCGATTTTCACCGGTGCAAGGGCCGGATGAAAATGAAGCACGGTCCTCACATCTCCCTCCCCGATCTCTTCCTCATCATAAGCAGCGCAGAGGAATGCCAGCACCACCCGGTCGGCGCCCAGGGAAGGCTCGATCACGTAAGGAATATATTTGGTATTCTTCTGATCATCAAAATAGGACAGATCCTGTCCGGATACGTTGGCATGCTGGGTTAAGTCATAGTCCGTCCGGTCGGCAATCCCCCAGAGCTCACCCCAGCCGAAGGGGAAAAGGAACTCGATATCCGTAGTCGCTTTGGAATAGAAGGAAAGCTCCTCTTTTTCGTGATCGCGTACACGCATCTCTTCGTCCTTCATACCCAGCTTCTTCAGCCAGTCAATGCAGAACTGCTTCCAATATGCAAACCACTCCAGATCCGTATCCGGCTCGCAGAAAAATTCCAGCTCCATCTGTTCGAATTCCCGGGTACGGAACGTAAAATTCCCGGGAGTAATCTCGTTACGGAAGGATTTCCCGATCTGCCCGATACCGAAGGGAACCTTCTTCCGGGAGGTTCTCTGCACGTTTTTGAAATTCACGAAAATTCCCTGTGCCGTCTCTGGGCGGAGGTATACCGTATTTTTTGCATCCTCGGTCACTCCCTGGAAGGTCTTGAACATCAGGTTAAACTGGCGGATCTCCGTGAAATTGTGTTTTCCGCAGGTGGGGCAGGGGACCTGATGTTCTTCGATAAATTCCACCATCTTTTCCTGATTCCAGCCGTCCACAGAGCCGTCCAGGGTAATGCCCTTCTCCTGGGCAAAATCTTCGATGATCTTATCCGCACGGAACCTTTCGTGGCATTCCTTACAGTCCATCAGGGGATCGGAAAAACCGCCGAGATGGCCGCTGGCCACCCAGGTCTGGGGATTCATCAGAATCGCGCAGTCCACGCCCACGTTATAGGGATTCTCCATAATGAATTTCTGCCACCAGGCTTTTTTCACATTATTCTTCAGTTCCACCCCCAGGTTCCCATAGTCCCAGGTATTGGCGAGCCCTCCGTATATCTCAGAGCCAGGGTACACGAACCCCCTCGCTTTTGCCAGCGCAACGATCTTCTCCATGGTCTTTTCCATCATTTCCTCTCTTTCTGCCTCAAACGGCCCGCTGATTCCGCCACGGCGCCGCACAGACTTTTTCTGCGTGACGTGCCGGGCTTTTATTCAAAAATAATATAGGAAAGATTTTCCTTATCCGTGACGTTTACTTCCCTTCCGTTCCCGAGAGGCTCCACTCCCGAACTGACATAAAGAATATTTCCGAAGGTTTTAATCTGAATCGCTTCCCTTACCACCACAATATGTTTTCCGCCCATTTCCAGGATCTCCTGCCTTCCGACCACCGTGTTGTCTTCCCCGATGCCGTGAAGCTGGACATCCAGATCATATCCTGCGTTAAAGGCATCCTTCACGGTACCGCAGAAAAGCGCCTGGCGATAGAAACCGGAATAATTCTCCGCGGAACGGAATGTCATAACCAGACGGATAATCCCTTCTTCCACCTCGGCGGAATCCAGGGTGATCCTGTCATTCCCGGCCGTGGTATTATATTCCGCGATCTGTGCCTCCACATTCCCTTTCAGTTCTTCCAGATTATAATAATCCCGGGAAAAATCTTCCACGATCGTATGGACGATCTGCCCGTCCTTTTTTAACTCGAGCCTGGTGGCATCTCCCGCGCTCTCTTCCTTCCCGCAGCCCGATAGCAGCGCAGCCGTCCCTGCTACGGTCAAAAGAAGCAAAAGGATTTTTCTCATAATTTGGCTCCCATCTGCGCGCTTTAGCGCGCGTATAAATTCAGAGGGAAGCGAAAGATCCGAAAATCCTTCCCTCTTTCTCTTCCCATTACCATATCCTGTCAATACGTACATGCCTTTCCTATTATAGCCAACATCCCGCCCGTTTTCAACAGCAAGTTTTCACGGAAGGCCGGTTTTGTGTAACCGTTCCATTCCGCAGTTCCCGGACGTCAAGGAACAGGGAAGGATCCTGCCGGAAGCACAGCGTTTCAAAACATTTCCAAGATCTCCAGGCTTTTAAAGGCCGTATCCAGAGAATATTTCCGATACTTCTCGGCCAGCCCGCCCAGTTCCTCCAGCACCCGGCCGCTCACCGTAAAAGTATAGAGCTTCTCCAGGGGAGCGGAAACGATGCGGGAGACGGCATAACAGGTTGATTCCTGATACCTGGAAGCATCCGGCAGCCCCGGAAATTCGCCGTTAATCACGACGGTTCTGATTTCGAATATGTAGCGTACCAGCTTTCGGGGCAGGCTGGAAACGCCGAGCGCCCGCAGGGACTGGTACAGGAGCTTCAGAAGCTCCCTTTCGTCATTGTTCTCCCTGGTGCAATAGTCGCATATTTCCAGGAAATACATCCCGTAATAGGCCCCCTCGTAATCCGATCGGAGATTTTCAAAATAATTGGATATGGACGCCTCCGCCAGCGTATAGGAACTGCGCCCCACATACAATCCAAATTCCCCGAAGGAAAAAGGGGTGGTGGCGGCCAGGAGCCTGCTGCCCTGCTTCCTGGCCCCTCTCGCAAATGCGAAGATTTTTCCCCGTTCCCTGGTTAAAAGCACCACTCTCCTGTCATATTCCCCGATGGGTTCCGCTTTCAGTATGAGCCCTGTCACTGTAAGCAAATCCTGCATGGCCCTGTGTTTTCTTTCCCTCCGTTTCAAAATCCGCAGGTTTTGCCGCGGAATACCTCAAATAATCTTCCACTTTCCCGGAAAGCGCAAACCGCTCCCATTCGTCTTGTCCCTTTCTCATACACCTGTCCTCTTTTGCTATGGAAATTTGTGTGCATGATACTAGGTTCTGTCGTTTTGCGCGCTTCTATTCCGTATCTTTGGAATTATAACCGAAATTTTTCAGAAGGAAATCGCTGTCCCTCCAGTCCTTTTTCACCTTCACCCAGAGCTGAAGGTTCACCTTGTTTCCCAACATGTCTTCGATTTCCGGACGCGCCTTGCTGCCGATGGTCTTGAGCATCGCCCCGCCCTTTCCGATAATAATGCCTTTGTGGGAATCCTTCTCACAGATAATGGTGGCATGGATATCCACCATATTCTTGCGGTATTTCATGCTCTCTATGGCCACCGCGATCCCATGGGGAATCTCATCGTCCAGGCTCCGAAGCGCTTTTTCACGGATCAGCTCCGCCACAATCTGACGTTCCGGCTGGTCGGTAACGGTATCTTCGTCATAAAAGGGCACACCGTAGGGAAGATACTTCATGATACAGTCCAAAAGCGTCCGCGTATTGTCCCCGGTCCTGGCGGAAAGGGGAACCACCTCCGCAAAATCCAATTCCTTCCGATAGGCATCGATGGCGGGAAGGACTTCCTCCCTTTTCACCGTATCGGTCTTGTTGATCACCAGGATCACCGGTTTGTCCGTTTTCTTTAATTGTTCCAAAATATGGCGCTCGCCCGGCCCGATAAAGGCGGCGGGTTCCACCAGCCACAGAATCACATCCACGCTTCCCAAGGTTCCCTCCGCCGCGCGAAGCATATAATCTCCCAAGCGGTTTTTTGCCCGGTTGATGCCGGGGGTGTCCAGAAATACGATCTGGCCCTCCCCGGAAGTATAAACCGCCTGTATCCGGTTCCGGGTGGTCTGCGGCCTGTGGGAAGTGATGGAAACCTTCTGTCCCACAAGCCGGTTCATAAGCGTGGATTTTCCCACGTTGGGGCGGCCGATCAGCGTGACAAAGCCGGATTTATAGTTTTCCGGTATCCCCTTTTCCTCCCTCTGCGCCGCAAAATATGCATCCAAATCCATTTTAATCCTCCATGCCGCGTCCTTTACGGCAACATGATGAGAAATATCGAAACTCTTAATCTTGCTTCCCCTGCGTTTGATTCGGGCCGTCGTCCGTGCCAAAGGCCCCCGAAGGTTCGGCCGGCGTGGCATCCGGACCCTGCGTCTGCTCTTTTGCAGAAGCTTCCCCTTCACCAGGCATCTGCGCCGTCGCGGATGCTCCTTCCCCGCCAGGCATCTGCGCCGCCGCGGGTGTTCCTTCCCCGTTGGGAGGCGTATTCATCCCGGACGGAGCATAATTCGTTCCGAATCCGGAACCGGGTACATGGTTTCCGTACATACCTCCTCCCGGAACCATCATGGGCGGAATATTTCTTCCCGCGGCCCCATACATGGGATGCGCTGCCACAGGCGTTCCCCTGTTCTGCCGCCTCTTTTCATTCCCTTTCTCCGCAGCCCGGATGATCAGGCGTATAATAAGAGCTGCTATGGCGATAAAGACTGCCCAGGTCAATAAGACCGGCAGGGATATTACAAAGCCGATGAAGAATTCTTTCAGGCCGTCCCCCACCCGGTATACGTTCTCGGCAAATCCGATGCGGATCCGCTCCCATGTACCCTTTTCCACAGGAGGGGTATACCGCTGGACTTCACTGATACTCAGATACACGGTACTGTAATCCACCTGGTTGTCTATGGTCCTAAGCTGAGCCTCCAGGCTTTCCAGCTGATATCTCACATCTGTCAGGCGGCTTTCGATGGCGATGATATCTTCCATGCTTTCCGCGTTTTCCAGAAGCTCCAAAAGCCGGCTTTGTTCCTCCCTCAGCATCCTCTTATGACTGTCCATATCCACATACTGCAGCGTCACATCCTCCACGGATTCACTGCGGGAAAGGACGTTGGAGATTTCCCCGATCTGATTCACGAAGGAATCCAGCTTCCCGGACGGGATCCGGACGGTCATGCTGCAGCCCCGGTTCCCGATATTATTCTCGTTATAGGCATCGTACTGCTCCATATACCCGCCCAGTTCCTTCACCCGGCTCGTAACCGTGGAAACCAGGGTGGAGTAGTCCTCCGTCTCCACGTCCATATGTACATTCCGGATCAGTTTCCGGCCGGAGGAAGCCTCTTCGTCCACCTCGGCCTCGGGAGCTTCCGAGGGGGAGGCGCCCTCTTCCGCAATCGCTTCCTCGACTCCGCCCGCATAGATATCGCCTGTATCATAATTGGACATGGAAGCATAGGGCTCCATTGCGGCTTCCGTCATGCTGTTTTTAGAGCTGTCGCCGCTGTTTCCGCAGCCGGCCAGCGTCGCCGCCAACAGACATGCCGCAAGAGACAGTACGGCGTCATGTAACAAATTTTTCTTTTTTCCATTCATAGTCGCTCCCATCTGCGCGCCCGCGCGCACATATAAATCAGTGGGCAGAATACTCACCAAATCTCCGGCTTTCATCCCCTCTTGCACGCAAGGCCCACTTCTCATCAATATAGGTTTTCCAGATGGAAAAACAGCTTCTCTTCTTCTCTGATCTTTCCCGCACTTCCCACCACACACAGACAGTCGTCCTCCAGGAAAGCACGGATATAAGCGTCCGCCGCGCGCACATCCTCTTCCTGCGCCGCAAGCAGCTCGTCCCGTTCCCTCTGAAAATCCTCCAGGGTTTGATTGGTGAGATAGGCGCTCATGGAACGCAGGCCCTTCGCAGACGGGGTGAGAGGCGTATCCAGCTCGCTCACGGCCCCGATGATATACTGGGTCATGGTCCTTTCATCTCCGTCAAAGTGCTCCACGAAATCCGCAGCCTTCTCATAGGCATCGATCGTTCCCTTCAGATTCGGGTCACGGTAGGATACAAAATAACTGTCTCCGCTCTTCCCGAAGGAGCACATGCATCCATATGCCCCGCCCTTGACCCGGATCTCCTGCCATAGATATTCATAGCTCATCAGTACCTTCAGCACCCGCAGCACCCCTGTATAGGGCAGCCCTTTACGGATGAAATTCCCCGCCCTGCATACATACTGCACCTGGGAAGCGGAAAGGAAGCCCTCGTTCTTTTTTTCCGGCAGGATGGTGAAAGGCCTGTTTTCCACGGGAACGGTAAAAAGAGACTCTCTCATCCGCCCGGCCAGATTTTTAAATTTATCACAGCATTCCCGCGATCCGATATAATCCAGCATCAGGTTTTCCGGCCGGAACACATAACGCGCCAATGCTTCCAGCTTTTCCTTCAGCTGCTCCCTGCGGCTGTCATAGTTCTTCTCCAGGTCGTCCACCAGACGGTAAAAGGGCATGCCGTTGACCTGCTCCTGAATCGCCGCAGGCCTGGAAAAATAGGACATCGCCCTGGCAGCGGCCACGGAATGTCCGGAGGAGATCAGGTTGGACTGCAGGTGGGATTTCAGCTCCGCCAGGATTTCATACAGCCGCCGGCTGTCGTCGAACCGGGAACGCAGCATGATTTCCTCCGCCAGCTCCATGGCCCGGGGAAGGTTGTCCTCCAGCGTTTTCACCTTGATTTCAAAGGTCACCCTGCACCGGGACAGATCCTTTGCGTCGGTGAAGAAATTGGTGACGGCCATGATGCCGCCCGTCTCCGTATTCACCTCATGGAACAACTCTCCATAGGTGTGCGTGTCCGTATCCACATAGCCCAGCACAGCCTTCAGAATGCCCAAATAGGGGAAAAGCTCCTCCGGAACCTGCCCCACATCGAACAGAAAACGGAAATATCCGATATGGTTGGTATGGATATCGTGGAAAAGGACGACGGTATCACCCATCCTTTGAACCTCGTTGAACAGGGGTTCCGTCTCCTTTTTAATATCCTCCCTCTTAAGAAGGGGGATGGAAGCCAGCGCCTCTTTCGTGTCCGGCGTTTCCTGGTACTCCCGAAGCGCCCTGGTCTGCTCCACCACAGCCATCCGCTCCTCATCGGAAAGGCCGGCCCGATAAGCCGCCAGTTTTTGGCGCAGCGCCTCTTCCCTTTCCTCCGCCAGCCCCCGTTTCGGCGCCAGGGTGAGCACGCTTTTATGGGAATTATCGATCATACATTCCCTGATCAAATTTTCAAAATAGTCCGTATCCGTCTTTTCCCGCAGATTTTTATAGGTTGCGCCCGCCTCGATGTGGATGAACGGGAGAAGGTCATTGTAAAGCCAGCTGTCCAGCACCTGCAGACCATACATCAGTCCCGCGGGATAAGAGCCGAAATCCGCCTCTCTGTAACGGAATTCGTAATAATTCAGCCCTGCCTTTAATGCCTTTTTATCGATCCCCTCCCGCACCAGCCGTTCCAGTTCCCCGTTGACGGCATCCAGAAATTCTTCCCGCTGGGAAACGTTGGCGTTCTTTGCCACCAGGCTGAAATACGACTGACGGATCCCGCTTTCATAAAAGCTGTAGATATCCTTTCCGATCCCCTTATCCAGCAGCACCTGCTTCAGCGGGGCTCCCGGCGCGCTGCAAAGCGCATAGTCGAGCACCTGGAATGCGATATACCGTTCCCGGTCCAGACTGTCTCCCACCACCATACTGTAGGCCAAATAACTGTTATCCTCTTCCGGCTCGCTGTCCGTGATCGGGTAAAACCGATCCGCCCGGGCGCAGGCCTCAAAGGGCTTCTGGATCTCCACCTGGGAATCCACTATGAGACGGTCAAAGGCGGACAGATACTCCCGATCCAGGTATTCCAGCTTTTCCGCCATGTCCATGTTTCCGTACAGATAGATATAGCTGTTGGAGGGGTGATAGTATTTTCGGTGAAAATCCAAAAACCCTTCGTATGTCAGCTGTGGTATCACATCCGGATCCCCGCCGGACTCCATGGAATAGGCGGTATCCGGAAACAGGGTATTCGTGATCTCCCTTTCCAGCACATCGTCGGGGGAAGAAAACGCCCCCTTCATTTCGTTATAGACCACTCCGTTGATCGTAAGCTCGTCCTCCAGGTTTTTCATTTCATAATGCCAGCCCTCCTGGAGGAAGATCTTTTGCTCCTTATAAATATTGGGATAAAATACCGCATCCAGATAGACATGCATCAGATTCTGGAAATCCGTATCATTGCAGCTCGCCACCGGATACACGGTCTTGTCCGGATAGGTCATGGCATTTAAAAAGGTATTCAGGCTTCCCTTTGCCAGTTCGATGAAAGGGTCTTTCACCGGGAAGTCCCTGCTGCCTTCCAGCACGGAATGCTCGATAATATGCGCCACGCCGGTGCTGTTTTCCGGAGGCGTTCTGAAGCCGATATAGAAAACCTTATTTTCATCCTCATTGGACAGAAGGGCCACCCTCGCCCCGCTTTTCTTGTGTTCCAGCAGATAACTGAGCGAATTCAGGTCGTCTATCTTTCTTTTTTCTATAAGCCGGTATGCGGCCACATCTTCTACTCTCATTTCTGGCTCCCATCTGCGCCCCGGGCGCGTATCCGTCGTAGTGATTCCGTCTGCCTGCTTTGTGTGGATGCAGGCTCTGATGTCTAAGTATATCATCTTTTGCGCAAATTATAAACAGGAAGTTTTGCAGCGGCCAGACAATGCGGCCAGACAAACGCATGAATGGGCCTGCGGCTCTGCGCCGCAGGCCAGGCAGGGGTGGCGCAGAGCCGCAGGCCCATTCATGCGTTTGTCCTGTTGCGGCGGCAGGGCCATTCCGACGTTTTCCTTCATAACAAAAAAGGAGCTGCCGCAAAACTCAGATAAGGGACAAGATATGGACGTTCCTATTCGTTCATACACGCCATATCTTGTATCGGATCCTTGTTCTGCGGCAGCTCCTTCATTGCCATCGCTTTAAATTTTCCGGGCTTCCTTCTTCGCGGCCGGCGCTTCCAAAAAAGCGGCCCGGTACAGCTGTTTTCTTACCTGAAGCCCCAGCACATAGGCCAACGCTACGGAACAGATATCTTTGATCAGATAAGGAAGGGATACCATCCACGCGCTTTCCCCCAATCCCATACCGGTGAGAACGGAAAACTGTACCGTTCCGAGGAAATGGCAGATGGCCAGGCCCAGCAGGCCGGGCAGGCATCCTGCCGCTTTCCGCGTCATGGATGAACCGATCCCGCAGAGCAGGGCCAGGAACAAAAAGCCCCATATAAATCCTCCTGTTTTTCCTGCAATGACGCCCAGGCCGCCTTTAAATCCGGCAAATACAGGCACTCCCACGGTTCCCAGCAGGATATAGATAAAGGTCGCCATGGTTCCCAGTTTCCTTCCCAATACCACTCCGGTAAGGGCTACCGCAAAGGTCTGAAGGGTAACCGGGACGCCGGAGGGAAGGGGAAACGAAATCTGCGCCAGAACGGCGATTACGGCGGCAAACATTCCGATAACAATCGTTTTCTTCGTAGAGTTCATTGTAATAATCCTTTCATGCCGCATCCTCTGCGGCAGCGCGATGTGGAATCGCGAATGCGGTTTCTTATCTGTGACTCAATTTGGGCTGTCTGCAGGCAAAGCCACATACAGGTCAGGGAGTTTTTTCCTGTGACGGTATCAGAATAACATAGGGAGGATTTATTGTCAACCGTTTTATTTTATTGGTTTACATTTTAGGTATAAGAACAAACCGGCACCCGGACGACTCTGCCTGGCTCCCAGGACAAGCGCATGAATGGCCCTGGGGTGGCGCAGGGGCCTCAGGGCCATTCATGCGTTTGTCCTGCCCGGTTCCAGAAAAAGCCGGCAGGGTCGTCCGGGCGCAACAGACCGCAGAGTCGTTCTTCCCCCGGCGCATCTCACACCAGGATCGTTCCCAGGCCCAGCTTGCTGATCTTCACCTCTTCCACCACAATCGTGTTCATTTTCTGCGCCAGCTCCCGGTTTCCCACCACATCCTCCAGGGCGTACTCCCGGTTTATGTATCCGGCCTTCTTTCTCCCCTTCCCGGCAGGATACCACACGCTCATCCGAAACCGCGCCTTCATCTTTTTATAGGCTCTGTAGGAAGCGCTGTCTTTATCCAGATAGAATACATGGTTTTCCGGGGTTGTGTCCTCCGCCACCTCCTTTAGGAAGATGCAAAAGATCACTTCCTTCAGTTTATGGGGCACATCCTCGTTTTCGATCAGCTCTCCGTAGGTATACCGCGCCCCCAGGTAGATGCTGGACATATCCTGCACAATATATTTAAAATCATTTTCTCCGGAAAGGGGCTGTGTTTCCTTGTTATCCACGTCTGTTCTCTCCCGTATCGATATCCTCAATTGCGTCCCCGGAAAATTTCACCGCCTCCATGATTTCCAGAAGCGTCATCTCCGCCTCGTCCGCCAGTTCCTGCATGCTCACCTTACGTCCCAGGCTTTCCGCCAGCTCCCGGGCCGCATCGGCCACCCGGTTCACCTTCCGGGCCATCCGCTCCCCGGCTTCCCTCTCCCGCGCATTCTCGGCGATATGCTTCTCCATGGCTTCCATGATCATGCTGCCCAAAAGCCCCTCGGCCTCTGCCGCATCCTGTGCCGCCCCCAGCATTTCGGCCCCCATGGCCAATGCCACATTTCCTTCCCCGATCAGATCCTCTAAAAGCGCGCCCTGGCCCGCATACAGCCTGGCCATGTCCGCCACATGGGGAAGGAAGAGGCGGATCAGGCGTTCCTTTGCCTGCGCGTCCCCTGCCATGGCGGAGAGGATCAATGCCTCCTTTTCTCCTGCCGACAGCCTTTCCGATGTGCGGATGCTCTCCAGCCAAACGGCCAGGTAACTGCGCTCCTCCTCCGACAGCCAGACATCCGGATCTGCCGGTTCCCCGATCCCGATTTTCTGCGCCCTCAGATAGTCCAGCACCATCCGCAGCTGCTTTTCATCGAATTCCATATCCGAAAAGGCGTCCCTTACCTGTTCTTCGCCGATCCGGTTTCCCTGTTTGGCCGCCAGCTTCTTCACTTCCGCCAGTGTAGCTGCAAACCGCTGCTCCTGATCCATCACTTCTCCCATTCTGCCGCCGCATGCGGCCGTCAGTCATGCCACGGGTTCAAAGTTTCCGTTTTCTCTCCCGTCTGTCCATTTTAGTGCGCACTCCAATCAAACAGATTGAAACTTTCAATGATCAGTCTTTCTCCTGTCTGCCCGCTTGAATGGGCACTTGAACCGGGCATAGAAAACTTGCCGCTCCCTCACTGCTTTATTTCATAGGGTGCCTTCACATGGGCATGGGTATACAGGTGGTGCTGACAGTATTCGTAATTTCCGTAACATTTGGAACAGAACCGGAATTCCAGCGACGGGTCATCCTCCTCGGTCCTGCCGCAGATGGCGCATTTATGCTTGGTCACACCCTGCGGGGTACGCACTTGTTTTCGGAAGTCATGACGACGCTTTACCTGTCTGGGCGACATATGGATGTGGTTTCTGCTGGTTAAGAAGAACACCACAAAATTAAGCAGAGAGGAACCGATGACGAACCAGGTCACCATTCCGCCCGAGATACACTCATATACCAGCATCACCCCGTAGATGATGCCCAGCCACTTCACCTTCACGGGAATAATGAACATCAGAAGCACCTGCATCTCCGGGAAGGTAGCCGCATAAGCCAAAAAGATGGACATATTGATATAGTAGGTGGAAAACATGCCGAAATCGTAAACCGTTTCCGTTCCCAGTCTGACCGCCTCCGGAGAGCCCAGCAGGCAGTAGACGAAAAGCAGGATGCTCCCCAGTATGGTGAACAGCATTCCCAAAAAAAGATACAGATTATACCGGTATGTCCCCCAGATCCGCTCCAGCTGGGTGCCGATGGAATAATAGAACATCAGCATGATCAGGGTAAAAAACAGATTGGAGCTAGGCGGCGGGATCAAAATCCAGGACACCAGCCTCCAGACCTGGCCGTGGAAAAATATCTGAAAGGGATCCAGTGTGAGATACCCCAGGAACGCCGGATAGATCAGCGTGATCAGATATCCCGCCGCATAACACGCGATCAGATACATGGAAATATTCCGAATCGCATACTTCCCGAATTTCTTTTCAAATTTGCTTCCCATAATAATCCCCATTCCGGAGCGTTTACGCGACGGGCTAATCTGCCATCAAAGCTATCTGCGACGCTCCGGCGCAAATAACCAGGCGAATCCGGTTCGCCTGTGAAACAATAAGCCGTCGGGCTTATTGTTCATTCTAATCCTCCATGCCGCCTCCGATCGATCCGAAACGGCATCCTTATTCTATCATTCCATACAAAAAAAGGCAATGAAGCAGCCGGATAAATTCATAAAACTTATAAAAAGTTTAGAATTTCACATTCTTTTTTAACAGGTTCTTTAGTTGCTTTTAGAGAAGTGCTGTCGTATAATGTAACAGTTGATCGAAGGACATATAAATAAGAAGAAAGGAAAAATTTACATATGAACAATATCAAGTCTCCTCTCTATGGCCTGGGAATCGATATCGGTTCCACCACGGTAAAGATCGCCATTCTGGACGAGGGGCATCAAATCCTTTTTTCCGATTATAGAAGGCACTATGCCAACATACAGGAAACCCTGGCCGGGCTCCTTTCCGATGCCGGGAAGGAACTGGGGAACCTGACTCTGCATCCCATGATCACCGGTTCCGGAGGTCTGACTCTGGCCAATCATCTGGAAATCCCCTTCATCCAGGAAGTAATTGCGGTATCCTCTTCCCTGCAGGAGCTGGCCCCGCAGACCGACGTGGCCATTGAGCTGGGCGGCGAGGATGCGAAAATCATCTATTTTGAAAACGGGAATATCGAACAGCGTATGAACGGTATCTGTGCCGGAGGGACGGGATCCTTCATCGATCAGATGGCCTCCCTTCTCCAGACCGATGCCGCAGGGCTGAACGAATACGCCAAGGACTATCAGTCCCTTTACACCATTGCCGCCCGATGCGGTGTCTTTGCCAAAACCGATATCCAGCCCCTGATTAACGAAGGGGCGACGAAGGAAGATCTGGCGGCTTCCATTTTTCAGGCCGTGGTGAATCAGACCATCAGCGGCCTGGCCTGCGGGAAACCCATCCGGGGCCATGTGGCCTTTCTGGGCGGCCCGCTCCACTTCCTCTCCGAGTTGAAGGCTGCTTTTATTCGTACCCTGAAACTGGATCAGGAGCATACCGTCGAAACAAAACACTCCCATCTCTTCGCAGCATTCGGCTCCGCTTTAAACTGCCGGGAGGATGTGGCCTTTTCCATAGACGACCTGCTGCACCGGCTCTCCGGCGGTATCCGCATGGAATTTGAAGTGGCCCGCATGGAGCCCCTCTTTTCCTCCGAAGAGGAGTATGAGGAGTTCCGTTCCCGCCACGAGAGCCACTGCGTCCGGACTTTCCCCCTGGAGGACTACGCGGGGAACTGCTACCTGGGCATCGACGCGGGCAGTACCACCACCAAGGTGGCCCTGGTCGGGGAGGACGGCTCCCTGCTCTATTCCTTTTACAGCAACAACAACGGAAGTCCCCTGAAAACCGCCATCGGCGCCGTCCAGGAGATCTATTCCCTGCTGCCCCGGGGCGTGAAAATCGTCCGTTCCTGTTCCACCGGCTATGGAGAAGCCTTGATGAAGGCCGCTTTCCTGCTGGACGACGGCGAGGTGGAAACCGTGGCCCATTACCACGCCGCGGCCTTTTTTGATCCCGAGGTGGACTGCATCCTGGATATCGGCGGCCAGGACATGAAATGTATAAAAATCAAAAACGGCACCGTGGACAGTGTGCTGCTCAACGAGGCCTGTTCCTCCGGCTGCGGCTCTTTCATCGAAACCTTCGCCAGATCGTTGAATTACAGCGTGCAGGATTTCGCCCGGGCCGCCCTTTTCGCGGCCCATCCCATCGACCTGGGCACCAGATGTACCGTATTCATGAATTCCAAGGTAAAGCAGGCCCAGAAGGAGGGGGCCGATGTGGCGGATATTTCCGCCGGGCTGGCCTATTCCGTCATCAAAAACGCCCTGTTCAAGGTGATCAAGGTATCCGACGCCTCCGAGCTGGGCAGACAGATCGTGGTACAGGGCGGTACCTTCTATAACGACGCGGTACTGCGCAGCTTCGAGATGATTGCAGGCTGCCAGGCCATCCGCCCCGACATCGCCGGTATCATGGGAGCTTTCGGCGCTGCCCTGATCGCCCGGGAGAACTACACCGCCGGCTACCGGACTTCCATGCTTTCCATCGACCAGATCAATGCCCTGGAATTCGAGACCAGCATGGCGAAATGCAAGGGCTGCACCAATCACTGCCGGCTTACCATCAACCGTTTTTCCGGCGGCAGACAGTATATTTCCGGAAACCGCTGCGAACGGGGCCTGGGAAAACCGAAGAACCCCAGCCAGGTGCCCAACCTGTTTGAATATAAGCTGAAACGGCTTTTTTCCTATGAACCCCTTTCCGCCGACCGGGCAAAGCGGGGCCGCGTGGGCATTCCCCGGGTGCTGAACATGTATGAAAACTATCCCTTCTGGTTCACCTTTTTTACAGAACTCGGTTACCAGGTGGTTCTTTCTCCCGTTTCCACCCATAATATCTACGAACTGGGAATCGAGTCCATCCCCAGCGAATCGGAATGCTATCCCGCCAAGCTGGCCCACGGGCATGTGGCCTGGCTGATCCGGCAGGGTGTGGATTTCATCTTCTATCCCGCCCTTTTTTATGAAAGGAACGAGACGGAGGGAGCCGGCAACCACTATAACTGCCCCATCGTCACCTCCTATTCCGAGAACATTAAAAATAACGTGGAAGAGATCGGGCGGGGCGAGGCCATTCTGCGCAATCCCTTCCTGGCATTCACCAGCCTGGAGACGGCCTCGGACGCCCTGGTAGGGGAATTCTCCGAGCTTCCCGCCCAGGAGGTACGAAAAGCGGCCGCCCGGGGCTGGGAGGAGATGGCCGCATCCCGGGAGGATATCAAGAAAAAGGGGGAGGAGGTACTCGCCTGGATGGAGGAAAACGACCGTCAGGGCATTGTTCTGGCCGGCAGACCCTACCATCTGGACCCGGAAATCAACCACGGCATCCCCGAACTGATCACCTCCTATGGGCTGGCCGTACTCACCGAGGACTCCGTTTCCCACCTGGGCTGCCCGGAACGCCCTCTCCTGGTCTCCGACCAGTGGATGTACCATTCCCGGCTGTACGCGGCGGCCTCCTTCCTTCGCACCCGGGACGACCTGAACCTGATCCAGCTCAATTCCTTCGGCTGCGGCCTGGACGCCGTGACCACGGATCAGGTGAACGATATCCTCTCCGGTTCCGGCAAGATCTATACCTGCCTAAAAATCGACGAGGTGAACAACCTGGGCGCGGCCAGGATCCGGATCCGCTCCCTCCTGTCCGCCATCCGGGAAAAGGAAAAGAAAAAGGAAAAACGCAAGGTACATTCCACCGCAGTGAAAAAAGTGGCTTTTACGGAGGAAATGCGTAAGGAATATACCATCCTCTGCCCGCAGATGTCCCCTATCCACTTCGATCTGCTCGAAGCCGCCTTTAACGCCTGCGGCTACCATGTGGAGGTTCTGCCCAACGACAACCGGCACGCCGTAGACATGGGATTGAAATACGTGAACAATGACGCCTGCTATCCCTCCCTGCTGGTGGTGGGGCAGATCATGGACGCCCTGCTTTCCGGCAGATACGACGTAAACCGGGTTGCGGTCATCATGTCCCAGACCGGAGGCGGATGCCGCGCCACCAACTACATGGGATTCATACGGCGCGCCCTGGCCAAGGCGGGCATGGAACAGGTACCCGTTATCTCCGTCAATATGTCCGGACTGGAGAGCAACCCGGGCTTTCATCTGAGTCCCAATCTCCTGCTCCGGGCGGTTTACGGCGCCATATTCGGAGACATTTTCATGCGCTGTGTCTACCGGATGCGCCCCTACGAACGTACTCCCGGCAGCGTTAACGCATGCCACCGCAAATGGGCCGAGAAATGCAAAACCTTCCTGGCTTCCAAACATCCGGGCATTCATACCTTCTTCCGGATGTGCCGGGATATCATAGAAGAATTCGACGCTGTCCCCATCACCGACGAAGCGAAGCCCCGCGTGGGCATTGTGGGAGAAATCCTAGTGAAATTCGCCCCTGCCGCCAACAACCATCTGGTGGAACTTCTGGAAGCGGAAGGCGCGGAGGCGGTGGTGCCCGACCTGCTGGACTTCATGTTCTACTGCTTCTATAACCAGATTTATAAGGCACAACACCTGGGCACCAGCAAAAAGACGGCCCGTTTCGCAAAACTGGGCATCACCGGAATGGAATGGATGCGTTCCGCCGCCGCAAAGGCCTTTGAACGCTCCGTCCACTTCCATCCTCCGGCCAGGATCAGGGATATCGCTTCCTATGCCTCCCCAATCGTTTCCATCGGAAATCAGACCGGGGAGGGATGGTTCCTCACCGGGGAAATGGTGGAACTGATCAAGTCCGGCACCAGCAACATCGTCTGCACCCAGCCCTTCGGCTGCCTGCCTAACCATGTGGTGGGCAAGGGAGTCATCAAGGAGCTGCGCAGACGCTATCCCGGCGCCAACGTGGTGGCCATCGACTACGATCCCGGGGCCAGCGAAGTGAACCAGCTCAACCGGATTAAACTCATGCTCTCTACGGCTCAGAAAAACCTGAAGAAGGGGAACGCATAGAAGGAGGGCGCAGACGGATACCAGGAGCACAGGAATCAGGAAATCCGACGCCTTCCTTGCGCCAAATGCAAGGACGGTCCCGCAGGCTCCCGGACGCTGGGCTGCACAGGGAAGGATCCGGCCGGAAGCCATCTGCCGCTTTGGTGCTGCTTCTTAAGCCGATGGGAGCGGCTTCCTCCTTTCCGACAGGACAAACGCATGAAGGGCCCTGCCTTGCAGCACGTGGTGGCGCAGGGGCCGCAGGGCCCTTCATGCGTTTGTCCTGTCTTTCCGAAAAATAGGATTGGAAAATCGATGTGGATATGCTATGCTAGGGTGGTATGATTCCCGCATCCGCAGGAAGAAAGGAAGGTATGATTTTGATATGAAGAGATTACATAAGAGACTTCTCGTACTCTGCCTCTTCGTGATCCTCGGATTGTGTCCGCTGCAGGCGGACGCCGCCGAAAGGATCCCGGCAGGAGGAATTACCACCCTCGCAGGGGACAGCCGTTATATCGACGCAGGCTGGTTTTCGCAGCCCCTCATTTTCACGTTCAACGGACAGACCTGGGCCATGGGGCTGGATGCCATCAGGGATTATCCCGTTTTCCTCTCCGAAAACGGAGGCATCCGGCAATGTACGCTGGGCGACGCCGCCGCTTTTACGGATTTCATCAATGCGGTGAACGGCCAGCTCAAGGCGCAGACCTTTGACGGAGAAGCTTCCCTGTTCGACACGGGTACCGGCAGCTATGTCCGCAGTTTTGGGAAAGCCTATTACCAGCTGTCGGCCAATGTGACGGTGTGGGTGATCAATACCGTACAGCAGCAGCTGGCCGCCGGAACTCCGCAGCCCCTGGTACTCGACTTAACGGAGGAATATTTAACCTGTGTAGTGGAAAACGGCAAGTTAAGCTGCAGCCCGGATTTTGTACTTGCCTCCAGCTACAGCACCAGCTTCTCCGGAAGCTCCTCTAACCGGATCACCAACATTCAGGTGGCCGCCGGTCATCTGAACAATATGGTGATCATGCCGGGACAGGAAGTTTCCATCAGCGAGGCCATCCGTCCCCGTACGGCCGCTAACGGATATAAGCCCGCCGGCACCTATGTAAACGGACGGACCGTCCAGTCCACGGGCGGCGGTATCTGTCAGGTATCCTCCACCGTCTACGTAGCCGTCAAAAACGCAGGGCTGCAGATCCTGGAACGCCATCCCCACAGTATGCCCGTACATTATCTTCCCCTTGGCATGGATGCCGCCATCACGGCCGGCTCCAAAGATATGAGATTTAAAAATAACTATTCCGCTCCCGTCATTCTTCAGGCCTATACCAAGGGAAACCAGCTGATTATCAACTGCCTGGTTTGGGAACAGGACCTGGGCGGCCGGAGCTATAAGCTCTGGTCAAAGGAAACCGGAAGCCTTTCCGCCAAAACCTATTTCACCACCTATCAGGACGGGCAGGAGGTGAGCACGGATTTCATCGGCACATCCCGATACTCCGCCCCCAAACCGCAGAACTCCGGTGCGGAGGATGAATAAACCCTTTCATGAATGCAGGCAGGCCGGCGGCCTGCCTGTTATGATATTGCAGTCTTTTCATGCCGTCCTGGGCGGCCACGCGATGAGAAATTGCGCATGCGATTTCTCATCTGCGATCCCATTTGAGCCGCCTGCGGCACAAATGGCGGTTGAAAAATAAGCCATCGGGCTTATTTTTCAACCTATTCCTCCATGCCGCGTCCTGGGCGGCCACGCGATGAGAAATTGCGCATGCGATTTCTCATCTGCGATTTCATTTGAGCCGCCTGCGGCGCAAATGGCGGTTGAAAAATAAGCCATCGGGCTTATTTTTCAACCTATTCCTCCATGCCGCGTCCTGGGCGGCCACGCGATGAGAAATCGCGCATGCGATTTCTCATCTGCGATCCCATTTGGGCCGCCTGCGGCGCAAATGGCGGTTGAAAAATAAGCCATCGGGCTTATTTTTCAACCTATTCCTCCAACGCCTTCTTTTTCCAGGCTCCCTTCCTATAGAAAAACCAGGTGATCAAGGCGCCCAGCACCCAAGATGCGAGGAGGGAAATAAAGATACATTCACTTCTGCCGTTAGGCAGCTGAGGGGATCTGGTCATCCAGGCAATCCCGTAGGCCAGCGGCACGCGGATCAACACTGTGGTGATCAGGGAAATCCACATAGGGGTCATGGTATCCCCCGCGCCTCTCATCACGCCCGACAGGCACTGGGTCACTGCCATGGCTATGTATCCCACCGCTAAAATACGCATCATCCGCATACTCAGATCCACGAGAGCGCTTGTCTCCGTGAAAATCTGCATCAGATATTTGCCAAAAATCAGGATCAACGCGGTGATTGCCGCGGAAATGGCCACCGAAATCAGCGTTCCTTCCTTCGCGCCCTGCTCCACCCTGTCGTACTTCCTGGCTCCCACATTCTGCCCCGCATAGGTGGTCATTGCCGTCCCGAAGGAAAAATTCGGCATCATGGCAAAACCGTCCACACGCATGATAATCACGTTGGCGGCAATGAACATTTCCCCGAAACTGTTCGTCAAAGACTGGACAATGATCATGGCCATGGAAAAAATCGCCTGCGTGATACCGGAAGGAAGGCCCAGGCGGATCATATCAGCCGTATGCTTTCTCTTCGGCTTCAGATAAGAAAACTTCAGATCGAAAATATCCCCCATCCGGGCCAGCTTCAAAACACACAACACCGAAGAAACCGCCTGGGCGATGGCCGTTGCCAGGGCTACTCCCGCAACGCCCATCTGGAACACCGCCACAAACAGAAGGTCCAGAATGATATTGAGCACCGTGGCCACCAGCAGATATAAAAGGGCGGATACGGAATCACCCAGCCCGCGCAGAATACCGCTCAAAATATTGTAGTACGCCATACCCGCAATCCCCAAAAAGAGGATCATCAGATAGGAGGAACACCAATCCATGATACTGTCCGGCGTGTTCAGAAGATGGAGCAGCGGCCGGATCACAAAAGGCGCCAGGACCATAATGATGACCGAGGAAATGGCAGTTAAAGTAATGCTGCAGCCGATGGAAAAGGACAGCTCTTCTCTCTGCTTTGCTCCGAAATATTGGGAAACCATGATGCTGGCCCCGACAGAGATACCCACAAACAGCACCAGCAGAAGGTTCAGTATGGGCCCCGCGCTGCCTACAGCCGCCAGCGCATTGTCTCCCACATATCTTCCCACCACAATGCTGTCAACCGTATTGTATAACTGCTGTGCGATATTGCCGATCAACATGGGGATCGCAAACGCTATGATTTTTTTCCCCGGCGACCCTTCCGTCATATCAGTGGGCGCGAATAAGGCTGCCAGGCTGAAAGCCTTCTTTTGTTTTTCCATAAAATCCCCCTTACTGTTTTTTTCGGACGTTCATTTCTATTATAATGGGCTTTTTTTTATGTTGCAATCGAATATAAAATTATTTCTATATTTTTAATAAATTGGAACTAACAGTTCATCCGCATTCGCAGGGCCGTTCATGCGTTTGTCGTGGGAACGGCGGCTTTAAAAGCATCCCAAAAGGGCAGAGGGCTTCCGACAGGATCCTTCGCCCCAGCGCCCTGGAACCTGTGAGGCGGCTTAACTGTTACGATTGGAAGAACCGGTGCATATCCCGATCCCTCGTATGAAAAGGGGCCCGACATCGGTCAAACCGCTATCGGACTCCCCTCTTTCAAGCCGTGTGATTCCTTTTTCCCGCAGTGCTGCCGTAGCTCCGTCAGCCCCATTGGAGATAAAATCCGCTCCGCCCTGCAGCTACGCCGCAGGGCGTCCATGGCTTCACTCCCCTTTTTGCACGATTGCATAGGTTTCCCTGGCAATCGCCAGCTCTTCGTTGGTGGGAATTACAAGGGCTTTTGCCCCCTCTCCCTGTTTGGAAATCACGATTTCCTGTCCTCTAACGTGATTGGCGCCATCATCCAGGACGATCCCCAGCCAGGCCAGGCTGGAACAGATCATACTGCGCACAAGAGGGCTGTTCTCTCCCACGCCCGCGGTAAAGCAGACGGCATCCACGCCGCCCATCTGTGCCGCGTAGGCTCCGATATATTTCAAAACTCTGTGGCAGAAGGCCTTGAGGGTACGGACTGCCGCTTCTTCCCCTTTCCCGTAAGCCTCTTCCAGATCGCGGAAATCGGAGGAAAAGCCGTCGGAAAGCCCGTATACGCCGGACTCCCTGTTGAGAATGTCCATGATCTCGTCCACCCCTTTTCCCTCTTTATGGGCAATAAACTCCATGACGGCAGGGTCGATATCGCCGCTTCTGGTCCCCATCACCAGCCCTTCCAGCGGGGTTAAGCCCATGGAGGTATCCACGCATTTTCCGTACTTTACGGCGGATACGGACGCACCGTTCCCAAGATGGCACACGATAAGCTTCAGTTCCTCTATCGGACGGCCCAGCAGGGCTGCGGCTCTTCCCGATACATAGGCATGACTGGTTCCGTGGAAACCGTATCTTCTGATTTTATAGTCCCTGTAGTAATGATAGGGGATGCCGTAGAGATAGGCTTCCTCCGGCATGGTCTGGTGGAAAGCCGTATCGAACACGCCCACCATGGGAACGCCGGGCATCAGCGCTTCGCAGGCTTCGATTCCGATCAGGTTGGCCGGATTATGCAGCGGAGCGAGTTCACAACATTCCCGGATCGCCCGCTTCACTTCCTCCGTAATCAGGGTGGAACCGGCAAAATGTTCTCCTCCGTGTACAATGCGGTGCCCCACCGCATCGATACCGGACAGACTGTCTATCACCCCGGTCTCCGGGTCGGTTAAGGCCTCCAAAACGAGCCGGATAGCCTCCCTGTGGTCTCCCATCTCCTTTTCCGTAATTTTCTTTTCTCCCGATGCGCTCGTATAGACCATGCGGCCTCCCGGAATGGCTATCCGCTCGCACAGGCCTTTTGCAATCAGTTTTTCGCTTTCCGCATCGATCAGCTGAAATTTCAGGGAAGAACTCCCGCAGTTAATCACTAAAACGTTCATAACAATACCCCCTTCTATTCCTCTTATAAAAACGCCGGACAGATCCGTTTCGATCCGTCCGGCATGTCTTCTCTTACAAACCGCGCTGCGGCCTTCCGGTACACAGACCTAAACGGCTCCCTAACGGTGAAGCCTCCCTGCACCAGAACATCTCCGGATTATCTGCCCTCTCAAGCCAGCTGTGCCTGCACTGCCGTAAGGGCCACCACACCCACAATGTCTTCCCAGGAACAGCCTCTGGACAGGTCGTTCACCGGCTTGGCAATTCCCTGAAGCATAGGGCCGTAAGCCTCCGCCTTTCCGAGACGCTGTACCAGCTTGTAGCCTATGTTTCCCGCATCCAGATTGGGGAAAATCAACACGTTTGCCTTGCCGGCCACTTCGCTGCCCGGCGCTTTGGATTTTGCGATCTTGGGAACCAGGGCGGCATCCGTCTGCAGCTCGCCGTCCAGCGTCAGATGCGGGTATTCCTCATGGGCGATCTCCACCGCCCGCACCACCTTGTCCACCAGCGGATGGCTGGCGCTTCCCTTGGAGGAATGGGAGAGCATGGCGATCAGGGGCTTGGCATCCACCAGCTGTTTAAAGCTCTTGGCGCTGCTGTCCGCGATGGCCGCCAGCTCCTCCGCCGTGGGATCCTGGTTCAGCCCGCAGTCGGCAAACAGGAAGGTCCCGTTTTCCCCATACTGGCAGTCCGGAACATCCAGGATGAAAAATGCGGATACCAGCTTCACGCCGGGCGCCGTGCGCAGAATCTGCAGGGAAGGCCTGAGCACATCCGCCGTGGCATGACATGCTCCCGCTACCATCCCGTCCGCATCATTGGCCTTGACCATGAGTACACCGAAAGTTAAATAGTCGTTGAGCAGCTTTTCCCGCGCATCTTCTATCGTCATACCCTTCGCTTTTCTCAGTTCATATAATAGCTGGGCATACTCCTCGAATTTCTCCGTCCTGGTGGGGTCGATCACCTTTACTCCCGTCAAATCGACTTCCAGCCAGCCGGCACCGTCCATAATCTTCTCTTCATTGCCCACCATGATGATATTGGCGAGATCTTCTTCGATCACATGGGAAGCCGCGATCAGCGTCCTTTTGTCCGTAGTCTCGGGCAGAACGATCGTCTTCTTATCCGCTCTCGCCTTTTTCTTGATCAGATCAATATAAGACATATCCCCGTAACTCCTTTCCGCAACGTCTACTGTTCCCGGATTGCGGTTTCCGCAACGCGGCACTGTCCGAACCCGGCCGGCGAAACGGAACCTGTATCATCCTGAGGACTTATTTATACCACTGCGTATCGCAGGCGGGGCTTGCGATAACGCTACCAATCGTAAAGCCGGAAATTTCTTTCCAAACTTACATTCTTATAAATTATACAGAATTCCCGAATGGTATACAAGGTACATTTTTAGGATTTCTTGTACAAATTCATGCACATTTTTGTTTTCCCGCCCGGCTGTCGGGCTTATTTTCCCAGGACAAACGCATGAACGTCCCGGCGGCAGACGGACGCCGGGACGTTCATGCGTTTGTCCTGCTTATCTTTCAATCTGTTCTTCGAGATTTTCTTAAAATGTGATATGATAATAAAGATCCGTCTTACCTGCCGGGGACAGAAGCCGCTTTCCGGAAACAGGTTTTATCCGCATTTTTCCCGTATGCGGCGGAATTCCAAGACGACGGAGTGAGGAGCCAGGACCATGAAAGTGACCGGAATTGCAGCCGAATATAACCCTTTTCACGAAGGGCATGCCTACCACATCCGCAAGGCCCGGGAGGATACGGGGGCGGATTATATCGTCGTCGTTCTCGGCGGGAACTTCACTCAGCGGGGCGCGCCCGCCCTGCTGGACAAATATACCCGGGCCGAGATGGCTCTCGCCTGCGGCGCCGATCTGGTTCTGGAGCTTCCGGTGCGTTATGCCTGCGCCAGCGCGGAGGCTTTCGCTTCCGGAGCGGTTTCCGTCCTCAACGCCCTGGGCTGCGTGGACACCCTGAGCTTTGGCAGCGAAAGCGGCAATACGGCTTCACTCCTGGAAACCGCCTCCCTTCTGGATGCGGCGGAAAAGGATCCCCTGTATCGGGCCGCCCTCCGGGCCGCTCTGAAGGCCGGCCTCTCCTTTCCGGCCGCGCGTTCACAGGCCCTTCATGCCCTGGGAAATGCGCGGGCCGTGCCTTCATCGGTCGAAATGCCCGGGCAGGCCGGCTCCCCGCTCCGCCTGCCCGAGGGGCCCAACGATATCCTGGGGATCGAGTACTGCCGCGCCCTGTCCCGTTCCCGCAGCCGCATCCGGCCTGCCGCCGTCCAAAGGCAGGGGGCCGGTTATCACGATCCTTCTCTGGGGAAGGGTTATGCCTCCGCCTCCGCCCTGCGCAAACGGCTCCTTTGCGGAACGCTTCCTGCGCAGCTTTCAGACGCCCTTCCCCCGCAGACTCTGGGAATCTGGGATGCCTTTCTTTCCGATTCGGGCATCATAGAGGAGACGGATTTCTCCGCCATGCTCCACTATCGTCTGCTCCTTCTTACGCAGGAAGCTTTCACGCCCCGGGGGCGCGACGGCTCCCCTCTGTGGAGTTATGCCGACATGACTCCCGATCTGGCGGACCGGATCATAAATGCTTTGGACTCCTTCACGGACTGGGAGGGTTTCTGCCTGAAGCTGAAATCCCGCAATTATACCTATACGCGGATCAGCCGGTGTCTGGCCCATATCCTTCTTAACATCCGCCAGGATGAGACGGAGAGAAGCCGGGCCCAGGGTTTTCCCGTCTATCTGCGTATGCTGGGCTTTTCCGCAAACGCGGCCCCGCTCTTGGGCCACATTAAGCGCAATGCCCTGCTTCCCCTCCTGTCCGGCCCGGCCGGCGCCGAAAAAAAACTGCCGCCCGCTCTTCTGCCTCTGCTTTCGGAGGAAATAAGGGCTTCCCATATCTACCAAGCCGTTGTCAGCCGGAAATACGGAAAGCCCTTTCTAAACGAATACCGCAGGCAGATTATAATGCCTGTCAGTTTTTAAAGCTGTGGATTGGGGCGGGGATCCTCCCTCCCCGGTTCACGAATCTCTCACATCCGAAACGGTTCACGCTCATGATCGGCGCATGGCCCAAAAGTCCGCCGAACTGTGCATGATCGCCCACATCTTTGCCGATCACGGGAATCAGACGTACCGCCGTAGTCTTCTGATTCACCATACCGATGGCCATTTCGTCTGCGATGATGCCGGAAAGGGTGGATGCCTTCGTATCCCCGGGAACGGCGATCATATCCAGTCCCACGGAACAGACACAGGTCATGGCCTCCAGCTTTTCCAGGGTGAGCGCGCCTGCGGAAACCGCGTCGATCATCCCCTGATCCTCGCTCACCGGGATAAAGGCTCCGCTCAGGCCGCCGACATAGGAGGAGGCCATCACGCCGCCCTTTTTCACCTGATCGTTCAAAAGCGCCAGCGCTGCGGTGGTGCCCGGCGCGCCCGCATGTTCCAATCCAATCTCGCACAGGATGTCCGCCACGCTGTCTCCGATGGCCGGCGTGGGAGCCAGGGAAAGGTCAACGATACCGAAAGGAACGCCCAGCCTGGACGATGCCTCCCTCGCCACAAGCTGCCCCACCCGGGTCACCTTGAACGCGGTCTTTTTAATGGTCTCACAGAGCACCTCAAAACTTTCTCCCCGTACCTTTTCCAGGGCGGTTTTCACCACTCCCGGCCCGCTGACTCCCACGTTGATGATCCGGTCCGCCTCCGTCACCCCATGGAAGGCGCCGGCCATGAACGGATTGTCGTCCGGCGCATTGCAGAATACCACCAGTTTGGTACAGGCCGACGAATCCGTGTCCTTCGTACGATGGGCTGCCTCCAGGATGATTTCTCCCATCAGCCGCACCGCGTCCATATTGATTCCCGTTCTGGTAGAGCCCAGGTTCACGGAGCTGCATACCCGTTCCGTCTCCGCCAGAGCCATGGGAATGGAACGGATGAAAATCTCGTCCGCCCGGGTCGCTCCCTTGGATACCAATGCCGAATAACCGCCGATAAAATTCACGCCCACCTCATGGGCCGCGTCGTCCAGGGTCTTTGCGATCCCGGCAAATTCCTCCGCCGTCCGGCAGGCCGCACCGCCCACCAGGGCGATCGGTGTCACTGAAATTCGTTTATTCACAATCGGAATTCCGAATTCTCTGGATATGTCTTCCCCGGTGCGCACCAGATCTTTCGCGGAGGCGGTGATCTTCTCATAGATCTTTTCCCGAAGCCTGCCCGGGTCGGAATCTATGCAGTCCAAAAGGCTGATTCCCATGGTGATGGTCCGCACATCCAGGTTTTCCTTCTCGATCATCTTATTGGTCTCGTTTACTTCGAATATGTTTATCATTCCGGCCTCCGTTTCAGATCCTGTGCATCTGGCTGAAGATCTCTTCGCTCTGGCACTTGATGATCACACCGATCCCCTCGCCCAGCTTCGAGAGTTCATCCGCAATATCCCCGAAACGCTTTTCTGTCCGGTCCATATCCACAATCATCATCATGTTGAAGTACTCCTGCACGATCGTCTGGCTGATATCCAGGATGTTGATGTTATTGTCCGCCAAATAGGTGCATACCTTGGCAATGATTCCCACCGTATCGTGGCCCACCACCGTTATAATTGCTCTCTTCATTCTTTATCTCCCATCTGCGCAGGTCGGCGCGTATCAATCAGGGTGATCCCGTCCGTGCGTCCCGGCGCACACAAATTTACCGTTTCGTCCCGGCAGCGTTCGGCGTACATAAATTTACCGCCTCATCCCGGCAGCTCTACCACATCCGAAGGTTCGCTGCGTTTCGCGACCTGGATGGGCAGATTTCCCGCCGCGTGTTTTCCCCCTGCCCTGGCCAGCTCCAGCTTCACCGTTTCATAGGCTAGCTCCGGCAAGTTGTTTTCCTGGCTCAGGTGCCCCAGGATGATATACTGCAGCCCGTCGTGCAGAAGCCTGCATAAAAGCCGCCCGGAATTTTCGTTGGAAAGATGTCCCCGGTTCCCCAGGATACGCTGCTTTAACGGATAGGGGTAGGGCCCCACCTGAAGCATGTTTACATCATGGTTTGCCTCCAGCAGAAGGACGTCCATGCCCCGCAGGGCTTCCACCGTATAGTCGTTGTAGGTTCCCAGATCCGTCACCACGCCGATCCGCTGTCTTCCGTAGGAAAACCGGTAGGCCACCGGATCCGCCGCATCATGGGAAACGGTCATGGGATTGACGGTCATATCCTTAATCCTAAAGCTTTCGTCCGCCCGCAGCGTCTCAAACAGCTCCCGGTCGATCTCCCCCAGGCTGCGGCTGCGCCGTATGGCGGTTATCGTTCCCTGAGTGGCATAGATGGGGATCCGATATTTTCGGGAAAATACTCCCAGTCCGCCGATATGGTCGCTATGCTCATGGGTGATGAAAATCGCATCCAGCTCTCTGGGATCCACCCCCAGCCTATGTAAACCCTCTTCCGTCCTCTTCCTGCTGATCCCCACATCCACCAGCACATGGGTGGTATCCGTACCCACATAAATGCAGTTTCCGCTGCTTCCGCTTGCAATACTGCACAGTCTCATCTCATCCTAGCTCCCACTTATTTTTCAATCTAACCGGTCTGCCGCAGCGCCTCTTCTATCTGCCGGTATGTCTCCTGCACGTCCCCGTTATTGACGATCACCCGGCAGCAATGCCTATAGAACGTCTCCTCGGGAAGCTGGCTGGCAAAAATACGGTCGATTTTTTCATCGGAATATCCCCTGTACTCCTTCAGCCGTGCCCTGCGTACCTCCCGGTCGGCATGCACATACCACAGTTCGTCCAGGATTGCTTCATAACCGCATTCGATCAGAAGCGCCGCCTCCAGAAAAAAGAAGTCCGACGCCCCGCGCGCGCGTTCCCGTTCCACTTCCGTAAGGATCCGGCGCCGCACCTCCGGGTGGATAATGCCGTTCACCTCCTGTCTAAGCCCGGGATCCGAAAAAACGGCCGCCGCCATCCGTCCCCGGTCGATCGAACCGTCCGGCAAAAGGATCCCCTCTCCCAGCAGTTCCACCAGCCTTTTGTAACAGGCCTCTCCCGGCCGTTTCACTTCGTTTCCCACCTCGTCCGCCAGCAGGATCCGGCAGCGGCAGCGTTCCGAAAGCCGGGCCAGCACCAGGGATTTCCCGGCTCCCACTCCGCCTGTAATTCCGATCAGCTTCATCTTCCCAGCCCTCTGTCCGCTATTTCGCCTCATACCAGTTTCTGCCCGTATGCAGGTCGATTTCCAGCGCCACGGCCAAATCGGCCGATGCGCTCATCTCCTCCTCCAGGATCCGGGCCACCGCATCCTCTTCTCCCTGCGCCGTCTCCACCAGCAGCTCGTCGTGGATCTGCAGGATGAGCCTGGAACGCAGGCCTTCCTTTTTCAGCCGTCCCCACACACGGATCATGGCAATCTTGATGATATCCGCTGCGCTTCCCTGGATGGGCGCATTCATGGCCACCCGCTCCCCGAAGGAGCGCTGCATGAAATTGCCGGACTGCAGCTCCGGCACCGGCCGCCTTCTCCCGAACATGGTGACCGAATATCCCTTTTCCTTCGCCTCCTCCACCATCCGGTCCAGGAAGCGCTTCACGTCCGGGTAGGTCTTGAAGTATTCTTCGATATAGGCGGAGGCCTCCTTTCGGGAAATGCTCAGATCCTGACTCAGCCCAAAGGAGCTGATCCCGTATACGATCCCGAAATTCACCGCTTTGGCATTCCTCCGCTGCAGATCCGTCACCTGGTCAAAGGGCGTGTGGAACACCTTGGACGCAGTAATGCGGTGGATGTCGGCATCCATCCGATAGGCTTCGATCAGCTGTTCGTCCCCGGACATATGGGCCAGCACCCGCAGCTCGATCTGGGAATAGTCCGCATCCGTGAACACGTATCCTTCCCTGGGAATGAATACCTTCCGGATGAGACGCCCCAGCTCCATGCGCATGGGGATATTCTGCAGGTTTGGTTCCGTGGAACTGATCCTGCCCGTAGCCGTGATCGTCTGATTCAGGGTGGTGTGGATCCGGTCCTCCTCCCCGATGAAGGCGGCCAGACCATCCGCATAGGTGGATTTCAGCTTGGCAAGCCCTCGGTATTCCAGGATTTCCGATACGATCGGGTGCTCCGGCGCGAGCTTTTCCAGCACATCCGCAGCGGTGGAATAGCCGGTCTTCGTCTTTTTACCGCCGGGAAGCTTCATCTTCCCGAACAGGATCTCCCCCAGCTGTTTTGGGGAATTGATGTTAAAATCCTCTCCCGCTTTCTCATGGATGGACGTTTCCAGCTCTCCGATCCGCTCCATCAGAGCGTCTCCATAAGCTTTCAGTTCCTCCGGCCTCACCTTCACCCCTTCCGTTTCCATATCGTACAAAACCCTGGTGAGGGGCATCTCGATCTGCGAAAACAGTGCCTCCATCCGCTGTTCCCGCAGCTTCTCTTCCAGCACCGGGGCACCCATAAAGATCGTATGGACCCCGTATCCCGCATATTCGCAGAGGGCTTCCCGCTGCCCCGCCGCCGCATCGGCCAAAGGAAGTTTGGCCAACAGCTGGCTTCGGCTGCGGATGGTTTTGCCCAGGTGTTCATTGGCGATATCCTCCAGGGCATAGTCGCTTTTCAGGGGATTGAGCAGATAAGCCGCAATCAGCACGTCGAACAGGCCGTCCGTCTCCTCCCGCTTCAGATAGGCATACTGGGGTTTAATCTGAAAGGTGGCAAGCCTCCCCTTCCCGGCCGCCAGCCGTTCCAGCTTCTCCGCCAGAAGGGAGCGGGTGAGAGCCCCCTCCGGAAAGAAGACCCAGGCCTTCTCCTTTTCGTAGGAGAGCGCAAGTGCCGCGAAATCTCCCATCCGCTCGCCCGCCCCGCCGGAAGCGGTCCCCATAAACCGGGAGGCCACGTTTCCGTCCTCCAGCACCCAAAATGCGGCCCGCTGTGCTGCCAAAGCTTCCCGGAAAACCTCTTCCGCCTCCTCCGGATCGCTGCTGCTGCATATTTCCAGGCTCTGTCCGCCCGCGGACGTGACCCTATCGTCGAATCTGCCCATCAGATTCTTGAATTCCAGACGGACGAACAGGGCGTAGGCCTCCGGCGTGAAAAGATCCCCCTTTCTCATCTCCTCCCAGGTGACGGACAGCGGCGCTTTTGTATCGATTTTGGCAAGCACCTTACTCAAATCCGCCAGCTCCCGGTTAGCCGCCAGGGACTCCCGGATGCTCTTTTTCCCGATTTCGTCCAGATGGGCATAGATATTTTCCAGGGAACCGTACCGCACCATCAGCTCTTCCGCGGTCTTCGGCCCCACCTTGGGCACCCCGGGAATATTGTCCGAGGTGTCCCCCATCAAAGCCTTTAACTCCACAAACTGCTCCGGTGTAACGTGATAGGATGCCTCTACGTCCGCCGCATAATAGTCCTCAATCTGGGTTTTTCCTCCTCTGGTCTTGGGAATCCGTATCTTGATATGCTCTCCGGCGATCTGCAGAAGGTCCCGGTCCCCCGAAACGAGGGCCACCTCCATGCCGTCTCGTTCCCCTCTCTTCGCCAGGGTTCCCAGGATATCGTCCGCCTCCAGCCCGGCCTTTTCCACGGTACAGATCCCCATGGCCGCCAGGACCTCCTTCAGCACCGGCACCTGCTCCCGCAGCTCCTCCGGCATGGGCTTTCTCGTTCCCTTATATTCCTTATAGATCTCATGGCGGAAGGTGGGCGCATGCACGTCAAAGGCCACCGCCAGATATTCCGGCTCCTCTTCCTCCAGGATCTTGAACAGAATATTCAGGAATCCGTATACCGCATTGGTATGCAAACCCTGCGCATTGGAGAGATCGGGCACGCCGTAAAACGCTCTGTTTAATATGCTGTGCCCGTCAATCAAGACCAGCTTTCCGTCCATAATCAAAACCTCTTTCCCACTTAAAATACCACGCCTGTCAATACCCAGGCCGTCGTCAGAATGGCTGCAATTTCAAACAGATACAGCCCCCCTTGCAGTCTTTTACGGATTTTCACATGCCTTGCCGCCTGTTCCAGCCGGGCGGTCAGCTCCCGGTTGAGATGAAAAGCCTCCCCCTCTTCCAGCCGGGACAGGCCCACTGCCACCAGGAACTGGATGCTCAGCTCTTCCTTACAGGAGGGACAGCTTCCCACATGCGCGAGAAACTGCTCCGCCGGCCGGGTATCCATCTCTCCCCGGATGAAATCTGGGATCTGCTTTTCAGCACTCTTGCAATCCATCCGCCATCCCTCCCCTCTCTGTCTTATCCTTCCCAGGCAGCATGTTCTGCCGAATCGTAGCATTTTATTCCGCGGCAGTAAGTGGCGTTTACCCGGTAGTCGTCCTCCAGTACCACCAGATCCGCATCGTATCCGGCCGCCAGCCTGCCCTTCCGGCCATCCACACCCAGACAGCGCGCCGGGTTGAGGGTACAGGAATTCACCGCGGCGTCAAAAGGAACCAACGCCTCCTCCACCAGGATGCGGAGCCCTTCGTTCATACGCAGCGTGCTCCCCGCGATCGTATCCGTTCCCTTTAAACGGGCCAATCCGTCCACACCGATCTCGATTTCGTGGCCTCCCAGCCAAAAGACGCCGCCGGGCGGGCAATGCTTGGCGCATAGGGAATCCGTAACCATGACCGCCCGTTCCCTTCCCTTCGCCTGGAAAAAATTATTCAGGGCAGCCAAATGGGAATGGCAGCCGTCACAGATCACCTCTCCGAAAATGTCCCGGATCCGGAATGCCGCCCCCACCAGGCCCGGATTTCTGTGATGATAGGGGCTCATCCCGTTATATACATGGGTCATGCTGACCGCCCCGTTCGCGACGGCCAAAAGAGCCTGTTCATAGCTCGCGCCGGAATGCCCCATACTGACCACAACCCCCGTCCGGCTGCAGTATTTTGTCAAAGCAAATCCGGCATCGTGCTCGGGCGCCAGGGTAATATAACGGATCCGCCCTCCGGCGGCTTCCTGATAACGGCAAAACTGTTCCACGGAAGGGACGGCGATGGCCTCCGGCGGCTGCGCTCCCTTATGGTCCATATCCAGATAGGGACCCTCAAAATGCACGCCCAGGATCTCGGCCCCCTCATATCCCGCTTCCGATACCGCCGCCACATTGCGAAGGGCCCGTGTTAACACTTCCGGCATCTGCGTCACCGTCGTCGGAAGGATACCGGTCACTCCTTCCTCCGGAATACGCTTCATCCAGTTCCGCAGGCCCTGCGGATCTGCATCGTTGGTATCGAACCCGTATGCGCCGTGGGTGTGTACGTCCAGAAATCCCGGCAGGATCCTCCGGTTCCCATAGTCCTCATCCACAGGATCGTCCGCATAAGGCCAAATCCCGGCAATCTTCCCTTCTTCCATTACGAGCCGGGCGGCCAGAAACTGCCCTGCCACCCATACTCTCCGGCTTTGTATTACCATAGTCGGCTCCCGTCCGCGCTTTGATGCGCATTTTCGTTTCTATACCCCTGCATATCGTAAGCGGAGCTTGCGATACTGCCTCCAATAAAGAGTTTGAAACGAGGTTTCAAACTTTTGTCACCATTTTCCGTCATACTGCAGACGGCATCCCTAAATCCCGGAAAGAGCCGCCTCGTCCGCTACCACGCACACATCCGGATGCAGCTGCAGGACGGATGCGGGCACCTTGGGCGTCACCGGTCCGAAAAAAGCCTCCTTTACGGCAGCCGCCTTATCCTCGCCGCTCACCACCACCAGGATTTTTCTCGCCTTCATGATGTTTCCGATTCCCATAGTGTATGCCTGTCTCGGAACCGCCTCATAGGAATCGAAAAACCGTCTGTTCGCCCGAATGGTGGATTCGGTCAAATCCACGCAGTGGGTCCCCAATTCAAAGTGAACACAGGGTTCATTGAAACCGATATGACCGTTGTGGCCCAGTCCGAGAAGCTGTAAGTCTATCCCGCCCACCGCATCTATGATCCCGTTATAATCCGCGCACGCCTTCCCGCTGTCCGGCTCCATACCGTCAGGCAGATGGGTCTTTTCCCTATCGATATTCACATGCCGGAACAAATTGTCATTCATGAAATAATAATAGCTCTGTTCATTCTCCCGGCTCAATCCCTTATACTCGTCCAGGTTTACCGTCGTAACCCGGGAAAAATCCAGATCCCCTTTCCGATACCCTTCCACCAGCTGCCGGTACAGTCCCACCGGCGTGGAGCCCGTGGCCAGACCCAGGACACATTCCGGTTTCATTATGATCTGTGCGGATATAAGGCCGGCCGCCCTGCGGCTCATTTCCTGATAATCTTTGGTTCTGATGATCCTCATTCTTTGCTCCCCTCTGCCCGCCTTAGCGGGCGCTCCAATCAGGGAGGTTGAAAGCGTCCTTCTTTCAACCTTGCTCCCCTTTGCCGCTCACAGGCGGCTGCACAATCTTAAAATGCGGCGTAAACCGTAATACAGGGCGAGATTCCCGTAACGATTCAGGCCTGCCTAAACCGTTACGGATTTTTCGCATTTATACCAGAATACCATAAACCACGGGAAATGCAACCGTATGGAGCAATCTTTTTCGAGACAAACGAATGAACGGCGTATCGGCTCAGCCACCCCGCAGGCTCCCGGACGCCGGGGCGCACAGGGAAGGATCCTGCCGGAAGCCATCTGTCCCTTTGGCGCTGCTTCTTAAGCCGATGGGAGCGGCTTCCTTGCGAATGCGGCGTTGTCCGACGAACGCAGTGAGGAGTTTAGCCGCATTCGCAAGGTCCGAAGCCGGGAACAGCGGCTTTAGAAGCAGCCCAAAGGGGCAGCGGGCTTCCGGCAGGATCCTTCCCTGTGCGCCCCGGCGTCCGGGAGCCTGCGGGGTGGCTGAACCGAACGGCCCTGCGCCCGTATTCTTTCCTAAAAGGAATTCTTTTTCTTCCCGTTCCCACGAATTATGATATAATACGAATCATAGACTATAACAATCAAGTTCAACAGGAGCCGCTATGAAAAAGAAAAAATTATTATTCCTTCCCGCATACGTTCTGTCCTTTTCCCTGGTGTTTTCCGCCTGCTCTTTTTCCTCGAAAACGCCTCCGGCCGAAGAGGAAGCGAGCGACACCCAGGAGGGTGAAAACGCATCGGAAACGCAGGAGACGCCTTCCTCCCAAGCCCCGGAGGGGCAGACCGCAAAGAATCTGGAGGGAATGAAGCTGTCCATTCTGGGCGACAGCATCTCGACCTTCGACGGATATATTCCCACCGACTACAATATTTTCTATCCCGGAAGCGGAGATATCAGCTCCGTGGAAAAGACCTGGTGGTTCCAGGTGCTCTCCGATACGAAAATGGAGCTGAACGCCAACGCCTCTTCCTCCAATACCAATGTGACCGGCGACTCCTCCGATACCACGGGAAGCGCGCCCGGATGCAGCACCAAGCGCATGCTCGACCTCACTCCCGGGGATAACGGCGCTCAACCCGATATCCTTATCGTCTTCATGGGAACCAACGATTTTCTTCGCAGCGTGGAGCTGGGCAGCTTTTCCGCTCCTTCCAAACAGGAAGAGGGAGTTGTGGAAAACTTCTGCGACGCCTACGAACTGATGCTCCAGAAGCTGAACGCCCTCTATCCCAACACGACCATCTATTTCTGTACACTGTTGGAAACGAATGCCGGGGACGTGGACGAAAACCCCGAATCCTATCCGGCCACCAATCGGAAGGGAAACACCATCGGGGATTTCAATGCGGAAATCGCCACCATCGCTTCTGCTTATAATTACCCCGTAATCGACGTCCATAACTGCGGCATCACCTACGATACCCTCGGACAATACACCAGCGACGGCGTTCACCCCAATGCCGAAGGCGCGCACCTGATCGCCGAATACATCACCAACGCCCTCTTATACTGAATTTAACACAAAATTATACAGGAGCGGTTTAGCGGCCCTCTGCGACCGTGTTCCGCCCCTGCCCGGCCTCGCAGAACATGGTGATCACAGAGGGGACCATCCAAAAACGCCGGCACTTAGCGAGCCCGTCCTTGGCGAGCTTAGTACCGTTGCGTTTTTGGCTGAGCGAAAGCGGGTCCCCGATGGATCACCATGTTCTGCGAGGCCGGGCGGGGCGGAACACGGCCGTAGAGGGCCGCTAAACCGTTCCCGATTTTGTCCTGCCGGGAAAGGCTTTCCTTCTTGACAGGCCTCTTTTGTCTGTGATATCGTTTTATCATCAAAAGATAAAGGAGTTTTCTGACATGAATGGATTGTATGAACACGCTTTTCCTCGGCAGACAGCAGTCTCTATCCTCCACTTTCGCCCGGTCAAAAAGCGCAGCGCTCTTCTGGGCTTCTGCCTAATGGCCGTTCTGGCACTTTTCTGGAACGCGCCAAAGGCCCAGGCGGCGGAACCCTCTTCCCTTGCAGGAAAGAAGCTTTCCGTCATGGGGGACAGCATTTCCACCTTCACCGGGCAGCAGCCCTCAGATTACAACATTTTTTATCCGGAAAGCGGAGAAATCACCCTGGTGGAACAGACCTGGTGGCATCAGGTACTGACTAAGACGGGCATGACCCTGTGTACCAACGCTTCCTCCTCCAACACCAATATGACGGGGAATTCCCTCGCCATGGACGGTTCCGCCCCCGGCTGCAGTACCCGCAGGGTGATGGATCTGCGGGGAGCGGACGGCTCCGCTCCCGACGTGATCATCATCTATATGGGAATCAACGATTTCTCCCGCAGCCGCACCCCGGGAACGTTCCAGGCGCCCGGCATACGGACCGAAGGGGAGATCTCCGTTTTTTCGGAAGCCTATGAGATCATGATTCAGAAAATCAAAGTGCTTTATCCCAATGCCGCCGTTTACTGCTGTACGCTCCCGCCCAGATGCTGTTTTGTGGAAGGGGACTCCGGTCTGGCGGTCAATGAGATCGGCGTACAGGTGACCGCCTACAACGACCAGATCAGGGCCATCGCACAGGCCTATGGCGTACACGTGATCGATCTGTTCCATCTCAGCGGGATCAACTGGGCAAATCTGGATCTGTTCCTCTCAGACGGTATCCATCCCAATGTGGCCGGAGCCACTCTCATCGCCAACTGTGTGACAAATGCTTTGTATCAAAACTGAGGAATTTCAGTCGTTTCTGATTGCGGCCAGAGGACTGAGCCGCATGGCCCGCAGGGAAGGGAAGAACCCGGCTATCATACCGACCAGAATGGCAAAGACCAGCGATAAGCCGGCCAGCCAGGGCGGGATGTAGGACAGGGTGATTGCGTTCCCTGTGGACTGCACCACCCGGTTGATGACCGATGATATCCCATAGCTGAAAGCAAGCCCCACCAAGCCTCCGATCAGGCCGATATATCCGGCCTCCAGCAGAAACATCATCTGGATATTGCGCAGGTCGCATCCCAATACTTTCATAATGCCGATTTCCTTGGTCCTTTCATAGATCGACATCATCATGGTATTGGTGATTCCGATGGCTGCCACCAGCAAAGATACCGCGCCGATTCCCCCCAGGACCATCTGGATATAGCCGTACTGTGTCTGGGAGTACTCCACCCATTCCGCGTTGCTCGATGCCTGATACCCCATGGAGTTGATCAGGCTCTGTACCTCCGCCACATTTTCCATGTCGTCCACGTCCACGTAGAGCTGATCATAAAAAATCTCTTTATAGGGCTTTCCTCCCGCAGTGGTGGGCTGGCCCGGAATCGCTTTGGACTTGAAAATCCGTTTCAGCTCCGCCACCAGGGCATCGATATCACAATAGACATTATAGCTGTACCGGCTCCAGTCCTCCGGTCCGCCGTCCACCATACCGCAGGTATCCAGCATGTATTTCTTGGGCGGGGCCACCGTAGAGGCCGCCGAACCGTTCGAACCGTTTTGGCTCTGATAATAGGCATCCGTATCAAAAATATAGAAAATAGGGTCTTCCATGGGGTCTATATCGGGCAGTTCATTCTTCTCATAATAGGGATAGGTCCCGGTTTTGGAATTGTAGAAATCCTGGAGAACCATGTTCCCGTAAAAGAGTTCCAGTTTCCCGTCCTTTCCGTCCGGATACCGGCCCGCTCCCAGCGGAATCTTCATCTCTTCAAAAGCCTCTGCACTCATTCCCTGGATCCGCATGCTGTTCTCATACACACCGCATTTCGCGATCACATTGATACTAAGTACGGGGGATACCAGTTCCACATGGGGCAGATTTCTCAAGGTTTCCACCAACTCGTCATCCAGACGTTTCTCTTCCTCCTGCTCTTCCCCGGTTCCGTCCACGGCCACCGCATACCCGCCGTAGGAATACCCGCCTCCCGATTCATACACGTTGATCGCCGTCAGGCTTCCGTAGGATTCCATCTCTTCCATGGACGATTTATTCAGGCCCAGCCCCAGAGACATCATAACCACGATGGATGCGACTCCGATGGTTACCCCCAGAACGGTCAGGATCGTCCGTATTTTTCTTTTCAGGAGGCTTGTACTGCTCAGCCTCAACAGATCTAAAAAGTTCATGCGTATCGCCCGCTCAATCCTTTCCGTCCTCTCTCTGATCCAGGGACAGGAAATCTTCCTCCAGCTTTCGCGCCGCCGCCTTTTTCCTCTTCCTGCGGATGACGAAGAAGACGATCAATCCCACAACCGCCACCGCCGCGGCAGCAATCCCTACGATCGGCCCGACGCGCTTTGTCTCCTCCACTTCCACAGGTTCTTCGATGAATTCCGGTTCGTCGTAGATTTCCTCATATACCTCCAACTCGAATTCCCGGTCAAAGGCGACCTCATTCCCCGATTCGTCCTCAAAGGTAATCTTGGCCTTCACCGTATTGTTTCCTTCGGAAGGAGCTATGGCGTTCAACATGGAATCCACATTTGCGGTCTCCCCCGGCTTCAGGGTGCCCAGGAAGGTGGCGCCGCCCTCCACGGCAGCTCCCTCGTATTTTACCTGCAGGTTATAGAAGGTGGTTTTTCCCGTATTATAGATGCTGAACATGATATTGGACTGGTTTCCCACGGATACGCTTCCCGGCATCACTTCTATGGAGCTGGTATCATATCGGGCCTCCTGCAGTACGGGAATGGAGACCTTGGCCTCATCCGTCAGGTCGATATCTTTTCCTGCGTCGTATTTCATGTTCACCGTGATGACATAAGGTTTCTGGGACAGATCCGTCTTCGCCGTCATCTCGATTTTGATATCATATTCGCTGCCCGGTCCGATGCTGTCCGTGTAGACCGAACTGGAACCGGAGGTGGGCAGGAATACCGCATAGGTGGTATTGGCCTCCGTCCCGCTTTCCACAGCCTGCATATCGAACAGGACATTGCTTACCGCCCTGTCCTTGGAAGTATTTTTCACATGGATCGTCACCAGGAAGGTGTCTCCCGCATAGACTTCGCCGGGATCGGTTTCGAATCCGGTCACGATGATCCTGGGCTTGGATTCCACCACGCTTTCGTCCCCGCCGATGTGAGCCGCTCCAGGTTTCCCCTGGGTATATACATATAAGGTCAGCTCCACCGGTTCCTCGCATCGCACGCCGGCCTTGGTATACCACACCTGAAAGGTGATCGGATAATATCCGGTAAGCACGTCCTCCCGCACGGTAAACTGGTATGTCAGCTCCCTCCTGGCAAACATCCCCGCCTCGTAGTTTCCTCCGAAGGGGTTGCCCGGAATCTCCGCAAAGGACTGGGTGTAGCTGGTGGCATCCGGTTCAAAGGGCCAGGTCTTCACGTCGTTGGATACCACCGGGCTGACCACCAGATCCGTCAGTTCCTCGCTGCCCAGGTTGATGAGCGGCACCACGATGGATACCTGTTTCCCGTAACCGACCGTGGGCGTCTCCCAGTTATCCCCCAGCGCCAGGAACTCCGTGGTGGGCTTGGTCACCGATACATCCGGTATCACCGCATCCAGCTTTCCCTTCATTTCCGCCACATAAGACCACAGCTCGCTCACCGACATCTCCGTATTTGCGATATAATAAACCGCGCTGTAGAAGGTGTCGTTCAGCTTCTGCAGGGTATATTCGTCCGGGTTCGTCCGTTTCAGGATGCTGTCCATATGGAATTTCAGCTGTGCGTCCGCATCCGCCCTGTCGTCGTCAGTGATCAGATAAGGGGAAGAGCGGTCAATAATGGTGTTTTCACTGGTGGAGGTGGCGTGGGCCGTCATTCCGGCCGGAGCGGTCAATAATACCGCCGCCATGGCCAATCCCGCCGCTAGTATCTTTTTTCTTTTGTTCATGTCTGGCTCCCATCCGGCCGAAAATCCCTTAAACCGTTTTCGGCCTATAAAACCGAAAGGAAATGCGCTCCTCTCATTCCGCCTCCGCGGGCTGTTCCTTCTTCTGCCTGTTATCTTCAATTTGTACGATTTGTCCGTCAATGATGTGGAAGATCCGATCCGCAAATCCCGCCAGATAGTTGTCATGGGTGACCATCACCAGCGTCTGCTTCTGCTCCCTGACCACCCTGCGCATCAGCTCCATCACTTCCCTGGAGGTATTGGAATCCAGGTTTCCCGTCGGTTCGTCCGCAAAAATGATTTCCGGGTTTACCACCAACGCCCTGGCTACGCCCACCCGCTGCTGCTGCCCCCCGGACATCTGCGTGGGCTTATGCTTCTTATGCTCCTTAAGCCCTACCATATCCAATACCCTGGAAGCCCTGCGCATCCGAATCTCCTTATCCACTCCCTGGAACGTAAGCGGCAGGGCCACATTCTCCACCGCGTTCATGGTTCCCATCAGGTTAAAGGACTGGAAAATAAAACCGATGTGTTCCCGGCGGAAACGGACGAGCTGATTTTCCGTTTTATTCTCCATATGCTCCCCGGCAATAATGATTTCTCCCTTGGTGGGTTTTTCCAGCCCTGCCAGCATGTTTAAAAGCGTGGACTTTCCGGAACCGGAAGTTCCGACGATGGAACAGAATTCCCCTTTATATATTTCCAGATTTACGCCGTTTAATGCTTTCACATGGCTTTCGCCCACACGGTATACTTTATACAGATCTCTTACCCGGATCACGGGCTTGCCCGCATCTCCCATTTAACCACCATTCTGCGCCGCTCGTCGAACATGCGGGCATGCTCTCCTCGCTGGCGCTCATTCTATCATGCTGCCTCTAATTACGGGCAGAGCCCCGAAAAGCCTGCGGCTTTCCGGGGTCGCTTCGCTCGTCAAATGGGCAAAGAAGCATCTGCCCGAGCATGCTCTCCTCGCTGGCGCTCATTCTATCATGCTGCCGCTAGTTACGGGCAGAGCCCCGAAAAGCCTGCGGCTTTCCGGGGTCGCTTCGCTCGTCAAATGGGCAAAGAAGCATCTGCCCGAGCAAGCTCGGCATCTGCTTCTTTGCCCACTTGACTCTGCCCTTTGCGAACATTATATCATACTATTTGTCGTAATCCTATTAAGAATTCTTAAATTTTTCCGTCACCGGCATGCATTTGGCATGCCTAAATTTTACGGGCCCATTCCCTTATGAGGGGATGGGCCCGTCTGTTTCGGCTCTCTGATAGGGTTCCTTTTCCGGCATACATTTCCGTCCGGCCTGTCAGCCTAACAGCGCGTCCGCCAGGGCGTTCAGTGCCGGGATATCGTTTTCTTTCAATACGCCGCGCAGCGTCACCACAGGTTCCACCAGGGCGATTTCTTTCATCTTTTCCAGCAGTTCCTTCATTCCCTTTGCAGCCATGGGCGCCCAGGAACCGTTCTCTATCAGGGCCACAGTGCGTTTCTGATAGTTCTTGGCGGCCAGGTGGTGGAGGAAATCCTCCATGAAGGGCATAATACCCGCATTGTAGGTGGAAGCTGCCAGCACCACCTTACCGTAACGGAACGCATCCTCCAACGCCTCCGCCATATCCCCCCGGGCCAGATCCGCCACTACCACCTTCGGACAGCCCTTTTTTCGCAGGATCTCGGCCAGCTTTTCCGCGGCAGCGGCCGTATTGCCGTGCAGGGATGCATACGCGATGAAAACGCCTTCCGATTCCACGCCGTAGGTCGTCCAGATCTGATATTTCTCCAGCACATGGCCGATGGTTTCCTTCAGGACGGGGCCGTGCAGAGGGCAGATTACCTGGATATCCAGTCCCGCGGCCTTCTTTAAAACGGCCTGGGCCTGAGCGCCGTATTTTCCCACAATATTGAAATAGTACCTTCTGGCTTCGCAGTCCCAGTCCTCATCCGCATCCAGGGCCCCGAATTTTCCGAAAGCGTCCGCGCTGAACAGTACCTTCGCATAACTGTCATAGGTCATCATGACCTCCGGCCAATGTACCATGGGCGCCATCACAAAGGTCAGCTCATGCTTTCCCAGCTTCAGGGTATCCCCTTCCTTCACGGTAACTGCATTGCCATAATCCAGATCGAAATAATTGGGAAGCATCTGGAAGGTCTTGGCGTTTCCCACCAGAGTGATATCGGGATAAGTATCCACCAATGCCTTGATGCTGGATGCATGATCCGGCTCCACATGATCCACCACCAGATAATCCGGCGTACGCTCTCCCAGCACTTCTTTCAGATTGGCCAGAAATTCCTCGCTCCTGCGCTTGTCCACGGTATCCATGACGGCAATCTTCTCATCCAGGATCACATAAGAATTATAGGCAATCCCGTTGGGAACCACATATTGTCCTTCGAACAGATCGATATCCCTGTCGTCTGCGCCGATGTAATAAATGTCTTTGGCTATCATGCGAAAATCCTCCACATATTTTTTACATTTCTTTACGCAACGACATGATTATACACCAGTTTGCGGAAGTTGTCATCCTTTTTCCCGAACGAATATAGCCGTGGCAGGGGCGACCTGCAGACTGCCTCCTTCCAGCTTGAACCCGCCTCCGTTTTGGTAGAGCACATCGCCCAGTTTTCCGTCATAGGCAAAACCGGCTTCCTTCCCCGAGGGATTGATCAACACCAGAACGGAATCCTTTCCGTCAGTCCGGCGATAGGCCAGGGGATATGCGTTTTCCTCGCAGTAGAGGAACTCGATCTTCGCTTCGCTCTGCAAAACGCTTTCGGACTGTCGGATGGCGATCAGCTTTTTCACCTCATGGTAAACCGACGCGGGATCCGCCATCTGCCGCTCCACGGTGGGACGGTTCTCATCCGGGTCGATGGGTACATACAATTCCTCCGGCGTTGCGGCGGAGAATCCGGCGTTCTGGCTGTCGTCCCACTGCATGGGAGAACGGGATCCTGTCCTGTTATAACCGCCTTCCACGGACACCACGTCGCCCAGATAACGCATCCCCAGCTCATCGCCGTAATAGATGAAGGGTGCTCCCGGCAGGGAAAGCAGGAACGCAAAGACGATCTTGATTTCCTCGTCGTCCAGCCAGTTGGATAGACGCTCCATGTCATGATTGCCGGAAGGTACGCAGATCATTCCCTTCCCGTTGGTGGGCTCATAGCATTTTTTATAATAATCGATGAAGGCTTTGGCGTTTCCCTTTCCCTCCCTGGAGAAATAGGGATCATCCGCATGGTACAGATCCGGATAATGGCTGGGGCCGAAGTGGAGCATGAAATCCATATGGAATCCGCCGCGAAGGCTGCGGTCCGGCTGCCCCCATTCGGAGATCATGGCAGCGTCGGGGAATTCCTTTTCCAAAAACTCGCGGAAATCCTGCCAAAGGGCGATCGTCCCCTCCTGGTCGGGATCGTTTTTAACGAGGGAGCCTGCCATGTCTACCCGGAATCCGTCACAGCCCAGCTTCAGCCAGAAGCGCATTACGTCCTTCATGGCTTCCCTGGTGGCAAGCGCATCCTCCGAGTCCATGGGCTGCTGCCAGGAGGGCTCGTTGATCTCGTAAAAACCGTAGTTCAGGCTGGGCTGATGGGAATAGAAGTTCACGGCCACACATCCGTTTCTCTGGCTCAGGCCGCGGATAAAGCCCATGATGCTGCCCACGCCTTTAAAGGTATTCCAGGCATCGTCGGACCAGACAAAACGGCCGGAGTAGGGATTTTTCTCCGGTTTAAGGGATTCCAAAAACCAGGGATGCTCCCAGGAGGTATGTCCGGGCACCAGGTCCAGCATGATGTGCATGCCGCGCTTATGTACCTCCTCGAACAGGCGCCTTAAATCCTCGTTCGTTCCGTATCTGGGAGCCACCTTCCGATAATCGGACACATCGTACCCCGCATCCAGGAACGGGGACTCAAAGCAGGGATTCAGCCAGATCGCATTGCATCCCAGTTCTTTGACGTAATCCAGATGGGCAATGATCCCTTCTATGTCCCCGATGCCGTCCGCGTTGGTATCCGCAAACGTCTGTGGATAGATCTCATAGAATACCGCATTTTTTAACCATTCAACCATTTCTTCCTCTCTTTCTGCCGCCAAAGGGCGGTGTACGTTTCAGAGCCTCTGTTTTTCTATTATTATAAATGGTTTTAATACCAAAAACTTGTACTTTTCAACGATTTTCTAACACGATTCTTGGATGATCCTCCTGCGTCCTTTTGCCCTTTAAATCGGTTCCGCCTCCAGCACATAGATTCTGGACTCAAAATCGGTATAAGGCTCCACATCGGCAGGTACCTGCCCCGCCGTTTCGTCGCTGGTGATCAGGCCCGCATACATTAGTTCGTCCCCGAAGCAGCACCTGCCGCTCCGGCTCTCCCGGTAGCACAGGGACGGATCCAGTCCCTCCAGCCTCAGACGCGTATATCTGCCGTTGACGCAGTTCAGCACCCGATACCAACCCACCAGCGCGGTTCTGCGATCCCCGCTCACCGCCATCCAGGCGGCTTCATTTCCTTCGAAGGGGCTCTCCAGCCGGTAAAACGTGCCGAACTGCAGCACCTGCCGGTACTTCTTCATAAAGGCGATCTGACCTTTTACCTCTTCGGCCTCTTCCTCCGTCAGGCTGTTTAAATCCAGCTCATAGCCGAACGTGCCGAAGTATGCCACATTTGCCCGGGTGTGCAGGGGCGTGTTCCGGAAAACCTGGTGGTTCGGCACGACGGAGACATGGCTACCCATGCTGCTTATCGGGTAACACAGGGATGTACCGTACTGGATTTTCAGCCGTTCGACGGCATCGCTGTTATCGCTCGTCCATCCCTGAGGAGCATAATACAGCATGCCCGGGTCAAAACGGCCGCCTCCGCTGGCGCAGGATTCAAAGAGCACCTTGGGAAATTCAGAGGTCAGACGCTCATAGAGACGATAGACGCCCAGGATATATCTATGGTAGATTTCTCCCTGCCGGTCTGCCGGCCATGCCGGGGAATAACATTCCGTGATGCTGCGGTTCATATCCCATTTAATGTAAGATACTTTTGCTTCCCGGAGAATCGCCGCCATCTGTTCATAGATGGCATCCACCACCTCTTTTCTGGAAAAGTCCAGCACATACTGGAATCTTCCGTGGGACTGGCGGCGCTGCGGCGTTGACAGGATCCAATCCGGATGCTGTCTGTATAGATCCGAATCCTTATTGACCATCTCCGGCTCAAACCAAAGCCCGAACTGCATTCCCAGGCCTTCCACCCGCTCCGCCAGGCCCTTGATCCCGTCGGGAAGGCGTTTGGGATTGGGCTTCCAGTCTCCCAGGCCGGCCTTTTCCCCGTTACGGCTGCCAAACCAGCCGTCGTCCAGCACAAAGAGCTCCACGCCGCATTCCTTTGCCCTGGAGGCGATTTCGATCAGGCGGTCTTGTGTAAAATCGAAATAAGTGGCTTCCCAATTGTTGTTCAGAATCGGGCGGACCCGGTCTCTCCAATACCCTCTTGCCAGCCGTTTCCGATAGAGCCCATGGAAGGTCTGACTCATATGGTTTATCCCCTGATCCGTATATACCGTAACGGCCTCCGGCGTCTGGAAGAACTCTCCGCAGTCCAGTCTCCATTCAAAGGTATCCGGCTCGATTCCGGCCAGGATCCGCAGGGTATCATGAGCGTCCACCTCCGCCTGAATCCTGAAATTGCCGCTGTAAATCAGAGAAATCCCGATCACCTCTCCCTGCCTTTCGTCCGCAGAAGGCCTTTTGAGCACCAGAAAAGGATTCTGCTCATGGGAGGAATTGCCCCGCATGCTTCCGATGGATGTGATTCCCGGCTCCAGGATTCGGCTGTAGATATGGCGTTCCCTGGCCCAGCACCCGGACAGCTGCTGCCAGATATAATTCCGGTCGGGCAGATCCAGGCACAGGCTCATGGCTCGGCCAAGACGCACCGCCTGCGTCCCTTCATTGCAAAAACGTACGCTGCGCGCCAAGATCCCTCCCCCGGCAAAAATCGCATACAACAGTTCCGCCTTCACCCCCGTAACCGCATCTGTCAGGGTGACGATCAATGTCTGCGCTTCCTCATCCTTTTCCGTATAGGTGGCCGGAAGAGCTTCCAGGGAAGGTTTTCCCGCCTCTATCCGATATCCCTGATAGACCAATTCCGAAATTCTGCTCCCGTTCTCCTGGCGTATCTCCACCGCGCCCTGGCGATAATCCGTCGTTCCGAATGCCGGATACTCCTGCCTGATGTGTTCCAGAGAAAACGACTTACCGTCGTCATATACACAGGAAGACATAGGTCTTTCGCATGTCTCCAGGAAGTGGGAAAAATCCTCTCTGTCCCGGATCCGTTTTCCAAAGTATAACTGCCCAAGCTGGCCGTTTCTCATTACGGTCATGATGTAGCTGATCCTGTCGTTATACAGGTGAAACGTTTTGCTGTTCTCATGAAATAAGATACCCATCCCTGCTCCCATCCGCCCGCTTTAGCGGGCTCTTATATTCATACGTCTATCCATACAGGCATACCGCAGGCGCACAAAGGCTCCGGCCTCCTTGGAATCACCCAAGGCGGCCGGGGCCTTTGTTATCGCCTATCGGCTCTTATACATACTTTTTGAGCGTTGCGCGTACGGCGCCGGATCCTGCAGTCAGCTCCTGCAGATAACCGCACACCTTCTCTGCCAGGCCGGCTTCGTAGAGATCCACGCCGAAGATGGACTTCATCTTCAGTACAGGCCCCACTTTGCTCTCCACATCCTGGCCCTCCTTCAGCTCAAGGTCCGCCACATAGGGACGGATGGTATCCACCAGAGGATCCGGGCTCAGTTCAAAGGCTTTCCCGGTATCGTCCACACCCATCAGATAACGCAGCCATCCCGCAAATACCAGCGGAATCAGCTTCAGGTCGTCCACGTCCAGATTCAGAGAAGCCTGATAGGCCTTGATGGTCTCCCCGAAACGGATGGCCAGCTTCTGGGAAGTATCAGTGGCGATTCTCTGGGGCGTATCCGGCATGAACGGGTTGGGCACGCGCACCTTCAGTACCGTGTCGATGAATTCCTTCGGGTTCAGGATGCCGGGATCGGTCACCACAGGAAGTCCTTCCACGTAGCCGATGGTTTCCACCAGCCCCACCAGCTCCGTATCCTTCATCTCGTCGGAAATCTTGGTATAACCCAGCAGGCAGCCGTATATGGCCAGAGCCGTGTGCAGGGGATTCAGGCAGGTGCACACTTTCATCCTCTCCACCTTATCCACGGTTTCCCTGGTAGTGAACATCAGGCCGCCCTTTTCCAATTCGGGCCTGCCGTTGGGGAATTCATCCTCTATCACCAGATACTCGCATTCCTCCGCATTCACGAAGGGCGCCACGTAGGTGTTCTTGGAGGTGATCACGGGCTCTAATCCCTCCACGCCGTCCTCCTTCAGGATCTTTTCCACGGAAGCATCCGGCCTAGGGGTGATCTTATCGATCATGGTCCAGGGGAAGGACACCTTGCTCTTGTCATTAATATAGTTCACAAAGCCGGGAGCCGCTTTCCCGTTCTCTTTCCACTTTTCCGCAAAAGCGTTCATGGCATTGTACAGCTTATCTCCGTTATGGGAGCAGTTGTCATTGCTCACCATGGCGATGGGCTTCTCCCCCGCTTCGTATCTGGTATACAGCAGGGAGGCCACCTTGCCGATATAGCTGGAAGGCTTATCCGGACCCGCCTCAAAGTCCGCAGCCACCGCGGGAAGAAGCTCTCCTTTGCCGTTCACCAGGCTGTAACCCTTTTCGGTAATGGTAAAGGTACACATCTGCAGGGAATCCTTACGGAAAATCTCGCGCAGGCGGCCGAACTGCATATTATCCTCGGAATCCAGTACCAGGGATTCCACAATGCTGCCGATCACCGTTTTATCCACCGTCCCGTCCGCTTTCAGGGTGACGAGGATGTTGTAATCATCGTGAGGGCGGTTCATTTTTTCCACGATCTCGTAGTCGAACCCTTCCGCCACCACCAGGCCGCGGTCAAGCACACCCTCATTCAGAAGTTTCTGAACCACGTTGGCCTGGAACGCTTTGAAAATATTCCCCGCGCCGAAATGAATCCAAAAAGGGTTTTCTTTGGTGGCCGCCGTTACCGCTTCTCTGTTAAAGGCAGGAAGGCAATAGCCGGCAGCTTCCCAACTCTGCTTATCCTTTAAGCCCTGTGCATCTAATTTCATCGCAATCTACCTCTCCTTCTGCCGCCGGGGCGGCTTCTTCCTAAACAATCCTGCCGCAGACAGGACACCGAAATCTGCGGCAGGATACCGTCTGCTGCAGGTTACTTATTTCTTCGCCTTTGCCGCCTTATCGATGGCCTCCCACAGGCCGTTTAAATAGGTCGCTCCCAGGGCACGGTCATAGAGCCCATAGCCGGGCATGGCGACCTCGTCCCAGATCATACGTCCATGGTCGGGACGGATGGGGCCGGTAAAGCCGGTTTCATACAGCGCCCTCATGATTTCATACATATCAAAGGTACCGTCCGAAGACAGATGGGCCGATTCCTCGAAGTTGGTGGGCGTGTGGAATTTCAGGTTACGTACGTGGGCAAAATGGATTCTGCCTTTCAGGGAACGGATCATGTCCGGCAGGTCGTTTTCCAGATTGGTGCCATAGGAACCGGAACAGAAGGTCACGCCGTTGTGCGGATTATCCACCATCTTCATCATACGCAGGATATTCGCCTTGTTAATGATGATCCTGGGCAGTCCGAATACACTCCAGGCCGGATCGTCGGGATGGATGGCCATGTTGATATCGTACTCATCGCAGACAGGCATGATCTTTTCCAGGAAATATTTCAGGTTCTCAAACAGCCGTTCATCATCGATGTCCTTATACATCTCGAACAGCTCTTTCACGTGCTCCATGCGCTCCGGCTCCCATCCGGGCATGATCGTCCCGTTCATGTCCCCGGCGATGGATTCGAACATCTTCTCGGGATCCAGGGCGTCCACGGCCTCCTGGGTGTAGGCCAGCACCGTGGAGCCGTCCGGGCGCATCCTGGCCAGCTCCGTCCTGGTCCAGTCAAATACGGGCATGAAGTTGTAGCATACCAGATGCAGATCTTCCTCACCCAGGTTTTTCAGCGTTTCGATATAATTTGCAATATACTGATCCCGCTCCGGCGCCCCCGTCTTGATGGCGTCATGGATGTTCACGCTCTCGATTCCGGCGATGTGCAGGCCCGCTGCCTCTACCTCATCCTTCAGGGCACGGATCCGCTCTCTGCTCCATACCTCGCCGGGCTGGGTATCATACAGGGTGGTAATCACGCCCGTCACTCCGGGGATCTGGCGGATCTGTTTTAGGGTTACGGTGTCAAATTTTGATCCGTACCATCTGAGTGTCATTTCCATAGTTCATTCCTTCCTTTCTGTTAACGGCTTTCTATCCTGCCCATACCGGACGGCAGTGCCGCCCGATATGGATGAAGACCTGTCTACAACCTGGTATCCCACACGCCGCAGTAGGAATCTACAGGGTCATGGCCCACAAAGGCCTCTTTTCCCTTCATCAGTTTCTCTACCAGGGCATCCAGGGTGGTGTCCAGGGAATCATAAGTATTGATATAGGTACGAGCCTGCGGGATATCCGCCAGCACAAAGGGCTGCTTCGTGCCGATGACGATCACCGGAAGTTCATGCACGTACCAGGGGATTTCTCCGCCGCCCTTGGTCATCCCGAAAGCAGGGCGCGCCACGGGCTGGAATCCGCCGGCAATGTCCACCAGAGTGATGATCAGATCCTGTTTTCCCACGAAATCGCTGATGGTATCCTTTCCCGCAAAGTACAGGTTGATATCCGGCTTGCCGCCTTCCTGCACCTGCTTCATCATCTTCTGGATCGGGCTTTCAAAAATAAAGGCATCAAACCCCTTCTCTTCCAGCTTTTCCTTCAGCTTCTGCGCGGGAGACACCTTGTTCGCGCTCATCAGGCTGGCAAGGCCAGGCGCTTCCAGGCCTTTTACATAGACGATCATGATGCGTTTATACCGATCCGGTATGAGGGGAAGCACATCCTCGTCCTTATATTTTACCAGAGTGATGGCCGCTTCCGCAATCTCTTTCTGCATCGCTTTGTGTTCCGCACAGCCTATCACATCATGAACCGCTTCCCTCTTGGGCATAATCTCTTTGGCAGCTTTCCGGTGCAGGCCCATATGCGCCTTGAGAGCCAGGATACGGTGCAGAGCGTCGTCCAGGCGTTCTTCGCTGATCCGTCCGTCCAGATACCCCTGCTTCATGCTGGCGAAATCCTCGTCCATATCATTGAAGAAGAGGAACATGTCAACCCCTGCCGCAATCGCCGCAGGAAGGATATCACACCGCTTCATACGGCAGGTCATCCCCACCATATGGGAGGCGTCCGTAAGGACCATACCGTTGAATCCCAGCTTCTTTCTCAGAAGCCCGTCGATCAGCTCCGGGGAAAGGGTGGCGGGCATAATGTCGTCGTCTTTGATATCCGGATTAAAATATCTGGTATAGGCAGGCTGCATGATGTGCCCTGCCATGATGGCTTCCAGGCCGTTATCAATCAGATTCTGATAGACCTTCCCAAAGGTGGCGTCCCATTCCTCGCAGCTGAAGGTATTGACGCTGTTGGCCACATGCTGGTCGCGGAAGTCGATCCCGTCCCCCGGGAAATGCTTTGCCGCACAGCAGAAGCCCGGATTGGCATGGGCGCCGTCCAGATAAGCCTTGGTCATCCGCACCACCCGGTCCACATCGTTCCCATAGGTACGAAGCCCTATCACCGGGTTTTCCCAATTATAAAGAATATCGCTCACCGGCGCGAAGGACAGGTTGCAGCCGATGGCCGCCGCTTCCTTGTTGGACATATACCCCAGGTTATAGGCATATTCCACGTTTCCGGTGGCTCCGATCTTGGTCTGGCAGCCTATTGTGGTGCCGTCCACGCAGGCGCCGTCCCCGCCGTTTTCCGTGTTGCAGGCGATGATAAGCGGGATCTTGCTGTTCTCCTGCAGGATGCGGTTCTGCTCATATACATCATCCGCCGTGGCCGGATTATAACGGATCCCGCCGATATGGTACTTTTCCACCGTCATCTTCAGATAATCTTCCTCACGGCTGGAACCCATGTTGAAAAACAGCTGGCCGATTTTCTCGTCCACCGACATACCCGCAATGGTATCCTCCACCCATTTACAGTCCTCGTCGGACAGATAAAAGGGCTTTTCCTTCATATTTACCATTTACGCCATCCTCCTTCCATCTTTAAATTCTTGTATGCGCACAGAGCACGCACATAATCAGAGAGATCGAAAATTTCATTTTTCAATCCTGTTCCCGTACGCGTGCAGAACACACATACAAACCAGGGCGGTCCCGTCAGCCGATTTTGCGGAACATCCCCTCTTCTCTTCTTTTTTCCAAAATGGCAGTATTTTCCTCTACTCTGCCTTGATCCAGGGGATATACGAAAGCCAACACCAGCGCCACCGCAAAAAGCCCCACCGCCGGAACGATACAGGAAATCCGGAAAATCCACAGCGTTACGTCAGGATCAAAAGCCGTCTCCTGGCTGTAACCGATCAGGCTCAGAAGCGCCCCCACCATACCCGATGAGAAAGCCTGGCCCACCTTACGGGCAAAAGAATAAACGGAATAGATCGTCCCGTCTTCCCGGACGCCGTTTCGTACCTGGGCATCGTCGATCACGTCCGTGATCATCGCCCAGATGATCGTATTAAAAAAACCGATCCCGATGTTGGCCAGAACGAAGAACCCCACATATACATATGGATTCTGCGGTCTCACAAACAGGCACAGGACATAAACGGCCGCGCCCGCGCCGCAGGAGACTACCGAGAGTTCCTTTTTCCCGCAGCGCGCGGACAGCCGGGCGGCAAGAGGCGCACACACCGCCAATACCGCTATGCTTCCCAAAAAGGATGACAGGGACTGGGCCCCGGCCGATCCGTAATAATTGGGGAATACATATCCTGCCATCCCCTGCATACCCAACATCGCCAGAAGCAGAAGGACTGCCGCCGCAATAATCCCCAAAAGCGCCCGGTTTCCCAGCAGCCCTGCCAACAGCTTCCCCGGCTCTATTTTCTGACCGGATGCCGGAACCGGGACACGCTCCCGCACCAGGGCAAAGCACAGCAGATAGCAGAGAATGGCACATACCGAAAATATCCCGGCAATGGCCGTCATCCGTCCGCCGTCCAACACGGTGTTTCCGTCCACCACCACATATGCCACCATCGGTGTGCCGGTACCGATAATCAGCCCGGCCAGCGTGGCCCCGATGGTACGCCAGGTGGACAGGGCGGCCCGCTCCTCCGGATCGGCGCTGATCGCAGACACCATGGAACCGTAGGGGATATTGATGGAGGTATAAAAAACGGAACCCCAAAGGATATATGTGACCACCATCCAGAACAGCCGGAAGCCATAGGGCATATCCGCAAACCCCGACTGGTAAATCAGAAAAGAACTGACCGCCACCGGCCCGCACATACGCCGTATCCAGGGCCGGAATTTCCCTTCACGGGTAGGTTTTGAGCGGTCCACGATCTGTCCCATGGTCACGTCCGTCACCGCATCCACGAAACGGGCCGCCATCATCAGTATTCCCACAATGCCGCCCGGGATCCCCATCACATCCGTATAAAACTTCAACATAAAACCCGATGATAACAGGAATGTGAAATCATTCCCGAAATCACCGAACATATACCCCAGCTTATCCCTCACGCCAAAGGGCGGCAGATCGGAACCTGCTGTCTCTTTTTCCATATTTCCCTTCTACTCCTTTCCGCTTCCCGGCCGCAGCCTTCCCGGGACTGCCCTCCGGTAGATTCCCGATCCCGGATACGAATCGCGCAAACCGACCTTCGGACAGCCCCTTTTTGCGGAAGGAGGGCAGGGTTATTTCTTTTTAATCTTGATCAGCTTCGCATTCACGCTCTCCGCGAAGCCCTCCGGAGCCATGGAGCCGGCCATTTCAATGGCAGCCTTTAGGTTCATTTTCTTCATCATATCCCACATGCCTTCGCCCGGCTTCACGTTCATGTTCATCGTGAGCTTGATGGCCGTAGCCACGATCTCCATCGCCTCCGGGTCATGGGAAATTTCTTCCATGGAATCATTGATGGAGTACATCCCCTCCGGGAATTCCATGGGCGCTTTCAGATCCATATCCCCTATCGTCTTGAACCAGTTGGCCACGCCTTCCGCACGCTCGTTCACTTCAGGCAGCACATAGATCGCAGGTTCCTTTTCTACCCTTTCGATCGTCATGGAATCTTTCACTTCTCCCGCCTTGGCCAGGATCGTGTTGAAGCCGTCCGCCAAAGCTACCGTGAACACGAACACCTTATCCCCTTCCTGGGTGCCTGCTTCTTTTCCGTTCAGATACAGGGTTACGGAAGGCTGATTGGAATACACGCGGATCTGCGTGGTCTCCCCGGCCCTCTGGGCATAACGCTTTCCGCACAAATGAACCATGGGCTCCTTATTCCAGTATGCCTTATAAATGAAATAACTATCCTTCTTTGTTTTACGATCGATGGTCATGAGGCCTTTATTGTTGCGTCCCCGCACGCCGCCCTCATCCCGGGCCCCGCAGCCGAAGTCGAACATGTTCCACACATGGCTGGACCACATCCAGGGTCTCTCATCCAGCACCTTTGCCAGATGCTCATGGTACAGGGCCTGATATTCCTCGCTGTAATCTTTACAGGCCGGGTTCGGGCCATGATAGGTGATGATGCCTTCACAGCCATATTCGGACAGTCCCAGGCAGATATCGGGATGCACCTCATGGAAATGATCAAACCAGGGGCCGTTGTCCTCCATCTTTCCGCCATACCAGCCGAAATAATGGTTATAGCTTTCCACATCCGTGATCTTGTGCATAGGCCCTTCAATGGGCGTCATGCTCACATGGGCAATGGTGGTGAGCCTGGTGGGATCCATCTCCTTTACCAGGGCGTTCAGTTCCTTATGATTTTCCACCAGTTTCTCGGAAATACCTCCAATCAGGATTTCATTGGAGATCCCCCAGAAGCAGATGGAGGGATGGTTGTAATTCTGGATAATCAGCTCCTTCATCTGGCTGATGCAGTTCTGATGGGCCTCGGGATCCTTATTCATCACGCTGATGAAAGGAATCTCCGCCCAGATCACAAATCCCAGTTCGTCACAGGCATCATAGAAATGCTGATTATGCTGATAATGGGCCAGACGGATGGTATTGGCGCCCAGTTCCTTGATGAGCCTGGCATCCTCATAATGATCTTCTTTGGACAACGCATTGCCTTTGTAAAGCTTATCCTGGTGACGGCTCACGCCTCGAAGAGGCGTCTTTACCCCGTTGATGATAAAGCCTTCCTGGGGATCGCAGGAAAAGCTGCGCACGCCCACCCGGGCGCTCACTTCGTCATAAGCTTCATTGCGGCGCTGCAAAGTGGCGGTAACCGTATAGAGATAGGGATCATCGATTTCCCATTTTCTGGCGTCCGGAATGGACAAGGTCACATCCGGACAGTCAGCCGGACGGCAGGCCGATGCCACCTCGTTCCCCTGCGCGTCACGGATAGAATAAAGCACGGTAAAGTTTTCGTCCGGATTGGTCACCCAGCTTTTGATTTCAAAGGAAGCGCCGCCGCAGTCCCAGGGCTTAGGCGTCACCTGCAGACCGGGGCCGCCGTAGTAATCCAGGTCAAAATGGGTTTCCGGTACGCTGATCAGGTTCACGCCCCGGTACAGGCCGCCATAGAAGGTAAAATCGGCCGCCTGGGGATAGACACTGTCCTTATGCTCATTGCTGCACGCCACCGCCAGCAGGTTCTCTTCCCCCTCTTTGCACAGGTCCGTCACGTCCGCACGGAATGTGGAATAGCCGCCCTCATGGTAAACCGCCTGTGTACCGTTCACATATACCGCAGCCTGCTGGCCCGCCGCCAGGATCTCCACATAGACCCTGCCTCCCGGAAGGGGCTGTTTGGGCGTTTCGAAGGTCGTGGCATACCAGTATTTCCCCCTGTCAAACTGGACGGCTCCGCCCTGTCCGTCCACTGCATTCCAGGTGTGGGGCAGATCAATTCTCTGCCAATCCTGCGGAAGCGTTTCCGGAAGCCCGGCATCCTCCTGGATAAACCGCCAGCCTTGATTTAATTCGATTACATTACGCATCTCTTTTCCGTCCTTTCTTAAAAAAAATCCGACAAATATTCCCCTGCCTACCGCATTCGGGCTTTTATATCAGAATCATACCCTCCTCGTCCTCTTTCATGGGGATCGCTATAAGCAGGTCGATGATGGTCATAGCCAATGGGAAACCGCTCCAAAACAGTACCAGATACAGAACGGCCGTGGGGTAATGCTTCGCATAGAAACGGTGTCCGCCAAACCATCCGGTCAGCGCTGCCAGCCATAGGTACTTCTTTCGCGACACCCGTATTTTCTTCCTGTCTTCCTGCTTTTCAAAAAAAGAAGAGATCAGCCTGGAAAGCCTGCCTTCCTTCTCCTCAATTCCGTATTCCTTCTTTACTTCACTCAGTTCCTGCTGGAGGGCGATATATTCGCTGATATCCGCATCTCCCTTTTTTTTGTCAGGTCTTCCCATGTCACTTCTCTTTTCCGAAAGAATTCCTTTGAAAAACGGGCGTCGAATCGCTCCGCGCCCGTTTTCTATTGTCCTGTTATGTACAGATCATGAATCAGTCAAAGCATTTCCATTCTCTGTCTTTTTATTCCTGCATTGCCTTCGCCTTGATAGCGGCGATTTCCACACGGATCTCTTCCATCTTTTCCTTCGTTAACGGATAGAACTTCATGGCAACCAGGTTGCACAGCTGACCCAGGATGATCATACCGTACATCAGGAAAAGCCCTGTATAAAGGAGCGATGTGCTGTAAGGCGTATTCACGTCCGGAAGCGCTTCCTTGAAGCCGATGGCCGCAAACATCAAGCCCGCGATCAAAGGCGCCAGGGAGGAGATAATCTTATCGACGAAGCTGAACAGAGTCCCCATCATGCCCGGAACATATTTACCCGTACGGTAAACTTCGTAGTCGGCACAATCCGCGGTCATCGGGATAACGATATTGCCGGACAGGTTGTTAAATCCTCCGTTGATTACTGCCAGGATGATGTAGCCGATCGTAAAGAAGCCGAAATGCAGTCCGCCGTCCGCACCCGTAATACTGGTGGGATTGCCGAACAGCCACAGGAAAATCAGGAGTATGCTGGTTAAGATGCCGCCTACGGAACCGATAATCATTCCCTTTCTCTGCCCCAATGTGGTCGCCAGCGTGCTGATTACAACAACCGTCAATATTACGGTGGGAACAGTAACAAAACCGTTAATCGCACCGTAAAGCCCATAGTTTCCTGCCACGATACCGAACATGACGATCGTCACCGCACTGGTCTTGGCAGAACTTGCCAGCTTATCGGTGGAAGCCGCCACCACCAGCATCTGGATGGCACGGTTGTGCTTCAGCGTATCCCAGTAATCCTTCAGGGTCACCAGGACGGGTTTACCGGTACCGAAGAACTCCACACGGTCCTTGGGGGCGATGGAGAATACGGCACATGCCGTAAAAATCGCGCCGAAGATCGCGGTGATCACCCACAGCTCGTGGAATAATCCGGCATCATACATCGTTCCGTACTTCACCGTCAGCTTGGAGGTAACGATACCCATGATCGTGAAAAGCAGCGTATTGTACGTGGCATCGAACACTGCGAACAAGGGCCTCTGTTTGGGATCGTTGGTCAGACAGCTCTGGGCCGATTTGGTCACCACGCACTGGAAGGTATAACCCACATAATAGAGCATCGATACAACGATGAAAAACGCGAAACGCAGCGTCGTATTCTCCGGCAGCAGATGGGTTACATGGAACAGGATGAAGCTGGTCACGAACAGGATGATCTGGCCGATCACCATAAACGGCCGGTTCTTGCCGAACTTACCGTTGGTCTTATCGACCACGAAACCGATGAAGGGGTCGGTCACGCCATCCCAGATACGCATTATCATAGAAAAGCTGGACGCCATCACCACGGCAATCCCCACGAATCCGGTCAGATAATAGGCCACATAGCCCATAAACATCAAGTAGAAATTCGTCGCGGTATTATTCAGCGCAAATCCCCCGATCCTCCATAGGGGTACGTTATGGATACCGTTTCCTTTTTGGTACTTCAGCTCTGACGCTTAAATATACATTTCTTCTCCTGTACACCCCGGGATTCCTGTTCTGCAGAACTCTCCGCTCACGCCTGTGCCTTTTGGCACATAAAATCCCTGTGTCCTTT
>JAETRI010000222.1 GCA_021770245.1 Lachnospiraceae bacterium
GACGCCATGCTGAAGGTGATCTCCGAAAAATACATTACGCTGCCCCTTTATCTCATGGATCACAGCGGCCTTGCCATGCAGACCACAAGTTTCAATGATCCCTGGGACAGCGGGCAAGTCGGTTGGATTTATGTTTCCAAAGAGGACGCCTTGAAAGAGTTCGGCGGCGAAAAAATGACCGGCGCCCTTCGGAAAAAGGCGGAGGATCTGATGCGCAGCGAAGTCGCCGCCTATGATTCCTACCTTCGGGGCGAATGCTACGGATTTGAGCTTTACAAAAACGGTGAGCTCACGGATAGCTGCTGGGGCTTCATGGGTGACTTGGCCGCTGTCTGTAAAGATATGGCTGAATATCTCCCGGAGGGTTGTAAGAATATGGTGGACCACCTGGAGGAACAGAATCACCCGGCGACCATCATCAAGACGCTTCTGAAACATGCGAAAGTCCAGGTAGACCAGGCGGCAAAAGCCTTTGAGCACGCCCCGCGCCAGCAGGTGATCGGGGACGCCCGTTAAACAGTTATTTCCTATTTATAATTACAGATTTTATCAGGAAGGAGGATGTTCATGCAGGAAGATTTGGAACAGCGGACCGTATCGGTCTCCATCCAGGCGGCAAAGCTGTCCGGGCGGGTGCTGCGCTCTGCGATTGCCGCCGTGCTCCGTAAGATGGAGCAGGAACGCACCACCCCAAAAGTCGGCAGGAACAGCATGAAACGGCTGACCTATAAAGATCCCGGAGCCAATACCATTGAAGTGTCCGGCAGAATCCGCTCTTTTGAGCGGTACGCCAGGAAACACCAGGTCCGCTACCATATTGAAAAAGAACTGGGGACCGATCCCCCGAAGTGGACGGTCTATTTCAAAGCGAACCAGGCGGACGCTCTGACAGCAGCTTTTAAGGAATACACCCGGAAAGACCTTACCCGTACACAGAGACCTTCGCTACTCTCCCAGCTTCATAAATTCAAGGAGCTGGCGCAGGCACTTGGCCGTGACCGGGTGAAGAATAAGGAGCACGGAGGGCCGGAACGATGAAGATAGATACCGATGCCCTGAAAAAGCAGGTGATCCTTCACCTGCCCTATCTTTTGTTCCTTCTGGTATTTGCGAAGCTGGGCGAGGCGGTGCGCCTTGCCCCCGGAGCGGACGCCTCACAGAAATTGTTGGGGCT
>JAETRI010000102.1 GCA_021770245.1 Lachnospiraceae bacterium
CCAGCCAAAGGCCGTCAGCACGTTTCCTATATCAAAGATAATCGTCCGTATCATTTCTCTCCTCCTGCATAACGTAAGCGGGCCTTGCGATACTTCCGTCAACAGGAAGTATCCTCCCTTTCCATCAGCTTAAGCAGTCTTTCCGACGCCGCTGACAGTGTCCCATCCTTTCCCGTCACCACGCAGATGTGCCGTCTGGGTATCATCGTATGAAAGCGCAGTTCAAACAGCCGGCCCGTTTCCAGCTCCCCGGCCGCGAAATCCCGCACCACGCTTCCCACGCCCAGGTTCCTGCAGGCAAACTGGACGATCATGTCGCTGGTGGCCAGCTCAAATTCCGGGTTCAAATGCACCCCGTTTCGGGCCAGGAAGCCTTCCATGTAGCTTCCTGTGCTGGTTTTCCCCTCCAGGCAGATCAGGGGGAGGCGCTCCAGCTCCTTAAGATCCAGCATCCGGTTTTTATACTGCATGAACTTCCTGCCTGCCACGAACACGTCTTCTATTTCTCTCACCCGTTTGCAGGACAGCCCGTCTTCCTCAAAGGGAGTGCTCACCAGGCCGAAATCAATCCTGCCCTCCCGCAGGGAGGAAAGCGTCTCCGGGGTGGGCGCATTGCTCACCAGAATCCGGATGCCGGGGCAGACCTCATGAAAACGCTCCAGGTAGGGCAGAAGATAAAACCGAAGCGCCATATCCGACGCCCCGATGTGGATCTCTCCCAGCTCCAGGTTCAGCATCTGCCGCAGCCTTTTTTCACCCAGTTCGATCTGTTCGTATCCTTTGGCCACATGGGCATACAGCAGTTCCCCTTCCTTGGTCAGTTTCACTCCCCTGGCGCCGCGCACGAAGAGCCGGGCGCCCGTCCCGGCCTCCAGCAGTTTCAAAGACTGGCTCACCGCCGGCTGGCTGATGGACAGCTCCCGGGCCGCAAGGGTCAGGGAACCGCACCGGGCCACATGATAAAATACCTTATAATATTCCAGGTTCTGCACCATAGAACGTTCCGTCAAGCCTTTCCGAGCGGCGATTCCCTGTAGATGATATCTTCCCTGCCGGGGCCGTTGCTCACCATGGTGATGGGATAGCCGATGTGTTCCTCCACAAACTCCACGTACTTCCTGCAGTTTTCCGGCAGCTGCCCGTATTCCCGGATCCCCCGGATGTCGCTTTTCCAGCCGGGCAGGGTAGCCAGCACCGGTTTTGCCTTATCCAGCTTCCAGCTTGCGGGAAAGTCCGTGGTCACCTCCCCGTCTATCTCATATCCCGTGCACACGGGAATCTCGTCCAGATAACCCAGCACATCCAGCACCGTGAAGGCCACGTCCGTGGTTCCCTGCAGGCGGCAGCCGTACCGGGAGGCTACACAGTCGAACCAGCCCATCCGCCTTGGCCGGCCCGTGGTGGCCCCGTATTCGCCGCCGTCGCCTCCCCGGCGTCTTAATTCGTCCGCTTCCTCTCCGAAGATCTCCGACACGAAAGCTCCTGCTCCCACCGCGGAGGAATAGGCCTTGCAGACGGTCACCACCTTCCGGATCTCGTACGGGGGGATTCCGGCCCCGATGGCGCCGTAGGCCGCCAGGGTGGAGGATGAGGTCACCATGGGATAGATCCCGTGGTCCGGATCCTTAAGCGTGCCAAGCTGCCCCTCTAACAGGATATTTTTCCCCTCCCGGATGGCCTGGTCCAGATAAAGAGAGGTGTCGCACACGAAGGGGGCGATCATTTCCTTATACTCCATCAGGGTATCGTACAACGCGTCGGCGTCCAGCGCGGGCTTGTGGTAGAGATGCTTAAGCAGCACGTTCTTGGTCTCGCAGACCCTCGCCAGCTTTTCCTTCAGCCCCTCTTCTCCGAACAGCTCGCATACCTGAAAGCCGATCTTGGCATATTTATCGGAATAAAAGGGTGCAATCCCGGATTTCGTGGAGCCGAAGGACCTTCCGCCCAGGCGTTCTTCCTCATACTGGTCAAAAAGAATGTGATAAGGCATCACCATCTGTGCCCGGTCCGATACCAGAAGCCTGGGCTGCGGTACGCCCCTTTCAATGAGGGACTTCAATTCCCCCATGAGAATCGGGATATTCAGGGCCACGCCGTTTCCGATAATGCTGGTGGTATGCCCGTAAAACACGCCGGAAGGCAGGGTATGGAGGGCAAATTTACCGTAATCGTTCACGATGGTATGCCCTGCGTTCGCACCTCCCTGAAACCGGATGATAATATCCGCCTCCCTGGCCAGCATATCCGTGATCTTTCCCTTCCCTTCGTCGCCCCAGTTTGCGCCTACAACCGCTTTCACCATAATCATATCCTCCACATCAAATCCGGCCTCCCGTCCGGGACGCCGTTGCTACGGGCAGTTTTCTCCCGCCCCGGGAATGCGGGATCCTGCCGAAGGCATCCCGGCGCCGGACGGCACGCCATCAACCGCAAAAGATGCGTGAACGACCGGCGTCCTCTCTCCCCCTGCGGCCGCCCGATCCGGCTCATACACTCCCGTTCTCGTGACTCATAATAATTATAGCCCACGGTTATACATAAGTAAAATCAATATTTTTTATAAGAGATATCATGTTAACTTATATCTTTTGGACCCTTCGCACCGGCCTATACGTTAATCTGTGCCTTTACGCCGATCAGGTCTTTGTTCTCCTCCAGAATCGGAGCGATCACATCCTTTAAGAAAACCTCTGTCTGGGCAGGCGCACAGCCCACATAGCAGGCGGGATCCATGGAACGGGCCAGTTCCTCCGCCGTGGTCATGAACATAGGATCCCCGGCGATCAGCTCCAGCAGATTATTGTCTCCGCCCTCCTCCTTCACCCGCTTTCCGGCTTCCATGGAAAGCTCCCGGATCCTTTCATGCAGCACCTGGCGGTCCCCGCCCTTCTTTACCGCGTCCATCATGATATTTTCCGTGGCCATGAAGGGAAGCTCGCTGCGCAGCCGCTTTTCGATCACCTTGGGATATACCACCAGGCCGTCCACCACGTTCAGACACAGATCCAGAATGCCGTCCACCGCCAGAAAGCCCTCCGGAACGGACAATCGTTTATTGGCCGAGTCGTCCAGCGTACGTTCAAACCACTGGGTCGCGGAGGTGACTGCCGGGTTCAGCGCGTCCACAATCACATAACGGGCCAGGGAAGTGATCCGCTCGCTCCGCATGGGATTGCGCTTATAGGCCATCGCGGAAGAGCCGATCTGGCCCTTTTCAAAGGGCTCCTCCACCTCCTTCAAATGCTGCAGGAGCCGGATGTCCCCCGCCATTTTGGTGGCGCTGGCCGCGATTCCGGCAAGGACGTTCAGCACCCTGGTGTCCACCTTCCTGGAATAGGTCTGCCCGGACACGGGATAGCAGGCGTCAAACCCCATCTTCGCCGCGATCATGGGATCCACTGCGTTGACCTTCTCCATATCCCCGTCGAAGAGCTCCAGGAAAGATGCCTGTGTTCCGGTGGTTCCCTTGGATCCCAGAAGCTTCAGCGTGGAGAGCACATAATTCAGATCCTCCAGATCCAGGCAGAATTCCTGCATCCACAGCGTGGCGCGTTTTCCCACGGTGGTGGGCTGGGCGGGCTGGAAATGGGTAAACGCCAGGGTAGGAAGGTCCTTGTACTCCTCCGCAAAAGAAGCGAGTTCGGAAAGGACGTTCACCAGCTTTTTTTTCACCAGAAGCAGGGCTTCCCGCATCACGATGATATCCGTGTTGTCCCCCACATAGCAGGAGGTCGCCCCCAAGTGGATGATGCCCTTTGCCTTCGGGCACTGTACGCCATAGGCGTACACATGGCTCATCACGTCGTGGCGTACTTCCCGCTCCCGCTCCCGCGCCACCTCATAGTTGATATCCTCCGCATGGGCCTTCAATTCCTCGATCTGCTCGTCCGTAATGGGAAGCCCCAGCTCCTGTTCGGTCTGCGCCAGCGCGATCCACAGCTTCCTCCAGGTACGGAATTTCATGTCCGGCGAAAAAATGTACTGCATTTCCCTGCTCGCGTATCTCTCCGAAAGCGGGCTCACATATCTGTCCGTATTACTGCTCATGCTCCTTTTGCTGCTCCTTTCTTCTTTCACTCTTCTTCGAAGTCCGGCCTGCGGACGGCGGATGATGCCGCCTGCAGGCCGTCGTCCATCCGCCGCGGCGGCCAGTCCCGGGACGAACCGGAAAGCCGGCTTTCCCTACCGGTCGAATTCCCCGCGGATATCCTCCTCGGGAGGCGCTATGGGGTATTTTCCGGTAAAGCATCCTTTGCAGATCCCCAGGCCGTCCACCATTTCCTTAAGGCGCTCTTTACGCAGATAAGCCAGGGAGTCCGCCCCGATGATCCCGCGGATTTCCTCGATGCTCCGGTTATACGCGATCAGCTGGTCCCGGGCAGGCACGTCCGTCCCGAAATAGCAGGGCCACAGGAAGGGCGGGGAACTGACGCGCATGTGCACCTGGCTGGCGCCGGCTTCCCGAAGCATGCGCACGATCCGGTCCGAAGTGGTACCCCTCACGATGGAGTCGTCGATCATGATCACCCTCTTGCCCTCCACCACCTCCCGCAGGGCATTCAGCTTCACCTGCACGCTGTTTTCCCGGTTTTTCTGCCCCGGCTTGATAAATGTCCTGCCGATGTAGGCGTTTTTCACAAAGGCGGTTCCGTAGGGGATCTTCGACTGCATGGCGTATCCCATCGCCGCGCAGTTTCCCGATTCCGGCACCCCTACCACGATATCCGCATCCGCAGGCGAATCCATGGCCAGGAACTTCCCGGCGAGGAGCCTGGCGCGGTAAACGCTCGCCCCGTCAAAATAGCTGTCGGGCCTGGAGAAATAGATATATTCAAAAATGCATCTGGCATGCTCCTTTGGCGGAATACACAGACCGATATCTGACACAATTCCTGCCTCCGGTGTGATCGTCACGATTTCGCCCGGCAGCACGTCCCGGACAAACCGCGCTCCCACCGCGTCCAAAGCACAGGTTTCCGAGGCCAGCACGTAGGCGTTCTCCCTCTTTCCGATGCACAAGGGACGGAAACCGTGGGGATCTCTGGCGCCGATCAGTTTGCGGGGAGACATGATCACCAGGGAATAGGCGCCTTTGAGCTTCCTCATGGCCCTGCCCACCGCCTCTTCCACCGTCCCGGCATGCAGCCGTTCCCTGGCGATATGATAGGCGATCACCTCCGAATCGATGGTGGTCTGGAAGATGGCTCCCGTATATTCCAGTTCCCTTCTCAACTCCGGCGCGTTCACCAGGTTCCCGTTGTGGGCAAGCCCCAGCGTGCCCTTCACGTAATTGAGCACCAAAGGCTGCGCGTTTTCCCGAACGCTGCTTCCCGCCGTGGAATACCGCACATGTCCCACGCCGATATCTCCCCTCAGGTTTCCCAGATTATCCCGATGAAAGGCCTCGTTCACCAGGCCCATTTCTCTCACGCTTCCCACTTTCCCCTTGGGACCCCTGGTATCGCTCACCGCTATGCCGCAGCTCTCCTGTCCTCTGTGCTGCAGCGCCAACAGACCGTAATAGATGGTTCCTGCCACATCCGCGCCGTCAAAATCATACATCCCGAAGACGCCGCATTCCTCTCCCGGCTTCTCTTCCGTCCGTTCTTCCATGTCCTTTTTTGTCATTCTTCCTCTCTTTTCCGCCGAAGCGGCTTCCTCACCGCGTCTTCCGCGAATTGGCCGTGAAACGGCACGGGCCGCGGAAACCCTCCGCGGCCCATCCCACACCTTTCGTTTCCCGCTCACAGTCCCAGCCGTCTGAAAACCTCATTATAGGCTTCTTCCACATTCCCCAGGTCACGGCGGAAACGATCCTTATCCAGTTTTTCGTTGGTATGCACATCCCACAGACGGCAGGTGTCCGGGCTGATCTCGTCGGCCAGGATGATCTGTCCGTGATAACGTCCGAATTCGATTTTAAAGTCTATCAGCTTGATATCCGCCCGGAGAAAATAGGCCTTCAGCACTTCGTTCACCTTGAAAGCATATTTCTTGATGACCTCGATCTCCTCCCAGGTAGCGAGCTTTAAGGCCACCGCAAAGTAGGAATTGATCAGCGGGTCGCCCAGTTCGTCGTTCTTGTAACTGAATTCTATGGTAGGCTCCGCGAAGTCCGTTCCCTCCTCCACGCCCAGCCTCTTGGAAAAGCTGCCTGCGGCCACGTTCCGAATGATCACTTCGAGAGGGACGATTTCCACCTTCTTCACTGCGGTCTCCCTGTCGCTGAGCTCCTCTATATAATGGGTAGGAACCCCTTCTTCCTCCAGCAGTTTATCCACATGGTTGCTCATCCGGTTATTGATAACGCCCTTTCCCACGATCGTTCCCTTTTTGACCCCGTTAAAAGCGGTGGCATCGTCCTTATAATCCACGATGAGCACGTCCGGATCCTCCGTCCGGAATACTTTCTTTGCCTTTCCTTCATAGAGCTGTTCCAGTTTTTCCATTATCTTACCTATCCTTTCTGTGAGGAAACGGCCTGTCCGTCATCCCGGCCGGATACGGGCAGATCCCATGCAGGGAAAACCCTTTACCCGTCAAGTATAGCGCACCGCTTTTCAGGAATCAAGGACACATCGACGGCGTCCGCAAATTTTCTACATAATGCCCAAAAGAATCCTCATAAAGCATCGAAAAAGGGATACTGTTTACACACGGCAAATGCATGAACAGCTCTGAGGCCGCGGGTCCGGGCAGGGGTGGCACAGGGGCCTCAGGGCTGTTCATGCGTTTGTCCTGACTGTTTACAGGGACGCCGGGAAACGCCCTATGCCTCCGGACCGCCCTTCTCTTCGTCCGGGCTTTCCTCCCCTTCCTTCTTGCCCTTCCCGAAAATCCCGTCAAACATGTCCAGGTATACGCAGATCTCCCGGTAAAGCCCCTCCGGCGTATAATCGAAGCGGCGGCTGTGCTCCTCCGTCATCCCCCTCAGCGTATATTCCACGCATTTTGCCGCCAGGACCGGATCCGCCAGAGGCTCAAAAACATGATAATCCGCCTGAGCCATCATGCTGCGGATCCTCTCCCGATACGCCCGCCGCGACGGCTCCACGGCCTCCAACGCCTCTTCGCAGTCTTCCTCTTCCACCCGGTCCAAAAAACGGCGCATATAGGGATAGGTTTTCAAAACCCTTACTCTGGCCTTTTCCGCATGCCGAAGCAGGGAAAAGTAATCCGTCTCCGTGGATTTTACCTCTCCGGACAGCTCCAGCAGCATATATTTCGTGCTGTAATCATATAAGAAAATATACAGTTCCAATTTACTCCCAAAATAATGGAACAAAAGCCCCTTGCTGATGGATGCCGCCCTGACGATATCGTCCGTACTGGCATGACGGTAGCCGTTGCGCGCGAATATCTGAAGCGCAGCATTTATAATCCGATCCTGTTTCTCTTTTTTTACGTCAAAAAAACGATTATTCATCTGTATCCCTGTATCTTCTCTTCTTACGGCACTTCCTGAATGATCTCATCTTATCATCTATCATCCATTATCTCAAGCATTTTTAGACTTTTTAAGAACAATCCCGTAACAGTTCATCCACCCCGCAGGCTCCCGGACGCCGGGGCGCACAGGGAAGGATCCTGCCGGAAGCCATCTGCCGCTTTGGTGCTGCTTCTTAAGCCGATGGGATCGGCTTCCTTGCGAATGCGGCG
>JAETRI010000223.1 GCA_021770245.1 Lachnospiraceae bacterium
TAAAACTCTGTCACGCTGATGGTGGAGAGGCTGATATAGGCCGTCTGGTACTGGTTGGGATTTAAGCCGTTCATGAAACAGCGCAGGGCGTAGGTTTTCCCCATCCCTGGCCTGGCCGTAAATACGCCGATTCCTCTCACTGTCTTTAAGTATTCCAGCCGGGAGAGCATCTCCTTATGGTCCCTGGAACGGAACGCATCCCGCTCCTTTATGTTCTGCTTGTCAAAGGGATTGAAGGATAACCCATAGTAATCAGTGAACATCCCCTCAGCCCTCCTTTGCATAGTCGATGGAAAGCGCCGCCTGCCGCTTTGTCCTGCCGTTCGCCACCCGGTCTGTCAGGCGCAGGGGATAGTGCTGCCCGCCATAGAGGATGTAGGCGCTGCCGGTGTCGCCCGGCAGGAACCTCACCTCCACTTTCTGGCCGATGAACTGCATGGGCGCATCATAGCATTCATTCAGCAGGCGGACGGTGGCGTCCCGGTTCACGTTCCGGACCACCCGGTTATGGAAGGCCTCGTCCAGCCATTCCCGGCTCTGCGGCCTGCGGATCCGCCCGTTTGTCGCCATGTATCTCTCCAGCGGGCTTAAGCCCGTGCCGCCATGCTTCGTTGTATTGTGCCTGCGGATGTATTCCGAAAGCAGCCGGTTGAACTCCTCCAGGCCCTGGATCTGCGACACGTCCAGCCCATAGAGCCACCGCTCCTTGAGCGTCCGGAAGTTCCGCTCCACCTTCCCCTTGCTGGCTCCGTCCCTTACCGGCGTATGTAAAAGCACCGTCCCCACAGAGCCGCAGATAAAAGAAAGCTGCTCATTGCTGTAGGGTGAACCATTATCCACATACAGCTTGTTCGGGATCCCGTAGGCAGCTATGGCATCCTTCAGGGTCTTCTGGAAGTTTGCCGCGTTTTCCTGGTAGTAAAGCCTGCCTCCTACGATCATCCGGGAATGGTCATCCAGAATCATGATCAGGTACACACGGCGGGATTTCCCATCCTCCCTGATATAGGGCAGGTAACAGGTGTCGGCCTTTATCCGATATCGGATAAAGGCCGATTATTCCGATGTCCTGGTTATTCCGATAGTCTGTAAAGCAGCCAAGATATGCCTCTGGCAGCCAAGAAACTATCGGAATAACTTTTGCCGTCTTGAAGCCAGATTCCCT
>JAETRI010000103.1 GCA_021770245.1 Lachnospiraceae bacterium
TATCATAAAACATGACGATGAATTAATCAAGTACAAAATGGTGATTTTGTCAATAAAATCCAGGGGGTTCGGCTAAGTGTGGCGAAAATTCATCGTCACGTTTTCGAGAATCCGGGATACAAGAGTGGAGGGAGATCGTTCAGGAAATGAATCAGGAGGAAGTTCAAAAAGAGACGGCACTGTCGGACAGTGTCTATTTTTATGACCACAAGGAAGGGAAACTGTGTATTGCGACAGATGATTACAAGATGATTTTTGACTAGAAAGAAGGGGGCTTTGGACATATTTCAAACTCTGGGATATGTCCTTTCAATACCATATGAAACCAAAGAAAGGAAGGGAAAAAGAATGAAGCGGGAAGCAAAATGGGAGAACCCGGGAAGGGACGGATTGTCTTTACAGGAGATCATGGAAATGTATGAGGACGGTTATGAGTTTGTTGTCCAGGCAGGCCATGTGGTTGCAGTGCTGGTGGACTTTTAAGCGGAGGGCATGGCATGAATTATCAGGATGATTTTTCAGCGTCTTTTCCGGAGAAGGAGGATTTCCTGGATTTTTTAGACGGAATTGAGGAGCGCGGGTGCTGGAGAGTGTTTCCCACCAATGAGATCCAGGTGTTTTCTCTGACGGAATCCCCTAAACTCTGTCAGGAGATTGAAGCAGAGAGGGAAGGGGCGGATATCTTACAGGATACCAGGGCCAACACGGGGCTTCTTTTAAAGGTGGGGGAGGAACATTATCCCTTAGGAGCAACGGCCATTAAGACCTTGGAGAACCGTGCCCGCATTTCCGGGTATGCCCTTCAGGATTTAAGCAGGGAGAAGCTTGCCAGGGTGTTAAATGACTGCCTGGAAGTGACCAGGGGAAATGCCTTGGTGCGGATTCATGAGGGAAAGGCCAGGGCGGTCCACGGCGGGGACAAGAGCGATTACGCCGTTCTGCCCATGCCGGAGCTGTTTGAGGCTTCGGCAATCCATATGGAGGAGCAGTATGAAAGAGTCCGGTTTCTTTCGGGATATTTTGACCACTGGATGGCAACGGCTTCCTGGGAGATTCAGGACAGGCAGCTACTTGACACTTACCGGGACGTGCTTTTGCAGTATGGACAGGCGGCAGACCCGGAGCTGTCGGCCCAGATCAAGGTGCATTCCTCAGATGTAGGAGTCAGCGGGGCAAACATCTTTTATTCCCTGCTTATGGGGAAGGCGAGAAAGCCTCTGGTCCTTGGGGACGCGCTGCGGCTGGAGCATTCCGGCGGAGCCAGCCTTGCGGATTTTTCACGGAATTTAAGCCAGGTGTTTGCCAGATACCGGGAGGCGGTGGAAGGGCTTTCCGGGCTGTTTTCGGAGTATCTGACCTACCCGGCCAATGTGATGGCAAGGGTGATGAAAAAGGCGGGAATCGGAGTGGGGCTGACGGCCAGGACGGCGGAGCTTTTCAAGGCAGGCCACGGGTTTGGAGGCTGCAACGGATATGAGGTGTACTGCGGAATCTGTGAGTGCATATTTTTGGCCCAGAGTGAAGGGGCGGGAGTCCGGGCGCTGACGGATCTGGAGGAAAAGGTGTCGCGGTGCCTTGCGTTTCCCTTTAAGGAGTATGACATTCCTGGGGAAGTCCGGTATTAAAGGATTGAATGTTATTTTGGGGCAGAGAGGCAGTGGTTTGGCCCCGATTTATCAGGGCAAGGCGGCTGGAAAGAAAAATGAGAGCATTTTGGTTCCGGATTATCTGGATAGTAGAGAGAAATAAAAGGCAGAGTCGGGAAACGCTGTGGCTGTTCGCAGGATTGGAACAGGCGCGGCGGCCTGATTCTGCCGGAAAGGAGGCAAAAGGACATGGCAAACCGAAGCTATGAGCCGGAAGTGGTGGTGGAGGACATCACGAAGCTGACGGAAAAGGAGTGGAAAGAGTACCGCTATCAGGGAATCGGCGGCAGTGACACAGCGGCGGTGTTTGGCATTTCGCCGTGGAAGACAGCCAGGGATTTATATGAGGAAAAGGTTTCCGGCAAAGGCACAGAGTCTGAGGAGGACGGCTGGGTGGCCAAGGAGATCGGGAAACGGCTGGAGGAGCTGGTGGTGCAGATTTTTATGAAAAAGACGGGGCTTAAGCCTTATGCGGTCCGGAAAATGTTCCGCCACCCGCTGTATCCTTTTATGCTGGCAAATGTGGATTTTTTTGTGGAGATTAACGGGGAGATTTACATCATTGAGTGCAAGACGTCTTTTTCCTTCCATATGGAGGAGTGGGAGGACAACGGGATTCCCAGGCATTATGAGCTGCAGGGGCGCCACTATATGGCGGTAACCAATGTGAAGGGCGTCATTTTCTTATGCCTTCACGGGAACAATGAGAACACCTTCATCATGCGGAGCATGGTCCGTGATGTTGACCTGGAGGAGGAACTGATTGAGCAGGAGGACTGGTTCTGGAATCATTGCGTGAGGGAGAGAAGGCCGCCGGAGTACACGGAGCCCATACAGCTGGTGCTTCGGAGTATCCGGGAACGGCTGGGCGTGAAGGATTCAAAGGTGGTGGAGCTGCCGCAGGAGCTTTCAGGGTGTGTGACGGAATACCTGGATTTGAAGGAACGGAAATCGGAGCTGGACAGACAGTCTAAGGAGATGGAAGGGCTGATGAAACGCGCCTATGCCCCGGTGCAGGAGGCTTTGCAGGGGGCGGAGAAGGGCGTCCTGGTTCTAGGGGACGTGCGGTATCAGGCCGGCTACACCAAACGGGTGACGACTTCCATTAACAAGGAGGGTATGGAGGCCATGGGGATTCTGTACCCGGATATCTGCCGGGAGTACGCAAAGACCAATGTGTCCCGGAGTTTCTACATTAAACGGGAGAAGGCGGGATAGGAGCACGGAAAGGAGGGATTGTTTGACTGTCGGTGAGCAGGTGTTTTTACGGATTGAACTGGAGGTACTGTTAAAGCGGTTGAAACGGAATCTGGACCAGGTTGGAGTGGAGGTGCTTAAGAGTACCTATAAGAAGGGATATGGGGAGCTTTTGAGGGAGATTCGGGAAAAAGCGGAGACCTATATGAAAGAGGCTGTTTTTAACGGCATGGGAGGATATTTCCGAAAGAATGAGGTTTCGTCCCTGTTCCGGGAATTAAACAGTGTGGTAAATGAGGCAGACACGAGACGGCAGCTGGCTCTGGCGCTTTTTAGGGAGCCGGATATGAGGAAGGTGGAGTGTCTGGCACAGACGATCAGGGAGAGGGCATGGCAGATTGTCTTGAAGTACCAGGCATATGCAGAGGAAGAAGGTTTATAAGCCGGGGTTTGCAATGGGAATGGGTTCTGACGGCCTGAATGGAGACAGGGAGGGCCGGAGCCGGTTCTAAAATACAAGGAGGAACGTGATATGGAGAACAAAATTCTGACACTTCAGGAAAAAATGGTGCGGATTCGGGCAAGGATTCCGTCTCTTGTGAAGCAGGCGTACAGTGAGGAAGTGAGCTATGACTTTATCAAGATTGATGATATTTTCCGATATTTGACTCCTGCTATGAATGAGTACGGGGTTAATTTTGACATCATATCGGAGGCAGCCACCAAAAGGGATGAGCGGGGAAATCCCATGTTTGTGGAGTTTATTCCGCTGTATCAGATGTGGATTTATGAGGCGGATCTGACGCTTCAGTGGACCAATGGGGAGAATCCGGAGGATCAGTTCCAGGTGACGGCCCATGCCATTGGCTTTCACCAAATGCCGGAAAAGGCAAAGGGAAGCGGGTGGACGTATTGTCTGAAATATTATCTGCTCAATAAGTTCTGTATCAATCAGGGCGGGGACGACCCGGATATGAGGAATGCGGCCCCAGTCTCTGAGGTAGGCCAGGAAGAAATGGATGGGACTTTAGACGGTGCGTGGAGCTATGGGGAAGAGAACGGGTATCCCCAGGGAGAAGACATGGAGCCGGCGGCATTTCGGGAGCCGGAAGGCGGTTTCCAGGAACCGGGGGAATCTGCGGAACATGGAGTCATGTTTGACCAGGAGCCGGGGAATGTGGAAGATGAGGCGATAGCTGATTTGCAGGAGGAGGACAATGATTTTCAGAATGGAGAAGGAATGGCGGAAGAACAAACCGGGGAAATGACTGCAGGATATGTGGCGGAAGAAACGGATGTGGAAGAAGAACCGGCAGGTTATGCTGTGAATCCGTCCCCCATAGGACCGGAGCAGGGGACTATGGTGACGTTACCGGAGAGTGCAGGAAAAATGGCGGATGTGGGAAGAACCAGTCCTGTAAGTGCAGAGTCCAACGTCAAAGGCGGGAGGAATACCCAGAGAGGCAGCCAGAGTGTTCAGAAAGATGTTGCGAATCGTGGAGATGTGCGGAATGTGACAGGTGCAGTCAATGGGAAAAATGTAACTGGTCATGGGAACCGGGCGAATACAGCAAGTCTCCCGAATGCGGCAGGAACCGGAATGTCCAATGCAGCAGGCATGGCCAATGGAGCCGGAGCGTCTAAGGCGGCAGGCATGACCAATGGAGCCAGCAGGTCATATGCGGCAAACCCAATGAATGGAACCGGTTCGATACAGCCGCCTGGAAACACGGCTAAAAGTCTGGGAGGCATGACGGTGGAGGAGGCCAGCAACGTGATCTGCAGCTGCGGGTTTTACCGGGGGAAGACCCTGGGCGAGATCGCCAGGAGCGGAGAGGACGGTATCCAGAACCTGAAATGGTTTGTCAACTCCTACCGGGGGCGCAACGAAGAACTGCGAATCGGAGCTAGGATTCTGCTGGAAGCAGCAATGGCGGCATAGGAGGTTGCTGACACCTGCACATGAAGGAGGAAAAGCCGAAGGGTGTATGAACCGAAATTCGATATTTCAGAAGTGGCAGACCTTTTGGGGATAGAACGGCTGACGGAAGGAAATTCTTTCAATGTTGTCTGTCCGTTTTGCGGAGACAGGCGGGGGAAGATGAATTTCCGTGTCTTAAAAGACGGGAATCCCTGCAATACATACCGCTGTTTTAACTGTGGTTCCCAGGGCAATATGCTGACCTTATATGCAGAAATAAAAGGCATTTATGGGGAAGACCGCTACAAGAGGGCTTACCGGGAGATTTTGGAGTCTCTTGGGAGAGCGGGATATGACGCCGCCTTTCATAGGGGGCATACGATGTCGCTAGTTTCGGAAAGGAGAGAACAGGAGGGAAAAGATCAGGAGGAACCGGATTTTGAAGTAAGGAGCCGGGTGTATGAAAGTCTTCTGAATCTTCTGCCCCTGACAAAATCCCACAGAAGGAATCTGCTGGACCGGGGCTTTTTGGGGGAGCAGATTGAGGAATTTCAGTTTCGGAGTACGCCTGTTTCCGGCACGGAAGGGATTGCCCGGAGACTGTTGAAGGAGGGATACTCTCTTAAGGGAATCCCAGGCTTTTTTGTCAACAGCCGGGGAAACTGGGACGCTGCCTTTTATGGACGGAACCATGGGATTTTATGCCCGGTCCGGAGTATTGGCGGGAATATAACCGGTTTTCAGATTCGGCTGGATTCTCCTTATGATGGAAGGAAGTACCTGTGGTTCAGCAGCACCAATAAAGCTCAGGGCACAGGCAGTAAGAGTCCGGTTGGTTTTTTCGGGGAGCCTTATGGAAAGGTGGTGCGGGTGACGGAAGGAATCCTGAAAGCGTCCGCCGCCTATGCCATGTCCGGTTTCAGTTTTCTTGGAGTGCCTGGGGTGAACCAGTATAAAGAGCTGGAAAGAACCCTTGTGAAGTTGAAGGAAAATGGTCTTGAGGAGGTTCATGAGTATTATGACATGGACAAGCTTATGAGGGTTTCCTGCCAGGGAGATTACAAGGAAACGGTCTGCGGGAAATGTGGGGATGTGGATTGGGAAACGGGAATTCATGAGGACTTTTTGTTCTGTCCCCATAAGAGAGCCAAGCGGGACCAGATACAGGAAGGGTGCCGAAAACTTTATGAGATCTGCCATAGGCTGGAACTGCGCTGTATCCAGAAGCGGTGGGACTGCGGGCCGGATGGAACCTGGAACGGAAACTATAAGGGGATTGATGATTACTGGTGGGGACATTTAAAACGGAGAAGGGAGCAGGAAATGGACCATGTATTTTGCGGAGAGGCTGCTTTTGGAGGCGGTGTACCGTCATGGGAAACGACTGGTTTTGGAGGATGAAAGGAAAACGGAGGAACTTAAGAAAGCCATTGTACAGGCGCTTTTGGAGGTAAAGAGAAAGGCGTCTTGTGAAGCGGAAAACGGTATCCTGTTTTATCTGGTTCTGGGAATGGCACAGAAAAAGAGCCGTATTATCTGCGAAGCGGAGAGCATTTCCCAGTTAAAGCAGATGATAAAACCCTGCCAACCTTATTGGAGCAACGGGAAGTTTAAACCGGGGCCATACCATGTGCCGGAGGAGGAACTTCTGATCTGGTCAGAGCTTTCTCTGGAGGCGGTATTGAGCGCTGATGGTTATAAGCGGTATGCAGAATTGTTTATGGAGCTGTTTCCAGGAGAAGGAGAAAAGATATTCGGAAAGAAACCATTTTCATTATGAGAGGAGAAAAAAGAATGAATTTATGCACATTTGTAGGAAGGATCACCAAGGACCCGGAGATCCGCTATTCCCAGGACAGCCAGATGGCCATAGCAAAGTTTGTCCTTGCGGTGGACCGGAATTACAAAGCAGAGGAGGGCGAGGAATCGGCTGATTTCTTCCCTTGTGTTGCGTTTGACAAACGGGCGGAATTTGCGGAGAGACATCTTTACAAGGGAATCCGCATTGCCATTAACGGGAAAATGAGGAACAACAATTACACCAACCGCAACGGGGAGAAGGTGTATGGAAATTCCCTGTATGTGGACAACATTGAGTTTGCGGACGGAAAGCGGGAGGAAGGACCGGACTTACCGGAAGAGGCGGCAGGGGCTGGAGGCCAGACGGCAGCAGCCAGACCTGCCCAGGGAGCGGGCCAGACATCTGGTGCAGGAATGTCCCGGCAGGCAGGCCGAAGTGCGGCGGCAGGGACAGGGCAGGCAGCCAGAGCGGGCCGGGCGGCAGGCCAGACGGGAAGAACGGGAACCGCTTCGGCGGCAGCTCAGGCGTCCAGAGCAGGAATGGCAGGAGCAGCAGGCCAGGCGTCCAGAACAGGAGCTGTCCAGGGGACCGGTCAGGCAGGAGGAACCGGGAATGCACAGGCGGGAGCCAGAAGTACAGCCGCCGGACAGAGAACGGCTGCCAGCCGGAGTGCTGCCAGAGGGGTAGCTTCGGGGCCTGGAGCGGCAGGAAGGTCTGGAGCAGCCGGGAACACAGCAGCCAGGGCAGCGTCTGCCTATGGTGACGGCTTTATGAGTATTCCGGACGGGATTGAGGATGAAGGGCTTCCCTTCCATTAATGAGATGGCATAAAGGGGAAGGCTCAACAGCAGGTTTATGGGCTGGCAGAATGGAGAGATCTGTTCTGCCAGCCTTATTTTAAATTGCAGAAGTGAAAAAGATAAAACGAAAAAAGTCCAGCTAAGAAATGTCAATAGGTAAAATGAAAAATGTTTAAAAAGTTTTTTACAAGTAGTTGATGTAAAAAGGGTAACTTTAATAAGCCCACCCATGTGGAAAATTTTG
>JAETRI010000224.1 GCA_021770245.1 Lachnospiraceae bacterium
ACATAGTACATGAACATGGCATTGTTTCGCCCGAAACGCGACATATCCTTAACCATGATACCGGTTGGCCTTGTATCGTCCATAGCATCCTTAATCATACGGTTCAGGTCTGGCCGGTCGAAGGTAGTCCCGGAAATTCCGTCGTCTATCTAATAGCCCATTTTGATACAATTTTATTTTCCCTACACTTTTTTATTTTGCCTCCCAAGGGGGTTCAAATGGAAAAACTGCCTTTAAAATAAGAAAACACTCCACATTCCCGTGAAGTGCAATCTGTATTTCCTATTCGATTTTTGTCGGAACTTCTATCCCGTTTTTAAAGGTGATCCGCACATCCTCCTTGCCATAGACCGTCACAAAATCCACCATGGCATACCATGCGCCCTCGTCAAAGTAATCCACCTGCTCTGGCAGTCCCCGCAGCACCTCCATGAAGTTCTCCATCATTTTCCGCTGTGCCTGTTTCTCCGTGATGGCTGCCTGCACTTCCTCCAGCCGCGCTTTCGCCGTTTCAAACCGCCCTACCAGTGCATCGTAGCGTTTGGCATATTCGCCCTGGTTCTGCGCAACGCGGGCGTTTTCCCCGATGCATTTCTGTATCAGTTCTGCCGCCACGTTCATCTCCCCGTTAAGCTGCCGTGCCTCCGCCTCCAATTCCCCGGTTTCAAATGCCGTGTCCCTGATTTCCTCAAAGCCTGCAAGGATGCGGGTCTTCTCCCGGTTGATGGTATTCAGTGCCTTTATGAAAAGCTGCCGGATGGTTTCCTCGTTCAGATGCGGTGTGGTGCATTTATCCCCTCCGTCAAACTTATGGTTGCACTGCCAGATTACCTTCCGGTATTTATCGTTGGAATGCCAGACCTTGGAGCCGTACCAGCTCCCGCAGTCCCCGCAGCGGATTTTACTGGAGAAAATGCTCACGCAGCTATTCCGGCTGTTCCCTTTGCCCCGTGACTGCATCAGCACCTGCACGTTGTCGAAAACGGCGGGCGGTATGATGGCTTCGTGGTTTCCCTCCACATAATACTGCGGCACTTCGCCCTCATTCACTTTTTTCTTTTTGGAGAGGAAATCCACCGTATAAACCTTCTGCAGGAGCGCATCGCCCTTGTACTTCTCGTTTGTGAGGATGGATTCCACCACCGCCTTGCCCCATACCTT
>JAETRI010000104.1 GCA_021770245.1 Lachnospiraceae bacterium
CTTCGGGCACACACCGCCCTTCGGGCACACACCGCCCTTCGGGCACACACCGCCCTTCGGGCACACACCGCCCTTCGGGCACACACCGCCCTTCGGGCACACACCGCCCTTCGGGCGGTGGGAAGATTCCGGAGAGGATGCCTTCCAGGGCGCCGTATCGGTCTCCGCCGCCGGAGGTGAGCAATATATGGAATTTTCCGTCCAAAGCGGCGCGCTCTCCCCTTCTCCCGCCTTGGTCAAATTCCTCCCGCAGGGGCACATAGGCTGTCCCCAGCAGGAGCTTTGCCCTGCCCTCATAGGCGCTGCGATAGGGAAAGCGCACATGATATGCGTTATAGTTGATCACCAGGTCCACCGGCCACACCGCTTCAAAGCAGTCATCCAGATAGGCGATCCGACAGATATCCCGCAGTTTCTCAAAGTAATCCCGGGTCACCCGGTAAGAATCCACCAAAAGCTTTGTGCAGCCCTGTTCCCGCAGCTTTTGACGAAGGGTTTCCGTCTCTTCCTCCATCCTCCGCCAGTCCGAGTGAAGACAGATATATTCCATCCCGGCCCGATCCAGCATTTCGCCGGCGGAATCGTCCGCCACGAAGAAAACCACCCGCCGTCCGGCCTGGATCAGCTTTCCTGCAATGGTGATACACCGCATGATATGGCCCGTGGCCACCACATCGTTGGCGTCCGCCCGGATGCCTACGGTCTCCCGCGGTGCGGTATTGCCGCAGGACATCCCGCCCCCGGAATCCTCCCTTCGTTCAAACCGCTCCAACGCCTCCGCCACCCGCTCCATATCCCTTTCGTCATATCGCTGGTCTATAGGCAGAGCGAGCATATGCTCATAAATATATCGTTCTTCTCCGGTCAGGCAGTCCCTGTTTTCCCGCCCCAGGGGCCACAGGACCGGCGCATAGATATCTTCCTTTACCAGGAACCGCTGCAGTTCCTCCCTCTGTGGCGCATAGACCGCCAGATACAGAGGCGCGGCATCCTCTCCGGCATCCAGGATGGGGACCGCCCGGGCCTTTCCCGCAAGCCGCCCGTACAGGAACGCATGGTTCTCCCGCCGCCTCTTCCTGCATGCCGCCTCATCCGTTCCCTGCAGAATGTGGGCCGCCTCCCCGGACAGGCCGCGCACCCCCATATAATCGTCCAGTTCCCGTTCCGTTTCCCGGTTCTTCTGCAGATAAGACGCCTTCTGCGCCTGCCTCTCCCGCCGGTCCTTCTTCCCGTTCAGATATTCCCACTTCTCTGTCTGCAGCTTGAGCCGTCTGGCGGTAAACGCCTCCTCCACGGGCAGTTCTCCCGGCGAAAGCCATTCGTCCGAAGCCACGAAGCCGCCGTCCGGCACCGGATACCACTTGCGCAGGCTCCCCACCACATAATCCGCTTCCCCGCCCGCTTCCTTCAAATAATAGGACTGGGTCACGTCCTCCATGATACGGATCCCCTGCTTCCTCCATCCGAGCAAGGAAGGCCGGAGGGAGCGGAGCGTATCCACCCCGAAATAGGCATGGATAAAAATCAGCCCCGGGCGGATGTCCTCCACAAGGCTCTCCACTTCCTCCCCGTCCGCCTCCAGGCTGCGGTTCACATGATAGAAAAAAATTTCCCAGCCGGCCCGTTCAAAGGGGAAAAACACCGTATCGCACATATAGGCGGGAAGCAGGCACCGCTTCGCCGCCTCCGGCCGCTCCTCTTCGAACGAGCGCAGGGCCAGGGCGATAGCCTCCCTTCCCGACGCCGTATACCGGACGCGGCGTTTCCCGTATTTCTCCACCTCCAAAAGGCGCGGCGCGGCCACTCCCTCCGGCATGCCCGCTAGCGCAGCCGGATCGATTTCATATAGACTTCCGATTTCTCTGAAATACTCCATTCAATGCCTCTTTTTCCATCTCCGGTAGGCCCACAGCAGTTTATAATAACAGATGAAAAAAAGGGTGGAACGCTGCTGCATACCGATCAGCTTCTTTTCCTCCGCAGGGGTCCGTTCCTGATAATAGGGATTCTTCGCAAAATCCGGGAAGGTTTCCCGCATCTCCTTCCCCAGCCGATGTACGAAACCATACCTCGTCCCCTTCACTCCCGCCATATAGGTGAAGAGCGTATTTACGTAGAAAAGCAGCGTGAAGCTGTACTCCAGTTCCGTGCGGTATTCCTCGAAATAGCCGTGGCGCCTGGCCTCCTCCAGCATCAGCCGACCGGCCGTGCACCGATCCTCACACCGGTTTACGGAAACGGTGTGCACCGTGGAAGACGCGTGTTGATAATAATAATACATCGGCTCTTCCACATATTCAAAATGCTTTGCCAGGATCAGATAAGAGTTCCCCAGGGCATTGTCCTCGTAGAAAATATTTTCCGGAAACCACAATCCCTTTTCCAGGATCATGGAACGTCTGAAAATTTTGACCACAAGGCTGCCTCCGTCCAGGATCAGGCTGCGCCGCTTCTCCCGGTCCAGGACACCGCTTTGCGCCCTCCTGTTGTTGCAAACCACCTGCCCTACCCGCATGGAATGTTCCTCCGTCAGGCAGTAATCGCAGCCCGCCAGGTCGGCCCCCGTCTCCTCCGCCCGGCGGATCAGCTTCTCATACATATCCGGCGTAATCCAGTCGTCACTGTCGATGAAGCCGATCCAATCCCCCTTTGCCGCACGGATCCCGATGTTCTTCGCGCCGCCCTGATGCAGATTTACCTCGGAATGGATGGCGCGGAACCGGTCCGGATACCTGGCCTCATATTCCCGCAGGATTCCCAGCGAATCGTCCGTGGAACAGTCGTCCACCGCAATGATTTCGTAATCTTCCACCGTCTGCGCCACCAGGGAATCCAGACAATATTCCAGTTTTCCATCCGCAGCCATATTATAAACCGGTACGATTATGCTGAGTTTCATGGCCTCTCCCTTTTTCCGCCGGCCATACTGCCCGGAAGCGTGCCGTTTTTATTCGAATTCATAGATGCTCCAAAGCTGCTCTTTCCCCACGAGCCTATAGGTATGCAGGCCCGGATTGGATTCCAGGAGCATCGCAAGGCTTTCCTCCTGGGTATCATAGTCCGCCGCATAGACGATCAGCCTCTTACATCCCGCAATCGTCTGATCCGTGATCTTCTCCCGGTTGGCTTGACTGGCAAAATATATTCTGTCATACTCCAGCAGCTCCTGGGAACGCCACCACACATGGTAGGGCGTGGAATCATTGTACAGAACCACCACCGGAACCGACGCGTTTTCCCTGGCGAACGCGAGCCCCTGCGCATCCTCCTCATATAGGAAAAGCACCTTGTCCGACACCAGCCCGCACACATCCCCTAACAGGAATCCGGCTGCCAGGCCGCACAGCGCCGCGATCCGGGCCCTGCGCCCCCATCCCAGGCAGACTGCCACCTTTTCCCCCAGGCCTGAAAGAGCGGTCAAAACCAGCATCACCATGATGCCGTAGATGGGAAGCTGATATCGGTTGGAGGTTTCATACAAAAGCAGAGCAGTCTGGGAAACCGTAAAAAAGTATCCGCAGGACGAAAACAGCAGTAGCAGACAGGCGGCTTTCCCCCTTTTTTCGTCATCCTCCGGACAGGCCTTCCCGCCGCCCGAACCGGGTGGTAAACTGCCTGCCCGTATTTTCCCTTCCATCCTTTTTTGCCTTAGGAAAAGAAAAATGCCCATCCCTCCGATCAGGCACAGTATCCAGGGAAGAGTTCCCTCAAATACATATTCGTTCATCAGCCCTGCGAAGAAACGGAGGCGATCCCATGTATTCGACCGGTCCAGGAATTCCGCCATAGCCTCCGTCCCCCGATATCCCCTGAAAATATGAGATAGACAGGCAGGATAACTGATCACCGCAAGAATCCCGGCCGCACTGCAGACGGCCGCATACCGGATGCAGTTTATCGGTTTCCTGTCCACGCATAACTGCCAAATGACAAATCCCGTTGCCATAAAGAACAGGAAAATCAAAAAATAATATTGGGTCAGAAATCCCAGATAACTGACTGCGGCCAGCGGCAGAAGGAACCTGGCAAACCCTCTGTCGCCGCTCCTCATGGCGCGCACGTGCAGGCAGGCGCAGGCCAGCACGAATACCGTCATCCATTCATACATGCGTATGAACATCACTCCGGAGACAGCGATCCCGTCCAGGCCGTAAACGGCGGACACCAGCAGCGTCATGGACCTGTTCCCCCGCGTCACCAGGAAGGTGAGCCGGGCAAGCAGGAGAAAATTCAGAACAAACGCCACCAGGTTTACGCCGATCCCGATCCATTTGCTGAAAACCCCCGGAAACAGGGAACATGCGGTATGTAGGATAAAATAGTAGAAGGGAGGGTGCACGTCCCAGGACTGCACCGCAGCCACCAGTCCATAGCGGAACCTCTCCCCCTCCAATACCACAAATTCCTTTCGTATGCTCTCCCGATCCATCCATTCCCGATCCGGCTCATAGAGACCGGCGGTCCGGTTCGTGGAATAAAAGGAATAATATTCGTCCTCATGGAAGCCCGTCTTCCTGGAGCCGAAATACAGGATCACGAGCACCTGCAGGAGCAGCACCGCTCCCATGGCCGACAGCCATATCCAGGTTTTCTTCCGTTTTCCCTCAATCCTTCCCATAGTAAGCCGCGATCCTTCTCACCGCACGGATTACGTCTTCCACATCCCCGTCGCTCATCCCATAATAAAGCGGCAGCGTAAGCATTTCATCATACAGCTTCTCCGCCCGGGGGCACAGCCCCTTTTGATATCCCAGCTTCCGATAGTAGGGGAAATAATAGGTAGGGATGTAGTGCACATTGCAGCAGATATTTTCTGCCTCCAGGGCCGCGAAGAACTCCCTTCTGTCGATCTTCAGCCGTTTTGGAACAAGGCGGAGGATATACAGATGCCGCACGGTATCCGATTCCTCCACTTCCTCCTGGACCCGTACCTGTGGGATCCGGGAAAAGGCTTCGTTATAGCGACGGACGATTTCCTTCCTGCGGGCGGCGAACCGATCCAGCTTATCCAGCTGGCTGATCAGAAGCGCCGCCTGGATTTCCGTCAGCCGGTAATTGTATCCCAGCTCCAGCTGCTCATAATACCAGGGGCCGTCCGGCTCGTTCTCCATCAGGCTTCGGTCCCGGGTGATCCCATGTCTGGAAAATAACAGGAGACGTTGATAAAGCCGCTCGTCATTGGTGGTCACGGCTCCGCCCTCTCCGCAGGTCACCGTCTTGACCGGGTGGAAGCTGAAGGTGGTCATGTCCGCGATGGAGCCGGTGGGCTTCCCGTCATAGATCGTACCCATGGAATGGGCGCTGTCAGTGATCAGGGTCAGGTGATGTTCCTCGCAGATTTTCCTTAACTCCTTTAAATTAACGGACTGTCCCGTATAATCCACGCCGATAACGGCCTTCGTTTTCTCCGTAATACGGCTGCGTACGCTTTCCGGATCGATATTATAGGTCCTATCGTCGATATCCGCGAAAACCGGCCTTCCCTGGCAATAGAGCACACAGTTGGCGGAGGCCGCAAAGGTGATGGGGGAGGTGATCACCTCGTCCCCCGGGCCGATCCCTGCCGCCAGACAGGCCACATGCAGGGCCGCCGTTCCGTTGCTCACGGATACGGCATATTTGGCCCCGGTTACCCGGCACAGCTTCTCCTCCAGTTCCCCGATCTTCGGGCCGCAGGTTAAGCTTTCGCTTTTCAATACATCCAGCACCGCCCGGTAATCTGCTTCGTCCAGATACTGATGCCCGTAGAAAATCTTCTTCTCCCGAACCGGGGTTCCCCCTGCTATGGCCGGTATCTCATTCGCTTCTTTTTTCATTTTTCCTTTACCCCTGCATATCGCAGGCTCTGCCTGCGATACTGTCGTACAGAAAGAGTTTTACCCTTAATATATTTTTTCTTCATCGGTCCGTGCTCAAGCCCATATCCGCAAGGCGCTTTTGGATGTCCTCCACGGAGAGCCACTCTTTATTGCTTCCGGAGCTGTAGGAAAAGCCCTCTTCCACCTTTTTCCCGCTCAGATCCGGCACCTGCCTGTCGTTCCAGACCACCTGTGGATATACGATGAAATGTTTCTCATATTCATAGGTGTGGAAAGAATCTTCCGTGGTAACCATAATCTCATGGAGCTTTTCACCGGGACGGATGCCGATTTCCTTCACGCTGCAGCCCGGCAGCATGGCCTCCGCCAGATCCGTCACCTTAAAGGAAGGGATTTTACTGATAAAAGTTTCCCCTCCCTTCGCCTCCTTCAGGGCCTTAATCACCAGCTCCACACCCTCCGTTAAACTGATCCAGAAGCGGGTCATGCGCAGATCCGTGATGGGGAGCTCCTTCCCCCCGTTTTGAATGATATTATTAAAAATCGGGATGATGGATCCCCTGCTGCCGGCCACGTTGCCGTAACGGACGATGGAAAAGCTGATATCCTTCATCCCCGCATAGGCATTGGCCGCAATAAAAAGCTTGTCGCTCACCAGTTTGGTCCCGCCATAGAGATTGACGGGATTTACCGCCTTATCCGTGGAAAGAGCCACCACCTTCTTCACATTGGTATCCAGAGCCGCGTCGATGACGTTTTGCGCGCCGTTGATGTTGGTCCGGATTGCTTCATTGGGATTGTATTCACAGGCCGGCACCTGCTTCAGGGCCGCGGCATGGATCACATAATCCACACCCTCGAAAGCCCTTTTCAGCCTGTCTCTATCCCTCACATCCCCGATAAAAAATCTCATAACGGATTCATATTCCCTGAATTCGTCCTGCATCAAATACTGCTTGAATTCATCCCTGGAATAGATGATTATTTTCTTCGGATGATAGTGAGTCAATACATATTTGGTAAAACATTTGCCGAAGGAGCCTGTCCCTCCGGTGATCAGTATGGTCTTATTATCGAGCATGTTTCCTCTCATTCTGCCGCCGCCTGGCGGCCTTCCATTCAGGAGATCTATAATCCCTTTCTCTCAGTCTGGCTAAATGGCGGGCCTGTTATACATTCCGGCCTGTACCGTGTTTTCCAAAACGGCATAAGAAGCGTCGATACATGATGCGATACCGGCCGGAAACGAGCAGGACCGCCCCTCCCGCTACCGCCCATTATATCATACCGAATCCGGCATTGCAATTATTACAGTTTTGCCACCAGGATAAACACATGAACGGTTCTGTGCCGCAGGGGGCACAGAACCGTTCATGTGTTTGTCCCGTTTTGTCACGCACGCCATTCACATTCCGCACATTTGTTATAAATTTTCTTTCCTTTCATCTTAAGAAGGCATTCGGCATGCCGATATATAAAATATATATCGTGCACAGAAGAGAAGATTTTTCCGTATTTTTGATGTTTTTAAGCAGGCAACACCCCCCCCCCTAAAAAGGGCGGGTATTCGCTTGTTTTTTATTATAGGAAAATAAATATGACTGGCTGCGGCAGAAGATTGGGTCAGTCTATGAGGGGTATAGGTTGAAAAAAGGCCTGATGGCCTTTTTTCAACCGGGAATTTGTGCTGCCGCACAAAGTTCCCTTTGAATTGAGAGCCGCCTTGCGGCGGCAGAATGGGGGTATAGGT
>JAETRI010000105.1 GCA_021770245.1 Lachnospiraceae bacterium
GCACAGGGAAGGATCCTGCCGGAAGCCATCTGCCGCTTTGGTGCTGCTTCTTAAGCCGATGGGATCGGCTTCCTTGCGAATGCGGCGTTGTCCGACGAGCAAAGCGAGGAGTTTAGCCGCATTCGCAAGGTCCGAAGCCGGAAGCAGCGGCTTTAGAAGCAGCCCAAAGCAGCAGCGGGTTTCCGGCAGGATCCTTCCCTGTGCGCCCCGGCGTCCGGGAGCCTGCGGGGTGGATGAACTGTTACAAAATCCCGAATCCGTACAGCATAAAAATCCCCGAAGTGCCGCCGGATGTTCGGAAAGCAAATTTTAATGGAATTTTAATACATATTTTCTTTTCAAAAAAGCAAAATAGTATTAAAATACAAGGGAAATAGGGAGATGCCGCCCTTCCCGGCAGGGAAAGATTTCCAGGTGAAGGGTCCGTCCTGCAGGAGGAGGTTCTGCGGCAGGAATCCCTCTAAAACAGTTCGACCTTAGAAAGGGGTATTAGCCATGGCCAGAAAGAAAAGCGGTTTCGGGAAGTTTCTCACCGCCGCGGCGTTCGGCGCAGCGGCAGCGGGCGTCTGGTATTATCTGAAAGGCAGGAATTCGTCTCCCGCCGAGGAAGATACCGGGCCGGACGATGATTTTGACGAATACGACAAATTTGACGACCTTGACGAAGGGGAAAAGGACGCCGCGAATACCACACAGGAAAAAGACGCCGAAGAAGATGCAGCCGAAGAAGACGCCGACGAGGAGCCTCCCTCCAAAGAGGATGAACTCCACAGCGCTTCCCGTTCTTATGTATCTTTGGACCTGCAGAAGGCTAAGGATAAGGCCGACGAAATCATCAGCAACGTATCCGGAAAGGTGGAGGATACGGTAAATAGAATCCGCTCCTCGGAGGAATTCAGCGCCGTGACCAGCCGTGTGGACGGGGCCGTCACCAAAATCCGCAACTCCGAAGAATTCGGCACCGTAACCGGTAAAATCAACGAAGCGGTGGAGCGGATCCGCAACAGCAACGAATACGCCAATGTGGACGAACAGATGGAACACGCGATAAACCGGGTCAAAGAGGCCACAGAGAGGGCGGTGAACCGGGTGGGCGCCAAGATTAACGCCACCGTAAATAATGCCGCCGCCATGGCGGAGGATGAGATGCCGCAGCCGGAACCGGAAGAAGCAGAAGAAACACCGGCCGATGCACCCCTGGCGGATCAGGCCCCTTCGGAGGAAACGGCACAGGACGACGTCCGGGAAGATACCCCGTAACCCTGCCGGGATGCGGATATAAAACGTTCCGGGATGCCCTGTATTTGCGGCGAAGGGCTCCTTGCACAGAATTTTCTATATTAACAAGCCGGCGTGACCGAAATCACGCCGGCTTATTGGTTTCTTTCTTCTTTCCCGCCTTATCCACGCGGATCCCTATCTCGTCGTTCCGCCGTCCACAAAACGCACCGGCAGGATAACGCCGTCCTCCACCGGTTTTTTTTCAATCATCTTCACCAGCGCGTCCACACAGGCCACCGCCATATCCTTCACCGGCTGAGCGATACTGGATACGGCATAGTCCCCTGTGTTCAGGACCCGCAGACCGTCGTATCCGATGATCTGAACGTCCTCGGGAATACGGATATTCATATCCCGAAGCTTCCTCTCCACCGCCACCGCATGCACGTCGGAGCTGGTGAAAATACCGTCATAGATCAGTCTGCCGTCTCGTACGCTGTGTTCCAGGAAATCATATATCTTCCTGATCTGCTGCCTGGTCAGGGTGGTTTCCTCCCCGAAATCCATGCCGGATGCATTCACCCCCGCCCGTTCGCAGACCTCCATAAAGCTTTTTCCCCGTTTCAGCGTCTCCCCCAGCAGACGGGAGCCGTTGCGTATATAGATCACATTCCTGCAGCCCGTATCGATGAATTTCTGGGCCGCCAGCCTCCCTCCCATATCATTGTCGCTGGAAACACAGCATATGGGATATCTGAAATGTCTGTCTATGGATACGAAGGGAATATCCGCCTCCAGGTATTCGTCCATGTTGCTGTAAGATATGGAAATCAGCCCGTCCACCTTATTCTGTTTTGCCATATTGATATAAGCCAATTCCCGGTCCGCATTGCAGTGGGAATTGCAGACCAGGAGCCTGTAACCCACCGCCGCGAGCACCTGCTCCACGTAGTTCACCAGCAACGCGAAAAACGGATTTACCAGATCCGGAACGATGACCGCCACTGTATAGGTCTGCTGTGCCCTCAGCCCTTGGGCATAGGTGTTCACCTGGTATCCCAGATCCTGTATGGCCGTTTCCACCTTTTTTCTGTTGTTCGGCTTCACATACATATTGTTCAGGACCTTGGACACCGTTCCCACCGATACACCGGCAGCGGCGGCAACGTCTCTAATTGTTATCATACACAATTTACCTCCTGCCTGCGATTCAGCCTGGTGGCATTTCATGAATCATCGGTTTTATTCTATCAAAAAAGTCCATGATTGTAAACACGGCCGGGAAACCGGTTTACATGAAAGGCCCGGCATCTCTGCCGGGCCTGCATCCCCGGCGGTAAAATCTTCCGTCCGGGAGCGTTTCGTTCAGCCGGTTCTCCTGCGCAACGGCGCACGGACATTTTCCGTCCGGCCGCTGCCGCAGATTCCCAAAGCGGTCTCAATCCCGCACCCGGTCAGGATTTCACAGCGCCCGCAACCACACCTGCGATAATGTACTTCTGCAGGAACAGATACAGGATGATAACCGGTATTACCACCATGATCAGGGAAGCCATAATCAGTCCCAGGTCGGAAGAATAGGTCCCGTAGAACATCTGCGTCGCGATGGGCAGCGTATACAGCTCCTTTCTGGTGAGCACCAGGGACGGGAGCAGGAAGTCGTTCCAGAAGCCCATGGCATACAGGATCACCAGGGTAGCCGTGGTGGGCTTCAGAAGCGGAAGCACGATCAAAAAGAAGGTCTGATGCCTGGTACATCCGTCCAACCTTGCCGCTTCCTCCAGGGCGAGAGGGATACTGCCTTTGATGAACCCGTGGTACATGAATACGGACATGGCCACCGAAAAGCCCACATGCATCAGGATCAGCGTCAGCCTGTGATTCAGCAGGTGGAGCTGTCCGCCGTAAATGGAAACCAGAGGGATCATGATAACCTGGAACGGGATAACCATGGACGCCACCATCAGGGAGAAAAAGATCTTATTGAGCGCATAATCCGTACGCACAAAGATGTATGCGCACATGGCCGCCACGATGATGAGCAAAAGCACGGCAAAGCCGGTAATACACAGGGAATTCATGAACGTCTTGGGGAAATCCATCTTCACAAACGCTTCCACATAGTTCTTCACGGAAGCGCCCTGGCTGCCGATCAGGGAAAGGGGTTCCCTGATGATATCCCTCTTGGTCTTAAAGGAGTTGATCACCACCATCACAAAGGGAAACATGTAGATGACGAAGCACACCAGCAGGATGATCATTTTGACCACCATAGATACTCTTTTTTTGATATATCCCTTCGTATTCAGATCCATTATGCTTCCACCTCCTTGCTCTTACCCATAAAGGCCTGCGTCACTGCAACTACAGCGATTACCAGGAAGAGAACCAGGGCTTCCGCCTGGCCAAGGCCGTACTTTTTGGATGAAAACGCCTGGTTATACACATACATGGCCGCCAGCGTGGTGCTGCCGAAGGGGCCGCCTTCCGTCAGGGAAATGTTCACATCGTAGGTTACGAAAGCTCTTGTGATCGCCAGGAAGAAACAGATCGTAAAGGTTCCCATCATCATGGGAAGGGTGATATAGCGGGTGGTCTGTTTCTCGTCGCAGCCGTCGATCTTGGCCGCTTCCCTCAGATCCTCGGATACCCCCATCAGGCCCGCAATATAGATCAGCATCAAATATCCGGACAACTGCCATACCGTAACGATGATCAATGCCCAGAAAGCTTTGAAGGGATCGGACAGCCAGGAGGAGGAGAACAGACTGATTCCGGTCGCCTCGCCGATCACGAGGATGGCCTGCTTGAATACGAACTGCCAAATATAACCGAGTACGATACCGCCGATCAGGTTCGGGGTGTAGAAAGCTGCGCGGAAGAAATTACTTCCCTTGATCTTTCCCGTCACCAGTAAAGCCAGGCCGAAGGCCACCGCATTGGCCAGCATAACCGCCGCAAACGCATAGAGAATGGTTTTGCCCATGGACACCCAGAAGGCGCTGTCCTTAAAGAGTTCCGCATAATTGGCGAAACCCACAAAGGGAATGGAGCTGGAGATGCCGTCCCATCCGGTAAACGTCAGATAGAAACCGAAAAGGAAGGGCACGATAACCACCGCCGAGAACAAAAAAACCGCCGGCCCTGCAAAGCTTGCGAACATCGCAGCTTTGTAAGAGAATTTTGATTGGTTCTGCATTCTTACACTCCTCTCTTTAATAAGTAGAAACGCCGTTCGGAAAATACCGTTTTCCCGAAACGGGATTTCTTACATCAGGGCAGCTCTCCCCCCTGCCCTAAAAAGAGGGCCGGACCCTTGCAGATCCGGCCCCCGTTTCACAGCCATTATTTATCACGATTGTGACCTTAGTGCGCTGCCGCACAGAGCGCGGCAGGTCGGTTATTGTGCTTTCCAGTAGTCGTTGATGGCTTTCGCCAGCTCTTCTCTGGTGCACTGGCCGCCAAGGTATTTCTGCATCTCGGCGCCAAGGGTCTTCCAATGGTCGCCGGGCAGCTCCGGGAAACCGGGAACCAGGGCGCCCTGATTGGTGTAATCAGCCACAGACTGTCCCATAGGGTTGGTAACAGGCAGGGTGATGTTGGAGAACGCGGGTACCAGGCTGCACTGATTTACCAGGAAGTCCTGACCGCCTTCGCTGTATACCAGCCAGTTCAGGAAATCCTTGGCCGCCTGCTGCTGTTCTTCGCTGTTATAAGCGGTATCGATCATGCAGTATTTGCTCGCGCCGCCTGCCAGCTTGCCCGTCACGCCGTTGGTATCGTCGTTCTGCGGAACCGGCATAATGCCGTATTCGCTGTCGTCCATGGCGAAATCTTTCATCTCCGCCCATGCCCAGTTGCCGTTGAACCAGAAAGCGATATCGCCTTCGGCCAGGCATACGGCGTTGTTGTTATAATCCGCAGCAAGAGGATCGTTTGCGTTCATGTTGTATTTCATCAGCAGATCAAAGGTGTCGAACAGGGAATTGAACCTGGCGTTGGTGTTCAGGTCTTCCGTACCGGCTTTCAGGCCGTCCGTGAAAGTATATGTACCTTCCACGGTGCAGTCCTGCTCTTCATATACCTGGGTTAAATAGTGGCCTGCCAGGGACCAGTCTTCCATGTTCAGGGCCACCGGCGTCTCCATTCCTCCTGCAACCAGCTTGTCGAGCAGGGTCTGCAGATCGTCCAGGCTCTTCACGGCCGTGGGATCGAAGGTCTCGCCCGTTGCCGCCTCGATGGCCGTCTTGTTGTACATCAGGCCGCGGGCTTCGATACAGAAGGGGAATCCGATCAGTCTGCCGTTATAATTAGCGCCGTACTGGGAACCGCCGTCCTTGGCCCAGTCTTCGTTGGAAAGATCCAGCGCATATTCGTCCAGCATCAGAATATCCTGCACATCACCCATGAAAATGGTAGGCACTTCACCGGAAGCGTATCTCTTGGTGATATCCTGGGACGGAGAATCGCCGACCGTCACGGAAACCTCTACGCCTACACCCGTCTCGGCGGTATACTTGGACGCCAGTTCTTCCCACTGGGTCTGGATCTCGCTCTTGGTGTTCAGGATCGTGATGTTCACGCCGCTTGCGGAAGCAGCCGGCGCAGCCGCCCCGGAATCACCTGCAGCGGAGCCGCCCTCTTCGGAAGCAGCCTCTCCGGATGCCCCGCCGTTGTCAGAGGAGCCGCCGCATCCTGCCAGAAGCGCCGCCACCATGGCAACGGAGAGGAGTGCGCTGATCAACTTTCTTTTCATCTTCTTCATTCCTCCTTGAAATTTGTGTGACAGGCCGTTCTCCCTCCGGGAGACGCCTGCTGCGGAAACCGGCTCCACGGGCCCGGCCCGTGTCCCCTTCTCGTCCGCATGGTTTCGCCCCGATGTTTTGTTCAAAACGGACGGGGCATTTGCATATGAATTTGAATCGTTTCATATCTGGGAAGTACAATATCATAGCCCTCCCCATATGTCAACAACTTTTCTATATTTTTTGTTCAACAATTAGTTTTTTATTGATTTCAGACGAATTTATCAAGCTGTTTTTGTGCAATATGCAAACTAAAAACGATTCATTTTTCCTAAAAAAAGCGGGCCGCTCCCCTCCGGAAGCAGTCCGCCTCTATCCGAACAACCCTATTCATAAATCTGACAAACCGTTTTACGGTGCGATGGAATACGCCCCGTCCACCAGCAGGCACTGTCCCGAATAGTAGCAGGAATCCGGGCCGCTGAGAAATGCGATGACCGGTGCGATGTCTTTTTCCGCGTCCCCGAGCCGGCGCATCGGCTGCTGCTGAATAATGGCCTGATACTTTTCGGGGAATTTCTCCGCCCATACTTTGGCGGCAGGAGATTCCGCTCCGGGCAGGACACAGTTGACACAGATGCCGTATTGGCCCCACTCCTTTGCCGCAATCTTCGTCAAGCCGCGGATCGCCTCTTTGTTGGACGCATAGGCGAGCTGGCCCGCATATCCGAACATACCCGTAGCGGAAGCGAAGTTGATCACGCGTCCTTCTCCCTGCTCCTTCATATAAGGAAAGCACTCCTGCATGAAGTTCAGGGAACCGATGGTTCCCGTTGACCAAGCCATATACATGGAATCATAGGTCGTCTCTTCCACCGGCGCGGAGGGAGCGATTGCCTGGGCATTGTTGACGATAACATCCACCGTACCGTAGGTGGCGACCGTTTTCTCCACCACTTCTTTGACGCGGGCGCGGTCGGAAGAATCACAGGTCATGGCGAATCCTTCTCCGCCCAGCTCATGGATTTCCTTCACCGTCTCCTCGATCGGCTCCGCCCTGCGGCCGGTACACACCACCTTCACGCCCCGCTTCGCCAAAAGCAGCGCGATCCCTTTCCCGATCCCCTGGCCTGCGCCGGTTACAATAGCCGTTTTCTCATTTAACTGCTTCATGATAAGCCTCCTTCTTTTTATTCCTGCGCCTGTTAAAGCCGCATTTCGACCATTGACATATTACCACACTTCGCGGGATTCGTCCAGGGATCAAGGCAGGACAAACGCATGAATGGCCCTGCGGCCCCTGCGCCGCCCCTGCCCGTTCCCGCAGCGTGTGATGATCCATCGGGGACCATCCAAAAACGCCGGCACTTAGCGAGCGCGCCCCTTGCGAGCTTAGTACCGCTGCGTTTTTGGCTGAGCGAAAGCGGGTCCCCGA
>JAETRI010000106.1 GCA_021770245.1 Lachnospiraceae bacterium
AGCACCCCGGGCTCGCTTTAAGCCGCCGGGCTCGCGCAAGACCTTCGGCCTTGCGCTTTGCGGCTGTCGCCGCATGGTTCCGGGAGTGAAGGCAGTCGGCGGTGTGCAAGCACCCCTCCGACTGCCTTCACTCCCGGAACCGCCCGGCTCGTAGCTATAAAAAATGAGAACCCCCCTTTCTTCTTCCCCTTGTTGCTTTCTTCGGCTTGTGGTTGGTTCTCTTTCGTATAAACAATATTCAATTCGGATTTGGTAACTCGTATATGATAACCGTTCGGCTCCCGAACGGTTATCATATACGTTTTTAAGATTCCAGGCCGCGGAGGGATTCTCTGGCCCTTCGGGCTCCTTCGGTGTTCGGGAAGAGTTCGATTCCCTGGTTGTATACGCGAATCGCGTTCTCGCTGTCTCCTTTTCTGTTATAGGCGTTCCCCAGGAGGAACAGGGCATCACTGTTGGTTTCGTCAAAGGAAAATGCTTTTTCCAATTCGGTGATGGCCGTGTCATAGTCGCCGGCTCTGTATGCGGTGTTTCCTTTGTCATAGCAGGCTTCGCTGATGGAGGGGCCTACGGTTTCCAGAAGCTTATCGTAGAGGTCCTTGTATCCCTGGGGAGTGCCCTGGGCTTCCAGGGTGTCCTGGTTGATATCCTCTAACGCTTCGGCTATTTTATCCGTGTCCTCCGGGGTATCCAGATAGACGTAGGCCACATTCAATAGATTTTCCATGGCTTTCAGGGTTCCGTCCGTACCGGAATAGGCCTCCAGTTCGCTCGTCAGGCTGGTGTTGCGAGACTGTAAGGCTTCCAGCTGGGTTTGGATTTCTGCCATCTCCGCATTTTTCTTATCCAGCTGTTCTCCGATTGTCCGGCTTTCTTCGTTGAGCTGGAGGCGCAGGCTTTGTAGTCTGGCAGGGAGGATCAGCGTCAGCGCGGCGGCCAGGCCTACTGCGCCTCCCACCAGCAGGTACAGGAAAGCCGTGTAGCTCTTCTTGGGCTCTTTTACGCTGAGGGGCTGAATGATCGTCTCGTTTCCGCTCTGATACTTGACCGCCTCTTCGTTTTTGCGGCCTTTGTGGCTCTTTCCCTCTTCCAGGGCAGCCAGGGCCTCGTCCACCTCTTTCATGTACCGGAGCGTGGTGGTGTTCTTTACGTCAATCCTGCTGCATTTTGTCAGCTCCCGCCGGGCCTTCTCCCACTCCTGGCCGTTGATATACAAAAGGGCCAGAAGCTGATGTGCTTTCAGGAAACCGGGGTTCATGGAAAGCACCTTTTTCAGCTGGATAACCGCCAGATCCAGGCTGTCCTGCCTGCAATAGGCGAGCGACTGGTTATATTTCCTGATGGCCTGGTTCAAATTGTCCAGATAGGAAGGACTTTTCTGAACCTCGTTGAGATAATCGTCCGCGATATTTTTTTCCGGCTTCAGGTTCTTGCTGATCACCCATTCGCTGAGCGCATCCACCACTTCACCCATCTCAAAGAGCACCAGTCCCAACAGGTTTCTGGCGTCCACGTTTACTTTATTCAGTCTGATACACTCCGTCAGGCTCATCACCGCACCGGACAGATCCCGTACTCTCGCTTTGTCCAGTCCGTCATTATAATAAAAATTGGAAACGCCGATGATCTTCTTATAATGCTGTACATCGACGCCGCACCTGGTACAGAAATCATGTTCTGTCAGGCGCGCACCACAATTGTAACAATCCATATAAAACCACGCCTTTCCCTTCCTTTACAGCGATTCCGGCCTCGCCTTAACCGGCCTTCTTCCCTTCTCGAGCTCCACCAGCAAATCGGTCAGATCCGACAGGTCGTGGTTATATACCGCATCTTCCAGATCGCCCACCTCCGGGCTGGAATGAAATTTCTTCAATTCTTCTTCAAAATTTAACATTTGTCCTCTCATTCTGCCGTCTTAGGACGACATTCTATCTCAGGATTGAAAATCCCGGTTTCCCTTTCGGATTTCCGATCTAATCTTCTTTCTTATTCCCGTCCGCATCCGCGACACACATTCAAATCAGGAAGCCTGAAACGCAGTTTCAAACTTATACCCCTGCATATCGCAAGCAGTGCTTGCGATACTGCCATTAATAAGGAGTTTGAAACGCAGTTTCAAACTTATACCCCTGCATATCGCAAGCGAAGCTTGCGATACTGCCATTAATAAGGAGTTTGAAACGCAGTTTCAAACTTTTCTTCCGAGCCATTTCAAAAGCTGTCCCGCCAGATAGAGGGAACCGGCCGCATATACCCTGTCTGCCACTCCCTTTTCCTCTGTCAGGAGACGAAATGCCTCCTCCGGGCTTTTATATAAAACGGCCTGTCCCTTAAACAGGGAAAGGATCTGCCCGCCGGTACAGGACCGGCTGCTTTCGTTTTCCGCCACCGCGATCCGTGAAAACAGACCGCTTTCCAAAATCTGCGCTGCCATCTGCCCTGCCCTTTTATCGGATACCACAGAAAAAAGAAGGAATCTCCTTCCACGGCATCCGTCCATACGGACGCTTTCCAGAAAAGCCTTCATCCCGTCCTCATTATGGGCACCGTCGATCACCACGCCGGGCATGACTTCCTCCATGCGTCCTTCCCATCTGGCAGACGCCAAACCCTCTTCAATGATCTCCCGGGTGAGCGCCGGCCCGTAGAACCGCCCTAATAGCTCCAGGGCGCGGACTGACAGAGCCGCATTTTCTTTCTGATAGGCCGCCGGAGTATGCAGACAAACCCTAACATAACCATAATACTCAGAGCGGAGGGAAAAATCAACGGTTTTATTATGGAATTTGAAAAAAAGAACGTCTTTTTCCGACACGCAGACGGTCTGTGCCCCCATTTGTTCCGCTTTTTCGACAATTCTCTCCGTTACTTCCGCTTCCTGCTCCCAAAAAACCACGGGAACGCCTTTTTTAATGATTCCGGCCTTCTCGCCCGCGATTTCTGCCCTGGTATTTCCCAGATATTCCATATGATCCAGGCCGATCGAGGTGATCACACATACCGCAGGAGAAGAGATCACGTTGGTGGCGTCCAGCCTGCCCCCCAGCCCCGTTTCCAACACGATGGCACTGACCTCCTTCTTCTCAAACCAGAGCATCCCCATAAAAAACATCATTTCAAAAAAAGTGGGATGATATCCCGAATTTCCTTCCGTATATCGGAAACGTTCCAGCTCTTCCAGACATTGATTCAAGGTGTCAACGAATTCCTGCTTTCCGATCTTCTCCCCGTCCACCTTGAGCCGTTCCCGGATATCCACCAGATGAGGGGAAGTGAAAAGCGCTGTCCTGATCCCTGCACGGACCAGGACAGCATTGATATAGGAACAGACGGAGCCCTTCCCGTTGGTGCCCGCCACATGGATAATCCGCGCCCGCTCTCCCGGGCATCCCAGGTATTCATAGAACCTGCGGGTGGCCTCCGGCGTATTCTTTTTCGCGAATCTCGGGATTTGCAGTATATATTCCACCGCTTTTTCATAATCGCCATTCATCTGCATTCAACTCCCATCTGCGCGCTTTGGCGGGTATCCAAATTTTCAGGCTAACCGGCATGCCGCGCCCTGCGCGGCAGCTCATCTGCGATTGCAACTTGGGCCTCCTGCGGCCCAAGCCGCAATCGACGCATGATAAATAGGCCATCAGGCCTATTTATCATGATGCTTTTTTAAAGCGGCAAGCCGTTCCTGCACCTGCGCCATCATCTGTGTATATTTTTCCAGCTTCTCCTTTTCCTCCGCGATCTTGCTTTCCGGCGCTTTGGAGAGGAAACGCTCGTTGTTTAACATCCCGTTCACCCGGGCCAATTCCCCGGTCAGACGTTTCTCTTCCTTTTCCAGCCTGCCGATCTCCTGGGCGATATCCACCAATTCGGCAAAGGGGATATACAGCGTCGCGCCCGCGATCACCACGGATACCGCATCCTCCGCAATGCCTGCCTTATCCTCCTGTATGGTCACATCGGAAGCGTTCGCCAGGGAAGCGAAGAACAGCCTTCCTTCGTCGAAGGCAGCCCGCATTTCCTCGCTTTCGCTCACCACGAACACGTGGGCCTTTTTCCCCGGAGCGACGTTCATGGAGCTTCTCACGTTACGGATCCCCCTCACCGCTTCTTTTATAATGTCGATGTCCTTCTCTTCCTTGGGGAAATCCCAATCCTCCAGATAAACCGGCCAGCTGGAAATCATGATGGATTCCTCTTCCTCCTGAAGGGTACAGAAAATCTCCTCCGTCACGAAGGGCATGAAGGGATGCAGAAGCTTCAGCGCAGAGAGAAGAACGGTCCTGAGCGTCCAGAGAGCGGCTCCCTGGCTGGCCGCATCGTCCGTATCGTGGAGCCTGGGCTTCACCATCTCGATATACCAGTCGCAGAACTCATCCCAGATGAAATCGTACACCTTCTGCACGGCAATGCCCAGTTCAAAATTTTCCATGTTGTCGGTCACTTCCCGCACCACCTTGTTCAGGCGGGAAAGGATCCATTTGTCCACGGGTTTTAGAGAAACGGCCTCCGCCGCCGGGATTTCCTTCCCTTCCATGTTCATCTGGATAAAGCGGGATGCGTTCCAGACCTTGTTGGCGAAATTCCGGCTGGCCTCCACTCTTTCATAATAAAAGCGCATATCGTTTCCGGGCGCATTTCCCGTGATCAGCGTCAGCCTCAGGGCATCCGCCCCGTACTTATCGATGATCTCCAGCGGATCGATGCCGTTCCCCAGGGATTTGGACATCTTGCGTCCCTGGGAATCCCGGATCAGCCCGTGGAAAAGAACGGTGGAGAAGGGTTTCTTCCCCATCTGCTCGTAACCGGAGAAAATCATGCGGATGACCCAGAAGAAAATGATGTCATAGCCCGTCACCAGCACATCCGTGGGATAAAAGTAGTCCAGCTCTTCCGTCTTATCCGGCCATCCCAGGGTGGAAAAAGGCCACAGCGCCGAGGAAAACCAGGTATCCAGCGTATCCGGATCCTGTTCAAAGCGGGTGCACCCGCACTTCGGACAGACGGTGGGCGCCTGGGCCGCAACCACGGTTTCCCCGCATTTCTCACAGTAATAGGCCGGGATCCGGTGTCCCCACCACAGCTGTCTGGAGATGCACCAGTCGCGGATATTGTCCGTCCAGTTATAATAAATTTTTTCCATGCGCTCCGGAATCAGACGCACGTCCTTCTTTTTCACTCCCTCCACGGCCGGCTTGATCAGCTCTTCCATCTTCACAAACCACTGCTTCTTCACAAGAGGTTCCACCGTGGTCTTACAACGGTCATGGGTCCCCACGTTATGGACATGGTCCTCGATCCTCACCAGCAGGCCCATTTCGTCCAGTTCCTTTACGATGGCCTCCCGCGCCGCATAGCGCTCCATGCCCGCATATTTTCCGCCGTTTTCGTTGATGGTGGCGTCGTCGTTCATGATGTTGATTTCCGGCAGGTTATGACGTTTTCCCACTTCAAAATCATTGGGGTCGTGGGCCGGGGTGATCTTCACCACGCCGGTTCCGAATTCCATATCCACATAGGGATCCGCTACAATGGGAAGCTCCCGGTTCATGATGGGCAGAAGCACTTTTCTCCCCACCAGCCCCCGGTACCTGTCATCCTCCGGATGCACGGCCACGGCCGTATCCCCCAGCATGGTTTCCGGCCGGGTGGTGGCAAATTCCAGGAATTCCGTTGTGCTGGGCTGTCCGTTTTCGTCGATCAGAGGATATTTGATATGCCAGAAATGCCCTGCCTGCTCCTCATAGACCACCTCCGCATCCGAAATGGAGGTGTTGCACACCGGGCACCAGTTGACGATCCGGCTTCCCTTATAAACCCAGCCTTTTTCATGCATCTTGCAGAAAACCTCGGTGACCGCCCGGTTACACCCCTCGTCCATGGTAAAACGTTCCCTGTCCCAGTCACAGGAGGAACCCATTTTCTTCAGTTGTCCGGTGATCCGGTCCCCGTACTCCTTCTTCCAGGCCCAGGCGCGCTCCAGGAATTTTTCCCTGCCCAGATCGTGCTTGTCGATGCCTTCTTCCTTCAGTTTTTCGATGATCTTTACTTCCGTGGCAATGCTGGCATGATCCGTGCCCGGCTGCCAGAGCGCGTTATAGCCCTGCATCCTTTTAAAGCGGATCAGGATATCCTGCATGGTGTTGTCCAGGGCATGGCCCATATGGAGCTGCCCGGTGATATTCGGAGGCGGCATCACGATGGTGAAGGGTTTCCTGCTCCTGTCCACCTCGGCGTGAAAATATTTCTTCGCCATCCATTTTTCGTACAACCTGTCCTCAATGCCATGGGGATCATAAGTCTTTGCCAATTCTTTGCTCATCTTCATTCCTTTCTGCCGCCGGCGACGGCTTACACATCAAGAGGAAGTCCCTGTCGCACGGTGGCACAAATGAATGAATCGAGTAGGGGAATGCTTTTCTCCACTACTCGTGCGCGGCCCGTGCGCCGCCATGGCGGCATATTTCCTCTGCACGGGCCTGTGCAAAAAAAAGCGCCCTTATGCCCGTGCGGGCAAAGGGCGCGTCTGCGCTGTACCACCTTTGTTTACCGTAATCGCCGAAACGGCTTCCTTACGGCCTCCTTGCGACTCCCATCAGAGTCTCATCCTTTAACGGGGATGGGGCGTGAAGATCTACTGAAGGCCGCAAAACCTATCCTGTCCATGGGTTTCCTGACCCGTTCAATCCTCCGACTCCAAAGCTACCTTCCGCACATCCCGGGAAGTATCCGTCCCGGATCCTTTCCTGCTTCCGGACAGCCTTTCAGCCGACGGGCCGTCCTCTCTGATGAAGGGGGTGTGCATACTCCTCTTTTTCATCGTCTTTTTCCGATATCGGGAATCCGGCTGCAGCCGTCTTCCCTTTTACCTGACTCTTACTATAGGGAATGCCAGGCGGTTTGTCAAGGAAAAATTTCGGAGGCAAAGTTCTCCAGGCTGCCTGCCCGGGCCGCCAGCTTCAGCCAGCTTCTCAGGATTTCGGGATCCTTTTCCGCTTCCAGGCGTTTTCTGACCTTCTCCGGGATTTTTCCGTAGCCTTCCAGCAAATCCAGGACGGACTGCCGGATTCCCTCTTCTCTGCCTTCCTCTCTCCCCTCTTCCTTCCATTCCTCCAGATACTCTTCCCACAACATATAGCTTCGTCTCACCTCCGGTCGTATCTTGATCCGCTCCGTGTAACCGTGCACCCTCTTCGTCGCCTCGTCCGTCGCATTCTCTTCCCGGCTCTCCTTCATATACCGAAGCA
>JAETRI010000225.1 GCA_021770245.1 Lachnospiraceae bacterium
ACGGGGATCCGGCCCCTGGCGGCGGACATCAGTGAATTTTTAAAGGAAGCGTTTGGTTATGGGGCTAAGGGCGCGTGGTATCTCCCGGCCGTCCCGGAAGAACATACCTGGGGAGTCTCCCAGTGGTCTGCCCGGGAGGCTTACCCTGTGCCGGTAGGCCCGCTTTATCCCTCGTATCCTACAGATCCCGATTATACGTATTTTTTGACAAGCTATGTCCAGTCCGCTTACGGTTCCGACTGCATGAACATACAGAACTGGTATTATCTCAATTCCCTCGACATTTTTGGTGTTTATGATGTCCCTTCCATGACTCTGACTACATATAAAAGGAATGCCGCTGCTTCTGAATATTCTGTATACAGGGCAGCCGCTTACAGTGTTTTTGTCAACAGTGACGGCAGCCTGCGGTTTTCGCCGGGGATTTCAAGCGGCTGGTACCGCGACACAATGCTCTGCTCCCCCGCTGACGCCGGGAGCCTCCCCTTCCCGGTATTCGCTTCCATGGAGGATGCGAAAAATTATGTCGCCACAGGGGAGGCTGTCAATACGTATGTTTCCGGTACGGTCCCTATGGAGGTGGAGGTGTTCCGGGAGGATGCGGCCAGCCTGGTGGAAAATGCCTTGTCCGGTATTCTGTCATTCCCCGCCAGCGCTGACCTTGCGGCCTCTAATATGGCGGCCCTGGCGGATACGTACCCGGCCGGGACATTGGAGGATGTCCGGGAGACGGTAGGGGCCGGCGGCCTGGAATTGGGGGATACAACAGATATCCCGGTGACAGGCGACGCCGCCCTGTCTGATATCCTTGAGGCTGTCCGTGACCTGCCTGCAGCAATTGCCGGTTCTGTTGCGGATGCGTTTTCCTTTGAAGCTTCTGAGGCAGAGGAACAGCTCAGCGTCCCGGGCATTATTTCGGAGAAGTTCCCGTTCTGCATCCCCTTTGATGTGATTTACCTCGTTGAAACACTGGCGGCGGACAGGGAAACCCCGCGTTTTGTGATCCCAATTAACATTGATTATCAGTTTGTCCACTACCATCAGGAATTTGTCCTGGATTTTTCGGAATGGGAGCCGGCGGTTGTCATCTTCCGTATCATGCTTGACCTGCTCTTCTGCGCCTG
>JAETRI010000107.1 GCA_021770245.1 Lachnospiraceae bacterium
CGGATGGATATCCACATTTCCTCAAAATCAGCCGCTTTGGAGTGGATAACTATTTTTTTAATTTCAGCGTTTTGCACAATTATCAATTATACTTTCCCCACCCCGTGAAAAGTAACCATTCATGCGTTTGTCCTGGTGTCGTGCGCAGAATGGCTTGAAAAATACGGCAATATCTGCTAATATTACCTATATATTTTACTATAGAGGGGGCATTATGAAATTTCTAGCGAATCGTAAACTTGCCACACGGATCGGTATTATTACCACAGCAATCATTTTTACGGGAATGCTGCTTCTTTGGCTCATTGTCTCCAGCCGCGTTGCTTCCATCGTTGAAAATAATATTACCAACCAAATGATGGATGCCGTGGAATCCAGGGCGTCCATCATAAACGACTATGTCGCATCCGCAGAAGAATATATGGAGGCCTTTGCCTTGGGAAGCGAGGTCCGTGATCTACTCTCCAATCCCACGGATCCCGCCCTCCTTCAAAGAGGGCAGAAATATACGGAAGACTTTGCGGCTGTCAAGGGTATCTTTGAAGGATTATATATCGGCACTCCCGATACATATATCCTGACCCATACATCCCAGGGAGCGATTGGAATAACTACACGGAGCGGCGAATCACTGGACGAGTTCCGCAGTACCATTCTGGCCCGTCCGCAGCTGACCAATCTGGGAATCATGAAGTCCCCCGGAACCGGGAGTATGATTCTTTCCATGTATTATCCCATCTTCGACAATCAGACGTGTATCGGCTATGTGGGTGCAGGCGTCTATGCCAGTCATTTGATGGATGTATTGCTGGGATTGGATATCGAAGGCCTGCCGAATAGTGAATACGTATTTTTAAATGTGGATACCGGCATGTATCTATATCATCAGGATGAAAATCTCTTAAACACGCAGACGGCTGACAGCGGTTATCTGGAAATCCTCCGGCGGATCAAAGAGGATGGCAGTACGCAGGCATGCACTTATTCTTACAAAGATGAAAACGGGACAAATCAGCTTGTCGTCTACAAATATCTGAAAGACCGGAACTGGGTTTTCATGGTTCGGGACAATGCCTCCGAAGTCTTTGGAGAGGTGGTAACTGTACGCATTACGATTGCTATCCTGTGTGCAGCGGTAGCGGCAGTCATTATATGTGTTACACTGCTGATTCTGCATCGGGAAGGCAGGGAATTGATGTCTCTGGAGAAAGCCATCCGGCGTCTCGGCAACCTGGAACTGTCCGCGGACCAGGATCTGGAGTTGTTTTACGACAGGACGGATGAAATCGGCATGATTGCACAGACGCTCCATCATGTCTGTGACTGCCTGCGAATGACGATCGACGACATTGGCAGAATCCTGGGAGAAATGGCAGACGGCAATATCGCCGTGGATGTCGCAAAGAATGAAGCTTATTATATCGGCGATTTCAAGATCCTGGCCGAAAGCCTGAAGAGTATCCGATCCCATCTCACGGATGTGATGCGCAATATTATCCAGATTGCAAATCAGGTAAACAACAGCGCAAACCAGGTGTCTGCAGGTGCGCAGGCCCTGTCCCAGGGAACCATGCAGCAGCAGGCTTCCATCCAGGGGCTCGTATCCAATATCACGGATATCACAGAACAAATCCAAAACAGCACCGTCCGTTGCAGCAATGCCAGCGATCTGGTTGACAAGGCAACAAATTATGCGGCAGAGGCTGATACAAAGATGGAGCAGCTCAATACCGCTACCCAAAATCTCGGTCAGTCTTCTGCCAAAATCGGCAGCATCATCAAGACGATTGAGGATATTGCATTCCAAACGAATCTCCTTGCTTTGAACGCTGCAGTGGAAGCGGCCAGGGCCGGAAGTGCAGGAAAGGGATTCGCCGTGGTATCCGATGAGGTTAAAAATCTTGCCGCCAAGTCTGCGGAAGCCGCCAAGAACACGGGTGCGTTAATCGGCCGTTCCATCAGGGACGTTGAAACGGGTGCGGAGTCCACAAACTTAACCATTTCCACAATGCAGGATATCAACGAATGTATTCAGTCAATTAAAACCCTGATGGACGATATCTCTCTTGCCAGCGTTCAGCAGTCCGAAATGATCATCTCGGTGGAAAACCGGGTCAGGGAGGTTTCCAGAGTGATACAGGCAAATTCCGCCTCTGCTGAGGAGAGCGCGGCCGTTTCCAATGAATTATCCAATCAGGCAAGGACACTGAATCATCTGATCAGCCGGTTCCGTATTCAGTAACAGAAACCGGCCCGTACAGATGCCGGACGCCCGAATTCCGGGCGTCCTCTTCCGTCCCGGCCACGCCGATCTTTCCGGCCAGCCATAGGGATACGCCCAAATTGATGGCCGATTCCGCCAGCGGCTTCTGTCCCGGCGATGTCTCATTCGTCTTTTTCCGCCACGACCTCGGCAAACTTTTTCATAAGAGGAATATAGGTGATCAGAAAGACAAGGCCCGCGAGAATCCCGGCCTTCTTTTTATTCCCAGACGGTATCTGCATTCCTGCAAGAATTCCCATGGAAAATAGGCAGAATTTCAGCATAGCCATCTCTTTCCAGCTGCTTTTTTGTAAATATTTGTCTGCATAGGAAAATAATTTTTTCAAGGTTTACCTCCTTCTTCTCTCCGGATGAACGATGGGCTTATTATTTGTCCGAAACGAGCGCAATCGAATATTCCCGAATTCCATAGCCCAGCAATTCCATGATCTCCAGTTCGTCCTGCGCATCCGTGGCCGCGTTATGTGTTTCCCTATAGCGTTTATCCCCGCGCAGCATCTTCAGTATGGCTTCCACCCCATATCCCCGTTTCAGCCTCCCGGTTTTATAACAATCCGCACCGTTTAAGATCGCCGTGTTATATTGACGGTATGCGGCCAGGCGCATAATGTCATACCATTCATACTCCGCATATTCCGGCAGATGCCTTTTGTCAAAGCATGCATTGTATGCAAAAAGCTTGCGGATATCGTAGGTGTTAAGCCACGCCCTGATCTCCTTTAACGCGCGTTTTCTGTCCGTAATGCGGGCAGTCTTATCATCGAGCCGTAATTCGTTTGAATACATCCCGCCTACTTGATATTCCGGATCAATAATGTAATACACCAGATCAATCTTTTTCTTCGTCTCCGAATCGGCGACCACCACGCCGATCGACATCACCTCGTCATTCCAATTCGTTTCCGTATCGATCACCGCAATCTTATCCATCGTAATCCTCTCATGCCGCCTCCTGCACGGCTGCGCAACATGAATCTTCGATTCATGTCTGAGAAACCGCGAATGCGGTTTCCTCGTCTGCGGTTCCATTTGGGCCGCCTGCGGCACAGATTGCCGGGTTGAAAAAAAGCCGTCGGGCCTCTTTTCAACCTATCTTCTCCCGTCCCGTTGGATCCGCGGCAAAACGCCGAGTCCTTTTATCCGAATTCTATGGTTTTTATGCATTTCTTCAGGCAGTTTTTGAGCGGACGACATTCGTCCTTCAAATACCAGTTATTTAAAGTCAGATTAAATTCCTCGGCATTCTTCTTTCCAATAGTCAGTATACCGTTCCCCGATTCGATTAGAATTTTACTCGCTACTATTGTGGACGTCCTTTTATTTCCGTCCCAAAAGAGCTGCTGTTTACAGGCATAGGCAAAATATTCGACAGCCTTCTCCACAGGATCTTCTATTTGCACGATTCGATTCAACGCCCCTATCACTTCTTCTTTTACAGGTATGGAAGGGACAAAATCGCCCACGCCCACTTTTCCATTCCTCAATATCCCCCATTGCAGACTCTCGTTCCTGGAAACGAATTCATTTATTTTACAAACATATTCCAGGTTCAACGGGCTGTCTATATTCTCTATACAATACTTCCACGCATCGCGTAAATTAAGCACTGTTTGAATATCGCCTACCGTAACGCCGTTTACCACGGCGCCGTCTATGATCGTCTGCGTTTGCGGAAAGGTAACATTACATCCCTCTATATATGCCGTGTTATATACCAGCTCTACAAAAGTTTTCTTCGCCAAAAATATATTCTGCTCTCTTGTAAGCATCGTTTCCTCCGTTTTCTTTGCCAATTCTCCCGCCTTATGCAGACACAAATCAGTTCCTGAGGGCCCGTTCCTCCGTCTTCAGATTTTCCAGGATCTTTTCAAGTCCGGCTTCCAGCTTCCTGATCTCTTCGTCCGAAAACCCCCTGTAGAACAGAATACTCATTTCCTCGGAAACCTGTTCGTACCTTTTTTCCAAAACGCGGGCATGATCCGTAAGCCGAATGCGGATCTGCCGCCGGTCTGCGGGATCCGATTCTCTTATGATATGCCCCTGCTGCTCCATCCGGTCGAGCATACCGGTCAAAGTCGTTTTCGCCAGTCCTGTCCTTCTTCCCAGTTCGACGATGGGCAGATCGTCCTCCTGCCACAGGACATACAGGATCCGTCCCTGCGCGCCGTTGAATTCTTCAATGCCCGCGTTGACCAGCAGCCTGCCGAAAATCCGCCCCTGAATCTGTTTGATCTGTGAAACCAAAAACCCGCCTTTTGTTTCGATCACCTTTCTGTCCTCCACGTAAATATCATATCACAATTCTTCCCGAAATCCATCCCCGAAATATTCTGATCCCAGGACAAACGCATGAATGGCCCTGCGGCCCCCGCGCCACCCCTGCCCGGCCCCGCGTCGCGTGATGATCCATCGGGGACCCGCTTTCGCTCAGCCAAAAACGCAGCGGTACTAAGCTCGCAAAAGACGCGCTCGCTAAGTGCCCAATGTGGTCAACTTAAGGCCATGGGCGCTCCCTGCCGGGCGCCCGAGGCTGCAGGCGGGAGAGCGCCTGAGGTCTTAAGTTGACCACATTGCGCTAAGTGCCGGCGTTTTTGGATGGTCCCCTCTGTGATCATCACGCGACGCGGGGCCGGGCAGGGGTGGCGCGGGGGCCGCAGGGCAATTCCTACGTTTGCCGCGGAAATATTCTGATCCGCTCTTGACACGTTTAGTACTATATAGTATTATTTTTTTAGAAAGAAGCATCGGGCATAGGGACTGCTTATCATTCCTGATACGCCTGATGGCCAATTTTTGAGACAACAATTTGTGCCGCAGGCGGCCCAAATGGAACCACAAACCACAGAGGAGAAACCGCATGCGCGATTTCTCAGACATGAATCGAAGATTCATGTTGCGCAGCCGCACAGGACGCGGCATGGAGGGATTGCTATGAGTAAACGATCGGTACCGGCAACAAACGATTTCTGTCCCCAAACCCTTTTTCTGTATGGCACCTATAAAGAAGACAATACGCCTAATTTCGGCCTCTTCTGCTGGTTCAGTTACTATTGGGACACCGAACTGGGCGTGATGATGTGTATCGGGGAAGATAAGCTGACGAGAGACAGAATCCGTCAGAACCGGATCTTCTCCGCGAATTTGGTTACGGAGCAGATGCTCCCTCTGGCGGACTATCTGGGCAACACGAGCGGCTATGACGAGGGCAAAATGGATTTTGAATTGGAAACGGAGGAGGGATCCGTACTGCATGTGCCCACTCTGGCCCACAGCCCGGTCGTCTTCGAGCTGGAGGTGGCGCAGTCCTTCCGAACCGGAGAGGGGGAAGTTTTCCTGTGTAAGGTCCGCAACGTCCTCATGGAGGAAGGTCTTATCGATGCAAAAAAGAGCGTGGAAGAGCGCATCCGCGGGATCGCTCCCATACATACCACCTGCTCCACCTACTTCTCCTGGGACGGCCGGAGCCTTGGCGGATGGGGCAGTCCGAAGGAGGCTTTTAAACCGGTGGGAAAAACCTCCTGAAAGTTTAAGAATCTCCCGTCCCGTTAACGGATTCTTTCCGCATCCTTTAACACAATGCAAAGAACTTTAAAAACGTAATCCATAAAAACAATGTGAACAGGCAGGCCACGTTGCTCACGGCGACTCCCAGGCCTGCCAGTTCTCCGTTTCCGCCCAGCTCCCTGGCCATCGGATACGAGGAACTGGCCACCGGGGTAGCGCAGATCAGGAACAGTCCTGCCAGCTCAATTCCCCGTATCCCCAGGGCCAGGAACACGGCCAGGGCAACGCCCGGCACGATCACCAGGCGGCCCAGCGCAGCCCAGACCAAATATTTCCTGTATTTTTTTAAAGAGCCGACGGTCAGCGTGGCGCCCACACACAAAATTGCCAGAGGCGTTGCAATGGCTCCCAGCTGCGTCAGCGGTTTCAGAAGCAGCGCAGGGATTTCCAGACCCAGCCCTTTTACCAGAAGCCCCAGCGCGCTCCCCAGCACCAGCGGATTTTTCATGATTCCCTTCAACAGATGAGGGAGGGAAGGTCTCTCCTGCCCCCGGAACGCCTCAAAGAGCACCACCGCCAATATGTTGAACACCGGCACCACAAAAGCCGCCAACACGGAAACCAGGCTTAAATTTTCACCGGGGTACATATTCTCCGCGACGGACAGCCCGAAGAGCACATAATTGCTTCGGTAAATCATCTGAATCAGCGTGGGCGCATCCTGCCTGTCCTTCACGAAACGGCACACCACGGCCCAGGCCAGTATATAAGTGGCCAGGACGCAGAGGATTCCGCACAGGAGCAGCTTCGGCTGAAATACCCTGCCGAAATCCGACTCATAAATCTCCTGGAACAGCTTAATGGGCAGGAACACCCGGAACACCAGCCTGTTGATCTGAGCAAAGGCATCCTCTCCGATCATCCCGGTCTGCCTGATCACGACCCCCAGCGCCATAAAGAACAGAATCGGAAAAATGATCTGAAAAGATACGACAAAATAATGCATTTGCACACTCCCCCATACAGTTTTGCGCACTGCGGAGTCCGTCCGCCGGCGCGCGAATCGCAATGTTGATACGGTTCCCAGGCGCTTTCCCATTCCCCGGCAGCACTTAGGCCGTCTCTGCTGCGAGGATTTCCCCTGCGGCCTCTGCGCCACCCCTGCCCTGCCCCGCGGAGCGTGATGATCCATCGG
>JAETRI010000226.1 GCA_021770245.1 Lachnospiraceae bacterium
GTATGTAATTTGTTAGTTTTGTGGATAAGCGATCCATAATCTCACCCCTTTTATATAGCAAGTGTATCTAATACTTTCTTTGTTAAAATATTGCTCGTAATAAATACGGGTATCCATGTCATTTTTGCCCCTCGCCGCCGTACATTACCACCGATACCCTGAACACGCCGTCACGTCCGTCCGCGTCCACCTGCCCATGGTAGGCTTCCGCCGCCTGCTCCACGGAGGAAAGGCCCAGTCCGTGGCTCCTGCGGTCTTTCTTTGTCGTTACGTATTTCCCAACGCGGTTCTTCCTCCGCTCCCCGCGGTAAGGGTTCGTGACCGCTATCATAAGGACTTCCTTCTCATACGAGGCGTACAGCGTGACATAACGATTTCCCTCCTCAACTTCCATGCACGCCTCCAGCGCGTTGTCCAGCAGGTTTCCGAACACGATGGTAAGGTGTCCGCCCTGGAAGGGCAGTTCCGCGGGCAGGAACACACTGGCTTCAAAGGTGATGCCCTCCACCCGTGCAATGCCGCATTTATGGTTCACAAGGCTGTCCACGATGGCGTTACCGGTCCGGGAAACGTCATCCGCCCGGCACTCCGGGGTTCCCCGCAGCATCCCTCGCACATATTCCTCCGCCTGTTTTGTGTCATCCCCCTGCAGCATCCCCAGCAGGCTCGACATATGGTTCTTCATGTCGTGCCTCAGCCGCCTCATCTCCGCGTCATACGCCTCCCGCTCCTGCGCGTGCCTGTTTAAAAGGTCAAGCTCCTGCTCATAGAGCAGGTTCTTCTCCTGGGCCTCCGCATCGTCCACCATGCGGTCATAGACCTCGAATATCATGTAGATCAGCAGGAGGAGCAGGAGTCCCGAGATGATGGCGAACGGGGTGTATTCCTCATGCCGCGCCGTTATCAGGAAGATGTTGTGCATCAGGTATACGCTTCCGGCGGGGACGGCGAGGACCGCGACGGCATACCGGAACGGGATGTCCCTCCGGTCCATGCGTTTGGCATAATGCCCCGCGATAATGGCAAGGAGGAACATGAGCATCAGCGAGATGACCGTCCCGGCCGTCTGCAGTTCCCACCCGTCCATCCCGATCAGCCG
>JAETRI010000227.1 GCA_021770245.1 Lachnospiraceae bacterium
CGGCTGATCGGGATGGACGGGTGGGAACTGCAGACGGCCGGGACGGTCATCTCGCTGATGCTCATGTTCCTCCTTGCCATTATCGCGGGGCATTATGCCAAACGCATGGACCGGAGAGACATCCCGTTCCGGTATGCCGTCGCGGTCCTCGCCGTTCCCGCCGGAAGCATATACCTGATGCACAACATCTTCCTGATAACGGCGCGGCATGAGGAATACACCCCGTTCGCCATCATCGCGGGACTTCTGCTCCTCCTGCTGATCTACATGATATTTGAGGTCTATGACCGCATGGTGGACGATGCGGAGGCTCAAGAGAAGAACCTGCTCTATGAGCAGGAACTTGACCTTTTAAACAGACATGCGCAGGAGCGGGAGGCGTATGACGCGGAGATGAGGCGGCTGCGGCACGACATGAAGAACCATATGGCGGGCCTGCTGGGGATGCTGCAGGGGGATGACACAAAACAGGCGGAGGAATACGTGCGCGGGATGCTGCGGGAAACCCCGGAGTGCCGGGCGAATGACATTTCCCGGACCGGTAACGCCATCGTGGACAGCCTCGTGAACCATAAATGCAGCATTGCACGGGCGGAAGGCATCGCCTTTGAAGCCAGTGTGTTCCTGCCCGCAGAGCTGCCCTTCCAGGGCGGGCATCTTACCATCGTGTTCGGAAACCTGCTAGACAATGCTCTGGAGGCATGCCGGGAAATGAAGGAGGGAAAGCGTTATGTCACGCTGGACGCCTCGTATGAGAAGGAAGTCCTTATGATAGCGGTCACGAACCCTTACTGCGGGGAGCGGAGGAAGAACCGTGTTGGGAAATATGTAACAACAAAGAAAGACCGCCTGTTCCACGGACTGGGTCTTTCTTCCGTGGAGCAGGCGGCGGAAGCCTACCGTGGGCAGGTGGACGCGGACGGACGTGACGGCGTGTTCAGGGTATCGGTGGTAATGTACGGCGGCGAGGGGCAAAAATGACGTGGATACCCGTATTTATTACGAGCAATATTTTAACAAAGAAAGTATTAGATACACTTGCTATATAAAAGGGGTGAGATTATGGATCGCTTATCCACAAAACTAACAAATTACATAC
>JAETRI010000228.1 GCA_021770245.1 Lachnospiraceae bacterium
ATGATTGCCGAAGCTGCACGGTGCCCGGACTATGGCCCCGATATGGTTAAGGCCCTGATGGAAAAACTGGATATGAACGAAAAAGGCTTTGCGCTTCTGATGAATGTCGCCCCTTCTACGGTCCGGCTCTGGACCAGCGGTGCAGCGCAGCCATGTGGAACGGCCAAGCGGCTCATGCAGATTTACGAAACCGGGCCGGAGATCGTCGGCAAGATTGCCGGAGGGCAGCCGCCGGCAGATGGGAGGAATCTATAAATGGCACAAGCCACAATGAAAGAGGACGCGCTTCCGCAGATTTACTTCGTCCGTGATACGGATTTAGGCATGTTTGCCTATGAGCTCCATATCCTGGCCGGGGATTTCCTGCGGGAAAGTGAATTCAACCTGCACTCATTGGCAGCCAACACCGGGCCGGATTCGATTGCGATTATGGGAAAAAATCATATGTGGCTCTCGGATGCGCTGCTTGCCTACTGTCCTTCGGCGGAGCTTTACCGGATGGCCGCCATGACAGAATACCCCGCCGCCAGAGCTTTCCTGTTCCATACGGAACGCAAGGAGGACGGACGCCTGTATGGGGATGTTCTGATGATGGACCTTGACACGCTGCGGCAGGATATAGAAAGAAATACCCTCTACCCTTACGGCGTCAGCATGGAATACCGGAACGGCACGAAGGCGGAGGCGGACATTGAAAAATGGGAATCAATGAAGCTGTGCGAAAAGGACGCCCTGAAAATCTGGCGATACCTTTATGCGCCGGAGCAAGTGACGGAATGGCAGTACCGCTATTCTAACCGGTTCAGCCAATGGAAGGAGCAGGCATTTTCTTATATGCCCCAGGATTTGGAGGAACGGCTGAATGTGGAGTATATGGAAGAAGCGCAGAACCCGGACACGGATATGTACCGCATACCCCTGGGGACAGCGAAGCAGATGCTCCTTGACGGCGATCCGGTCTACCGCCTCTTTCCCGGAGGACCGGAAAAAGTCGCGCCCATTGCGGCGGTCACGGGGCTCTGGTATGAGCATTACCGGGAGTTCGCCGTTACCCCGGAGGACCTGGGAGCACTTGACCGGCTGGTACG
>JAETRI010000229.1 GCA_021770245.1 Lachnospiraceae bacterium
CCAGGAAAGAAAGGAACTTCCTGATGGCGGACAGCACGTTGTTCATGCTGGCCCTGCGGCTGCCGGAAACGGACACCAGAAAATCCGCCACTATCCGCAGGTCTATGGAATGCAGGTCATCAATCCCCTGCCCATGGAGATAACACAGGAACTGCCTCACTGGTGACCTGAATCCGGGGATTGTATTTTTTGCCACCGGAAGCCAGTCGGAAAAACTGTCAAGGATCTCTTCATATGCAGGCGGGATCCCGCACCTGTACCGGTTCCCATAGGAATACCTGACCTGGATCTGCTGGCCTTGATAATGGTCATCCATCATGGAAGAGACCCGCATCAGGAGTCGGTACTGCTTATGGGATATCTCCCCAGCATCTGCTTTCATTATTATGTCTTTCCGGAAATCCCTGTTGGTGGCCGGATCATACACAGCCCTGCCCTCTTTTTTGAAAAAGGCTTCCAGCTTCCGGTATGCGGCCTGATGACGTCTGACAGAATCTTCTGACTGCCTGGTGTCAGCCAGATAGGACAGGATGGCATTGTATCCGTCCGTCAATACTTTTGATGTCTGCATAAGGTATCCACCTCTCTGGTTATTCGGCAGTTCATGCCGTATTACCAGAATAGCTGACAGGGAATCCGGCTTCAAGAAAGCAGAAGGTTATTCCGATAGTTTTTTACCTGCCGGGGATATGTGCTGACTGCTTTACAGACTATCGGAATAACCAGGACATCGGAATAATCCGCCTTTATCCGATATCGGATAAAGGCCGATACCTGTTACCTGCCTTATATCACGGAGGACGGCCTGCGCAGGAGGGTCTACTGCATCATGATTATTGACGACCATTCCCGTTTCCTGGTGGGCGGTGGCCTCTTCTATAACGATAATTCCTATAACTTCCAGAAGGTGTTCAAGGACGCCGTCGCAGCCCATGGAATCCCGGCAAAACTTTATGTCGACAACGGATGCAGCTATTCAAATGAGCAGCTCTCCCTCATCTGCGGCTCCATCGGGACGGTTCTTTTGCATACGAAAATCCGTGACGGAGCTTCCAAGGCAAAGATCGAGCGCCAGTTCAGGACGCTG
>JAETRI010000230.1 GCA_021770245.1 Lachnospiraceae bacterium
AACGTACACATTTCTGTAAAAATGCCCGCTTACAATAACTTGGCTTTTTGGTAAACTTCTGCCCGGTAACGGAACGTGGACAGCGGCATCCCGCATATTTTCGCTGCTGCTGTTCCCGTAACCTTTCCAGCCTTCCAAAGCTGGTAGGCTTCATGAAAATTTTCTGGCAGCGGGCTTGGCGGCCTGCCGAAGCGTACCCCTCTGGCTTTCGCCGCCGCAATCCCTTCTGCCTGACGCTGCCGGATATTCGTCCGCTCGTTCTCCGCCACAAAAGACAGCACCTGCAGGACAATATCGCTGAGGAATGTCCCCATCAGGTCTTTGCCCCGCCGGGTATCCAGAAGCGGCATATCCAGCACTACAATGTCAATCCCATTCTCCTTTGTAAGAATCCGCCACTGTTCCAGTATTTCCTCATAATTACGCCCCAGCCGGTCTATGCTCTTAATATAAAGCAGGTCATCCTTTTTCATCCGCCGCACCATTCTCTTATAGGACGGGCGGTCAAAATCCTTGCCGGACTGCTTATCCATAAAAATATTCTTTGCCGGAATAGACAGTTCCTGGAATGCCAGCCTCTGTCTGTCCTCGTTCTGGTCACGGCTGCTGACCCGGATATATCCATATATGTTCGCCATATTTCCTCCTTCCTGCCGTACCGGAAGAACGGCTCCGAGTCTCGGCAATTTCCCTTTTCAATGCTCTCATGATACTTTACGCACCTGTTGTATGGAATGGTCAGAATGGGCAGCTCTGCACCCGGCATTTTGAACACATGCTGCCCCCATAACCAACACTTCCCCATTTAATCTCAGGCGATCTCCTGTGCGTCCTGAACCGGCTGGAATCCGTGTTCTTTTGCGTAAGCCCTTGCCGCTGCCCGGCGTTCTTCGCTGTAGGGCGGCACAAGCCGGATAGACAGCCGGGATTTATCCAATACATAGGTCACGCTGCCTTCCGGCGTGGTTCCCTCCAATCGGCACAATAGCGGATACTTACGGCTGAACTCCGCCAGCCTGCGCTTCAAATCCGCATTAAACGTATAAACACTGGCCTCGGATTCCCCCTCATTAAAGTTCACGATTG
>JAETRI010000017.1 GCA_021770245.1 Lachnospiraceae bacterium
CCGGGCCGGCGAACTGATTTTCACGTCTGATGTGTCTTTAATTATAGGCCATCGCCCGAGAGGCTGCAAGCTTTTTTCGCATTTGCGCCAGATTTGCGCCAGAGTATGCGCATGAACGCCCCTGCTGCGGAGCCGGGCAGGGCGCAGGGACCATAGGGCCATTCATGCGTTTGTCGTGATCTCCAACTCAAAATCCTCCATACTTTCCGCACCGGCCGCCAGTTGCAGCCAGCTTCTCAGGATCTGGAAATCATTCTCCTCCTGCAAGCGTTTTATCACCCGCCCCGGAATGTTTCCGTGCCTCTCCAGCAAATCCTGTATGGCCTGGCGGAGCCCCTCTTCTCTTCCCTCTTCCTTCCATTCCTCCACATACTCTTCCCACAGCATATAGCTTCGTCTCACCTCCGGTCGTATCTTGATCCGCTCCGTGTAACCGTGCATCCTCTTCGTCGCCTCGTCCGTCGCATTCTCTTCCCGGCTCTCCTTCATATACCGAAGCATTCTCCCGATTTCTTCATTTCCACCCAATTCTCCCTCCGCGTTGAAGTAGTAAAAACGCAGGCCGTCTTCATATTAACCGACTTGCCGCGTCCTTTGCGGCAACGCGATAAGAAATCGCGGATGCGATTTCTTATCTGCGATTCAATTTGGGCCGCCGGCGGCACAAATTGCGATTGAAAAATAAGCCATCGGGCTTATTTTTCAATCTACAGTTCTTTTACTTCCTCACATCGATTCCGAATGCTGTATACCATCTGATTATACCCAAACGGATCCTTATCCAGGATCGTGAGCACATACAGGTCGGGAAGGTTCCCATAGTCCCTTTCCCCTCTCTTTAGATGGCTGCTGTCCGTCATTGCCTGATAGAACCGGTTCCGGCGGGCGAGGCTTTCCTTTCTCCTTAGATGCGGCTCGATATCGTACACCCGTACGGCCGCCTCCTCTTCCTCTTTCCCGCCAAGCGTTTCCTCCACCTTCACGTCCAGACGGATCCCTTTGGCATCCGGCGACAGCGGCGGAACCACCTTCTGTACCGTCACCTTCACGCGGCCGATCCTCCGGCACAGCAGCGTCGACAGAAGCACCCGGCAGAAATCCTCCCCCCACCTCGCCGTCCGATGCCAGCCGGTTCATCAAAAAATCGTCCATTACGTTCAGTTCTTCCAGTTTCCTTTTCGTATAGCCCATTCTTCCTCCGTTTCCGGCAGGGACGGACGAAAAGGCTCCTCTTTCCGGTTTCCTTTAAGTATCGGCCCTGCCAACAAATATAGTGTGTGAAAATGTTGGCGAAGTGCCAAAGATACCCTGCCGGACCGGAACCGGGCCGGCGAACTGATTTTCACTGTTGATGTGTTTTTATTATAGAGCATACATGGCGGAATTACAACCTTTTTATACCGTTCCTACACGGCAAACGACGATCTGTTACATAAACGGTTCTGCAGCGTCCGGGATACCTCTCCCATCCTTATCCGTCGTCTACGCTTCCAACGCGTCCAACAGACCCTTCAAATAACCGATCGCGAACAGGCGTCCCAGGGCCGTATATCCCGGCGCATCGTTTGTTTCCCCTGCCATCAGGGGCACGTGGTCTACCCGGATCGGCACATCGATCCCACAGCTTTGATACAGTCGAAGCAGGCGCGCCATATCCAGGCTTCCGTTATCATGGAATGTTTCCCGGAAGCATTCCCCACAGCCCGTTACATTGCGGAAATGGATGAAGAAAATACGGTCCGCCAGTTTCGGAATCACCTGATAGAGATCCTCCCCCATTATGGCGTAGCTGGCCTGGCACATGGTAACACCCACGCTGGGGCTGTCCGCAATCTCCAGGGCACGGCGGATCTTCTCATAGGAAATCATGATGCGGGCGATTCTGCCCAGCCGGGGCAGGGGCGGATCGTCCGGATGGAGGGCGAGACGGATCCCCCACCTGGCCGCTTCGGGCGCTGCGGCACGGATGAACCGGGTATAGTTTTCCCACAATTCCTCCTCCGTGATCTCCGCGTCCGTCCGCGGCCGGTATCGGTTCAGATCAAATCCCGTAACCAGAGCGCCTCCGCGTTCCGGCAGAGCGGCGTCGGTACGGGTCCATCCCTCGTACGCCATGAAATTAAAGCAGAGGGTACGGATGCCGTGGGCTGCCATGTGGGGGAACATGCGGATCACCTTGTCGATACACTCGTCACACAGTCCGTCCCCGGTTTTGATATGGTCATGGAGAACATTCGGCAGCGGCTCCACCACCAGGGGATGCAGGCCCCGCTTTTCAAATCTCTCGCAGAGCGCGCTCCAGCATTCCCCGTCCGTCACGTCGAAATCCGGCGTTTCCGGCAGGCGGATTACGGCGTTCGTAATCCCGCACTGTAATGCATAGTCCCACTGGATCCCCTCCTCATGCCGCAGATAATCCGTCAAAATCATTTTTATACCCATGCCTTTCCCGTTTTGGGTCTTCCCAAAACGGGAATAGGCCCAAATCCGTAAGATTGAAAATTTTAATTTTCAATCTTGCCTCTCATTCTGCCGCCGCCAGGCGGCATTCCATTCAGGGGATTTTGTGCATATGGTAACGTTTCCATGTTACCTGGCACAAATGCCGGTTGAAAAAAGGCCATCAGGCCTTTTTTCAACCTAACTCCCATCTGCCCGCCTCGGCGGGCATACAAATCAGGATCGTGAAATCGAAGATTTCACGCTAACCAACATGCCGCGTCCTTCGCGGCAGCGCAGGAAATAAGCCGTCATGCCTATTTCTCAACCCACATCCAAGGTCACTTCCTGCGCGTTCCAGGCCGACAGACTGATCGTCAAAGGTTTCTCGGATCCCTCCGGACCGTCCGCCTCCAGCCAAATCATCCGCTCCTCCCCGGCCTCCAGCCAGAAGAAATTGTCCTCGGCCACGCTTCTTACCGAAAGCTCCCTAAAACCGATATTCACGGGAAAAGCGGCTTTTTCTCCCGTATTCCGGATACGCAGCAGGAAGGAAGCGCGCCTGCCGGCGCGGGTTTGGGAGACTGTCTGCGCCCATAACACGGCCCCTCTGCAGGCCTCCACCTGGGGCTTGAGCCACGGTCCCTGATCCAGCCTGAAATTCTCCGTCGGATGGCTGCGGCAGCGTTCCGCCGTCCCTTCCTCCGCCAGCAGAGAGAGACACTTGGGCCAGTAAACCTGTCTGGAAAGCAGCCTTCCCCGCTCGCGCAGCTCTATGGTTAAGAAGAAGAACCGGTCGGCCCAGGACGGGTCCGTATCCATCTCAAATACGGCGTGATCCGCCTCCTTGGCAGGCAGTTCCTGCTTCTTCAGGCATTCCAGGCCGGGAGACCAGGCCTGCACACGTACCGTCTTGTGATCCAGTCTCTCGTCGTATTCGTTGCACAGCCGTATGGGAATCCGCAGGCTCTCTCCGGGCCGCAGGGAGATCTGAGCAAGCGCCAGGTGCGCTTCCAGGCTGCGGAAGGCATTTTTCAGATAATAGTACGGCGCGATGGGCATACCGCCTCCGTCCACCAGCTGGATTCCCACCGTTGTCCAGGTGCGGCGGAATACCCAGGGCATCACGCCCGTCGTAATCGGATAGTTTTCCCGCAGCGCCTGCGCCAGGATGGCGTAGTATTCGCAGGAAGCCATCTGAGATGCCTCACAAAGCTCCTTTAGGACGATATTTTCCAAAGGCATGATCTGGGAAACGCGCGCCAGCATCCTCGGCACCCGTTCCGGCACATATTCCACAAAATGGTTCAAAAGCTCCGGGAACTGCTCCCGGAATTCTTCCCCGGTAAGCTCCGGTATCCGCTGCGTGCATTCCTTTTCACTCAGACACAGGCGCAGGGAACGATAGGTGGGAAAGCTGTGGATCCCCGTCTCCGCCACAAAGGGCAGATCCCGGTACAGATGGCGGTACCAGGTAGGTTCCATATCCCGGTAGATATGGGCGCTTCCCTTATCGGGAGTGGTGTCATACCAGATGCGGGCAGGATCCAGAGCCTGCACGCTGCGGCGCATCACTTCCATGGACGCCGCGTTCCCGTAGCTGTAGGTGTTGAATTCGTTCCCGCCGCAGTGCACCGCCAGAGACGGATGGTTACGCAGCCGGTATAAGTTCATACATTCCTGGCATTCCAGCACGTCCTTCGGCCAGCCTTCGGTATGGGAGGTATTTGCAATGGAATGATCCTGCCACACCATCAGGCCCATTTCGTCGCACAGCCGATAGAAGCAGTCCGACTCCGGCACACCGCCGCCGCTCCATACCCGGACCATATGGACGCCCGCATTCCGCACCAGCTCCAGGGACCAGCGCAGCTCTTCTTCGTCCAGCCGGTACAGGGCATCCTGGGGCATCCAGTTGATCCCCTTTAGGAAAACGGGCCTTTCGTTTACCACAAACCAGAAGTCGCCCCAGCGTTCCCGCGCTTTGGGACCTCTGGAGCGTATCGTCCTGACGGTACGCACGCCGTAGTTGAAAGAGATGCGGTCGCCGGGATTTCCCTCCACCGACAGCTCCAATTCCACCGTATACAGGCAGGGATCCCCCATATCATGGGGCCACCAGTATTTCACGTCCTGTACAAGGAATTCCATCTGTGCGTACTGGCTCTCCGGATACGCGCCGGCCCGCAGACTCTTCGCATCGTCCAGAATCTCCACCGGACTTGTATGGTCGTATACCGTCCTGCCGCCTTCCTTTTCCCGCATGGTGATGCGGAGCGCGGCGGACAGATCCCTTTTCTCCTGCCGCAGACCCTCCGAATAAGCAAAGGTGTAGTCCGGATTCTCTTCTTCCACCGCATAGAGCGGATGCAGCTCCTCCGCCTCCGGCCGGACGATCTCCACCTCCAGGCGCAGCAGGGCATCCCTCCCCGCCAGACGCAGCGTGGTCAGATAGGGCCGGGCCAGATGCAGCGGAGAGACAAATTCCAGACGGACGCCACGCCACAGCCCCATGACGATCCAGTCCCCGTTGCTGGTATGCGCATCCCGGGCGATGTTCCAGGGCACGATCTCCCGGTTCGCTCCGTCCAGATTCCGGCAGTCCCAGCCCTCCTTTTTCCCGTAAGTGCAGGCGCGCACCTCCACCACCAGTTCGTTTTCCCCTTCTATGCCAAAACGCAGAAGCTTTGAGACGTCCGCCGTCGGGCCGCCGGTCATCCCCTCATGCTCTCCCAGTTTCGTTCCGTTCAGCCATACTTTGGAATAATACGCCACACCGTCAAAGCACAGAAGGGCGGTTTGATCCCGCAGAGAATCGGATACCGGGAAGGTACGGCGGAAATACCATACCTTTTCATCCACCCAGGCGTACTCTTTGCTGTTGCAGCCCTGATAGGGATGGGGCAGGACGCCGGATTCATACAGATTCCAGAAAAGGGAATCCGGAATGCGGGCGCGGTAGGACAGCGTCAAAGCTTCCGGCTCCTCCACGGCGGCTTCCCTGTATCCATATTCCCATATGCCCCCCAGGTCCAGGTGAGCGCTTCCCTCGCGGGGTTCAATATAGTGCGGTTGATTCAGTTTCATGATTACTCCCATCTGCGCGCCAAGCACGCACTCTAACTCAGGATGATATCCCGTCTGCACGCCAAAGCACGCACTCTAACTCAGAATGGTCCCGTCTGCGCGCCAAAGCACGCACTCTAACTCAGGATGATCCCGTCTGCGTGCCAAAGCATGCTCTCTAATCTCAGAATGATTCGAAAGACTTTCCATGCCGCCTTCCGTTAAATCCGGACGGCCTGCGCCACGACGCAGAGCGGCGCATCCATGGGAATCCGCTCTCCCGTATCTTTCAGACGGTCCCCCTCCACCCGGAAAAGGGTCACGCTGTTTCCGGTCTCGTTGGTACAGATCAACAGGTCCTCCACGATCAGAAAATCCCTGGGGGAAGCCCCGCCGCAGGGTGTGACCGAACACAGCTCCAGATTTTTTCCGTCCCAATGAAGGCAGGATATGGAATCGTCTCCCCGGTTGGAGACATAGACGTACTCCCCCTTCACCCGGATGGCGGCCGCCGTGCTCTCCGCAGGATGACCCAGAGCGGATACGGTCTGACCCGGTATCAGCTTCCCGCCGCCGTAGGAGAATACCGTCACCGTGGAAGCCAGCTCGTTCGCACAGAATACCGTCCGCCCGTCCTCGCTGTAGGCCAGGTGTCTCGCCCCATGTCCCGCGGGCACGTGGGCCACGTTCAGGATATTCAGGGATGTGTCATAGCTGTAGACCGCATCCAGCCCCAGATCCACCGCCAGGAGGCAGGCGCCGTCCGGCGCGGGCATCACATAATGGGTGTGAGGCGCCTCCTGGCGCACAGGATGTATGCCCTTCCCTTCATGGACATCCAGAGCGCCTGACAGGCTCCAAATACTTCCCGACAGATAATTGGCCGCATAGATTTCCCCCTTCCAGCGGCACAAATGGCAGGCCACCACGCCCCGGGTGGATACCGGTTCTCCGGCCTGTACCGGACGCCCCTCCGGATCCAGGGTAAAGGAAAGCAGACCGCTTTCCTCCCCGTCCGCAAAGGGCCGGCGCAGCAGCGCCCACAGTTTCCCGTCCTCCGCGTACAGATACATCGGCCTGTCGCAGGGCGTCTTTCCCTCCCGGTGAAGCGTCCCGTCCTGCAGCGTATAATGCCAGATTCCCCCGTCCCGCACGCAGGACGCGAAATACAGATGATAATTTTCCATGATCCTAACCCTCCATGCCGCGTCCTTTGCGGCGACGCAACATGAATCTTCGATTCATGTCTGAGAAATCGCGGATGCGGTTTCTCATCTGCGATTCCATTTGGGCCGCCGGACACACTGCGATTGAAAAATAGGCCCTCAGGCTTATTTTCTCATCGAAACCCTTCTTCCTCACAGATGCATCCCGCCGTCCACCACCAGGTCTGTCCCCGTGATGTAGCGTCCCTCTTCGCTGCATAAAAGAAGCGCCGCCCCGGCGCAGTCCTGCGCGCTTCCGGCAAATCCCATGGGAATGCCCGCCAGCACCTTTCCGGCATAGGCGGCGTCGCCTAAAGCATCCTCGTTGCGCGGCGTGGCGATCACTCCCGGACTCAGGTTATTGACGGTAATGCCCTCCGGTGCCAGCTGGGCCGCCAGGTTATTTACCAGGCTCATCTGGGCACACTTGCTGGCCGCATAGACCGCCATGTCCTTATGGGGTTTATACTGCTGCACGCTGCCCACAGTGACGATCCGCCCCCAGCCCTTCTTACGCATATAGGGCACATAGCGCTGGATTAAGAACAGGGAAGCCTTCAGGTTTGTCCGGATCTGCCTGTCAAATTCCTCCGGCGTGATCTCATCCCAGGCCCTGCGCACCTGGACCGACGCGTTGAGCACCAGGATATCCACATCGCCCGTCTGTCCGTACAGACGGCCGGCACATCCTTCCTGCGACAGATCCTCCAAAGCGATCTCGGCATTTCCCGGAATCTGTTCCGCCGCCCTTTTGCATTTTTCCAGGCTTGTCGAGCCGTGAACGATGACCCGGGCTCCTGCCTCCGCCAGCGCGGCGGCCACTGCCCGGCCGATCCCCTGCGTGGAACCCGTAACCAGGGCACGTTTTCCTGCTAAATCAAACATTTGTATACCCCCTACATGCCGCAGGATCTGCCTGCGGCGCTGCGATGAGAAATCGCGAACGCGATTTCCCATCTGCAATTCAGATTTGGACCGCCTGCGGTACAAATCCGATTGAAAAATAAGCTATCGGGCTTATTTTTCAATCTATTCATCCATTCCGCCGCTGACGCTGGCGGCACAAATAGTCATATTTTTCAACCTATTTCCTTCCGGGAGATTTTGCAGGAATTCCTGCAAAATCTCCCTGTTTTCGACACCGGCGCCGGCTTACAGCCGCATTTTATGATTCATTTTGTTCAGATACGAATCACAAACTCGTTCTTCGCGCCCTTCTCCAGATGTATCCCTGCGGTAACCGTCTTTTCCCCGGCGGTTACGCAGACCTCATAATCCCCGTAGAATCCCTTCATGGACAGTCTGTCCGCTTCTCCGCTGTCCAGGGAAAGCTTCGTATTCCAGGTTTCATGGATCAGCTTCTTCAGTTCCGTAAATGCCGGCTTCGGCGACATGTCAAAGCGGAGCAGGGAACCGTAATAATAGTTTTCCCCATAGGTCATATCGCCCTGAGGGGCAAAGGCCGCATAGCCGTCCGCCAGGTTCCAATAGATGATCGCTTCCATGTTGGCGTGGCTGAACCAGATGCTGTAGAGATTTTTAATGATCTCCGCCTGCACGGCCTCATCCTCCGCCAGCGCGGAATAGGCCGGGATCGTCACCTCCGTGATCTGCATCGGCTTCCTGAAATCCGCGTATTGATCCATGACCGCATACAGATTGCGCGGATCATAGAAAGCGGCCGTCATCTTCTCCTCTTCCTCCATCCGATAGAACATATGGTACTGCATTCCGATCGCATCGATGGAAGCGCCCTTGGCCAGGGCACGTTCAATCTGCATATAGTAGGCGCCCCGGTTGTATTTAAAGGCGTCCCCCCAGATAAACGGCGTCGCCTCGTTGATGATCAGCTTCGTGGCAGGCAGATGCTTCCTGGCATGCTCGAAGCTCCATTCCACCAGATCCGGCTCATAGAAAAAGCGGGTACTGTGCTTGCCTTCCGGATGGTTAGTCTCACCGCACAGAGTTTCGTTGATTACCTCCATCCCCGGGATCCTGTCCCTGTAGCGCTCCCCGATTTCCGATATCCTCTTTTCCAGATACCTCTTTACCGCCGGCGGATCATACGGTACCCACTCGGGCGTCCACTGGTCATAATTCAGGCAGTGCAGCTTGGGCTCGATCCCCTTCTTTTCACAGAATTCCAGGCACAGATCCGGCGCCGGACGGCGGTAGAGCTTCGGGCTGTCCTTGGCAAAACGAGGTTTCCCCTGCTCCGGTTCCAGATCGCACCAGTAAAAAGGCAGGGTGGCCAGATTAAACAGCTCGCAGAAACGTTCCTGATATGCGGCGTTTTTCTCCTCCGTCTCCAACTCGTCCAGCATGAAAAGATTGGCGCCGAACCGGAAATCGTGGGTTTTCTGCCGGATCTCGGCATGCACGCCCGTCACCGGGTTTCCCTCCTCATCCACGAAGCGCAGCCTGCCCAGCCCTTTCCTGTTCGCTTCAATTCCTGCAGCGATACGATCCTCCATGTAAGCCCTGTTCTCCTCAAAGGGCTTCAAGATCCGTTCCGCTCTGTCAGACATCTTTTTTTCCTCCTCTTTTTTCTATATTCCATGGGGTCCCCCGGGTCAGAGCCGGACGATAAACGTATTTTCCGAACCCTTCTTCAGATGAAACCCCGTGTTCACTGTTTTGCTTCCGGCCGTAACGCAGGCTTCCTATTCTCCAAAGAAGCCCTCTCTCCTTCTTCAGGACAAACGCAAGAATGGCCCTGCAGCCCCTCCGCGCCACCCCCTGCCCGGCCCTGCGGCGTGTGGTGATCCATCGGGGACACGCTTTCGCTCAGCCAAAAACGCAACGGTACTAAGCTCGCAAAGGGCGCGCTCGCTAAGTGCCGGCGTTTTTGGATGGTCCCCTCTGTGATCACCACACGCCGCAGGGCCGGGCAGGGGGTGGCGCAGAGGGGCTGCAGGGCCATTCTTGCGTTTGTCCTTCCTTCTCCTTCTTTCCTTGCATTTTTCTTGAAAAAAAACTATAATATTTAAAAGAAACTGTTGTTTTTTATACAAAGGGTTTATCATGGTTACCGAAAGCTTTCACATCCGCAATAAATACAATACCTCCGACCTGATCCGTTTTTCCTCCGTCACCATTCAGGTTAAAGAAAAAGTATGGCTCACCGAGCACCATCACACGGAATTGGAACTGGGCCTGTACCTGTCCGGTTCCGGGTCCTATATGGCCAGCGGCCGGGAGCTTTCCTTCGGTCCGGGGGACATCCTCCTTTTCGGCAGCAATCAGGAGCATATCATTAATCAAATTAATCTGGACGAGGATATCCGCCTGCTCAACCTGCATTTCGATCCCCGCATCCTCTGGGGAAGCGCTCTGCAGTCCTTTTCCCACGGCTCCCTGCCCGGATTTATCAGCGACCTTGCGCAGAACGCCTGGCATATGTCGCCGGAGGAAACGCACTATGAGGCCGTCCGTTCCCTTCTGCGTGATATCGAAACGGAATTCAGGCAGCAGCAGCCGGAATTTGAGCTTGCCATTGAGGGGCGGATCCTGGATATCCTGATCCGGCTGATCCGCAGCCAGGCACAGCAGCCCCAGGCCCCCTCCGGCCACGGCATCAATTATGAACATTTGGCCTGCGTGGAGAAGGTCACCGATTACATCCTGAATAACCTATCCGAACCGCTGACCTTAGACGGCCTGGCCCGCCAGGCCAACACCAGCCGTTCCTATCTGTGTTCCCTTTTCAAGGAGATTAACGGCATCTCCATGTGGGAATACATCACCATCAAGCGCATCGATCTGGCCATCCGGTATCTGCGCGAGACCCAGGAACCCGTCACCCGGATCGGAGAGCTGTGCGGATTCAATACCTCCGCCAATTTCAACCGGGCCTTCCGCAAGATCACCCATCAGTCCCCCAGCGAATTCCGCAAGAACTGCGGCAATTACTATTGATCCTTTGTGTTTTTGTGCAAGCCTGCGGCGGCCTGCACAAAACCGGCTGCGAGGCGGAAGCTGCGGGCTGATAAGGTGGCCATCCCCGGCCGTATGCCGCACTCTTCCCCTGATAACCTTGCGTCCCTCTACACTTCATTCTGCCGCCGCAAGGCGGCTCTCAATTCAAAGGGAACTTTGTGCGGCAGCACAAATTCCCGGTTGAAAAATGACCGCAGGTCATTTTTCAACCTACACCTCTTCCAATTTCAGCTTTACGCCGTCCCGGCGCAGCGTTTCCTGAAGGGTGGCAAGATCGGTCCTTCCTTTCTGCGGGGTGAGCGCCGCGGCCGTCCCCGCCGCCTGGCCCGTCACCGCACAGGCCGGAATCACACGCATCACGTCCCACATCCCGTCGTCCGCGCTGATACAGCGCCCTGCCGCAAAGAGGTTTTCCATGGCGGAGCCGTACAGCGCGCCGTAAGGCACCTCAAAACGAGGGCCGCGCTTCCGCCAGTCTCCCACCATGCCCACGCTTCCGCAGACAGGCTTTCCGTCGTTTTCCTCCGTCATCAGGGTTTCCCCGTACAGGCATCGGGTCATCCGATACTGAGGCATATGGGTCATGGCCGCAGGCTCCAAAATCTGTCCCGCCTCCATCCGCCCCAGCGCATCCTCCAGGGTCGCCCGATGGGACAGCATCAGATATTCGTTGATTTCCTGCGCGTTATCTCCCCAAAACCGCCTTCCCTGCGGCCCCTGCTGCGTATCCCTTTCCGTTCCCTCCGATGCGTCCGCAAAACCCAGCATCCGAAGCGCAAGGCCATCCTGCGTGGATGCATAGTACCATCCGGCCACCGTATTGCCCCTTCCGTGCCGTCTAGTACTCTCCCCTGCTTTCCTAAAGAGCAGTGCATTTCCCGTGGCGTCCACCGCCGCCTTCGTCCGCACCGCCACTCTTCCGTCCTGGTTTTCGACGATCAGCGCCCGGATCCGGCTTCCCTCTACCGCCACATCACAGATCCGCGTATCGTACCAGATGCGTACCCCGGCGTCCAACAGCAGCTGTTCCATTTCAATGGCAAAGCAGACCGGATTGAACTGTACCTCGAAACGCCGGGCCGACCGTTCCCCTTCCCTTCCTTTTTCCAGCCAGGCTTCCGGAACGGGACCCTGCGCCCCATGGAGAATGGACAGGCGGAGCAGTTCCTCCGCAATCCCATAGGACATCTGGCGCCCTCTCCCGTCGCACAGCGGCAGATAGATGACCACCAGGCCCGAGGTGGCGAGGCCTCCCAGCACGCACTGCTTTTCCGAAAGGACCACCCTGGCGCCCTGCCTGGCAGCCGCGAGGGCAGCCGCCACGCCGGCTATGCCGCCTCCCCCCACAAATACGTCACAGTCCTCCACAACGGGGATGCTGCCCGGCGTTTCGATATAATCGCTCATATGAATCCTCCCTGCCGCGTCCTGCGCGGCTTTTCCTGCCTCTACTGTTTAATTCCCGATACCGCCACGCTCTGTACGATATATTTCTGCATACACAAAAACGCTATGATCAGAGGGACCGCGCTCAATACCGCCACCGCCATACGAGGACCGTAATAAATGGAATTTTCCTGGGCGTTGAACAGCGATACGCCCACGGACAGCAGCTGCTTTTTGGAAGTACGGATTACCACCATCGGCCACAGATAGGAATTCCACTGGGCCACGATCTGCAGGATGCTTAAGGCCGCCATGACCGGTTTGCACAGGGGCAGGATGATCCTGAAAAAGGTACGCCACTCCCCCGCCCCGTCCAGGCAGGCCGATTCCCGCAGGGAATCGGGCAGAGCGGAAATGTTCTGGCTGGCGAAGAAAATGCCGTATACATAGGCCACATTCCCTAAGATCAGAGGCCAATAGGTATTGATCATTCCCCATCCGCTGTACTGCAGATACAGGGGGATCATGCGCGACTCAAAGGGAATCATCATCACGGCCAGCATGAAGAAATACCAGAATTTCTTGCCGAAGAAACGTCCCTTGGCAAATGCATATCCACACAACAGGGCAAAAAACACCGAAATAACCGTATTCACGACGGCAATGAATAAAGTGTTCATATAGTACCGCGCCAGATCGATCATTTCCATGGCATACGTATAATTTTTCATGGATATTTCTCTGGGCAGCCAGGAAAAGGGCGGCAGGTCCGTGATGGCATTGGCGTCAAAGGACAGGGAAATGGCCCACCAAAGAGGGATCAGGATGATTCCGAGAAGCACCAGCAGGATCACGGCCGTAACCAGATGCCGTCGTTTTTCCCTTGTGAATTTCTTTCTTTCCATCATCAATCCCCTCCTTTCATAAATCCAGACAGCTTCACGTTAAAAATCGTCATCACGAACACAATGGCAAACAGGATCACCGCGCCCGCAGAGGACAGCCCGTATCTGGGAGATTCAAAACTGTACTGATAAATATACATCAGGATGGTCTGCAGCGTCCCGTTGGGCCTGCCCGCGCAGGCGTTCCCTCCCAGGATATACAGGTCCGTGAAACGGGACAGGCCGTTGATCATTCCCGTGACAAACAAAAACGCAAAACAGGACTTCATCTGGGGGATGGTAATATAGATCATCCGTTTCAGACGGGTGGCCCCGTCTACGGAAGCGGCGTCATAGATTTCCGTAGGGATCGACTGCAGGCTGGCCAGATTCAGAAGCATGGAATATCCCAGATTCATCCAGAGCCAGATAATAGTAGCACCCACATGGGAAAGCGCAGGATCCGTGATCCAGCCTATCGTAATCTCTCTGCCCAGGACCATGGATAAGAACTGGTTTAAAAGCCCGCCGTTCCCTTTCAGCACATACTGGAAAATCAGCACTACGCTGACACCTGTGATAATATTGGGCATATAGAACATGACACGGAAGAATCCCTGCAGCTTTGTCCGTCCCAGGCTGTTGATCGCATTCGCCAGCAGGAAACCGAACGGGATGGTCAAAAGGCCGTAGATACCCAGCAGCATGGTATTTTTAAGCGCCTTCAAAAAGGATTTGGAGGTCAAAAGCGTCGCATAATTGCGCAGCCCGGTCACTTCGTAGTCCGTACCGTACGTCCCCATGTTCGTCGTGGAAAAATAGAGGGTCTTAAGAGTGGGAAAATAAACCAGGACCACCAGCGCGACCAGCGTGACAATGATAAAGGAATACCATGTCAGATTGCGCTTTATGTCCCTTTTCGTGATTCTTTTTTTGTTCATAGGCACTCCCTCCTGATGTCTTTACAACCTTGATCAGAATCGGACAGCATCCGCTCCGCGGCCGGCCCCGTTGTCCGGGCGGCCGGTTCCCCGTGCGGGCCAGCGGCATGAATACAGGCGGCGGAGGAAACCACCGCCGCCTGTCATAGTCCGAGAATTCCTTGTTAATTCAGCGTGGAAAGATATTCATCCACATAGTCCTGCATGGACTGCGCCGCTTCTTCGGGCGTCATGTTTTCATTCAGGACATTGTCCACGGCCGTAATCAGCGTATTGGTTACGGAACCGAAGCTCACGTTGTTGAATACATCGTTTGTGGCATTGTTATAGTTCTCGGGCAGGGTATTCAGGGCTGTATCGATGGTAGCCGCCAGATTCTCACCCACCAGCGCCTGCACCATATCCTTGCCGTCCTTATTATTCGGGATTTCCATATTGGAAACCACCCACTGCGTGGCCTTCTCGTCCGTGGTCATGAATTTAATAAACTCCCATGCCCACTCCTTGTTGTCGGAATCCTTGAAGATAGCCATATTATTGTCGCCTGCGTGAGGGGTAGGGATTCCCTTGTATTCGCCGGCCGAGCACTGGGGCATAGGGATTGCCACATATCTTCCGTCAAGATCCGCGGTCTGCATTTCAAAATATTTTGCAATCGGGCCATCCGAGAACAGCATTGCCCAGTCATTTTCCCCGTTCAGAGTGGTGGTCACCGCAACCCCTTCCTTACTGCCGGGGCTGATATATTTACTCTGGTCTGCGATCAGCTGGAATGCGGCAACGCTTTCCGGAACCATAAAGTTCACTTCGCATTCCTCCAGGGTAGCGCCGTATTTAAATACCTTGGCTCCCAGCGCATTGGCGGCCTGTACATAATTGAACCACAGGTTGGAACCTCCTGCCGCATACATCTGCAGGCCGTAAGTTTCTTTTCCGGTTACCGGATCCGTGCCCGTCAGCTTTTCGCACAGGGCGAGCATATCGTCATAGGTCCAGCTCTCATCGGGAAGATCCACGCCGTAGTCCTCAAAAATCTGTGTGTCAAGCCACACAATACAAGGGGCAAGGGATACGGAAATACCGGAGACCTTGAACCGGTCCGGATGCTCCGTCGTACGCCTCGATGCGGTCCCGTAGAGGCGCTCATAGTACTCCGGCTCCTTCTCCAGGTAAGGGGCGAGATCTTCGGTCAGATCCGTCATGGTCCCGCCGTGCATGATGACATCCACCTCGCCGCTCAGGCAGGCAGTGGTGATCGCGCTCTGCCAGCTGTCCCAGGAAGCGGGTTCGATCTCCAGAGTTACATTGGGATAGAATTCATTCCATCTGGCGATGATCTCATTAAAACCCGGTTTGAAAATGCCGGATGTCAAGTCGGTCACACCCTCTTCCCCCACATTGAAGACACCGGGGCCGAATACGTTCAGCGTCACCTCTTTAGAGGTATCCAGGCTTTCGTTCTTCTGGTATCCGCCCGTATCCACTTCGGCCTCCACCTTAAAGGAATCCTCCGCCTCGCCTACCACGGTTTCCTCCGCAGCTGCCGGGGCCTCCGCTTTGCTTTCCGCTTCGGTATTACCCCCCCCGTGCTGTCTTGAGAAGACGAACCGGATCCGCCGCAGCCTGCCACGGCCACAGCCAGCAGCACTGTGCTCATCAATAATGCAAGTTTCTTCTTCATGTACATCTTTCCTCCTTCTTCTTTTATAAAAAATTCTCTATCATCAAGGGAGCCTTCCCAAGGCAACATCCCCGGGAAGTCCCCTTCCGATCCCTCATCCATGGATGATATCCATGCTCCCGTCCGCATGCTTTGGCGCGCATACCGATCAAGGATAGCCGTTGCCCTATGCTTCCCGCACGGGCTACAGCGATGTCTGTGTATCATCCGGATCGCCGTTGCGCGCCAGGTCATATTCCTTTGACCAATCCAGATCCCGGTATTTCTCTCCCCTGGGATCCGTGCGGATGAACTCCATCAGCATATCCAGCATTTCTTCCGTCCAGGTATTTTTGTCGATCTGTGCGGTGGTTAAACGGTTCTGCCCGATCATCTCAAAACCGAAGTCATCCTTGATATGGGTCTTTGCCGCGCCGTCCACCACATCCGCCACCAAGTGGCTCGGGATAAACAGTACGCCTCCCGGCGCCCCGAACACCACGTCTCCCGGCAGGCAGACCGCGTTGCCGATCCGGCAGGCCGTATTGAATCCGGTCATCACCACCTCCCGTATAGGCGTGGGGTCGATTCCCCGGTAATAGACCTGTACTCCCTCCACCGTTTTCATCTGTTCCAGATCCCGGACGCCGCCCCAGACCACGCCGCCCCCGTTTTTCGTTCTGGCACGAATCGCCGTGGTCAGATTTCCTCCCAGGAAGGTACCCTTGTATATCTTATCATACAGATCGCAGACCACCACGTCCCGCTCCACCAGGGAATCGATCACCCACTGGTTATAGTTGCCCTTCCGCCCTTCCTGGGCGCCGATCCCGAACATGACCTCATGCATATCGGGCCGGGTGGGCATATAGGTACAGGTCACCGCACGTCCGATGAGTTTCCTCCCGTCATCGTGCAGCAGATGGAGCCTGCCCTCAAACTGATTCTCATATCCCAGCAGATAGATCGGTTTCCAGACTTCTTCCAGCGTCATCCCCCGCAGAGCATCCAGATACCGGTCCTCCACATAGGGACGCCCGTCCTCCATCCGCGGCCCTTTCCAATGCTGTGTGAGTTCAATAACATCCTCTTTCTTATTGAAATGCATATATTCCCCTCCATGCCGCGCCTGCTGCGGCATCCGTCCTTCCTCCTTCTTTTCTCAGCTCCAGATCCTGTCGTTTGAGAATTCCCGGTCCCACTCTCCCGTAGGCTCCCACATACCGGGAATATCCGGATTGACATGCTCTGCCAGCAGCTCCTCGTTCAGGCTCTCGATGCCAAGGCCGGGCCCGTCCGGCACCTGGATGAAACCATCCCGGATCAGCGGCTGCGGCAGCCCGTTTACCATGTCTTTCCACCAGGGGACGTCCACCGAATGGAACTCCACCGCCAGGACGTTATGCAGGGCAGCCGCCACATGAACCGCAGCCATACACGCCACAGGGCTCTCCGCCATATGGATCGCCACCGCAACCCCCTGCTCGTCAGCCATATCCCCGATCTTCTTCAACTCCAGGGCGCCGCCGCAGGTGAGGATATCCGGATGGATTACCGACACGCCGCCGGCTTTCATCAAAGTCTCAAACCCTTCCTTGAGATAAATGTCCTCCCCCGTACACACCGGGATCGTCGTGGCATTCCGAAGTCGGACATAATGATCCGTGTACATCCAGGGCGTCATATCCTCCATCCAGGCCAGGTTATATTTCTCCATCCTGCGAGCGAAACGGATACAGTCCTCCAGGGCCACATGTCCGAAATGGTCGATTGCCAGCGGCACTTCATAGCCGATCACCTCGCGGACCTGGCGCACATATTCCTCCAGATAATCGAGCCCCTTTTCCGTCAGATGGATTCCCGTAAAAGGATGGGCCGTATTCACAATGCCGTAGCTCTTCTGATGCTTCACCATATCTGACGTGACGGAGCCTCCCTGTACGTTCAGGATATGGGGCGCATACTTCTTCATATCGTCGATCAGCCCCAGGGGCGCATTAATGGTTCCCGGTTCGTCCATCAAAAGCCCGATTCCCAAATCCATCTTCAGGAATGTAAAACCCATATCCATGCGTGCCTTCAGCGCCATCCCCATATCATGGCCGCTGTGCTTCCCGTCCACATCCGTATCGCAGTAAACCCGTACGCTGTCCCTGTACTTCCCTCCCAGCATTTGGTACAGGGGCACTCCATATGCCTTTCCTGCCAAGTCCCACAGGGCGATTTCGACGCCGGACACGCCGCCTCCCTGCCTGGAATGCCCGCCGAACTGCTTGATCTTATGGAAAAGCCGGTCCACGTCGCAGGGGTTCTCCCCGATCAGACGGCTCTTCAACATCAGCGCATAGGTCTTACTGGATGCGTCCCTCACCTCGCCGTATCCCACAAGGCCCTGATTGGTATAAAGCTTCATCAACGTGCACCTCTTCGGCGCGCCGTCGATATCCACAAAGCGCATATCCGTAATACGCAATGTGCGTGGGTCAATGTCTGCCTGTCTCATATCTGTCTCATCCCCTTCTATGTTTGCCTATTCTCATTGTAAATGCCGCACTCGCCGTTTTCTACAAATATGTTGCGATAAATCCTAATTATATTATCGTATTTTCTGTAAATCCTGCAGATTTTGCAATATTCCTTCGTAATTTTCTACAATATCCGCTCTCTTTTCCGGCCCCTCTCCGCTCAGATATGCCATACCCCTCTCCCCGGAGGCATTCCGGCCGAAGGCCTGCCGCGTGTGGGGACAAAGGGCCGCCGGATCATTCTTCTATTTCGATTCCGATTCCGGATAGGCTCCCGCCAGATAGCCGTAGCCCAGAAGCTGGATCTCCATATGCCCGTCGCGGAAGCTCCACCTCACGTTTTCGGAAAGCTCCGCCTCCAGCAGACGGAGCGTCTCCGGGATCTCCTCCACCGTGAAGCTGACCGGAGCGTCCGTCATATTTACCGCCGCAAACCAGGAGCTGTCCGCATCCGGACGGTAGAAGGCCGCCACCTGCTCCGGCGCCGTATGCTTCGCCCAAATGAGGTCTTTGGTGCACAGCGCGTCGTTTTCTGCGTGCAGCCGGTACAGCTTTTGCAGAAGCCGCATCCTCTTTTGACCCTTTTCGCACAGCGCGTTGGCCCAGTTGATCGTCGCATCCTTCCCGTAAAACCGGTTGGAGAACATATTATGCTTCAGGTCGTCCGCCACCTCATAGCCGTTAAACACGAAGGGCACGCCGTCCAGCAGGAAATCCAGTACCAGCAGGGCATCCACCCCCGCCGTGCCTATGGTCTTTTCGTGCCGCTCCTCCCAGGAATCCGAAGCCACATCATGGTTATCGATGAAATGCAGCATCCGGCCGCCTCCTTCCGGCAGCGCCTGCCTGCAGGCCTCCCACTTTTCGCAAAACTGCGCGGCGGTCATTTTTCCCCGGGCCACCGGCACCGCGTCGAAGCACCCGTCATAGAAATAATTTGCGTTAAAAACCGTCAGAGATTCCGGAGTATCCCCCTCGTTGATCATATAGATCTCCGGCTTAATGGCGCGGATCCGCCGGATCCCCTCTTCCCAGAAATCCAGAGGGATCTTGCTTCCCACATCGCAGCGGTAGCCGTCCACATCAAATTTTTCCACGAAATAGACCATATTCCCCCAAAGATATTCCCGCAGGCCCCGGCTTTCATAATTGATCACCGGGAAATTCCATTCTCCGGTATAGGGCGTTCCGTCGTCGTTTCGTTTCACGAAGTCCGGATGCTCCTCCAGGAATACCGCATTGGGGCCGCAGTGGAAATAGACCAGATCCAGCAGTACTCCAAGCCCCAGCCTGTGGGCCGTGAGCACAAAATCCCGCAGATCTTCTTCGCTGCCGTATTCGGGATCGATGGCAAAATAATCCTTCAGGCGGTAATTGTTCTTGGGATTCCCGGTGCCGGAAGCCATCTGCCGCTTGCTCCAAAAGGCCTGGTCCTCCCCGTCGTCCGCCAGCACCACAGGCAGAAGCTGTACATATCTCGTCCCCAGGCCGGCCACAAAGGGCAGCAGCTTTTCCGCCGCCTTCAACGTCCCCTCCGGCGTAAAGGCCCGCAGGCTGATCTGATAAACGCTTGCCCGATCCAATGATGTGTTCTGTGTTTTCATTTTTTCCTCCCTTTCTGCCCGCTTTAGCGGGCACTTAAATCAAAACGATTGAAAGTGTCCTTCTTTCAATCTCATTCCTCCACCGCAGCCACCCGCAGCTCTTTGTATCCCGTGCCCGGCAGGGTACATTTCTGGATCCGGTAGGGCTCGTCCTTTACGCGCAGGATCTCCCTCTCCCCGTCCAGCACCGCATACCGGGCGGCATGCGCCCCGTACTTTTCAAAGCACACCACCGTCCCCGTATTTTCCACCGGAAAGGAAAAGACGTTTTTGCATCCCCGCAGGCCGCAGGCATCGTCCGCCCTCTCTCCCTCCGGCGAAGGAGGCGTCTCCAGCCACTCCCCTTCCCGCTCGGGCACAAGCTTACACGCCCGGCGCGGTTTGACCAGCAGGTTCACATAAGAAAAGGGTTCCGCAGTAAAGGAAATCTCCCGTCCCTGCCAAAGGGGCCGCTCCCCTGTGGGCTCCTCCAGATTGTCCGCCATCCGCACATCTTCCGCCTCGAAGGGCAGGGTCAGGCTCCCGCGTACCCTGCGCCCCTGGGTCTCGTACAGCCGGAGGAAAATCCCTTCCTGCCTGCGGGCCGGTTTCATACACAGAAGCCGCAGGCCGGGTCCCTCCAGGGAAAGGAAGGAGCGCTCCGTCTCCTCCTGACCCGCTCCCACAAGGGGCGGGCAGAGCCGCTCATAGGACCAGCGGGGCAGTACCTGATCCGACGTCCCTTCAAAGGGCAGGACGGAAAGCCGGAAATCCCCGTGGCAGTCCTCAGGCGTGCAGTAGTTCAGATTGTTCGACCGGTTGGACGCCGCGTAGAGGAAGATGGCGGAGCTGCTTCCATAATCCACCCGGGATGAGATCTTATTATAATGGATCCCGCCCAGATGGAACAGAGGCATATCCCTGGAAAACAGCCCGATGCCAAACTGGCCGTTCTCCACGCTCACCCAGCTGTGGGCCATCACAAAATCATGGGGATTGACCGGCATCCGGTCCCTGCGCTCATCCACGATCCCTCCCGCCAGCTCCGTACAAAAATGCGGATACCGTACCAGAAAAGGGAATGCAAAGAAAAGGTTCTTTTTATACCGGTCGTAATAATCCCCCATCAGGCCCGTTGCATTTGCAAAGGACAGGCGGACGTCGATGGTCTTATCTTCCCGGTAAAAGGTGAATACCGACCGGATGTTGGCGCCTATCTGCTCCTCGAAGGACTCCGTCACGATTTCCACCGCCAGCGGGCCTGCAAAAACCCTGAGGCTCCGGCGGGACGGAAACTCCATGGTCACGGGAAGCCGGTCCTTACATTCCGCATGCACGTAAACGCATTCCCCCAGGGAAAATTCGGAATCCTGATCCAGCAGCTCCCTTCCCGTCCCCTTCTCCAGAATGGATTCGATCGTCTTCCTGTCCTTGTTTGTGCGGATCCGATAGAAGGGCGTTTCTATCAGTTCCTCCTTTGTTTCGGCACCCTCTTCGGCATATCCGTCTGCAAGACGAACAAAATTCCGGTATCCGCAGGCGGGCAGTTCCGCCGTCCGGGTGAGAATGCTGCCGTCCTCCAGCTTCTGGACCGTCATTCCCGCAGGAGCCGTCCCCTCCGGCAGACGCAGGGGAGAACGAAGCGCGAAGGGCAGCGGGTTCCATACGCTCATCTCCCCCTCCCCCGGCCGGCCGATGGCTTCGTCCAGGATGCCCTCCACCAATCCCAGCGCCGTCTTCGCATTCTGCTTCTTCACCAGGTTCAGGTTGAATTTGTGCATTTCCTGGGGATGCTTGCTGGAGGTGGCCCAGCAATGATCGTCAAATTCGCACATTTTCCACAGGGCTTCATCCAAACGCACCCCGGGCCATTTCCCGCCGCCCTTTTCGTTCGCCTGCAGCAGTGCGAAGGTTTCCGCTATGGGGAAAAGGTTCTGCGCCCTTCTTTTTCGTGAAAACCATTCCGGGGAAATGGCCGCGAAATCCGCCCACTGGTCCGTGATATCCCCGGAAAGCACGGGCAGGCTGTCCCCGAAGTGTTCCTCGATATAGGAAAAAATCTTTTCCGGCGTGGAAATCCCCATCTTCGGGATTTTCCATACCTCGTTCATGCGGTCGCATACGGTTTTCATATCCATGTTGGGATATTCCCTGTCCATGTAAAAGCTGACGGGGATCTTGTCATAGGGCGCATCCGCGAATTCCGAAATCATCGCATCGATGGCATCCACCGTGGCATCCATCCTGCTTTGGTCAAAAAAGTAGGTTCCCCCCTGTGTCTGGGAGGCGGCAGCCCCCATCGCCCTGGAAACGGAAAATTTCTTATATCCCTCCTGCAGGAAACAAAGAAGGCGGTCCTTTTTATTCGGCGCCTCCCACCAGAACAGCCTGGGAAGCCTCTCGTCGTCCGTGGAAAAACGCAGGTAGCGGTTCGCCAGAAGGCACAGATAGCGGATTCCCGCGTTGGCATAGGCGCTGACGCACGACCAGCTCGCTCCCGCGATGTCCGCATAGATCACCGTCCTGGGCGTGATACCCCAGGTTTCCTTCCCCTCCCCGCAGGCATAATACAGGGCCCGCACCAGCTGTTCGCTCCCCTGCCAATGGGTGTGATTGCTGCAGTGCGGAGCGCTCAGTTCGATCCGCCCCTGCCGCATCAGCCGTCTCAGCCGTTCCTTCGATTCGTCGTCCCGGTAGTCCTCATAACCCCGCAGCCACCAGTAATGTTCGATCACATAATCATAACCCGGGGCCTTCTCCGCCAGCTCTATCGCGGCGTCCAGATAGTCCGCGCATTCCGACGCCAGCGTGTTGGCATAGGCGCAGTAGCCCAGATCCTCATGGGAGGACAGGAAGAAATCCACGCTCCAGGGCTTGGGCGGAAAGTATCTGTACCGCTTCTCCACCCCGTTATCCTGGAAGGGAAAAAGCTCCAAAATAAGCTCGCTTTCCTCCTTAACCGCAGGCAGATAAAAGTCCATTTCCGCAGCCCAGTTCGGCATACGCGTCAGTACCCGTTTCCCGTTAATCGCAGCCGACAGGAAATAAGGATTGCATCCGTCCCAGTCCAGCACGGAAATATGGCATTTTACCCGATCGTCCTTGGTTACAAAAGCCGTTTGATGAAATGAACCGATCCGCATCCCCAAAATCCCTCCGTTCCCCAAAATAATAGTGATTCTGTACTATTATTTATTCTATCATCCTCCGGCGGCTGTGCATACCAACGAAACAGCTTTCCTTTTCCACCTTTTTGACCTGTTTTGGGGGAGCGGGCGTAAAAGCCTCCGTCTCATTCAAATATAAGAATTTATTTTCCTTTTCCGGGAAATCATTTCCAAATATAAAGCGCATAATCCCGCATCCGGCAGCCCGGCGCCCTCCCCGCCATCCAGGCTGTTCCGCAGCTTTAGCAGTGAATCTTCTTTAAAAATCACTTTGAAAATAAGCTCTTTCAGGGTATAATAAGCTTAAACCAATCAACTCGATTTAAGACGGAAATATGGCAAGCTTCCATCCGAAGCAGGGAGGGATTGCAATGAGCACATTAGACACTACTGTCTCTATGATTCAGGAATGTACGGAAGATGAATTGCAGGTCATCCAGCAAGTAATCCGGCAGTTTTTTCTGAACAGAGGGCCGCGCACCACAACAAAAAAACAATTTCTTGAGGAACTACAAATTTCCAGAGGGCAGCACCAAAGCGGCCAGAGCCAGGGGGCCGGCGAAGCGCTGGCGGAACTGAGGTCAAAATATGGACTATAAAGTGATATTCTCAGATCTTGCCAAGCGGCAGCTCGATGATATTCTTTTTTACATTTATGCAACGCTGGGCAACGAAGTTGCTGCCGCCCGCATTTTAGAGGACGCAGAGAATACCGTACAGAAGCTTGCTCAGGTTGGCGGTTCCTTAAAAATATGCGAAGAGCCGGAGCTTGCCGAATATGGTTACCGGAAGATGCATTTCTTATCGCATCGCTACCTTATGCTGTATACGATAAACGGCACCCACATCCATGTGGATAGAATCTACCATGAACTTGAAGATTATAAAAATCTGCCGGATTAGCCGCCATACCGCTAAAAAGTATGTATCACCACATTTCTTGACAGTCAAAAGGACAGGAGAATGATATCTTTTCGTCCTGTCCAAGGCTGCAATTTTTTCTGTATCTATGGAGGAAAATCCTTCCGATAAGATTCAGATATGTACCCCAAAGCAGCTGTCAACCCTTTTCAATCTAATCCTTTCATGCCGCGCCCTTTGCGTCTGCGATTCCACTTGGGCCGCCTGCGGCACAAATGCCGGTTGAAAAAAAGGCCATCGGGCCTTTTTCAACCTATTTCCGGCCCCGCGCCGCAGGGCCGGGCAGGGGTGGCGCAGGGCCATTCATGCGTTTGTCCTGATAGCGGCGGCTATTCGGTTTTCTTTTGACTATAATTCTTCAAGCTGGGATTATTCACTTCTTTTATGCACAAGTCTATTCAGCATAAAAAGGAATAAACCAAATAGATACAAAAGAGCGTAAATAACAATTGCTGCAATTACTGCCCAAGCGAGTGTGAGTTTTTCGGGTTCAATAAAGCCGTAAACAAATTTACCTGTAAACTGATATTGTATGTAGTCAAACAAAAAATACGTCATTGTCATTGTCGGTGCCGCCAAAGCAAATTTGATTTTTCGGTCGTGTTCATTGACAAAAAGCATATAGTAAATCAAAAAGGCAATCGGGTTGATGACGTGCAAGAAGAAAAACGCACCATTGAAATTGAATTTATATGCACCAGATAAACTTCCCATACAAACAAAAAATACCACAAATAGGCTTACTGTAACATTCAGATAAAAAGAGTTTGGGCAAGTTTTCTTTTTTGTGATGCTGAATATACCGTTTATTTGCTTCCTCTAAAAATTTTCTTTTATTGTCACATAAAAATACTATTTACTAAACAATCAGTAAAAACGGCTTATATACCACAAGGAACACCAGCACGGCCACAATAATTACCGTTCCAATATAAAGCATTTTATTATATGCTTTTCTGTAAAATCCGATGCCGAACAACAATCCAAAGACGATATCAAATATTGTTTGCGCTAACAACATATGATTATTGCACAATACAATCAGACAGGCAGCAGCCTCGGCTAACATTCCGCTTGTGGGCAGAGCATAAAGAAATGAATTGAACATATTCTGTCTGTTCCAAAAATACAAAATAGAGCTGCCAATGCCGCAAACAACCGATAATACAGAATATACAATAAATAAATCCGTCTGAAACTGTCCTTCATTTGAAAATCTCGATATATAAAAACCTAATATGTATTTCAAGCCATAAAAAGAAATTGTCATACCAAACATATAGAGAAATGAATTGATAAATGCACTTTTGTTTGATGAACTCAAGCAAGTAATAATTCCCACACTTGCAATCCAAAATCCAAAGAGAGTTGCCATTGACGGCAGGCTCCACAGACTTTCTTCGTATGGCAGAAAATCTGTAAGCCGACATAAAATACCAGCGATTATGCCTATCAGGAATAATATGAAATATGTTTTTTTAGTGCCAAGCAGTGAATTCAAAATTTCAGTTCTCCATTGTTTTGATATGCGTCTTTTTGTAGAATCTAAATATGAAGATGCTTGTTGAAGGTGATAGATATGGGAAAATGAAGAGTTCACCCAGCCACCTCGGTTATTGGCCACTCACTTCAGTCTGGCCCATGCTCCCCGATCATCTTCTCCATCCAGATCATGTCGTACCAGCGGCCGAATTTATAGCCGCATTTGTGAAACTGCCCGGCCTTTACGTATCCTAAATGCGCATGGAAATCCGCGCTGTTTCTGTTCAGGTATTCGTCCTCCTCTTCCGGATAGCCGATACAGGCATACAGGTTCAAAATTCCCATTTTCCGCAATGCGTCCTCCAATGCCTCGTAAAGCTTCCGTCCCAGGCCGTGTTTATGTGCGCCCTGCTCCAGATATATGGTCGTTTCGCATGACCAATCATAGGCAGCCCGCCCCACAAAGGCTCCGGCATAGGCATAGCCCCGGACCGCTCCGTCCTCCTCTATGACAAGGTAAGGATACCGCCGCATCGTACGTTCCATGCGGTCCTGAAATTCCGAAAGCGTCGGGACAGTATACTCGAAGCTAATAGCCGTATGCTCCACATAAAAAGCGTAGATCTCCAAAAGCCGTCCGGCATCTTCTATCCTCGCATTTCTGATGACCGCCATATCGATTCCTCCCTCTTCTTAATTTCATTCAAATTTCCTTTTCAGAATATCGGCAAATTCTTCTATATAATAGCCGGAATTGTCCTTTCTCCAAAAAGCGCAGTAGTTACGCTTAATCTGTGAATCCCCCCGAAAAAGAGGGATGCGGCAGATGGACGAGCTAAAACTGCCCGCGTGCCTTATGCCCTCCACCGGCAGAAACCCCTGCCCGCCGATCACCATCAGACGGGCTTCCTCCAGATTTTCCGCATAGAGGAAGTCGCTGCAAAAGCCGACCACCCCCTGATAATACTCCCGCTCGTTTTCCCGCTGATCCTTCGAGGAAACGAGAATACATGGGATATTCTTTAATTCCTGCGGCGTAACGGACGGCAGCGCGGCAATCGGGTTCCTGGCAGAAATCTCAATATATTCACTTCCGGCCGTCAGGATAAGATTCACATATTCGTCCGAAAACGCCCTGCGCTGATCATTCAGAACCAGGTCCACACCGCCCGTCCGTAGAAGCCCGTATAACTCTTCGTGATTTCCGTATTCAATCTTTACCGAAACATCGGGATATTTAGATGAGAATTCCTCCAGCGCCAGATGGAATTCCTGCCCGCTATAACATCGCAGATAGCCAATCGTCAAAGCATCCTTATCGCGGTTGGAAAGTCTGGCCGCCTCCCTGCACATACGTTCATAATCGGCAAGTAATACCAGGCTTTTCTTATAAAAATATTCTCCGGCACATGTGAGAGTAAATCTGCGGTTTTTTCTCTCCAGCAGACGAAATCCGAGCTCACGTTCCAACGCCTGTATCTGCTGAGAAATGGCAGATTGAGAAATATGACATTCCTCCGCCGCTTCGGAGAAACTATTATTGCGTACCACCGCTTGGAAATATTTCATCTGACGTATCATCTTCCCACCCCCGTCGATAGATTTATTATATACGTCAAAGCGAACCGGCGCAAGTATCGGTATCCATCCTGCCACGGCAGATGCAGAAACGGTGCGGCATCCCTCTGCCCCCTCCGCCCCCTCTCCCGGCCGTACCCCGGCCCAAAGAGCCCCGGAGGTCTTCCGACAGGATCCTTCTTGTGCCCCCGGCATCCGGGAGCCTGCGGGGCAGCGGGACGTTACGATTCCTTCATAAAACTGCAACGTTTCTCTTGTGCTGTTCCTAAATAAGAGTTACAATCTAATTTATAAATACGCAGGAAGTTCCCTGATTTCTATACGCGCTAAAACGCGCAGATGGGTATCAGTTTGGAAGTAAACTTCCAAACTTTCTATTGATGGCAGTATCGCAGGCTATGCCTGCGATATGCAGGGGTATAAGTTTGAAACTGCGTTTCAAACTCCTTATTGATGGCAGTATCGCAGGCTATGCCTGCGATATGCAGGGGTATAAACATGAAAACGAAATCTTATGAAATCGATATGTGCAACGGCCCGCTTTTGGGCAAGCTGCTGAAATTTTCCGTTCCTCTCATGCTCTCCGGCATCCTCCAGCTTCTGTTCAATGCGGCGGATATCGTGGTGGTGGGACGTTTCGCGGGCCATCAGGCGCTGGCTGCCGTGGGCAGCACGGGCGCGCTCATCAATCTGCTGATCAATGTATTCATCGGCCTTTCCGTAGGCACCAACGTTATGGTAGCCAACTACATAGGGGCAAAGCAGGAGCGGGCCGTGAGCGAAACCGTCCATACCTCCATCCTGCTCAGCCTTGTCTGCGGAGGGATCCTCGTCTTTTTCGGCGTGCTGCTGGCCGGCCCGCTCCTGAACCTGATGGGTACTCCCGAAGACGTGCTGGATCAGGCCACCCTGTACATGCAGATCTATTTTGCGGGGATGCCGGTCATCATGCTCTATAATTTCGGCGCGGCCATCCTGCGGGCCTCCGGCGATACCCAGCGCCCTTTGTATTATCTTTTTACCGCCGGAGTCATCAACGTGATCCTCAATCTGATATTCGTCATCGTTTTTCACATGGGCGTAGCCGGGGTCGCCCTGGCCACCGTAATCTCCCAGTGCGTTTCCGCCCTTCTGGTGCTTCGCTGCCTGATGCGGGAGGAAACGATGTACCGCCTTTCCCTGAAAAACCTGAAAATCCATAAAAACAGGCTCCTTCTCATGATCCGGATCGGACTTCCTGCAGGAATGCAGGGCGCGATTTTTTCCATTTCCAACGTGCTCATCCAGTCCTCCGTCAATTCCTTCGGCTCCATTGCCATGGCGGGAAACACCGCGGCGAGCAATATCGAAGGCTTTGTCTACACGGCCATGAACGCTTTCCACCAGACGGCGCTGAGTTTTACCAGCCAGAACTTCGGCGCCCATAAAAAGGAACGAATCAATAAAATTCTGATCCTCTGCCAGATTCTGGTATTTCTGGTGGGCTTTGTGCTGGGATGGACCGCCTATCTGTTCGGCGACAAGCTGCTTCTCATCTATTCTACCGACCCGGAAGTGATTCGTCTGGGCCTGACCCGTATGCGGATCATCTGCCTGACCTATTTCACCTGCGGCATGATGGATGTGATGGTGGGCAGCCTACGGGGAATGAACTATGCAGTCCTTCCTATGGTGGTTTCCCTGGCGGGCGCCTGTGGCTTTCGCGTTCTGTGGATTTTTACGGTTTTCAGGTTGTACAGAAGTCTTTCCGTGCTTTATATCTCATATCCTGTATCATGGGTTATCACCATGCTGGCCCATTTAACCTGCTTCATATTAATAAGGAAGAAAATGGACAAAGGGGACGGCGTCCAAACCATCAAATAGAACACGGCAGACCTTCCTGTCGGGAACCGGCAGAAGAAGAACGGGGATGATTATGAGCTGGGAAATCGATTTCTTGAACGGGATACAGACTCTTTTTCAATGTGAATGGATGGATGCCCTTATGCCGCCGCTCTCTTCTCTGGGGGATGCGGGTATCGTATGGATCGTTCTGTCAGTCCTTCTGCTCCTGTTCCCGCGTACCAGGCGGGCGGGTGCGGCTTCCGCATTTTCCCTCATCCTCATGCTCATCGGCGGCAATATGATCCTGAAACCGTTGGTCGCACGGATGAGGCCCTTTACCGTGAACACGGCCTTCTCGCTGCTGATTCCGCCGCCTGAGGATTTTTCCTTCCCTTCCGGCCACACCTTCGCATCCTTCGCATCTTCCACCGCAATCCTGCGGAATCATAAAAGGATCGGGATTCCGGCGCTGGTTCTGGCGGTCCTGATCGCCTTTTCGCGGCTTTACCTCTATGTCCATTACCCTACGGATGTATTGGCAGGCCTCCTTCTTGGAATCCTGACCGGTTATCTGGGAAATCTGGCCGCCCGAAAGCTCTTTCCGCCCGCAGCACGCATATGAATGAGCCAGGCGCCACGAACAAGGGCCCGCAGAAAGCTGCGGGCCCTTGTCAATATCTTTTCTTAAAATTATTCCGCTGCGGACTCCTCGGTAGAACCCTCTACGTTCTCTTCGCTCGCTGCGGACTCCTCGGTAGAACCCTCTACGTTCTCTTCGCTCGCTGCGGCATCCGTGGCTTCAGCGGACTCGGAAGACTCTTCGGTGCTTTCCGCTTCGGAAGCCTCTTCCGTGGAAGCGGACTCAGAAGACTCCTCGGTGGAACCTTCCACGCTCTCGGCTTCGGAAGATTCCTCCGTAGAAGGCTCCACAGACTCTTCCATGGAAGACTCCTCCACCTCCGTGGAAGGCTCCACGCTTGCAGGCTCATTGGAGGCACAGGCCACCATCAGAGCGGACGTCATAACTGCTGCGGTTAAAACTGCGACTAATTTTTTCTTCATAATATTCTCCTCCTGTCTCTGCTCCCCGTTCCCCAAAAAGAACCGGAGCTTTCTTACAAGTAGGATAATAGCATGTTTCGCCTTCTTTGTAAATAGTATTTATAATTATTTTAAACAAATTATGAATTTCATAAGGTTTTGTTCACATATAATTCACATTTAACCCCATAAAACCTCATATTTCTACAAACCGGCTTCAGTTTTCCTTTTCCGTCCATCTGTTAAAGAGATTGGCGAGGATCGCTCCGGAGATATTATGCCATACGGAAAAGATCGCTCCGGGAACCGTAGCCATGGCCAGATCCGGAAAAGCGGAACCTGCCAGGCTGGTTGCCAGGCCGGAATTCTGCATCCCGATCTCCACCGACAGGGCCTTGGTTTTAGCCACATTCAGCTTTAAAAGCCTGCCCAGGCCAAAGCCGCAGGCGTAGCCCAGCAGATTATGTAGAATCACCACAGCGAACACCACGATACCCGTGGAAAAAATCTTTTCCGAATTATGGGAAACCACGGAAGCTACGATCATACAGATCGCCACTACGGATACGGCCGGGAGTACCTTTACCAGCTTTTCCGTGAACTTACCGAAGAGCTTGTTGATCAGAAAGCCCAGGGCGATGGGCACGATCACCACCTTGATGATGGATAAGAACATGCTCACGGGATCCACGGTGACCGTCGTACGAAGCAGCAGATAAGTGATGGCCGGGGTAAGGATCGGGGCCAGAATCGTGTTGATGCTGGTCATCCCCACGGAAAGCGCCACATCTCCCTTGGACATGAAGGTGATTACATTGCTGGATGTCCCTCCGGGGCACGTACCTACCAGGATAACTCCTGCCAGCAGCGCCGCGTCAAGACCGAATACTTTTCCTAAAAGAAATGCCAGCAGCGGCATGATGGTAAACTGTGCCACACAGCCCACAAAAATATCCTTCGGTCTGGTAAATACCAGTTTGAAGTCCTCCAGCTTCAGGGTCAGACCCATACCGAACATGACAATCATCAAAAGATAATTGACCCAGCTGGTCTGAATCCATGTGCAGGACACGGGGACGAACAACGCCAGCGCGGCGATCACCAAAACCACCACGGCCATGAACTTCCCGAGGAAGTCGCTGACCTTTTCCAAAACTTTCATTTTTGCTCCCTTCTGCGCGCTATAGCGCGCACTTCAATCATGGAGGTTGAAAGCGTTCTTCTTTCAACCTTTGCCACCTGCCTCCGCCCTTATCATCGCATACGGGCATACCTGTTTACGGTTTATTCCTAAAGGATTATATTGCTTTCGTGGTTTTACGTCAATACTAATTCGCAAAAAAGCACAAAAAGGCAAAAAATTACCCTGCACTCCACCGGCTTCCGGCCGGGCGTCGTCCGGGCTTGGCAAGCCGCAGGTACATTCTGCCCTTGTATGGCAAAACAGCCTGCCGGGGAAATGCTGTCCCCGGCAGGCTGTTCGTCACTGCTGTTTTCTTCAAAACAGGGAATGCCGCATCCGCGGATCCTGTCCCGATTAATAAATGTGGAATTCGGAAGACCAGTCCTCCAGGTTCCCGCAGTTCGCGTGTTCCGCCCATGAAAGGACGTTCTCACGAATCTGCTCGCCCAGGCTCCGGACCGTATTCTCTGTTTTCTCATAATGGTTAACGGATGTCATCATTGTCGCTGCTTTATTCATCATAAACTCCTCCATTCCGCTGCCTTCCGGCAGCCTTCCTGCAGGGGAACGGCGCCGCAGCACCACATTCCCTGTTTTCATTTTCTTTTTGTCGAAATTCTTGCTGTTCCTTTGTTACGATCTGAGAATATCACATTTCTTTTCGTTTGTAAATATACTTTATAAATTTTTAATAATTATTTATAAATTTATTTTTGCTGGCTCTCCGGTTCGTTCCGTGTTACACTACAAATAAATATCTCCTGCCCGGGCCACATCTCATGGCAGGAAACGTACAGGGAGGTAACGATATGTCTGCTTATTTGCTGGAGTGCTGTGTGGATTCCGTAGAATCCGCCCTCATCGCCGCCCAAAACGGCGCAGACCGTCTGGAGCTGTGCTCCAACCTGGTTATCGGAGGGACCACACCTTCCCTTTCCTTATATAATAGGATCCGGGAGCAAATCAATATCCCCATCCACATCCTGATCCGCCCCCGTTTCGGAGACTTCCTTTATTCCGAAGAAGAACTACAGGTCATCCTGGGAGACATCTGTCTTTTCGCCGAAAACAAAGCCGACGGCATCGTCATCGGCTGTCTGGCTCCCGACGGGAGCCTGGATGTGGAAGCGATGAAGCGGCTGACGGATGCGGCCCATGGCATGTCCGTCACCCTCCACCGCGCCTTTGATATGTGCCGCGATCCCTATGAGGCCCTGGAGCAGGCCAGGGAACTCGGCATCCGCTCCGTCCTCACCTCCGGCCAGGCCGATTCCTGCCAACACGGAATCCCCCTCCTCAATTCCCTGCACGAAAAAGCCGGCCAAAACCTGCACATTCTGGCCGGAGCCGGCATCAACGCCGATACGGTATCCATCCTCCTGCGCGAAACCTCTCTGACCCATTTTCATATGTCCGGAAAACGAATCGTCCAAAGCGGTATGCGCTATCGCAACTGTCGGGTTTCCATGGGTCTGAAAGGCATGAGCGAATATGAAATCTGGCAGACGGATCCCGAAGCTGTCCGTGCTGTACGGCGCCTGCTCGGAAATCGGCCAGGCCAAACGCACGAACGGCCCTGAAGTCTCTGCGGCACCCCTGCCCGTCCCCGCGGCGCGTGATGATCCATCGGGGACCCGGCGGATTGACCAGTTGAGTTTTTTTTACTTTTTTTCGATTGATTTGTGGATATGTGGATAACTCTCTTTTTAACACTTTTAATTTCCACCTTGGAAAAAGAAATCCCCAATTTCCACATAGTTATCCACATTTTTATCCTTTTTTGCAGCATGACACGCATGTCATGTCACTAAAATCACGTGTCACATTCTGAAAATACGAATATTTCAGAAAGTTATCCACATTTTCTTCGGCCATACCTTCCCGAATACCGGAGCACATCACAGCCATTCGTCCCAAAACCTCTCCACGCGCTTCGCCACTCCCGGCGCCGTAACGGCCTCATATTCCTCCCACTCCCTGGGGAAGAGATGCTGGTAGGAGGCATGCAGGAAACGGTCGTCCAGAAGCGCCACGATCCCCACGTCCTCCGCCGTACGGATCACCCGGCCCGCGGCCTGAAGCACCTTATTCATACCCGGATAGCGGTACGCATAGTCGAAGCCGTTTTTCCCCATCCCGTCAAAATACTGTTTCAGCAGTTCCCGTTCATTGCATACCTGGGGCAGGCCCGTCCCCACGATGATCGCGCCGATCAGGCTGTCGTGCTTTAAATCGATTCCTTCGCTGAAAATCCCTCCCAGCACGCAGAATCCCAGCAGCCCCTTTTCCTCCTCTTCCTCTATTTCCATATGGATGGCGCCGTCCAGGTCGCAGCCGTCATTTCCCTCAAATCGCGCTAAAAAGGCCTCCCGGGCCGCCTCGTCCATATATTCTGCCTGTATCAGGCATTCCTCCACTCCCTCGTCCAGAAAGCATTCCTCGTAGATCTCGTACACGTTCTGCAGGAAGGCATGGGAGGGGAAAAAGATCAGGTAATTTCCGTAGCGCATCCTGGTGATCTCGCGGATATACAGGGCGATATTGTAGTATTCCGTCCGGGAACGTCTGCTGTAGCGGCTGGTCACATCGCTTCCTATGAACAGAGCCTTCTTTCTGGGGTCAAAGGCGGATTTGGCATAGACCTCGTAGTCTTCTTCCTCCCCGCCCAGCAGGCCCTTATAATATTGGATCGGGAGAAAGGTGGCGGAAAAAAGGATGGTGCTCCTCGCCCTTTCCATGCATTCCCGCAGATTCACCGACGGGTTCACGCAGAACAATTTCAGCAGAAAAGACCCGTCCTCCTCCAACTGCGTATAGGTGACATAGTTGTCATCTCTTCTGTCATAAATGGCAAGAAAATGGGATATTTCAAAGTAGAATTCGAGGACCTGCATTCTGACATCGCTGTCATCCGCATCCTCCAGGTAGGTTTCCATCCGCTCCGAAAGCCGTTCCACGGCGATCACAAAGTCCTCAATATTCTCCACGACGCGGCAGCCCCCGCAGGCCCTTTTCAGGGGCAGAAGCGCCCGGCTGCATCGTTCCAAAAGCTGTCCCATTTTGTCGTCACAGCCCTTCACCGCCTTTTTCAGCGCCAGGAAATCTTCCTTTACCAATACGGCGCTGTACATTTCCCTCGCCCGCTCCACCAGATTATGCGCTTCGTCGATCAGGAAAATATGCCCGCCTGCGGCTTCCCCGGCGGACGATTTCTCCCCGAAGAAACGTTTCAGGTATACATGGGGATCGAACGCGTAATTGTAGTCGCAGATGATCCCGTCCGAATACAGGCTCATATCCAGGCTCATCTCAAAGGGGCAGACCTGATGCTTCAAGGCATATTCTTCTATCTTCTCCCGGCTGTAATGATCCTCATGGATCAGCAGGTCGTACATGGCGTCATTGATCCGGTCATAATGGCCGTTGGCATAGGGGCAGGCGGCGGGGTTGCATTCCGTCTCCTCCAGGAAACAGATCTTCTCCTTTGCCGTAAGGATCACCGTTTTAAACTGCAGCCCCTTTTCCCGTAGAAGCTGAAAGGTGTGATCCGCCACGGTACGGGTGATGGTTTTGGCCGTTAAGTAAAAGATCCGCTCCGCTTTGTTCTCTCCCACCGCCTTCACCGCCGGAAAAACCGTGGACAGGGTCTTCCCTACCCCCGTGGGCGCCTCTATGAACAGTTTCCTTTCGCGAAAAATGCTCCGGTACACATAGGTGGCCAGCTCCTTCTGCCCTTCCCTGTAGGCGTACGGGAAAGCCAGAGCGCGTATGGAAGCCGTGCGGATTTCCTTCCATTTACAGCCGTAATCCGCCCACTTTTGGTATTCCTCCAGGATCCCGAAAAACCAATCCTCCAGCTCCTTTCTGCCGTATTCATAGGAAAAGAAGCGCAGCTCTTCCGTTTCCATATTGCAATAGGTCATGCGCACCTTCATCCGAGCCTGATCCTGCCTACTGGCATACAGAAACGCATAGCATTTCGCCTGAGCCAGATGGACCGCGACGGGCTCCTTCATTTTCTGCAACTCCCGATAAGTTCCCTTGATTTCATCGATAGTGGTCACTTCTCCGTCAATGACGCCGTCTGCCCTGCCTTCCACGACTAAATCGTACGCCGGCGTATTCCACACATAACGCAGCGTCACTTCCGCATGGTAATCCCCTCCCATACGCCTCTGAATCATGCGGTGAATACGCCCGCCCTCCGCCATTGCCTGATCCGGCGCCGCCTTCTTCCTATTGTCGATGTCCCCGCTGCGCAGAATGAATTCCACCAGGCTGCGCACCGATATCCTGATCTCCACCTTGCTTCCTCCATACCTTGACCGGCGTCCCGGTAAAAGTTTCCCGCACAGGTTTTCCCGGAATCGGCCCGTTACCGGCCAAACCGGATCGGTTCCTGCCCATCAGAATTGTTACAAAAAGCCGGAACGCCCTGAAAGCGCTCCGGCATGCAGAATCCGGCCCGGACATCCGACCAGCCCGGTCCCCATCCATTCTTCTTATACCATATATTTCTTCAGACACTCTTCAAAGTCTTCATCATAGCCATGGCAATAGACCGTGAGTACCTGCGAAAAATCCAAACCATATACGCCCAAAATGGATTTGGCATCCACCATAAGGCTGTTATACGCGATATCCACGTCAAAATCACATCTGTCCGCTTCCCGGACAAAGCCCTGTATTTCCTCCGGTTTCAGTCTGATTTTGTATTGAATGATTTCTTCCCCGCTGTGCATGTCTGTCTTCCTTTCCCTGTCTCATCATTCCGGCACGGCCCTTCATAAACCACACAGAATCCAACAATATTTATGCCGGACTATGTTGAAATAATTTTATACCTGAACGCGGTAAAATGTAAAGACCCTTTTTCCGACAGACGGCGGCACTAAGCTAAAACGTCACAGCATATCCCCTCTTTTGACCAAGCCTATACATATTTCTTTGTGCAAAATCACACTATTATCTCTGTTTTTTCTTTTTTTCTAACGGTTTTATGTCTGTTTCGCACAAATTCTACCATATATTCTTGGAATCGGTAAGGAAGCATCTGCCGCTGCAGTTTTTCATTCCCACGTTCTTCTATCATTATTTTACGACAGAAGAAGCGAAAAAGTTCCTGCATCTCATACTCCTCTTCGGAAAGCTTTAATGCATTCTCCCCGGGATCTTCCTGCAGACTGGTCAAAAACCATTCCCGATGGGCCGGATGGATCCCATAGATTCCCCGCCCCGCGTCCCTGATCACGAAGTTTTCGCCGGGAAAACGGTCCGCAAAATGGGGAAGCAGCAGGGGAAGCACGTCATTCTTCGGCCCGATTTCCGAAAACAGGATTTTCCCTGCCGTTTCCTGGAATCTTACAAACCCGAACAGATGGTGGGTCTCATACCACACACTCCTCCACAGCTCGAATACCCTTCTCACGTATGGATTTCCCAAATGATCCATCAATTTCCCGTAAAACCTTCCTTCCAGCCCCTCCGCCACCGTCCGGTAAACCGCCTGCCCTCTGTCTTCTTCGCAGGAGGAGAGCGCATAGCAGATTTTCTCATAACATTCCTCCCCGAACCGCTTCCTGACGGTCCGGGCCACCTTTTCCGCCTTTTCCACGTCGCAGGGAACGTGTCGGTATCTGGAGAAGAGCCGCAGATTTCCTTCCTCTCCCACCTGCAGGAAGGTTCGTGTCGGTGCGCACTTCCATTCATATGCCGCATAGATCCCCGCAAAAATTCCTTCCATGGAGTCCTCGCAGATCAAGATTTCCTCTGTATCCATTGTCCCCCTCCGAATTTCACATCGTCGAACAGGGACAGCTGCCTGTAGGTCATTCCGGCCTCTCCCGCAGGAAAGCCCTCTCTTCCCACATTCCTCCCCCTGTCTGACAGCAAATTTCTCGTGATGAAATCCTCCTCCAGCCGGATGGGGGCGGCCGTCTTCCCGCCGCAGGTGATAAAATACTGGGCCCGCTTGAGCACCACGCCGACTTTCTTCAAGTCCTCAAAGCGCAGAACCCCGCTTCGCCTCGCCCCCACGATCCGTTTTGCGCTCTTCACACCGATCCCGGGCACCCGGAGCAGCGTCCGATAGTCTGCCCGGTTGATTTCCACAGGGAAACATTCCAGATGACGCAGCGCCCAATCCTCTTTCGGATCCAACAATACGTTAAAATTCGGGCGCGCTTCGTCCAAAAGCTCCTCCGCCCGGAATCCGTAAAACCGCAGGAGCCAGTCCGCCTGGTATAGCCTGTGCTCCCGCAGCAGGGGAGGTCCTCCGGGCAGGGCCGGAAGCTCCTTGTCCTCATTGACCCCCACGAACGCGGAATAAAAAACCCGTTTCAGGCTGAATTTATCATAGAGGGACTGGGCCACCGACATGATCTGATAGTCCGTCTCGGGAGTGGCGCCTATGATCATCTGTGTGGACTGCCCCGCCGGCACGAAGGAAGGCGTATGCCGGTAGACCGCCAGTTCCTCTTTGTTGGCCGTAATCCCGTTCTGGATCAGCCGCATGGGCGTGAGGATATTCTTCCGATGCTTATTGGGCGCCAGCCTTTTCAGTCCTTCCGCAGTGGGCAGTTCCAGGTTCACGCTCATCCGGTCCGCCAGAAAACCCGTCTGACGCACCAGCTCAGGATCCGCCCCGGGGATCGCTTTCACATGGATATATCCCTGAAAACGGTATTCCTTCCGAAGGCGGTACAAGGTCAGATAAAGCAGCTCCATGGTATAGTCCGGGCTGCCCAGAATACCGGAACTTAAGAACAGACCTTCGATATAGTTTCTCCGATAGAATTCCCAGGTCAGCCTGCATACCTCTTCCGGCGTAAAAGAAGCCCTGGGTACATCGTTGGATCTGCGATTGATGCAGTAGCGGCAGTCATAGATACACTCGTTGGTGAACAGGATCTTCAACAGGCTGATACACCGCCCGTCCCCGGAAAAACTGTGGCAGATCCCCGCCTTGATGGTATTCCCCATCCCCGTCCCGTCCCCGTTCCTCTCACTGCCGCTGCTGGTGCATGCCACATCATATTTGGCCGCATCCGTGAGAATACCCAATTTCTCCATAAGCCCCATTTCGGCGTCCGATATCCTGCACTCCATCTCCCGGCTCCTCACAAACATATGTTTTGAACATTTGTTCTTGTCTATTATAGTACATACGTTCGGAAAGCGCAAGCACTTTTTTATCACGTCAAACGCATAAACGGCCCTGCGGCCTCTGCGACACCCCTGGCCGGCCCGGGATGTCGCAGAGGCCGCAGGGCCGTTTATGCGTTTGACGCTCCCCATCGTCATCCGATCCGCGTCTTCGCCAGCGCAGGCGCGCAATCCCTTCCATAGGTATCCAGCGCCTGCCGGTAAACCCCCACTACCTTTTCGCCGAACCTCTTCGAATCGTATTCCAGCCCGGTGCGTACCGCCTGGGCTGACAGCAGATTTCTCGTCAGTCTGTCGTCTGCCAGCAGACGGCAGTAAGCCTGCAGCTCCTCCGGCGTATGATAGCGATAGCCGTTTTCCCGATTCCGAACGATCCCCTCCACGCAGGGATCCTCCCGGCAGACGACGGGCAGCCCGGCGGACAAAGCTTCCAGATAGGTGATCCCCTGGGTTTCACTGTTCGATGCGCACACGAACAGATCGCCCGCATGATACCAGGCCGGAACTTCTTTCGGGGAAACCATTCCCGCAAAATGGATCCTTTCATGGCCGTCCTGCCCGGAAGCCAGCGCCTCCAGTTCCTTCCGATGCGGCCCGTCTCCCACAATCACAAGTTGCATATCCTTACGATGCATCTGTCCGAAGCATATGATCACCTCTTCCAGGTTCTTTTCCCGGGCCAGACGTCCCAGGGACAGCAATACGGTCTGCCCTTCCCTGATCCCGAGGCGCTCCCTGATCCCGTTTCTCTCCTCTCGCACCTGCTGCCAGCTTTCCGGCAGAAATTCCTTTGTCCTGATTCCCGTGGGAATTACATCGATGGGCTTTGTCACTCCATATCCCACAAGCAGCTTTTTGACCTTATCGGTCGGCGCAATCACCCGCTCCGTCCTGTCCAGAATCATGCGGGAGAACAGGGCCGCCGCCTGCTTCCCCCAGGGCTTCACCGGGCAGAAATAATGGGTGTAATCCTCATATACCGTATGATAAGTATGCACAATCGGGATCCCGAGCTTCCCCGCAATCCTTCCTGCGAGCAGGAAGCTGCTGAATTCACACTGGGAATGGATGAGGTCCGGCTTCCATGCCGACAGCTCCTTTCCGTAGCCGCACCCCGGAAGGCATGCCGCCCTCGCCCCGGGATAAATTTTTCCCGCAGGCACGGAGCGCAGATAATACACATCCCTCTCCCGATGGGGCCAGCCCGATTCGGAAAGGGTGGCGACGCGCACCTCATGCCCCATTTTCTGTAACTCTTCCTTTAAAGTGAGCACCGACGTCACCACTCCGTTGATGACAGGCGCATACCAATCCGTAGTGATTAAAATTTTCATACTCCCTCCCATTCTGCCGCCAACAGGCCGGCATAGATCCCCGTCAGGTGTTGTCCGATCCGGTCAATGCAGTTCTCCTGCACGGTCCTATAGGCCTCCTGTGTCAGATCGGGCAGACGCTTCTCCAGGATTTCCGGCAGAAGAACGGCAAATTCCTCCGAATCCTTCCCCTTATATACGTTTTTCCCATGCTCCAGCCAGCCGTCGTACACCGGGATATCCCGCACCAGCACCGGAATCCGCATGGCCATCGCTTCCAGCATCACGATCCCTTCCGTTTCCTCTCTGGTAGGAAAGAAAAACAGATCGCTCCCGCTGTAGGCATCCGCCAGTTTCCCGCTTTCCACGTATCCCGGGAAATGCAGATTGGGCAGTTTCCTTCTCAGCATCTTTTTGACTTGTCTGGTCACAAGCAAAGAAGGCGTATATCCGAACCACCAGAAATCATACTGCGGGAAACGTTCCGCCATGGCTGCGAAATCCAGAATTCCCTTTCTTTCTATATAATGCCCCACTCCCAAAACGACCTTTCGGGAATCCGGTATGCCATAAAAATCCCGGAACCGCTTCCCTCCCACAGGATCCCTCCGAAACTCATCCAGATTGACTCCATTGGACAACGCCACCACATCGACGGATACCGGATAACTTTCCAGAAGGCGCTTGGAATAATCTGTAGGCGTAACGACCACGTCCCCGCTTCCGTAGCAAAGGCGGATCCACTGTTCAAACAGTCCGGCTGCCAGATTGGAACCTGGAAACGAATTGCGGAAATCCTCTCTGGTGGAATGGCCGTAATATAGGATGCGTTTTCCCTTCATCCTGGCCTTCAGGCTCATCCACAGAGAATCCGGGAATACGGTATTGAGATGAACGATATCATAGTCCTCCTTTGGGTCAAAGGTCCAGTCGATCCCTGCCCGTTCCAGCGCCTGGGCCTGATGGGCAACGGCCCGTCCCACACCGCTTCTTCCCACCAGTTTCATTCCCCCGTTATAGAGTAAAACTTTCATGTTGTAACCGCTCCTTCCCTTCCTATGCCAGCAGCTGTAAAAGCTGCCGGAACACCAGCTGCAGCCCCACGGAATAGAGGGCAATGGACACGGGCTTTCCCAGCAGGATAATCAGCAGGAATTTTCGAAAGGGCATTTTCGTCACTCCTGCCAGAAAACAGAGCAGATCATCCGGAGCCGCCGGGAAAAAAATGGCTGCTGCAAACAATTTATCAAAAGTCCCGTTCTCCATCCATCTCATATATTTCCCGATCTTCTGGTTTCCTGCCGCCCGCTTTACCGCAGGCATCCCCACCTTCTTCGCAATCAGGAACGCGCAGGCCGATCCGATACAGATCCCCGTATAATTATAGATAAATCCCCAAATCGGGCCGAACAGAAGGACGCCTGCCAGGCAGGAAACTCCGCCGGGGATGATGGGAATCACCACCTGCACCACCTGAAGCGCCACAAAAACAAGGGGCCCCCAGACCCCGAATCTTCCCAGGAATCTGGCCATTGCCTCCTGAGAAGTGAAAAGCCCCTCCCGCAGGCCATAGATCACGAACAGCACACAGGCTGTAGTGCCGATTATCGTCGCGGCCCAGCTCAGCTTTCCCGCAATTTCTCCCTTATTTTTCCTCACTGCACTTTCTATCGTTCTTCCGGCCTTTCCTGCAGGCCTCTCCATACTCGCCATATACTCCATATCGAATGCCTTTCCTTTCCATCCGCCGCAATGCCGGCCCTTCTTCATCGGCGCAGCTGCCTTCGCATCCTTCCCTGCCTTTTTTAAAGCCTAACAGGAAAAGCTTAAAAACCCAAAAAGAAAATTCTAAATATTTTTTTAATATATTCCGTATTTTCACTTAATCGCCCTTTTGTCCTCCGTGACACGGCAAATACGTGAATGGACCTGCGGCATCCCCGTCTGCGGTCCGAAGGGAGCCGGACAGAAACGTCACCAGCCTTAAGATGACCCTGTCAGGCCGTTTCCCCGGGATCAAAAAAACCGGGAAGCGTTTTCGGTACGCTTCCCGGTCCAATCATTCCTTATTTTATATCGGTTCGGCTATCGACCCGCATTTCCCATCGAAAACTCCTTTTTCAGTACGAGGCATCTTCGTTTTAGCGACAGCTTTACCAGCGTATTTTTATTATAGTCGTCATATCCATTAAAAGTGCCTCTGATTTCGTTCAGTTCCACCACTACCCCTTCTTTGGCCAGCCGGTCCGCATAGGCGTTCCCCTCGTCCCTCAGGCAGTCAATCTCCAGGGTTTCCACATATGCGGACGGGAGCCCTTTCAGGGAATCCGCCAGCATAGGAGCGGCATAGAGCGGCACCCGGTCCTGTGTCCCTTTCAGATAGAACTGCCACATTTCCCGGGTTGCCCGGGCATTCCATCTGGGCACATCCGCAAACTGACGCATGGACCAGGAAATCATCCGGGAATCCGTCACAGGGCTGATCAGCATCTGAAAACAGATTTCCGGCCCCTTCCGGTCCCTTGCCAGGAGGGTCACCGCGGCGGCCAGCGCCCCGCCGGCGCTATCCCCCAGCACTGCGATCCGATGCCGGTCAATTCCCAGACGCTGCGCATTCCGGGCTGTCCATAAAAGCCCCCTGTAGCAGTCTTTGACCGGCTCCGGATACGGCAGCCCGGTCCGATAATGGATAAGGACCACCTTACAGCCCACCGCATCCGCGTATACCTGCGCCAGACGGTGCGTCGCAGGCCTGTCCCGCAGCAGAAACGCCCCGCCGTGATAGTAGATCAGGCACGGTGCGTTTTGCTCCACCTCCGCCGGCTCATAGATGGTGACCGGGATCCTGTCCTCCCCCGTCAAATGAATCATTACCCTCTTTTTTCGGATTCCTCCGGCCATCGGCTGGAGTCCGCATCCGATTCGGAACCATCCGTTCATCACCCGGACCTTTCGCCTGGTGATTTCTCCGTCTTTGAAATCAATCCGGCTCCAGATCCCCCCCAGATCCTTTAGCTCTTTGTCCAAAGAATAGTTGGCAAACATACTCTTATACAAGCGCTCCACCTCCCCTGGAAGCCCTGTAGAAAAGGCATCGTTTCAGCTGCCGAACCTTCCGGCAATTTTCAGTTTTGTCTATTATACCACGACTCCGGGGGAAAAATCCACATGAATATCCCGATCCGGCGTACCAAAGGTAACAATTCAGCCACCCCGCAGGCTCCCGGACGCCAAGGCGCACAGGAAGGATCCTGCGGGGTGGCTGATCTGTTACTACCAAAGGAAGAAAGATCCCCGCGCATCCCTGCCCCGCGGCTCTTCTCAGCCCTCCGTCAGCTCCACGTATTCTTCCAATAATCCCTCTAATTCCTCTTCCGCCTGCCCGATCTGTTCCTGGATTTCGTTCAGACGCACATAGTCCGTGGCCAGGCCCGGATCGGCCCATTCCTCTTTTAGGGCGGCTATCCGCTCCTCACAGGCGGCTATTTTCTCTTCCTGCTTTGCGATCCGCCGTTCCAGCTTCGCCCTTTCCTTGCCCGGATTGGAGTAATTTTTTTCTTTTTCCGGTTTTGCCTCCCTTTTCTGCGGTTGGCCGGCCACGATGGAAAAACTGACCTTATCCTGCTCATCCTCCCGGCGTTTTTGCATAGCCTGCGCATATTCCTCATAGCCGAACCGGAAGAGACGGGCTCCTCCCTCCTCCAGATAGAGCAGCTTGTCGGCCACGTTTTTCACAAAATATCTGTCATGGGAAACGAAAACCACCGTTCCCGTATACTCCCTGAGCATACTCTCCAGCGTCTCCTTCCCCACGATGTCCATATGGTTCGTGGGCTCATCCAGGATCAGTACATTGGGCCTTCTCTGGAGGATTTTACACAGAGCCAGCCTGGCTTTCTCTCCGCCGGACAGAACGCTTACCGCTTTAAACACATCCTCCCCCGTAAAAAGAAAGGCACCCAGCGCATTCCTCGCTTCGGTCTGGGTCAATGTGGGGAATTCATCCCAGAAATCATTCAGCACATCCTTATCCGATGCGTATTGAGCGAACTCCTGGTCAAAATAGCCGATTTCCACGTGCACCCCATACTTAAACTCGCCGGAAAGAGCCGGTATCTTTCCCACCAATGTCTTTAAAAAAGTGGATTTCCCGGTTCCGTTATCCCCGATCACCGCGATCTTTTCTCCCCGTTTCACTTCCATGGTGATCTCGGCCAGAACCCTGTCGTATCCCACCGAAAGATGATGGATGCTCAGCACATCCTTCCCCGTCTCCCTGGCCGGGGTAAGCCTGCTGTGAAAGGTGCGCGTATCCGCCGCATCCGGGGAGTCGATTTTATCCATATGTTCAATGGCCTTCAGCTTGGAACGGGTCATGGACACCTTGGAGGGTTTATTCTTAAACCGCTCCACCAGCGTTTCCAGACGCTTGATTTCTTTTTGCTGCAGGGTGTAGTCCTTGAGCTGCTTCTCATAATCCGCTTTTTTCACTTCCATGAAATGAGAATAATTACCCGGATAGCGCTTTATGGTGCCGTATTCGATCTCATATACCACATCCGCCACGTTATCTAAGAACATCCTGTCATGGGACACGATAACCACGGATTTTTTATACGCTTTCAGATACTGTTCCAGCCACTCCACCGTGGACATATCCAGGTGGTTGGTGGGCTCGTCTAACAGCATGATATCCGGCATGGAAAGCAGCAGTTTGATGAATGCGATCTTGGAACGCTGCCCTCCGGAAAATTCCGATACCCTCCTTTTTTTATCCTCCTCGTGAAAACCGAACTTGCGAAAAACGATATCGAATTCCCGGTCATAATTATAGCCGCCCATATCCTGAAAACGCTCCTGCAGCCTGGTATACCGTTTTACCTTTGCCTCCACCGGATCCGCTTCCATCTCCGCCATGGCCCGCTCCATCTCGTCACGCAGGGTAAGGACCGGAGCAAATACCTTCCGAATTTCCTCCTCCAGCGTAATATCCTCGTTTTCAAAGGCCACCTGCTGCAGATAGCTTATGGTGGGATTTCCCGATTTGGCAATAAAAATATCCTCATCCGAATCCCGCTTCGACAGTTCCACTTCCCCGGCGATCAGCTTAAGGAGCGTGGTTTTGCCGCACCCGTTCCTGCCCACCACCGCAATTTTTTCCGTATTCCTGATCTCAAAATTGATATGCTCTAATATGGTATCGGCGGCGAATTTCACACAGCCATTGCTGATCTGATATAACATAAGCCGTTCGTCCTTTCTCTATGGATATGGCGGATCCCCGGTCGTTTTCCCTCATCCTGCCCTTCTCTTAGCCTGAGCCTTTTGCAAAACTTTCTTCATTATGACATGCATCTGCCCACCTTGTCAATCTTACGTGAGCCAAAGCGCATGACAAACGCATGAATGGCCCTGTGGCGCAGGGCCACAGGGCCATTTATGCGTTTGTCGTGGCAGAGCCTCAGGACAAATGCAAAAGCGGCGCAGAAAAACACGATAGCCTTTCCCTCAAAAAACGGATCTCTTCCTTATGCCCGGCATCGTCCAGCGGCGTTTCCAGGTAGAAAGGCAGATTTGCAAGCAGCGGATGGGAAAGCACGCGCAAAAGGGCTTCCAGGCCGATTTCTCCTTTCCCGATGCAGCTGTGCCTGTCCTTATGGCTGCCAAAAGGCATCATACTGTCGTTGAGGTGGACGGCGCGCAGGGTGGAGAGCCCCAGAATGCGGTCGAATTCCTCCAATACCCCGTCCAAATCGTTCACGATATCATAACCTGCCGAGAACACATGGCAGGTATCCAGGCAGATCCCCACCCTGTCGGGCCGTTTTACGCCTTCCCGGATCGCGCGCAGATGTTCAAATCTGTCTCCGATCTCCGTTCCTTTGCCGCTCATGGTTTCCAGCAGCACCGTGATCTGCCCTTCCTCCGAAATTGCCTGATCCAGCCCGGCAATGATATGATGTATGCCCTCCTCCACACCGATTCCCGTGTGGCTTCCCGGATGAAAGACCAGGTTTTCAATTCCCAGGCTGTCCATCCTGGCCAGGTCCTCCCGGATTACCGTACAGGCAAATTCATAGACCCGTTCCTGGGCGCTGGCCAGGTTCATGGTATAGGGCGCATGGGCCAGAATGGCGCCGAAACGGTGTTCTCTCCGAAGCTGCCAAAAGCGTTCCCTCTCCGCCGGGGTGGGATCCCTGTATCCGGATCCCCGGGGATTCCGGCTAAAAATCTGCATGGTATTCGCTTCCATGGCCACCACGTTCTCCGCCGTCTTTGCCAGACCGCCTGCGATGGACATATGTGTTCCTATTGTCAGCATGATTTCCACTCTCTTTTGTCTGTCATACCCTATAACCGCGTATCGAACAATCCGCAGAAGCTGTCGATGGGGTCGCTCCCCTTAAAGGCCTCTTTACCTCCCATCAACCCCTCCACCAGCGCATCAAAGGTGGAATCCTTGGCATCGTAGGTATTAATATAGGTACGGGCCTGAGGGATGTCGGCCAGCATGGTGGGCTGTCCGCAGCCTATCACCACCACCGGGATCTCGAATACATACCAGGGAATCTCCCCGCCGCCCTTGGACATGCCGAAGGAGGGCCTGCCGCTTCCCACATCGCAGAGGGTAATCACCAGATCCATATCCTTCACGAAATCCGCAATGGCGTTTTTCCCCGCAAAATACAGGTTGATATCGGGCTTCTCACCCGCTGCCATCTGCTTTTTTATCCGATCCAGCGGGCTTTCATAGATAAAAGCATCGAAGCCCTTCGCACACAGCTTTTCGCACAGAAGCCGGGCGGCGTTTCCGCCTCCTCCTCCCATCAGCTTCATCAGCTCTCCCATGGCTCCGCCGCTGCCCTTTACATGGACGATCATGATCCTCCGATACCGATCCGGCGTGACGGGCAGGACGTCCTTGTCCTTATATTTCACCAGCGTAATGCAGTCGCGGCTGATGGCCCTCTGCATTTCCTTATATTCCTCTTTTCCCAGCACCGCTTCCAGAACCTCCGGCGCAGGAACCAGCTCTTCCTTCGCCCTTCTGTGCAGTCCCATGTGAGCCTTAAGGCCCAGGATGCGGCGCAGCGCTTCCTCCATCCGTTCCTCCGGGATTACCCGGTCCTGCCAGGCCTTCAGCATGGTGGCAAAGTCTTCCGCCGGATCGTTAAAAAACAGGAACATATCGCATCCCGCGTTAATGGCCCGCGGCAGCATCTCGGCACGGGTCATACGGTCGGTCATGGCTACCATATGGGAGGCATCGGTCACCACCATGCCGTTGAAGCCCAGCCGGTCCCTAAGCAGCCCGGTCATGATCTCGGGGCTCAGGGTGGCAGGCATCATCTCCTCGTCCGTAAGCTCCGGGTTGATCGCCTTCGCATAGGCAGGCAGCATGATGTGGCCGCCCATAACGGCATCCAGCCCGTTTTCTATCAGCGTCCTGTAGACCATGCCATAGGTGGCGTCCCAGCGGTCCACATCGAAATAGTTCACGTTGTTGGCGATATGGGCATCCCTGAAATCCTGCCCGTTGCCCGGAAAATGCTTTGCCGCGCAGGCGAAGCCCGGATTGGTATGTGCGCCCTTCAGATAGGCGGCGCTCATCTTCGCTACCCGCCCGGGATCGTTCCCGAAGGCTCTGGTGACGATCTCCGTATTCTCCCAGTTATAATGGATATCGCACACAGGGGCAAAGGCCATGTTGCAGCCCAGGGCCGCCGCTTCCTCGTTGGCCATCCTGCCCAGCGCATAGGCATACTCCTCCTTGCCCGTGGCGCCGATCTTTACCCCGGAGCCGATGGGAGTCCCGTCCGCACAGGCCCCGTCCCCGCCCGCTTCCGTGTTGCAGGCGATGAAAATCGGAATTTTAGCGTATTTCTGCAGCTTCCGATTCTGCTCCTGGACGGCTTTGCCCGGAGCCGGATTATAACGGCAGCCGCCCAGATGGTATTTCTCCATCAGTTCCTTTAAATGTCCCTCCTCATGGGACTGGGTGAGCTGGAAAAAAAGCTGGCCCACCTTTTCCTCATCGCTCATCCCGGCGATGGTTTCCTCCACCCATTTACAGTCCTCATCCGATAAATAGTAAGGATTTGCTTTTAAATCTACCATATTTGGCTCCCATCTGCGCTCTTTCGCGCGTTCCTGTAAGAAAGTGAAAACAAACTCTTGATTGGCGACAGAATAAGAGGAGATATGAAAATCCTGCCCTCTTTCTCCCTCCCGTCTTATTTCAGGTTGTCCATGAATGCCTTGATCTTCTCTTCCTGGTATGCTCCGCCGTAGCATTCCCCTGCCAGCTTTTCCACGGCAGTTTCCCTGAATTCTTCCCAGGATTCCTTCTCATAGCGCACCAGGATGGGATAATAGAACACACCGTTTTTCTGTGCCGCATCATAATCTCCCACGGCGTCCCCGGTCATGAGCACATGGTCAGGCGCATATCCTTTTTTCAGAAGTTCCTGAATACAGAAGGCTTTGCTTCCCACGTTCTGGGCCATGATGATATCCACATGTTCCGTTAAGCCGTACATCTCCCATTCTTCCTCCACGGCCTGGAGGTTCGCGGAGGATACGATTGCCACATCCGCATAGTCCTGTGCATGCGCCAGCCCCTCCTTCACCCCCTCAAAGGGCTTCTTATCCTCAAAAGGCAGGGCGTTGATGCTCGCATTCACTGCCTCGGACCAGGACAAAGCCTTCTTCAGGCAGATATGGTCCGTCTTTTCAATGGCACGCTTCAACGCCGGATTGGAAAGCTCGTCGCTTTCTTCCACCCACTTTTCCAACACGTCCACACCCTCTATCGCCGTATAACTGTCGTTGATCTCCCGAAGAATCTTGGCCAGCCCTTTAAAACGGTTGATCCCCCGGGTCATGGTATACAGATTAATATCGTTCCAGCGCTTCAGAATCGCATCCCTCCACTCGGAAAGCCCCCATTCCTCCACCATACAGGGGCCGAAGCAGCGGATATGCTTAATATCCATGGTATCCATGGCACATCCGTCCGAATCCACACAGATCAGAAAGTCTTTCTTCTTTACATAATCCTTCAACGTCACACCCATTTTCCTCATCCTTTCCGCTGCCGTTTCCGGGCAGCTTACATCCCTTTCCTTATCCCTTATATTTCAAGGGCAGTTCCCGCCATCTTTCAAGCAGCAGATAGGCCACGTCCTTGGGCTGGCGCTGCCTGGTGAACACCCCTTTCTTATTGCCGCCGACGCGCATGATCCCTTCCGTTGTCTGGAAATCCGCGAAGTTCCAGATCAGCTCACCCCGGATGAAATCATAGGAATCGAAGATTTCGTGGGTCATTTGCAGATATTCTTTCTGATATTCCTGGCTCCACATCACCGAAGGGAGCCGATGTTCCGTTACCAAAGTATCCGCTCCGTATTCCGTGAAAATAAACGGCCGGTTCAGCTCCAGCGCCTTCCAGGCATCCATTTCCCTTAGGAAGTCCTCCCTGGCATCTCCGATCTCGTATCCGCCCTTCACGTACCAGCCATAATAGCGGTTCAGGGCGATCACATCGCTGAACGGATAGCATTTGCAGGTTCCAGGCAGGGAATTCATCACCAAAGCAAAGGTGCGCGGCCGCTTCTGGGGATCCAGGCTGCGGGCCCTGTCGAATACCTCCTTAAAATAGGGGACCGCCGCTTCGCTGGTGGTTTCCGGCTCGTTCAAAAGGCTCCACATAATCACGCTCGGATGGTTCTTGTCCCGGACGATCATCTCCTCCAGGGCGCGAAGGTGCGCGGCCAGGAGATCCGGCGTCGTTTCCTTTTCAAAGAAAGCGGTCTTTTTCCCGGTGGAAGCTTCCATGAAATTCATCATGCTCTCGAACAGTCCCACCGCCGGGACCTCATCGATGATCAAAAATCCCTCCCGGTCCGCCATCTGGTAAACTTCCTCACTGTAGGGATAGTGGGAGGTACGGAAGGCGTTTGCCCCGATCCATTTCATCAGTTCAAAATCCCGCTTCATGACTCCCATATTGGAGCCCCGGCCCACCACGTCGCTGTCCTCATGCTTCCCGAAGCCCTTCAGGTAGACGGGTTTTTGGTTGAGCAGGATATCCGTTCCTCTCACCTCCACGGTCCGGATACCGATCTCCTGCTCGTATTCGTCCAATACCTCAGCCTCGTCCACGATCCGAACCACCAGACGGTAGAGATAGGCGTCGCGCACCTGCCACAGCCTGGCGCCCTCCACCTCCAGCACGCCTTCCTTCCCCTCGGCGGCAGCCGCCTGTTTCCCCTCTTCGTCCCAAAGGCTCAGCTGTACCGGATGCTCTCCCGTGGTGGCGATGCGGTAGAAAATCCGGGCGTCCGGACCGTCGATTTCATAGTTCAGATCCAGATCGAATACGTATTCCAAGGGAAGGGCAACGAGATGGACCGATCGCTGGAGCCCGGCATAATTAAAGAAATCGAAATAGGGCTTCGCCATCTTCCTGCCGTTCGCGAGGGTAACCGTAGTACCGCAGGGAATGTTGGTAACGTTCAGCTCATTGTTCACCTTCACCACCAGCCGGTTTTCCGCATTATAGCGCACCACGTCCGTCACGTCCGCACAGAAGGGAAGGAAACCGCCCTCATGCTCCGCAACTTTTACTCCGTTCACATAGACCTGCGCCCGATGGGCAGCGCTGCCGAAACGGACGAATACCTTCTTCCCCTCCCATTCGCCCGGAATAAAAATCTCCCTCTGATACCACAGGTCTCCCGCATATTCCCGTACGTCCTTTCGTGTATAGAAATCCTGGAAGCTGGCCGGCACCGGGATTCGTTCCGTACCGGGCAGCCCGTCCACCCATCCCGCGGATTCCCCTTCCGATCCCCAGTCCAGGCAGAACTTCCACATCCCGTCCAGGGATACCGCCCGCCTGGACGCAGACATCCGCGGGTAAAGCATCGAATGCTCTAACATCGCCTGCGCCTCCTTTTTCGTTTTGTCTATATTGCCGTTATTATATAACAAAAAGCTCCTTATTCGGGAGTTTTTTTTATCACAATCACTGTTTTTCTTTTTTTTGATTGAAATAATCCAAAAATTATACGATAATAGGGAAGAATAATACAGAACAATTTACAAATGCCGTCCGGTGACTCCTGTTTTATGACGGGAGGCCCCGGCGCCCCGAAATGATTCGAACCGGCGGCATGGAGGTACTCTATGAATTACCAGTCCGAACTGAACTTCACCAAAAAATTATGCCTTAAGTTCCACCTCGATGTCCGCATCCTTACAGATCCCATGGACAGTCCCTGGAGCCTGGTTGGGCAGAGCCTGCGCAGCCTGTTGGATCCCAATATTAATTATCCGAAAATTTTTCAAACGGTTTCCGAGATGTGCGGCCCCAACCGGATTTATAAGATCCGGGATCCCTTTCAATGCAGCTATTTCCTCTTTCAGCTGCCGGATACACAGGAACCCTCCTATTTTCTCATCGGCCCCTATCGGAACAGCTTTCTTTCCCCGGAGGAATTCCTGACTCAGATCCACGCAGCGGGCGCGCCCCCGGCCCTGCATATCCGTCTGCAGAGGCTCTATGAGGAACTTCCCCTGATTACGGACGACGGCCCGCTGATGGCGGTCTTATATACACTGGGAGAAGTGATATGGGGGGGGGAGGATCATTTTACCATCCAGGACATGCAGGACTTCTCCATGATGGAGTTTGAGCCGGAGAACCAGGATCCGGACTCCCTAAAGCAGGAGGATAACCAGATCAGCATGAAGCTGCTGGAGGAACGGTACGCCAAGGAAAATAAGCTCATGCAGGCGGTTTCCCAGGGACAGACCCACAAGGCGGAAATCCTGGTCAGCAATTTCACCGCCCTGCAAATGGAACGGCGCGTTCCCAGCCCCCTGCGGAGCATGAAGAATTATATGATCATCCTGAATACCCTGCTGCGCAAATCCGCCGAAATGGGTGCGGTACATCCCATCCATATCGACAGCCTTTCCGCCCGTTTTGCAAGGAAAATAGAAATGGCGGCCTCTCCGAAAGCCATCGATGCCCTGCAAAGGGAGATGGTACATAAATACTGCCTTCTGGTAAAAAACTATTCCCTGCGCGGTTATTCCCTTCTCATCAGGAAGGTAATCACCCAGATCGACGCGGATCTTACCGCGGACTTGAGCCTGAGGGCCCAGGCGGAATTCCTGAACGTGAATTCCAGCTATTTATCCACCCTCTTTAAAAAGGAAACGGGAAGCACTCTCACGGAATACGTGAACAGGAAGCGGATCGAGTACGCCATCTTCCTGCTCAATACCTCCAGCCTCCAGATCCAGACCATCGCGCAGTACTGCGGGATACCGGACGTGAACTATTTTGCGAAAACCTTTAAAAAACACGTGGGCCAAACCCCCAAGGAATACCGGGATTCCATCATGTCCTACAGCCGGTCCGCGACAAACGCATAAACGGCACCTGCGGCCCGCCCCACGCGCCGCCGACTCCGGGCAGGGGTGGGGCGGGCCGCAGGGCCGTTCCAACGTTTGCCGCAGGGTCAGCCTGACGCCGCTACAGCCCCAGGAGGCCGAAATCCTCCACCGGGGCGCGGCAGGCTCCGTTTTCGCATAGATAATAGACGGTCCCGCGGCCGGGCAGGGGCACATCCGCGGTATAGGGAGCCAGTTTGGCCAGCATATCCGCATTTTCCGGCGTCTTTACCAGGACGCTCAGCCCGTCGGCCGGGTTTTCGGCCAGGTATTGCCGCAGCTGTTGGGGTATGCCGTCCCGGGCTGCGCACAGCAGCTCCCGGCGGGGATGGAGGGCATCCTCCATGGAAAGAAGCGCAAAGGAATGGCCGGCAGGATACTCCTCACAGGCTCCCGCCATGAAATCCAGCTGCCGGGCGGCCGCTTCCTGCCATTTTTCTTCTCCGGTCAGGCGCCAAAGCCTGCCCAGTACCAGCGCCGCCACGGCATTTCCGGAGGGCATGGCTCCGTCCCATGTCTCCCGCAGGCGGACAATCAAAGACGTTTCGTCCGATGCGGTTACATAGTATCCTCCTCCATCCCCTTTAAAATACGTTTCCATCTGTTTTGCACGAAAGACGGCGGCGCGCAGATATTCCGCCCGGAAGGTGGCCCGGTACAGCCCCAGCAGCGCCAGGGCATAGACCGCATAATCCTCCAGCTGTCCCGCATAGGCGGCCTCCTGCTCCCGATAGCGCAGGTAGAGGCGGCCCCTTTTGTCCGTCATTTTCTTTTCCAGAAAGCGTTCCCCGCGCTCTGCGGCCTCCAGGAAACGTCTCTCCTTCAAGACCGTCCCCGCTTCGCTCAGCGCCAAAACGGTCCAGGCATTCCAGGATAGCAGGCATTTGTCGTCCTTATGCAGCGCCGCTCTTTTTTCACGGAAGGAGCGGAGCCGTTCCCATCTCGGATCCTCCGCCTCCCATCCTTTCACATCCCGCCCGATCCGGTTGGGAATACAGGTTCCCTCAAAATTCCCCCGTTTTGATATGCCGTAATCCTGGCAGAACGCCCGGCCGTCCGCCTCTCCCAGGGCGGCTTCGGCCTCCTGCGGCATGAAGCAGTAATACTTCCCTTCCACCCCGTCGCTGTCCGCATCCTGCCCGCAGTAAAATCCGCCCTCCTCCCCGGTGAGCTCCCGCAGGATGTAATCGGCGGTGCGCCGGGCAATATACGCATAGGCTTCCTTTCGGGTCGCACGGTAAGCGCCCAGATAGGCGAGCAGCAGCAGCGCATTATCATAGAGCATCTTTTCAAAATGTGGGACGAGCCATTTCTCATCCGTGGAATAACGGGAAAAACCGCCGCCCACCTGATCCTGAATGCCGCCCCGGGCCATCCCCTGCAGGGTCGTCTCCGCCATCTCCAGCGCCTCGGGCCGTCCTTCTTCCCGGGCATACCTCATCAGGAACAACAGGTTATGGGGAGCGGGAAATTTGGGCGCGGCACCAAAGCCGCCCCAGGTACGGTCGAACCGCTCCGCGAAGCTGCGGTATGCCCGATGCGGCAGGGAGGCGAAGGGAACGGACACGGCGCTTTTCTTGGAGCAGGCCGCCTCCCCCTGCCGGACGGCTTCCACGATCCGCTCCCCGGCGAGAAGCAGCTCCATCCGTCCGGTTTTCCACAGCCGGGCTGTCTGCACGAGGATTTCCTTAAACCCGGGCTGCCCGTAACGGCTCCGCTTCGGGAAATAAGTCCCCACAAAAAAGGGGACCTGCTCCGGCGTCATCAGGACGGTCAGCGGCCATCCGCCGGAACCGGTTACGGCCATACAGGCCGCCATATAGACCCCGTCGATGTCCGGCCGCTCCTCCCGGTCCACTTTAATACATACGTAATTATCGTTCAGAATCCGGGCGATTTCTTCGTCTTCAAAGGATTCGCGGGCCATAACATGGCACCAATGGCAGGTGGAATAGCCGATACTTAAGAAAACGGGCCGATCCTCCCGCACAGCCCTCTGAAAGGCCTCCGTTCCCCAGGGATACCAGTCCACGGGGTTGTCCTTGTGCTGCAGCAAATAGGGCGACTTCTCGCCGCGTAGTCGATTGGGCATGGCAGTTCTCCTTCCGCTTTTGACTAAAGATTCTTTTCCCTAGTATGACCGGCACCGATTAACCATATGTTTCACGCAGGATAAATTTTCATCCTGTAAGGCGGAGGAGGGAGGCGATGCGGTGGCATCGTTGACCGACGACAACGAAGCAGATGGAAATTTAGACAAGTGAA
>JAETRI010000231.1 GCA_021770245.1 Lachnospiraceae bacterium
AGCGGCTTTCTGCTGCGGTATCGGCTGTCAATCACGTTGTAAACCTGTTCAAGCCCGTATTCCGTGCCACGCTCCATGCCGAAATCGTCAAGGATAAGCAGAGGGAAGCTGCAAAGGCGGGCTATGTATTCATTCCTGTCCTTGTAGCTGGCGGCAAGGTCATTGAGTATCAAAGCAAAGTTTGTCATACTCACGGAAACCTCTTTCTCCATGAGGGCGTTGGCGATACACCCGGCAAAATAGCTCTTGCCTGTGCCGACTTCTCCCCACAAAATCATTCCGTGGTTTCCGTCCTTTATCTGCTCCCATTGTTCCACATAGGCACGGGCTTTCGCCATTTGGGGACATTTCCCGTTGTCGTTCCCGAAAGTCCATTCCCTCATAGCCGGGTCTGTGAAGCCGATTCTTTTCAGCCGTTCCACTTCCTCCCGGTGCTTATGTTCCCGGTCTGCGGTTTCCAGCATTTCCCGGCGTTTCCGCTGGCAGTCACATTCTTTGGGGTGGCGGTCACGCCCGAAAAGCGTCTTTCCCTCTGCAAAATAGGCTTCTTTGGGCTGGCGGCAGCTCCCGCAATATAAAAGCCCGTCCTCCCCGGTATAGTCCTCCGGCTCTGCTTCCTGTGCCGTGGCAAGCCGGAAAATGGCGTTATCATAATCACTCATAAAATCATTCCTCCTTGTTCATGGTCTTTTACGCCCTGTTTACGGGGCGTTGTATCTATGCTGTCAAAGGCTCTCGCCCTCTTTGTAGGTATAGTCGGGGATTCCCTTTTTCGGCTTCTCTTTTTTCTCCCGGTTTAACCAGCGGCGCAATGCGGCGGCATGGCACACATAATCATTCCCGCTGGCGGCTATGTACTCGCTCATTTCCTCAATGAACCGTTCCAGCCTGTCCGGGTATTCCTCTTTCAGCTCCGAATACTCGGATTCGGAGAGGAAAATATTTTTATATCTGCCAAAGGGTGCGGGCGGCTCCCCACTCGCTCCTTTTAGTTGGTTCTCTTTTAGTTGGTTTATAGTAAGTTGGTTAGGGGTCGGTTTTCCGTCCAACGCAAAGGTCGGTTTTCCGTCCTTATGAGG
>JAETRI010000018.1 GCA_021770245.1 Lachnospiraceae bacterium
ATGCGAGAGAGATCATAAGACCCCTTGAAGAGGACGAGGTAGATAGGCTGGAGGTGGAAGTACAGTAATGTATGGAGCAGACCAGTACTAATCGGTCGAAGGCTTATCCTGAGAGAAAGTTGCAAGGCGGGAAGGAAAGAAGGAAGAAGTTTTGAGTCAATGTTCGGTTTTGAGGGTATATTCCTCAAAGCTTTTCATGATTAGTGGGAAGCTACGGCCTAGTGGCTCAGTTGGTTAGAGCGCCGCCCTGTCACGGCGGAGGTCGTCGGTTCGAGTCCGATCTGGGTCGTTGATTCCGAATTACTTTCGGAATTACAATGTGATAAGGGATCTTAGCTCAGCTGGGAGAGCATCTGCCTTACAAGCAGAGGGTCATAGGTTCGAGCCCTATAGGTCCCATTTATTATTGTCGGATAGCTATCAGGCGTATGGATGGGTTCCCGAGTGGCCAAAGGGGACAGACTGTAAATCTGCTGCAAATTGCTTCGGTGGTTCGAATCCACCCCCATCCATTTTTTACAAAAAAATATTGCATGTAGCGCAGTAAAGGTGTTACAATATATACGTTGACGCGGGGTGGAGCAGTCTGGAAGCTCGTCGGGCTCATAACCCGAAGGTCACAGGTTCAAATCCTGTCCCCGCTACTCAAATGCCCAGATAGCTCAGTTGGTAGAGCAGAGGACTGAAAATCCTCGTGTCACTGGTTCGATTCCGGTTCTGGGCATTTTTAATGCCCGAAAATGATTGCTGCATCGGGGAGCACTAGCTCAGTCGGTAGAGCACCTGACTTTTAATCAGGTTGTCGGGGGTTCGAATCCCCCGTGCTTCATTATCACATGCAAAAACGGAGAAAGGTTGTATCGAATTCGATAGGAATTCGGATACAGCTTTTTTTTATTTCGCTATTTTTCTTTTCCTCGATAAGTGTTAAAATAGAAAAGATGAAGCGAGGCCGAAAAGGAAAAAGGATTTTCGGACTTTCGCGAAAACGATAGGGAATTTGGCATATGGATACTTATATGGCGGATGATGTACAAGACGGAAAAGAAAAGGAAAAGGCAGGATTTCCGTACCGGAAGGTATTGACTGCAGCGGGAATCACGGTGGGGGCGACGGCCCTGATATACCTGGCAGGAGCTTTTTTCTTTGCAGGGCACTATTATTGGAGGACGGAGATTGACGGGAAGGATTACAGCTTCCGCTCCAGGGAGCAGGCGCGGGAGGAAATTCTTAACCCGTCCGTTACATATGAACTTCAGATCAAGGGAAGGGAAGAAATGGAGGATGTCATCACACCTTCCGAGCTGGGGATGATATACGTGTTTGACGATACTCTGGATCGGATGAATGCACGGATGAGCGGTATGAAATGGCCCATGATGCTGTTCGGACCGAGTGGGGGCGAGCTCCCCAGAACGGTAATCTATGATGAAAAGATGCTGGAGGAAAGGCTGCGTTCGTCGCCTTTTTTCCAGGAGACATATGTTCGTCTGCCGGAGGATGCCCTAATCAGTCCTTATGTGAGCGGAGACGGATATTCTATTAAAGAAGATTACCCGGGCACGGTTCTGGACTTTGATTTGGTAAAAAAGGATGTGGAGAGCGCGTTAGATAAGCTCCAGGATACCCTGGATCTGACGGAAGGGACGTATTACAGCAATGCGAGTGTGAGAAGTGATAATCGGGCCTTAAACCGGGCGCTGGAGACGGCAAACCGTTATGTAAACGCCAGGATCACCTATCGTTGGAACGGAGAAACGGAGGTAGTGGACGGAGATCTGATCAGTAAGTGGGTGCGGATCGAGGGTACGAAGGTGACCCTGGATGAAGAGGCCGTGAGGGAATACGTGAAAAAAATGGCCGGGAAACACGATACCTACGGCAGAGACCGAAATTTCACGACCACCTCCGGGGAAACGATCCTGTTAAAAAGCGGAGGGTATGGCTGGTGGACGGATCGGGCCGGAGAGACGGAGGCATTGATCGCGTCCATTAAAAAGGGGGAGGAAGTTGAAAGGGAACCTCTTTATTTCCTGAAAGGCTATGCGGAAGGCGGGCCGGGGGAGGATATCGGCTCCTCCTATGTGGAAGCGGACATGGGAAAACAGCATCTGTATCTGTATGTGGACGGAAAACTGGTTTTGGAAAGCGATTTCGTATCCGGAAACATTGCCAGAGGAAGAGGAACGCCCGCAGGAGTGTTTGGGTTGACCTATAAGACAAGGGATACAACGCTGCGGGGGGCCGGATATGCCTCTCACGTGGATTATTGGATGCCCTTTAACGGAAATATCGGCATGCACGATGCTTCCTGGAGAAGGCAGTTTGGGGGCAGTATTTATCTTACGAACGGTTCCCACGGGTGTATTAATCTGCCGGTCGGTATAGCGAAGGAGATTTACGGATATATGGAAAAGGGATTTCCGGTGATCTGTTATTATTAATCGGGAAAGGAAAAAAATGTCCGTGTTGAACGAAAAGGTCGCAAAAAAACAGGAACACAGAAGACAAATCCTCCTCAGGATCCACAGGTACGGAAAGGATATTCTGAAATCCTCCAATTTTCAGGGGACCCGTACGGATATCCAGCATGGCACGGTTTCGGTTCACAGCCATTGCGTCAGTGTGGCAGGATGCAGCCTGGAAATTATGGAAAAGCTGGAGAAGCTGGGAATCAGGAGCGACGAGCGGGCGCTGGTGCGCGGCGCGCTTCTGCATGATTATTTTCTGTATGACTGGCACAGGCATACGGAATTCAAGGGAATCCGCAACCTGCACGGCTTTCGTCATCCGCAGATTGCCCTGGAAAATGCGAAACGGGAATACAGGCTTTCCCGGAAGGAGGAGGAGATCATAAAAAAACATATGTGGCCGCTCACTGCCGTTCCGCCGCAGTGCCGGGAGGCCTGGATCGTTACTGCGGCGGATAAATACTGTTCTCTGCTGGAAACCCTGCGTTTGAGAAACGGAAGCAGAAGGAGCGTTTTACTCAGGAGGGCGGATAACGGGTGAGAAATCTGCTGGAGCGGCTGGAGGAATATTCCCTTTCCGACTATTATCCCTTTCATATGCCCGGGCATAAGCGAAATATGCCGCGGGAGATCGGCGTCCTAGAACGGGCTGCCTCCATGGATCTTACGGAAATAGAGGGATTTGACAATCTCCACCGTCCGGAGGGGATTTTGAGGGAGGCGAGGGAGAGAGCAGCGTCCGTATTCGGCGCGCAGGAAACCTTTTTCCTGGTAAACGGTTCCACGGCAGGCGTTCTGACAGCCCTTTCGGCGGCGGCAAGGCAGGGAAGCCGGGTGTTGGTAGCCAGGAATTGTCATTATAGCGTATACCATGCCATGTATCTGCGCCGGATGGAACCGGTGTATCTCTATCCGGGTGTGGTAAAAGGCTGGGGGATTGCAGACGCCATTCTGCCGCAGCAGGTGGAAGAAGCGCTCATGCATTATCCCGACACGGCGGCGGTGATCCTCACCTCTCCCACCTATGACGGAGTGCTTTCGGATGTGGAAGCCGTCGCGGAGGCCGCGCATCAACGGGGCATCCCCCTGATTGTGGACGCGGCCCACGGCGCCCATCTGGGATTTGCCCGGGGGTGGCCGGAGAGCCCTGTCCGTCTGGGCGCAGACCTGGTAATACAGAGCCTGCATAAGACTCTTCCCGCTTTGACGCAGACCGCCCTTTTACATGTGAGCGGAGAGCGGGTGGACCGGGAAAGGCTCAGAAGGTTTGAGGAGATCTATCAGACCAGCAGCCCGTCCTATCTTTTGATGGGGAGTATAGATGCCTGTGTGCAGCTGATGCAGACAAAGGGAAGGCAGATCATGGAGGACTTTTCTCTCCGGCTGGATGAATTTCATGCCGGACTGTCCGGGCTCGAACGGATCGTTCTGTCCGGAAGGGAAATCCTGCGGCAGGGACGTATGAAAGATTTTGACCGGGGAAAACTTTTGATAGCGGAACGAAGCGGAAGGCTTCGTGGCGGTTTCCTCTATCAAGAGCTATTGGAGCGCTACCATTTACAGATGGAAATGGCCGGAGACAGCTATGTGACGGCCATCCTGACGCCCTGGGACAGGGAAGAGGGCCTGATGCGTTTAAACGAGGCGTTGTGGGATCTGGACCGTCGTATTGCAAAGGGAAAGCTTCCTAAGACCGCCTGGACCGTCCGAAAAGGCGATTCACAGCCCTATCCGGCCTTGGAACGGTCGATTCCTCTGTATGAGGCTCTGGAGGAGCCAGAGACGCTTTGCCCGCTTCGGGAGGCGGCAGGACGAAGCGCGGGAGGTTACGTAAACCTGTACCCGCCGGGAATCCCCCTCGCGGTACCCGGGGAGATCCTGACGGAAGAGATGATAAAACGGCTGGTGGAATATGTCAGACAGGGTCTGAACGTACAGGGCCTGGTAAGGACAAGGGAAGGAAGACTTCTGATTCCGGTGCTTGCGCCGCAGGGAGGATTCCTCCGGAAACAGGAATGAGAGGGAATATGAGAAAAACAAAGATTATCTGTACCATAGGTCCTGCATCGGAAAGCGAAGAAAAGCTGCGGGAGCTGATGAAGGCTGGGATGAACGTGGCGCGTTTTAATTTTTCCCACGGAACCCATGAGGAGCAGCGGGAAAAATATGAGCGGATGCGGCGGGTAAGCAAGGAACTGAATCTGCCCGTCGCCGCCCTGCTGGATACGAAAGGGCCTGAAATCCGTCTGAAGGATTTCGAGGGAGGAAAGGCGGAGCTCATCGCCGGAGAAAAGTTCGTCTTAACCACCCGGGAGGTGATGGGAACCAATCGGACGGCTTCTATCACGTATCAAAACCTGGTCCACGATATCGGTGTGGGAACCATAATCCTGATCGACGACGGACTGATCGAGATGCGTGTAGAGGAAATTACGGATACGGATATCGTATGCCATGTGGTTAACGGAGGCCCGGTTTCCAACCATAAGGGAGTGAATGTACCCGGGGCGAAGCTGTCCATGCCCTATCTGAGCGAGGCGGACAGAAAGGATATTCTGTTCGGCATCGATCAGGGATTCGACATCATCGCAGCCTCCTTCGTGCGGAGCAGGGAGGATGTATTGGAAATCCGCAAAATTCTGGAAGATCATGATTCCAGGATTATGATCGTTTCCAAGATTGAAAACATGCAGGGAATCGATAATCTGGACGAAATTATAGAGGTCTCCGACGGTATTATGGTGGCCAGAGGAGATATGGGCGTGGAGGTGCCTTTGGAGGAGGTACCCATTCTACAAAAGCAGATCATTAAGAAGGCAGTGGCCAGGGGAAAACAGGTGATAACCGCCACGCAGATGCTGGAATCCATGATCCATAATCCCCGTCCCACCCGGGCGGAAACCACGGATATCGCCAATGCCATCTATGACGGAACCACGGCCATCATGCTCTCCGGGGAGAGCGCCCAGGGACAGTATCCGGTGGAAGCGGTGCAGACCATGGGGCGGATCGCGGAACGGACGGAAGCGGATATCGACTTTGCGGGCCGGCTGAAAAAGCGGGAGGCGCCTGAGGGAGATAACATTACCACGGCCATTTCCCATGCCACCTGTACGCTGGCGGCGGATCTGGATGTGAAGGCGATTATCTGCGTAACCATGTCCGGCTTTACGGCAGGTATGATTTCCCAGTTTAAACCGGGCTGCCCGATCATAGGCTGTACGGTCAAACGCCTGGTATGGAGACAGCTCAACCTGCAATGGGGCGTGATGCCGCTTTTGATTCACGAGGAGAATACGGCGGAGGATCTGTTCCGGGAGGCCGTGAGCGCAGCCGTGGAAGCGGGATATCTGGAGAAGGGGGACCGGGTCATTATCACCGCGGGTATGCCGCTCGGTATTTCGGGAAAGACAAACCAGCTGCGGGTCGTTGAGGTTTAAAGCGTACAAACGGAAGGAACGACAACAAAAGAGGGCCGTTCATGGCGGCAGAATGGGGGATTATATGGCAAAATATGTAATGGCGCTGGATCAGGGGACGACGAGCTCCAGATGCATTCTGTTCGACAGGCAGGGACATATGTGTTCGGTGGTACAAAGGGAGTTCACCCAGATTTACCCGCAGCCGGGCTGGGTGGAACATGATCCGCTGGAGATCTGGTCATCTCAGCTGAGCGTGGCCGTGGAGGCCATGGGGAAGATCGGAGCGGCTATCGAAGACATCGCGGCGATCGGGATCACCAACCAACGGGAGACCACGATCTGCTTCAGCCGGAAAACGGGAAAGCCGGTATACAATGCGATCTGCTGGCAGTGCCGCAGGACGGCGGGCATCATCGACGGGCTGAAGGAAGAGGGATTCGACCGGGTTATCAGGGAGAGGACCGGACTGGTTCCGGATGCCTACTTCTCGGGGACAAAGATCAAGTGGATCCTGGATCATGTGGAGGGAGCCAGGGAAATGGCGGAATCCGGGGAGCTCCTGTTCGGAACGGTGGATACCTGGCTGATCTGGAACCTGACCAAGGGGAAGATCTTTGTTACGGACTACACGAACGCGTCCAGGACCATGCTTTACAATATTTATACGAGGGAATGGGATCAGGAAATCCTGGATAAACTGGGCATTCCCCGTTCCATGCTACCGGAAGTGAAACCGTCGAGCTGCGTCTACGGATGTACGGACGAATCCGTGGTGGGCGGTGAGATCCCCATCGCAGGCGCGGCCGGAGACCAGCAGGCGGCCCTGTTCGGCCAGTGCTGCTTTGAGGCCGGGGAAGCGAAGAATACATACGGGACGGGCTGCTTCCTTCTGATGAACACGGGGGAAAAGCCGGTACGTTCGCAAAACGGTCTTCTGACCACGATTGCGGCCAGTACGGAAGGGGAGATCCGCTATGCCCTGGAGGGGAGCGTATTTGTGGCCGGAGCGTCCATCCAGTGGCTGCGGGACGAGCTGCGGATGGTGAAAAGTGCGCCGCAGTCGGAGGAATATGCAGCCTGTGTGGAGGATACCAACGGCGTATATGTGGTGCCCGCATTCACCGGGCTGGGCGCGCCCTACTGGAATCCCTACGCAAGGGGAACCGTGGTAGGCCTGACCCGTGGGGCGAAGAAGGAACATTTCATCCGCGCCACGCTGGAATCCCTGGCATATCAGACCCAGGATGTACTGGAGGCCATGGAAAAGGATTCCGGCATCATCCTGAAGAACCTGCGGGTGGACGGCGGAGCCAGCGCCAACAACTTCCTGATGCAGTTCCAGGCGGATATCATGAATAAAGAGGTGCTGCGTCCGGAGTGCATAGAGACAACGGCACTGGGGGCGGCCTATCTGGCGGGAATCGCCACGGGCTTCTGGAAGGATAAAGAGGATATCCGGCACAACTGGTCTCTGGAAAATACCTTCCTGCCCTTCATGTCCCAGGAAAAGAGGAAAGAGAAGCTTTCCGGCTGGAAGCGGGCGGTACGGTGTGCCATCAGCTATGCACAGGACGAATAACGTTTTCCCGCGCACGGACGGGCGGCACCTTATGGAAGCAGTCCCGCGGGCGAAGCCTGCGGGATGCAGGGGTATCAGATTGAAAATTCATATTTTTGATCTCTTTGATTTGATTGCCCGCTAAAGCGGGCAGACGGGTATAACATGGGATTGATCTTTTATATTATGGGAAAAAGCTCTTCGGGAAAGGATACCCTCTATCGGGAACTGCTGGCCGGCGGAAAGTCGGGCCTGCGTACGCTGATCCCCTATACCACCCGCCCGATGAGGGCGGGAGAGGTAAACGGGAGGGAGTATTTTTTTACGGATGAAGAGGAACTCGCCCGTCTGAAAGCGGAGGGCCGGGTGATAGAAGAGCGGGTCTATCAGACATGGTATGGTCCCTGGCACTATTTTACCGTGGACGACGGAAGGATAGACTGGGACCGGGAGGACTGCCTGCTGACGGGAACCCTGGAATCCTTTCGCCGGGTGAGGGATTATTTCGGAAGGGACCGCGTGGTGCCGCTTTATATCGAACTGGACGACGGAGAACGCCTGCAGCGCGCCCTGAACCGGGAACGCGCGCAGAAGGAGCCCAAATACGAGGAAATGTGCAGAAGGTTCCTGGCGGACGCGGAGGATTTCCGGGAGGAAAAAATCCGGGAAGCGGGTATTATGAGGCGCTTTCAAAACGATGACCTGGAGGAATGCTTAGAGCGGCTCAGAAGGTATATGGACGAAGAAAAGGAGAAGGGGGCGTGCAGCTATGGCAGGATTCGATGAGATATACGGACAGGATGCGATCAAGGAATATCTGAGGAATGTGCTGCAGACAGGGAAGCTGCCCCATGCGTACATTATCAACGGGGAGAAGGATTCGGGCAAGGAGTTCATCGCCCGCCTCTTTGCCCGTACCCTGCAGTGTGAGAAACAGGGTATGGAGCCCTGCGGGGAATGTCATTCCTGCAGACAGGCGCTTTCCGGCAATCATCCGGACATTATCCGGGTGACCCATGAAAAGCCGGGGAGCATCGGCGTGGAGGATATCAGGCGGCAGGTGAACAACGATATGGCGATTAAGCCCTATGCATCCCCCCACAAGATTTACATCATTAACGAGGGCGAGAAAATGACGCCGCAGGCGCAGAATGCCCTTTTAAAGACGCTGGAAGAACCGCCGGCCTACGGGATGATCCTGATCCTTACCACGGGCGTGGAGGCCCTGCTTCCCACCATCGTGAGCCGGTGCGTGGTGCTGGACATGAAACCGGTGCGAGACGACGTCGTCCGGAAATATCTGATGGAAGAACTCAAAACGCCGGACTACAGGGCAAACGTATGCGTGGCGTTTGCCAGGGGGAATATCGGACGGGCCAAGCTTTTGGCTTCCAGCGAAGATTTCGATAAGGTGAAAGAAGAAGCGGTAACGCTTTTAAAATATATCCATGACATGGAAATAGCGGAAATCGTGGCGGCAATCAAGCATATCGGGGAATATAAACTGGACGTGACGGATTATCTGGATTTGATTTCCATCTGGTACCGAGACGTGCTGCTTTTTAAAGCCACAAATGATGCGAACCACTTGATTTTTAAAGAGGAAATAAAGTATATTAGAAAAGAAGCTGACAGGACAAGCTATGAAGGGATCGAATCGGTCTTAGACGCGCTGGAGAAGGCCAGGCTCAGGCTTGCATCCAACGTGAATTTTGACTTAACCATGCAGCTTCTGTGTCTGACAATCCGGGAAAACTAGGAGGATGATAGATGGTAAGAATAGTAGGAGTAAGATTCCGGACCGCGGGGAAAATATATTATTTTGACCCGGTCCGGTTCGAGATAAAGGGGGAAGATCATGTCATTGTGGAAACCGCCCGGGGGGTGGAGTACGGAACCGTGGTGGGCGGAATCCGGGAAGTGGACGAAAGTAAGGTGGTGCAGCCTTTAAAACCCATTCTGCGGATTGCCAACGAACGGGACGACGAGCAGGAAGCCGCCAATAAGCTGAAGGAAAAAGACGCCTTCCGTATCTGCCAGGAGAAGATCGCCAAACACAATCTGGAGATGAAGCTTATTGATGCGGAGTACACCTTCGATAATAACAAGGTTTTGTTTTACTTCACCGCGGACGGCCGGATCGACTTCCGGGAACTGGTGAAGGATCTGGCCGGCGTGTTCAAAACCAGGATCGAACTGCGGCAGATCGGGGTCCGGGACGAGACCAAGATTCTGGGAGGGATCGGGATCTGCGGGCGCCAATTATGCTGCCACGGCCACCTGTCCGAATTCGTTCCCGTTTCGATTAAAATGGCAAAGGAACAGAACCTGTCGCTCAATCCCACCAAGATTTCCGGCGTCTGCGGGCGCCTGATGTGCTGTCTGAAGCATGAGGAAGAAACCTATGAAGAACTCAACCGCCGTCTGCCGGGCATCGGGGACTATGTCACCACGGACGACGGGCTGAAGGGGGAAGTATCCAGCGTGAACGTGCTGCGGCAGCTCGTGAAGGTAATCGTAAATGTGGACGACGAAAAGGAAATCCGGGAATATCGCCTGGAGCAGCTGCGTTTTCGCAGAAAGCACGGAAAAAACAAGAAAAACGATGTGAGCGAGAAGGAACTTAAGGAACTGGAAAAGCTGGAGAAGCAGGATGCAAAATCCAAACTGGAATGAGGCGGAATTAAAGGAAGGGGAACGGCTGGACGAACTGCAGAGGAACGGTTACGGGATTATTCAGGATCCCGGGCGGTTCTGCTTCGGTATGGATGCGGTGCTTCTGTCGGGTTTCGTGCGTATAAAGCCCGGGGAACGGGTGATGGATCTGGGGACGGGGACGGGAATCCTTCCCCTTCTGTTGGAAGCTAAAAGCGGGGCCTCCCATCTTACCGGCCTGGAAATCCAGCCGGAGAGCGCGGATATGGCTGCAAGAAGCGTGCGGCTGAACGGGCTGGAAGATAAGATCCGTATCGTGGAAGGGGATATCAGAGAAGCGGCAGACTTGTTTCCGGCCGCTTCTTTTGACGTAGTAACCTGTAATCCCCCCTATATGATAGGGGGCCATGGCCTGAAAAATCCGGACGCTCCCAAGGCGGTCGCCCGCCATGAGGTAAAATGTACCTTTCAAGACGTGGTACGCGCCGCATCCTGGCTGCTTCCGCCCGGCGGCGGCTTCTTTCTGGTGCATCGTCCCTTCCGCCTGGCGGAGATTATGGTGACGCTCTGCGGTGCCGCATTGGAGCCCAAACGGCTGAAGATGGTGCATGCTTATGCGGACAGGGAGCCGAGTATGGTGCTCCTGGAGGCCAGGAAAGGCGGCAGGAGCAGGCTGACGGTGGAAAAGCCGCTGATTATTTACCGCGCCCCTTCCGTCTATACGGAGGAAATTTGCGATATTTATGGCTATTGATCAGGTTCCTATTGATAATTCTCCATACATCAGTTATTATCGTAGAGGGGTAAGCCCGAAGATAGTTTGCGAAAGGCGTGGTTATTAACATGGCGGGAACGCTCTATTTATGTGCAACGCCCATCGGGAATCTCAAGGATATGACGCCCCGGGCGGAAGAGACGCTGCGCGGAGTGGATCTGATCGCGGCGGAGGATACGCGCAACAGCCTGAAGCTGCTGAATTATTTTCAGATACACACACCCATGACCAGTTATCATGAATATAATAAGGTGGAGAAAGCGCATGAGCTGGTCGGAAGGCTTCTGGCCGGAGAGGATATCGCCCTGATCACGGATGCGGGAACGCCGGCCATTTCCGATCCCGGCGAGGTCTTGGTCCGTATGTGTATGGAGGCCGGTGTCCCTGTCACGTCCCTTCCGGGCCCTTCGGCCTGCATTACGGCCCTTACGCTGTCCGGCCTGTCCACCCGCCGGTTTTGCTTTGAAGGATTTCTTCCCTTTGAGGACAAAAAGGAGCTGGAGGCGGTCATGGAGGATCTGCGGGAGGAATCCCGGACGATTATTCTGTATGAAGCGCCCCACCGCCTGAAGAAAACGCTGTTGTGGCTGTATGAAGCGCTGGGGGACCGGAAAGTTACGCTATGCCGGGAACTGACCAAAAAGTTCGAAACGGTTACGGCAACCACGCTGAACGATGCGCTGTCCTGGTATGAGGATAGGGCGCCGCGGGGAGAATATGTACTGGTGCTGGAGGGCAGAAGCCATCGGGAGAAGGCACGTGAAAGGGAAGCGGCCTGGCAGAACATGTCCTTGAAGGAACATATGGGGTTCTACGAAGGGCAGGGCAGAGATCGGAAAGAGGCCATGCGTCTGGTGGCAAAGGACCGCGGGATCAGTAAGCGGGACGTGTATCAGGGCCTGCTCGAATTGTCAGAAAGAGATTGACAAATAAAGACGCAGGGCATATGCTTTGTCTATCAAACAAAATCGAAACAAAAATAAAACAAAAGGAGACGGCAAGATGTTAGAAAAAGTGATTGCGATTATTCAGGAACAATTAAATCTGGAAGGTGTTTCCATCACGGAGGATTCTTCCTTTAAGGACGATCTGGGTGCGGATTCTCTGGATCTCTTTGAACTGGTCATGGCTGTGGAGGAAGAGTACGGCGTGGAAATCCCTGCCGAGGACCTGGAAAAGCTGGTCACTGTGGGAGATGTCGTGGAATATTTAAAAGAGCAGGGAATCGAGGCCTGAGGAAATCTGCATGACAGAGCTTGCGAAAGGAAGGCAGGACGAAGGATTGGCAGCAGTGGGCGGTGTATGCATAAAAAAAGGAAGGTGTTTGGAAAAGTAAAACAAAGCTTTTCCGGCATCTTCTTTTTATTTTGTGAAAAATAACGCTTGTCATTCCATGGTTTTATGTTAATATTATAGAATAAATATTGTATAAATATACATAAACACGGCATACGTGAGGAGGAGATTATGAAAAAGATTCTGGCAACGGCATTCATGGCCTGCATGGTGTTAGCAATGACGGCATGCGGGGGAAGCAAGCAGGAAGAGACGGCGGCAGCGGTGAACGGCGTTGACGATCTTCCCGGAAAGACCATCGGCGTGCAGCTGGGTACAACGGGAGACATCTATGCGTCCGATTATGAGGAGGAGGGTTCCACCATCGAACGTTTCAACAAGGGAAACGATGCGGTACAGGCGCTTCTGCAGGGAAAGATCGACTGCGTAATCATTGACGAACAGCCCGCAAAGGCTTTTGTGGCCAATACGGAGGGCCTGAAGATCCTGGAGGAGCCCTTTGCGGAGGAGGAATATGCCATCTGCATTTCCAAGGACAGGGCAGACCTGACCGCGGAAATCAATACGGCCCTGGCTCAGCTGAAGTCCGACGGCACGCTGGATGCCATTGTGGCCAATTACATAGGAGACGATACCAAGGGAAAATCCCCTTATGAATCCCCGGCGGATGTGGACCGCTCCAAGGGGACGCTGATCATGGCCACAAACGCGTATTTCGAGCCCTATGAATATTATCAGGGAGAAAAGGTGGTAGGCATCGATGCGGATATGGCTCAGGCCGTATGTGACGTGCTGGGATATGAGCTGAAGATCGAAGATATGGAGTTCGATTCCATCATCAACGCGATCCAGTCCGGCAAGGCCGACATGGGCATAGCCGGGATGACCGTTACGGAAGACCGTCTGCAGAGCGTTGATTTCTCGGATTCCTATGCCTCGTCCAAGCAGGTTATCATCGTGAAGGAATAAGGGTATGCGGCGGCCCCGGCTGCCGTGGCTATAACGGATGTATGGATGTGAAGGAAAGGCCCCGATTGCGCTCTTGGGGCTTTTTTCTTACCGATAGACGTTCGATGGTTCATAAGCCGGTCAGGCTGCCATGGGACCGATACACAGGAGGGGGACAGGAGACGGGATGCAGAAGTTTTGGGATGAGTTCTATCTGAATTTTGTAAAGGACGATCGTTGGAAATATTTAACGGGCGGCCTGCAGACCACGCTGGTGGTCACCTTCTTTGCGGTGATTCTGGGAATCGTGCTGGGATTTGTGGTGGCGATTATCCGTTCCAGTTCGGCAAAGAGCGGGATAAAGAAGCCTGTGGCCGCGAAGGGAAAGAGCGTCCCGGTCAGAAAGCTGGCCGGATATTATCTGTTTAAGGCGGTGGACCTGCTCTGCCAGGTCTATCTGACGGTGATACGCGGCACGCCCACCATGATCCAGCTTCTGATCATGTATTATGTCATTTTCGGGAGCGTATCCGTCGATAAACGGGTGGTGGCGGTTCTGGCCTTTGGGATCAATTCGGGTGCGTATGTGGCGGAGATCGTCCGCTCCGGCATCATGGCCATCGATGCAGGGCAGTTTGAGGCAGGGCGGAGCCTTGGATTTGGTTATCCGGCAACCATGTGGCATATTATCCTGCCGCAGGCGCTGAAAAACATCCTCCCTGCCCTGGGGAACGAAATCATCGTACTGTTGAAGGAAACCTCGATAAGCGGCTATATCGCCCTGACGGATTTAACCCACGGAGGAAATGTGATCAGGAGCCAGACCTATTCCGCATTCATGCCTCTGATCGCGGTGGCATGCGTCTATCTGGCAATCGTGTCCCTGCTGGCGGCGGGGGTGGCCAGACTGGAAAGGAGGCTGAGGACCAGTGAGCGCTGACGGACAGGTACTCTTTGAAATTAAGGATTTATGTAAATCCTTCGGCGGGACGGAGGTATTAAAACATATCAATACCACCATCCGCCAGGGAGAGGTGGTGGTGATCGTGGGGCCTTCCGGATCGGGAAAGTCCACTTTCTTACGTTCTCTGAACCTGCTGGAGGAGCCCACGGCAGGGCAGATTCTTTTTGAGGGACAGGATATTACGGATCCCGGGACGAACATTAACAGGCATCGAGAGCATATCGGGATGGTATTTCAGCACTTTAATCTGTTCCCTCATAAAACGATCCTGGAAAACATGACGCTGGCGCCCATACAGGTGCGTAAGTGCGGCAGAGGAGAAGCGGAAAAAGAGGCCATGGCGCTTTTGGAGCGGGTCGGCCTGTCGGAAAAGGCGAAGGCCTATCCGTCCCAGCTTTCCGGCGGACAGAAGCAGCGCATCGCCATTGTGCGTTCCCTGTGCATGCATCCGGATGTGATTCTATTCGACGAACCCACCAGCGCCCTGGATCCGGAAATGGTGGGCGAAGTGCTGAACGTTATGACCGATCTGGCTAAGGAAGGCATGACTATGGTGATCGTTACCCACGAGATGGGATTTGCGAAGGAAGTGGGAAGCAGGGTGCTTTTCATGGACGACGGTTCGATCAAGGAAGAGAACAGCCCGAAGGAATTCTTCGATCACCCGAAGAATCCCAGACTGCAGGAGTTCCTTTCCAAGGTGATATAAATATGGCAGGGCGGGGGGAAGGCATACATCACCCTGCCCTGCAGAGCCGGGCAGGGATATCGCAGAGGCCAGGGGCCGCAGAAGGCGCGGTGTGAAAGAGAGAGGGATTATTGTTGATTCCCGGATTTGGCATCTGCCAGCCTCAGCCCGGAAATAATGGGTACGATCAGGATCCCGCAGAAAAAATTACTGACGCCGTGCAGGACATCCCAAGGCAGGCCGGCCAGGATCCAGGCGATCATGCCCCGGAAGCTCAGCCCGTAGAGCAGAGCTTGTGCCGGTGCGTAGAGGGTCCCGAAGAGAAAGCCGTGCAGGGCGCAGACCGTCATATAGACGAGGGGGCGTATCCGCAAAGGGATATGGGCCGGCAGGAGCATGACCGCACCCCACAGGACGGTCCATATATAGAGATAGGGAACCCACCAGGCGGCAAAGCCGGAAAAAATCCCGTTCAAAAGCACGTACAAATAAATGGGGAACAGGGCTTTTTTCCGGTACACCACCGTAAAGGCTACGGTGAATACGCCCAGAAGATGGATGTTGGGTGCGATTTCCAGAAGCAGCTTGGAAGCGTACATCAGGGCGCCCAGCATGCCGAATATGGCCATCTCCCGCACGGTGAGACGGCTGCCCTTCTTGGAAGCGGGGGGCGGAGCGGTCCGCTCCCCGGCATCCGTCTTATTTCTGCCCAATCCTTTGATTATCATTCCACTTTCAGGGAGTAGGTATCTCCCTGGTTAATAGGGGTGGAATCGACGCCCGTGGAGGCATATTCCCCGTTCACGTAAAAGGCCCAGTATACGCCGTCCGTATCGTAGTCTGCGGTGATACCGTTCACCGTCTTAACATAGAGGCCGAATTCCCCCTCGTCTCCGGCAATCAGCCCCAGCTCCAGCAGGGCGGCCCCCACCGTTTCCTGATCGGTGTTGATGGTCAGCGCGGTTTCGTTTCCGTCCTTATCTACGATGGTAAGAGGAAACGAAACCGCACCCTGGCCCAGTTCGTCTCCGTCGCCGGCGACAGAAGCGGCCTCCTGCGTCGCCGGAGGATCCTCCTGCTTCGCCCCTTGGCTGCAGGCGGAGGTAAACAGCGCCGCAGCCACGAACAGCGCCATGCAAGAGCGGATGGCAAAGTGTTTTTTGTCATGTTTTGTCTGCATTCTTTTGATCTCCTTTGCTTTTAATTGATAGAGACGGCTCGCGCGGCGAGTCGTCTTTTCCTCCCCAAACCGGCGCCCGCGGTCGAGACGGGAGGAGCGGGCTGTGCGGATATTTCGACTTGGCATTCGATCGGCCGGCCTTCTCGGAGCGGACTCCAATGGCTTTTCCCGTTTCGTGGCTTACGGTGTGACCGTCCGTAAAAAACGGACGGCTGATCAGGCGGATCGTCTTACTATGCCTTACGGCGACGGGCTCGTACAGGATTTGCACCTGTTTCCCCGGGCAGCCCGGTTTTTATCATAATCTGATCAGGCGGTTTCTGTCAACCGTTTCTTACTGCCAGCCAGGACAAACACATGAATGGCCCTGCGGCCCCTGTGCCCCGCCCGGAGACGGAAGACGGGCGCGGGAGTTCTGATCGAAACGGGTTGGGAATAAGTTTAATTATGAATAAAAACGCGCCGGAGACGGCGGGACAGGAGACTGGATGCTGAATATGATATGGGCGGCGATGATCGCCATCGGAGTGATTTATGGAGCATTCACCGGAAACATCGAGGCCGTGGCAAACGGTGCGCTGGATGCGGCAGGAGAAGCGGTGCAGCTGTGTATTACCATGATCGGCGTGATGTCTGTATGGGTGGGTCTGATGGAGATCGCGCATAAGTCCGGGCTGATCGCGGCAATGACAAAGGGGATTCGGCCGTTTGTATCTTTTCTCTTTCCAAGGGTGCCTAAGGGCCATCCGGCAATTGAGTATATCTCTACCAATATAATCGCCAACGTTTTGGGACTTGGCTGGGCATGCACGCCGGCCGGATTGAAGGCGATGGAGGAGCTGGCGAAGCTGGAGGCGGAGAGAGGAAATCCGGCGTATTTAAGTGAAAGCAAAGGAACAGGTGGAAAGCCTGGCAGAGTTGCCAGTAATGAGATGTGCACGTTTCTAATACTGAATATTTCATCGCTGCAGTTAATACCCGTCAATATGATTGCCTACCGGCAGCAGTATGGCAGCGTGAATCCGGCGGGGATTATCGCGCCGGCAATTGTGGCCACGTTTATCAGTACTTTGACGGCGGTGGTGTATTGTAAGGGAAAGGACAGAAGGCGGAGAGCGTGAGGCTTGTTAGGGCAAGGCCCTGTTCTCCATTGAGGAGTTTTTCGCTGATCCGAAAAACGGAATTTTGGAGAACAAATAAACCACCTGCTATGCAGGCGGTTAGAATTTACGATGATATATTAGTATCTTCTGAAAAATAAAATATTAAAATAAGTTTTATTGGATAAAAATACTTAAAATATATGATATTTATAATAAATAGAATACAATGAAAATATAAAATTATTGATATAAGATATTATATTGACACCTAATAAAGTATATTGTATGATTCAATAAAACTATTGGGGGAGAATGAAATGGACTTTAATGATATTATAAATGATTTTATTGAGAAATATCCGGATTATAAGAGTGATGTTATAAATTTCAGCGAATATGTAGAAAAGTATTGGGAAAATTCATTATCAGGGGATTCCCTTCGTATTTTGCTAAAAGGGATAGATGTTGATTTTATATTACAGAGCCTGATTTATAATGTGGAAACGATTAAAAGATACAAAAGCAAAACAAAAGCTAAGCGATATGCAACAGTAATCGGACAATTTTTCAATTACGTAAGAAAGACAACAGATATAGGGAACTCAGATTTATACGATGCAATTTCTTACAATCGCCTACGGGAAAATTCATATATGCAGCAAATGATGTCCTATATAGATAAGTGTGAGATGTTAGCGGGAATTGTTGAACAAGAGCCGTTGACATCTACGGAGGCTGAAAAAATGTTAAAGTGGGCAAATGAACAACTTACTGCACATGAATGGGAAGATACAACCAGTTTCAGAAAGGCAATGGCGGCCATTGGAATAAAGATGATGATGCTTTACGGAATCACATATCGTGAATTAAGAAAAATGAAATGGAGTGACTATGACGAAATATATGCTTGTATTATGGTTAATGAATTCGAACTTCGTTTGCCGTTAAAATTATCTATTCAATTAAAGAATATGAGAAAATTTGTCTTTAATAGAAAAATAATAAATGATGAAAATTTGCTGTTTGCTGACTTTCATGGGGAATCTTGGAATGATATTACATCGTCTTCTGGTATACCTGATTATATGGGAGCATTGATAGGAATTACAAGCGTGACGAGTATTGTAAAATATGGTATAAGCCAACTTTTAAAGGCGGGTTTAAGCGATTCGGTAATAAAGAAGGTAACAGGAGCAAGTGAAAAACTCATTCAGGGCTGTTTGCTTCACGAGGATAATGAATTAAAACAAATTATAAATACAAAGGTTCTTATGGCAGATTGGTATTATGAATTTTAATGCATTAAATGCCATATTTATAATGTTGATAAAAATAGAAATTGTAATGAATGTACTAAAGTAATTATGAGAGTTGGAAAATATTAAGAAGTAGAAAGTTCGTGTCATTCACTTGGCATCAGTCAGATTAAAGACCATGGAGGAACATGGCTTGTGAGTAATGGGGTGATGAGAATGCAAAAAATATGTATTATAAACAATGGACCAATAAAGAATTTTGAGATGGAGGTTGAGAAATTCAATTTATTAATTGGGGAACAGGCAACGGGAAAGAGTACTATTGCCAAAAGTGTTTATTATTTTAAAACTATTAAAACGAAAATTATTGACTATTTAACACAAGTATATGATACAAATTCTTATAATAGTGTTTCACAAGAAAAAGTCTGGTTTGATAAGGCTATAAAATCTGAACTAAAGAATATTTTTATTAAGTTATTTGGATATAGCTGGGATTTAAATCCTGAATTTTATATGAAATATGATTATGCAGAAGACGTTTGGATACAGGTGAAATTGAAAAGAGGAGATAAAAACAAGCAGTATATAAGTGTAACCTATTCGCCAGAGCTGTTAAATTCAATTAAAAAGTTGCAAATAGAAATACGAGAAATGTATCATAACAATGAAGGGGTAATCAAAACTAGTCTTGTGCTTACAAATGAAGAAAGAAAAAGAAATCATGAAATGATAGTCCATAAAGTTAATGAGATTTTTTGTGATAACAAGGAAACTTATTATATTCCAGCAGGGAGAAGTCTCCTGACAGTAATGTCAAATAATCGTGCAATAATGAATAATGCTGGCAATCTGGATCTGATAACGGAAATGTTTATGATGCTGATTGACAGTGTTCGTAACAGTTTTGGAAATGGAGTGCGAAAGGCACATCTTCTTTATCCTGTAGAGAAAAGGCAGTTCGATGTTAAAAGTATTACGGATTTTATTATAAACATTGAAAAGGGAGAGTATTTTTATAATGGGGGGAGAGAATTTCTAAAAATAGAAGAAGATACTGAGCATCCGGTGGCAATTAATTTTGCATCATCGGGGCAGCAGGAAATTTTGTGGCTTTTGAATTTTATGTATGTATTAATGTTGCGGGAAGAAGATGTATTTTTGATTATTGAAGAACCAGAAGCTCATATTTATCCATTGCTTCAGAAAAAGGTAATGGAGTTTATTACCTTATTTACCAACATGCAGGATAGTGGTGTATTTATCACAACACATAGTCCTTATATTCTTACGGTTGCCAATAATTTATATTATGCAGGTGTATTAGCAGAAGGTGGACAGGCTAAAGAGGTTTATAAAGTCTTAAATAAAAATTATATAATTAAAAAAGGAGAGCTTTCAGCTTATAAGTTGCTTACAAATAGTGTCTTTGAAAAACAGCATTATACTAAATTGTTGGATGAAGAAGAAAAGGAAATAGAATCAAATTTAATTGATGACGTATCTTCGCAGGTAAATGAGTTATACACTGCATTATATGGTATTGAATTGGATAAAAAGTAGGGATTAAAATATGGCAAAAAACAAAGGGCAGAGGGAATCATTTATTACTAACTGGACAGAGGGGCAAAAATATGTGATTGACGATATTGAACATCAGAGTAAAGCATTGGTACCTATACAGATTGATATAGGAAATTCAGTTGAAATTGTACAGGTGGATGGTGGTTTAATTACAGGCTTACCTGAAGGAGAGGTCATATGTGATAATCTGGTATATACAATAAAAGATAGTAATATGGGATTAAATATTACTTGGATTATTGAGTTAAAAGGGACAAAAAATCCTAAAGAAGCAAAACATTCTATAAAACAGATTATAAGTAGTATACAATATTTTCAAGATCAGGTGGAATATCCGAAAGCATTCAAATATGTTAATAATAGAGACTATATATTTGCTGCCATTGCAGGCGCACCAGATAAAACACTTCCGGTATTGAATAATGGGGATATAAAAGCGCTTTGTCAAAAGCTGATGGCGATTAGCATCAAAAGAAAAAGTGTGAAAGATATGTTTATGCTTTTTTGCTATATAAGACCAAATATTCAATGTAAAAAAGTAGAGGTAAGAGGGGATAAACCACCGTATAACATTTATTGTTATAAAAATCAGGGCGGATACATACCATATCCTTCTGTGTTGATGAAGCTATTGGAGGATAAATAGAATTATAGTTTGATGTATAGGTATATCATTATATGAATTGAGAATTAGATGTTAAAATATAGAAATTATGTAGTCATGAGGATAGACATGGATAAGGATGAATGCGCAATACAGATGCTGGATTCTTCGGGGCGGGTTTGGGGATAGGTTCTACGATCATATTAAAATACAGGAGGAGGAAAGATATGGCAGTACGTACAAAGGGTAAGTGCAAATATTGCGGAAAGGAATACACGTTCAGCTATATGAACAGGCATCTGGCGGCTTGCGAAGAACGCCAGAAAAAATGCGCGGATGAGGCCGGCGGCAAAGAATGCGGATATTTTGAACTGGCTGTTTATCCTAAGTACACCAGAGACTACTGGCTGTACATAGAGGTAAAAGAGACAGCGACATTGAAGGATGTGGATCAGTTTTTGAGAGATATATGGGTAGAATGTTGTGAGCATTTGAGTGCGTTTACGATAGGCGGCATCAGCTATGAGGCTGTGCCGCAGGATGATTTTTTCTGGGGCGAACCCGCAAAAGGCATGAACTATAAATTGAAATCCGTGTTGGAAAAAGGAATGACTTTCGATTATGAATATGATTTCGGATCCACCACGGAACTTATGATAACGGTTGTAAATTATAGGATTAGGAACAGCAGGAAAGAGAAGTTAATCATCCTGTCCAGAAACAATCCGATGGAAATTCTGTGTGATGCATGCGGGAAGAAACCGGCGGCGTATGTGTGTACGGAATGCTTATACGAGGGAAGCGGGTATCTGTGTGAAGACTGTGCCAAGACTCACGAATGTGGAGAGGACATGCTTTTACCGGTCTGTAATTCACCACGGATGGGAGTCTGCGGCTATTGCGGAAGCGATATCTATCCGGATCAGTTTGTTCCGGATAGGGAGGATTGTAAAATCACACCGAAGGCTGCAGCCAAAAGAAAATAGAAAGGTATTACTCGTAAGATGGAAAAGAGACGGATCCTTCTCATTGGCACGGGAGGTACGATTGCCTCGGAAATGGGGGACAGCGGGCTGGAGCCGGAGCTGACAAGCAGGCAGCTGCTGCGATATGTTCCGGATATCTCCGGAATCTGTAAGGTGGACTGCGTACAGCTTTTTAGTTTGGACAGTACGAACATCCGCCCGGAACACTGGCTGCGTATTGCGAAGACGATACAGGAGTGTTATGGAAAGTACGACGGATTCGTGGTAAGCCATGGTACGGATACGATGGCATATACTGCGGCCGGCCTTAGTTATCTGATTCAGAACAGCATGAAACCGATTGTACTTACGGGAGCCCAGAAACCCATCGGATATGACACGACGGACAGTAAGCAGAATCTCAGAGACGCTTTTACGGTGGCCTCATCCGATATGTTTGGAGTGATGCTGGTCTTTAACGGTAAAATCATCATTGGAACCAGGGCCAGAAAGACGCACAGTAAAAGTTTTGAGGCTTTTTCCAGCATAAATTATCCGATTGTGGGGATGGTGCAGGACGGACGGATCATCCAATATATCAGACCGGAGAGAAGTGCGCCGGTCAGATTTTATGAAGCGCTGGATCCCAAGGTGGCTTTGTTAAAGCTGGTACCGGGGATTGACTGCAAAGTTTCGGAATATCTTTTGGAACAAAGCAGTGCATTGATCATTGAGAGCTTCGGCGTAGGCGGATTGCCGGTCTATGAAACAGGGAGCTTTTATGAACCGATAAAAAGGGGATTGGCTGCCGGCAAGACAGTGGTATTGACTACGCAGGTGGAAAACGAGGGCAGCGATCTGTCCGTTTACCATGTGGGAAACAGTATCAAGCAGAATCTGCCGATATTGGAGGCTTATGACATGATAACCGAAGCGGTGGTGGCAAAATTGATGTGGATTTTGAGCATAACTACCGAGCGGGCGAAGGTGGCCGAACTGTTTTATACACCGGTTGCCTGCGATATTCTGTATGCCTTTTCCTAAACAGCTGCAATCTCTGCTTTTGTGGGGACGGTTCCGCTTTGTATGCAGGAATATTTTGCCGGACATAAAATGAGGTTATAAAAAATCGGACAGGATTGCCTATGCCAGACGCAGGAAGAAGGGGGAGGAACCATGGACAAGCCCAGTATGATACTGTTTGATTACGGCGGAACGCTGCTCTATGAGCCGGGGGCCGATTTCCTAAACGGAGAACGGGAGGTGTTCCGGCATGTGGTCAGAAATCCCAGGAATCTCACGCCCGAGGAACTCAGCAGATTTGAAGGAAGCCTGTATGCCTCTAATGGCGCCTGCAGGGAGCTGGGCTACGAGGCGCACGAAATGCAGATGCTGCGGATGAAATATGAGTATAATGAAATAGAATTGGATATATCCTACGAGGAGGCGGAACGGATTCTGTGGAGCCATACTTCTCCCATGACGGAGAAGGCTCTGACTCCCTATGTGAGGCAGATGTTGTCTTTTCTGAAAGCGGAGGGAATACGCACCGGTGTGATAAGCAATATCGGCTGGTCCGGAAAAGCCCTGAGGGAACGGATTGACCGCCTCCTGCCGGATCATGCGTTTGAGTTTATCATCGCATCCAGCGAGTATGGAATACGCAAACCCAATCCCATGCTCTTCGAACTGGCTTTGAGAAAGGCCGGCCTGCCCGCGTCAGAGGTCTGGTACTGTGGAGATACCTTTGAAATGGATGTGGAGGGCGCCCACCGGGCGGGTATCTTTCCGGTTTATTATGTGGAGGTCCTGGAGAACGGGCCCGAACGGACGCCTGCCGGTAAACGGGCGGATTATCCTTATCTAACGATCGGCAGCTGGAGGGAGCTGATCGGGCATATCGGGGGCGGGAAGAGCATATACATGTCTTAATCCGAAACGTCGAGGCGGTCCGAGATGACGAATGCCCTTGCGAATCTGTCCAATATCATCATTCCTGCGCTTATTTTCTATATCATAGGATACGGGATGATTCACCACACGAACGTGTATGAGGATTTTGTGAAAGGCGCGGAGGACGGCTTCCGGACGGTCATCAACATTATGCCCACATTGATCGGGCTAATGATGGCCGTGGGGATCCTGCGCGCCTCGGGCTTCTTAACTTTTTTGGGAAATTTGTTGGGAACGCTCACGGAACCCCTGGGGCTGCCGGCCCCGGTGGTTCCGGTGATCATCGTCAAGCTTTTTTCCTCTTCGGCCGCCACGGGGCTGGTATTGGACATCTTTAAAAGGTATGGGACGGATTCTCTGATCGGGACGATGACTTCTATTTTATTGTGTTGTACGGAGACCTGTTTCTATACGATGAGCGTGTACTTCATGGCAGCCAAGGTGACCAAGACCAGGTACACGCTCCCCGGGGCGCTTCTGTCCACCGCAGCAGGGGTGGCGGCCAGCATCCTTCTGGCCGGAATCATGGCTGGATGAAGGGCCGCCGGAGTCACTTCGATGCAAATTTCTGAATATATCCCATGACAAAGATGAACAGCACGATGGCGGGCAGCAGAAAGCTGACGTAAAACCGGGCCCACTTGGGGAACTTTACACCGGAACCGGCATCCGCCTCCGCGATAAACCGATCCCATCCCCATCCGTAACGGCTGGTGCAGAAAAGCAGGTATCCCAGGCTTCCCAAAGGCAGCAGGTTATTGGAGACAATGAAGTCCTCCAGATCCTGGATGGTGGAACCGGCTCCCAGGGGAGCGAAGGCTCCCCACAGATTAAAGCCCAGCACGCAGGGAAGGGATAGGAGGATGAGCGCGGCGAGATTGACGCCCACCGCCTTTTTCCTTTGCCAGCCAAACAGATCTATGGAAAAACTGATGATATTTTCAAAGACTGCAATGATGGTGGACAAGGCGGCAAAGCTCATGAACAGGAAAAACAGCGTACCGAAGAGCCGTCCTCCGGCCATCTGATTGAAAATATTGGGCAGGGTTACGAATACCAGGCCGGGTCCCTCCCCGGGGTTCACCTGAAAAGCAAAGCAGGCCGGGAAGATGACCAATCCGGCCATGAAAGCCACCAGCGTGTCCAGGGCACAGATGCGGATGGACTCTCCGGTCAGAGTATGTTCTTTGGCAATATAGCTTCCGAAAATGGCCATGGCCCCGATCCCCAGGCTCAAGGTAAAGAATGCCTGTCCCATGGCGGCGAAAACCACTTCAAACCAGCCGTATTCGGCGAATTTTCCGAAATCGGGAACCAGATAAAAAAGGAGGCCCTCCGCCGCACCCGGCAGGGTAATGCTGCGGATGCACAGGATAAGGAGGATGAGGAACAGGGAACCCATCATCACCTTGGTGATCCTCTCCACACCCTTCTGCAGGCCGAGGCTGCAGACCAGGAAGCCCAAAAACACGGTGACAACCATCCAGAAAAGCATGGGGCCGGGTTTCGACAGGAGATCGTTGAAGACCCCGCCCACCTCATCCGGCGTGAGGCCTTTAAAATCCCCGCGCATGATTTTCCAAACATAGGCCAGCATCCAGCCGCCCACCGTGGTATAGAACATCATAAGAAGATAATTTCCCGCGATGGCGATAAGGGAAAGAAAGTGCCATTTACTTCCGGCCGGTTCCAGTACATGGAAGCTTCTGGCCGCGGAACGCTGGCTGGCCCGGCCCACGGAAAATTCCATGACCATGATGGGAAGGCCCAGTATGACCAGAAATAGAAGATAAACCAGCACGAAGGCGGCTCCGCCGTACTTGCCGGTGATATAGGGGAAGCGCCAGACATTGCCAAGCCCTACGGCGCAGCCGGCGGAGATCAGGATGAAGCCCAGCCGGGATGAAAAATTCTCTCTTTTTTCCATAATAATCCTTCCGTGCCGCGTCCTTCGCGGCAGCACATTTTGTGAATCAATTTGGGCCGTCTGCGGCGTCTGCCGCAAAGGGGCCGGCCCCGGCAGAGCCGGCCGGGACGTGACGGCCCTTTTTCAGCTTATAAGAGAAAACGTTTTTCGTCAATAGCCTTTTTTCTTGAGAAAGCCTCCGCCATGTGATAAGATAATTCGGTAAGACAACGCCCGCTTAAGCGGGCAGGCGGATATGAAACCAAATAGGTGTGAGGATGGAAGGATTGTCGTTGGTACATGCGGCTCTGCTCGGCGGAGGCCTTCTCGCCATGGCGCTGACCGGATATCTGGCTTTCCGAAGCCGGAGGAAAAAGCGGGGAAGCGGCGAAATGGACGAGATGGAGGGGCATGAATTTGAATATTACTGCGCAAAGCTTCTGGAAGATGGCGGGTTTGACCAGGTGGAGGTAACCAAGAAAAGCGGCGATTACGGCGTGGATATCCTGGCGGAGAAGGACGGTGTTACCTATGCGATACAGTGCAAATGTTATCATTCTCCCATCGGTATTAAGGCGGTACAGGAAGCCTATGCGGGCCGGGATTATTACGACAGGATGGTGGGAGCGGTGATGACGAACCAGTATTTCACCTCCGCGGCGGCGGAGGCTGCCGGGAAGCTGAAGATCCTGCTGTGGGACCGGGACTATATGGAAAGCATGATGGAAGAGTCCGGACGGATGTTTTAAGAAGGAGATACAGACGCCGGCAGGATTCGAAGCAGGGTCTGCCGCAGGACGGCCGGGATTTTGGGGAAAAGGGATGGCATCGGCAGGAAAGGCGGAAAACGATATGGCTTTCGTGGAATTTAAAAAGGTGAAAAAAACCTACCATATGGGGGAAGTGGACATAGAAGCGCTACGGGACGTGAACTTCGAAATCGAGGAGGGGGAATTCTGTGTGATCGTGGGGGCCTCCGGCGCGGGAAAAACCACGATCCTGAACATTCTGGGAGGTATGGATACGCTGTCGGAAGGAAGGGTGATGCTGGACGGGAGGGAGATTTCTTCCTATAATCAGAAGCAGCTTACCGCCTACCGGAGGTACGATATTGGATTCGTTTTTCAGTTTTATAACCTGATCCAAAACCTGACCACCCTGGAGAATGTGGAGCTGGCTTCCCAGATTTCCAGGGATCCTCTGGATGCGGCAGAGACGCTTCGGAAAGTGGGGCTTGGAGAACGGATGGGTAATTTCCCGGCGCAGCTGTCGGGCGGGGAACAGCAGCGGGTGGCCATCGCCCGGGCCCTGGCCAAGAATCCTAAGCTGCTGTTATGCGACGAGCCCACGGGAGCGCTGGATTACAACACGGGTAAAGCCGTTTTGAAGCTGCTGCAGGATACCTGCCGGGAAACGGGGATGACGGTAGTGGTGATTACTCACAACCAGGCGCTCACGGCCATGGCGGACCGGATTATCCGTGTGAAAAGCGGGACGGTGGGCGGCATGGAGCTGAATCGGGATATCGTACCGGTGGAAGAGATCGAATGGTAATCGGCAACAGGAGAGCGCTGGCATGAACACCATGGTCAAGACAACTTTAAGGGAAATACGGGAAAGCCTGGGGCGTTATATGGCGATTCTGGCCATTGTGGCGCTGGGGGTTGCCTTTTTTGTGGGATTGAAGGTGACGAAGCCGTCCATGCTGTTGTCCGGGAGCATCTATCTGGAGGAAAACAACCTGTATGACCTGCGCCTGCTGTCCACGGTAGGCTTCGGCGAAAAGGACGTGAAACGCCTGAACGGGGCGGAAGGGGTGGAGATCGCGGAGGGGGCGGTTTCCGCGGATTTCCTGGCCGTTGAGGAAGACGGTTCGGAAAGCGTGCTGCGCGCCCATTCCCTGCTATGGATCCAGAACCAGGTGGTGGTGAGAGCGGGAAGAAAACCGCAGGCGGCGGATGAATGTGTGGTGGACGGGATGGCCTTTGGGCGGGACGCCATCGGAACCACCATCCGGGTTTCCGAAAATAACGAGGAGGATGTGACCGACCTGCTGCGATATGAGGAATATCGGGTGGTGGGGATCTGTGACGCTTCTTATTATATCAATTATGAACGCGGAACCACGGCTTTGGGAAACGGACAGCTGAAAGGATTCGTCTACATCCCGCAGGAGGGATTTGATACCGATTATTATACGGAGGTTTTTATCCGGCTGAAGGAACGCTATCCGCTGTACAGCCAGGATTATGAAGATTATATTGAAGACGCCATGGACTGGGCCGAACCTCTGTGCGCTGAACTGGCCGAGGGACGTTACGAAACCCTGCTGGAGGACGGAAGATGGCAGATTGAAGACGGGGAACGGGAATTGGCCAGGCAGGAGGCGGAGGCCGAGGAGAGGTTTGCGGACGCCAGAAGGGAACTGACGGATGCGGAAGCCGAAATCGCGGATGCGGAAGCCGAGATCGCGGACGGCTGGGAAAAAATTGCGGAAGGCAGAGCCGAGATCGCGGAAAACAGGCCGGATTTGGAAGCTTCGCTTCGGGAACTGGAGGACGGCCGGACCGAGATTGCGGACGGTCTGGATCAGATTGCGGATAAACGGACGGAGTTTTCCGATATGGAAGGTGAGGAGAAGGACGGCCTTTTGGGAGGGCTGAACTTGAAGGAGGCCCAGGTAAAGGGTAAGCAGGCCCAGGTGGAGGCAGGTCTGGCACAGGCCAATATGGGAAAGAGGCAGCTGCAGGCAGCGGAGGAGATGATCGCGCGCCAGGAAGAAAAGCTTCGGGATGCCGAGCAGGAGCTGGCAGATGCCCGGGAAGAGGTGGCGGACGGCTGGAAGGAGTATGAAGAGAACCGGCAGGAATTTCTGGAGGGGATCGCGGATGCCAGACAGGAGCTGGCGGACGCGAGGGAGGAATTGGAGGAGCTGGAGGAACCGGATACCTATGTGTTGGGAAGGGATGCCAACATCGGGTATGCCTGTTATGAAAACGATTCGGATATTGTGGAAGAAATTGCGGATGTATTTCCCGTCTTTTTCTTCCTGGTGGCCGCTCTGGTATGCATGACCACCATGGCGCGGATGGTGGAAGAACAGAGGACGCAGATCGGCGTGCTGAAGGCCCTGGGATACGGGAAAGGCGCGATCATAGGGAAGTACCTGTTCTATTCCGGAAGCGCCGCACTTCTGGGAGGCGTGATCGGTTTCCTGGCCGGTTCCACTATATTTCCGATGGTGATCTGGTCCGCCTATCGGATCATGTACCGGATAGGGGAGCTGAAGCTGGTCCTGTATTGGAAAACGGGACTGCTGGCTTTGCTGGCTGCGGCCTGCTGTTCCATGGGGACCACCCTGGCAACCTGCCGTTATGAGCTGGGCAGCGTGGCGGCCCAGCTCATGCGTCCGAGAGCGCCCAAAAGCGGGAAACGGATTTTCCTGGAACGCATCCCCTGGCTCTGGAACCGCATGAAATTTTTAATGAAGGTTTCGGCCAGAAATATTTTTCGCTACAAACAGCGCTTTTTCATGATGGTTTTCGGGATCGGCGGATGCACGGGCCTTCTGCTCACAGGATTCGGAATAAAGGATTCCATCGGCAGCATTACCGTCCATCAGTATGAAGAGATCCAGCTAAATGACCTGAGCGCGCTTTTCGACAAGACATACGACCGGACGGACACGGCTGAGTTTGAGCGATGCGCGTCGGAGTATACGCAGGGGTATACCGTCGTCTTTGAAGGCAGCGTGGATGTGGAAGGCAGTTTGGGGACGAAAAGCGCCACCCTGGTGATCCCCCGGCGGCCGGAGGAAATCGGCGCCTACCTGGATCTGCACACCGTCGGGAAGGAGCCTCTGGACTGGCCGCAGGCCGGTGAAGTGATTCTGACGGAAAAGCTGGCAAAGAAATGCGGCGCCACGGTGGGGGACCGGGTGACGTTGGAGGATGAGGATTACAATAAGCTGGAGGTGACCGTCTCCGGAATCTGCGAGAACTATATTTTCAATTATGCCTATCTTTCCCCGGACACCTGGAGAGAACAGGCAGGGGAAGAACCGGACTATAAATGCGCCTATCTGAATGTGAATGAGGGAGAGGACACATATGCGGTTTCGGCCGCCTTTATGAACTGCCGGGGTGTGGCGTCCGTGACGGCCTATGAGGATATGGAGACGCGTTTCGGCAGCATGATCCAGAGCCTGGATTATGTGGTGGCGCTGATCATCTTCTGCGCGGGCGCCCTGGCCTTCATCGTCCTGTATAATCTGACCAATATCAACATCACGGAACGGCTGCGGGAGATCGCAACCATCAAAGTCCTGGGATTCTACCGGAAGGAAACCGCTTCATACGTGTTTCGGGAGAACAGGCTCCTCACGGCCATCGGCATTCTGGTGGGACTGATTATCGGTAAATACCTGCATCGCTTCGTGATGTACAAGATCGATGTGGAATCGGTCGCCTTTGATGTGCATATTGCGCCGATGAGCGTGCTATACAGTATTGTGCTGACATTTGTGTTTGCAGGCTTCGTCAACCGGGTGATGAACCGAAAACTGGATGATATTAACATGGCGGAATCCATGAAATCCATCGAATAAAAAGACGGCATTTTATATGGATGAAAACAGTGGAAAGAAGATTTGGGAGGGACTTGCGTTGGATATCCATGAAACATTAAACGATCTGTTGGTGAATCTGTTCCGCAGTATCAATTCCATTGAAGAAAAGGCCGTCCGTGCCGGGGAATATAAGGATTTAACCACCAATGACATGCATGTGATTGAAGCGGTCGGATTGGGGGAACCAAAGAATATGACTTCGGTAGCCAGACAGCAGTCGGTTACCACGGGTACGCTCACCATTTCCATGAACAGTCTGGTGAAAAAGGGCTATGTAAAGAGGGAGCGCAGCGAAGAGGATCGGCGTGTGGTGCTGGTATCCCTGACGGAAAAGGGAAAGCGCGCCTACGGGCAGCATAAACGGTTCCACGACCGGCTGATCCGGGAAGTGGTAGACGGGCTCAACGGACAGGAGCAGGAGATCCTTCAGAGATCATTGTCAAATCTGATGGGATATTTCCAGCGGCTTCAGGATAAATAGGATTTTCATCGAGCGCGGACATTCCGTCCGTTTCCCTGGCTTTCGCCGGGATGTTCCTGCGTTTGCCGGAGTCCGGCGCGGAAGGGGGAAGAGTCCCCTTCCCGGCCGTATCCTTCTCCTTTCCTTTTAGCAGTCGTTCCAGGTTCCCAAAGTCGGACGGACCTGCCTGGAGAAGGAAGGTATGGAAACGCAGCGGTGTGTATGCATCGCCCCACAGACCGCGTGCCTGCTCCTGCAGCGAAAGGATCTCCAGATATCCCAGATAATATTTCAAATAAGTGGTGGGCTCCATGCGGATATAGTTGTAGATGGAAGCCGCCGTTTCCTGCTGGGTGATGCCAAGGGCGGAAAGGGAGCGGAAAACGTCCTGACGGCCGGCGCCGTAGTAATGGATGGCCAGATCCAGCAGGCAGTAAAGGTTTACCTGGAGATTGCGTTCCAGGCGCGCGACCTGTACCAAAAGCAGGTCGTCTTCCGTGGCCCCGTTTTGCGCCAGCAGTTCGGCCGCATAATCGTAGGAGAGATTTTCCACATAATAGGCCCAGCCCTCCACATAGCCGCCATAGGAAAGAACATGGCGGATGGGGTTATTGGTGGAAGCGTTTTCATATGACTGGCTGTAAACGGTCTGATATAAGTGGCCGGGATATCCTTCGTGTGCCAGGGTGGTATAAAGCTCCAGCCCCGGAGGTGTAGAAGCGTTGTTAATATAGATCACGTTATGTCCCAGATCATCCAGGGGCGGCGTTAAGTAAAAGGCCGGGCTCGTATATTCCTCCATAGAGGAATCCACCGTTTTGGTAGTACAGGTGAATGGGCCTTCCGGAAGCGCAGGTACGGCCGGAAAATCCGCCGAAATCCGTTCCTGCAGATCTGTCAGGATTTCTTGGGGCTCCTGCAGGGGAAAAGCAGGGAAGGAAAGGGACTGGGGTACCTGCCCGGTCTGTTCCCGATATCTGGCCAAAAGATCCTGTAATTGGGAAAGAAGGGATTGGAAGCTGGCGGAAAGCAGTTCGTTCACTTCCTCGGGCGTCCGTCCGGTCCCGGTATTCCTGCGCAGGAGATAGGTGTAATAGGCGCTTCCTCCGGCTGCCTGGCAGACACTTCCCTCCAGACAGCCGGTATCGGAAAGAAGGAAAATGTCGTCTGCCAGGGCCACATAAGCCGGGGCAACGACGGTGCGCAGCAGCCTGTCATCCTCCGATATGAGAGCCTCCTTTTGGGAAGCGTCTATGATGCCGGAGGCGATCAATCCGTCCAGCCTTTCCGAGAAAGTGACCTGAAGAAAATGGCTGCCGTCCTCGAGCAGATCGGGATCCATGATCCGGTCACACTGTTTGACCACCGCCGCCGCGTCGGACTGTGACATGAACAGGCCTGCGGCGGCCTTTTCTTTTTCATATTGAGCCAGGCCTTCCAGGTAGGCCGGAACGCTTTCCAGAATATCCATGTAGTCCTCCAGATCCTGTCCGGTACGGAAGGTATACTCGGCCAGCAGGATGAGAAGCTGCGTATGCATGCCGGAGGTGGGGGAGAGGGGCTCCTCAAAATATTCACATCTCGTCCCCGCCAATTCGTTTTCCAGATAGGGGATCAGGAGGGAGAGCGTATAGCGGTCATACCGGTTCAGCCGCCGGGGATTGATTTCCCGCAGGGCCGCCAGGAAATTTTCCAGTGCGGCTCCGGTCTCCCTCTGCCCGTCTGTCGTATAGACGGGCAGGAGGGCAGGACTGGGCGGATCGAGATAGGGGGAAGGGTCCGCCAGCGTATAGTGAAGGCTCAGACTGTCGCCGGACAGGGAGGAGGAGAAAAATTCCTCCGTGATCCGGTCGAAACGGCGGGCGTCTGCGGTGAGCAGGGTATAGAGAAAAAAGGCGGCAAAGATAAGGGCAGCCGCGGCCGGGAGCAAAAAGGGAAGTCGTTTTTTCAATGTCGGTTTTCCTGCGGTAACAGTACGGCCACCCCGCAGCCTCTCAGCCGCCGGGGTGGCTGTATTGTTACTTCCTGCGGTGAGTTTGTTATAGTCTATGAGGACGGCGCAGGATTCATGACCGGAGGGCGGGGGAGACATTGAAAATCAGGATATAAATGTATTGATACAACTTATAAAAATGTATCGGGAATTAAGAGACCTTATCTTGACATGCCGGGAGAAAAAAGCTATATTGTAAATAGTAAAATAAACGGACAGTAATGAGAAAAACTAATAATAATACAACTTATGGAAGAAAGAATACAACCGATAATAAGAAGCGGTTTTGAAACGGGAGAAGATGTGGTCTTTCTCCGGCTGTATCCGGAGCAGAGGAGCGGCAAAGCTTTCTTGCATAGTAGTCCTTTCATGCCGCGTTCTTTGCGGCTGCGCGGTTCGAAATTTGCGGATATAATTTCACATCTGCGGTTCAGATTTGGAAGGGGGGGGCGGAATTTGGGAGAAAATGCGAAGTACCAAAAGATCGTAGACTGGGTCCGCCGGCAGGTGGAGGAAGGAACGTATAAGCCCGGAGAGAAGCTGAAGTCAGAAAACGAGCTGTGCCGGATGTTCGGCCTCAGCAGGCAGACGGTCCGCCATGCCCTGGGTATTCTGGAGGAGGAAGGGATGGTGGTGCGGCGGCGGGGGAGCGGCACCTATATCGACGACGGCCGTTTTGCGGGAGCGGCGGGACGGACGAGGATTGCGGTGGTGACCACTTATGTGGACAGCTATATTTTCCCTCGGACGATCCGGGGGATTGAAAACTATCTGTTTGAAAGGGGATACTCGGTACAAATCGCTTTTACCAGCAATCTCCTGGAGCGGGAACGGGTGATCCTAGAGGATCTGGCAGAGCGGGACGATGTGGCAGGCATCATCATAGAAGCCACCAAAAGCGGGCTGCCCAATCCCAATCTTCCCCTGATCAAGCGTCTTTGCGAGCGAAACATACCGATTCTGTTCATCAACAGCTTCTATCCGCAGCTGAAATTGCCCCATGTGACGCTGAACGACAGGCTGGCGGCCGAACTGGCGGTGAAGTATCTGGCCGACGCGGGACATCGCAGGATCGGCGCCCTGATGAAATTCGACGACGGACAGGGACATCTGCGGTATGCGGGTTATCTGGATACCTGCAGGAGGCTCGGCATTCCGGCAGGGGATGAAAGGATGGTCTGGCTGGATACGGAGGGGGAAGCCCATCTGAACGACTACCGGGATCGGATCCTGAGGAATTTCAAGGATTGTACGGCGGTTTTCTGTTATAACGATAAGCTGGCGATCCGGCTGGAGGCTCTTTTGAAGGAGGAGGGGATCGAGGTGCCGGAGGACCTCTCCCTGATCAGCATTGACGATTCGGAGCTGGCTCAGCTGGCGGACACCAGGCTCACCAGCGTGCGCCACCCCACGGACAGGCTGGGAGAAAAGGCGGCGGAGAACCTTCTTTTAATGATAGAAAATAAAAATTTCGACGGAAACTATGAATTCGTCACGGAAATCGTGGAACGGGATTCTGTAAAAAAAATATAGCAGGCCGCAAAAAGCGGCAGAAAGCGAGGCATCGATGAAAACAGGAGCCGATTACAAGTTCTGGTTCGCCACCGGATCCCAGGATCTGTACGGGGACGAGTGCCTGAGAAAGGTGGCGGAGCATTCCGCAAAGATCGTGGAAGGGCTGAACGCATCGGGGAAGCTCCCCTTTGAAGTGGTTTTAAAACCCACCCTGATCGATCCGGCCAGCATCCGCCGGACGTTGAACGAGGCGAATGCGGCCGAGGACTGCGCCGGCGTGATCACCTGGATGCACACCTTTTCTCCGGCGAAGATGTGGATCCTGGGGCTGAAGGAGTACAGGAAGCCCCTGTGCCATCTGCATACCCAGTTCAACGAGGAAATCCCCTATGATACCATCGACATGGACTTCATGAACGAGAACCAGTCCGCACACGGCGACAGGGAATACGGCCATATTGTGAGCCGTATGGGGATCGAGCGCAAGATCATCGTGGGGCATTGGGCCAGTCCGTCGGTTCAGGAGAAGCTCGGCGCCTGGATGAGGACGGCCGTAGGCATCATGGAATCTTCCCATATAAGGGTCTGCCGCATCGGCGATAACATGAATAATGTGGCAGTCACCGAAGGCGATAAGGTGGAAGCGGAAGTGAAGTTCGGATGGGAAGTGGACCATTACTGTGTGAACGACGCCGTGGAATATGTGGATGCGGTGGCAGAAGGGGATGTGAATGCGCTGGTGGAGGAATACTACAGCAAATATCACATTCTCCTGGAGGGCAGGGATCCCGAAGAGTTCCGGGCACACGTGGCGGCCCAGGCCAGGATCGAAATCGGACTGGAAAGGTTTCTGGAGGAAGGCAATTATCAGGCTATCGTTACCCACTTCGGCATGTTGGGCGGCCTGAAACAGCTTCCCGGACTGGCTATCCAGAGGCTGATGGAAAAGGGTTACGGTTTCGGCGGAGAGGGGGACTGGAAGACGGCGGCCATGGTGCGCCTGATGAAGATTATGACCGCGGGGCTCCCGGACGCGAAGGGGACTTCCTTTATGGAGGACTATACCTATAACCTGGTTCCCGGGAAGGAAGGGATTCTGCAGGCGCATATGCTGGAGGTATGTCCCACGATCGCGGACGGGCCGGTTTCCATTAAGGTGCAGCCCCTGAGCATGGGAAACAGGGAGGATCCTGCCCGCCTGGTGTTCACCTCCAAGACAGGTCCTGCGGTGGCCACGTCCCTGATCGACCTGGGGAACCGTTTCCGCCTGATCATCAATGCGGTGAACTGCAGGAAGTGCGAAAAGGAAATGCCCAAGCTTCCCGTAGCCACGGCCTTCTGGACGCCGGAACCTTCTCTGGAGGTGGGGGCCGAGGCCTGGATTCTGGCGGGCGGCGCGCATCATACGGCCTTTTCCTATGACCTTTCCGTTGAACAGATGGCGGACTGGGCGGATGCCATGGGAATCGAGAGCGTGATCATCGATCGGGATACCACCATTCGGAGTCTGAAAAACGAACTGAGATGGAACAGTGTGGTTTACAGATAATATGTGCGCGGGACGCGGCATGAAAGGATTAATATGGAAAATATCAGACAGATGATACAGGACGGCAGGACGGCCCTCGGTATTGAATTCGGTTCCACCAGGATCAAGGCCGTTCTGGTGGGGGAGGACAATAAGCCCATCGCAGCGGGTAATCATGAATGGGAGAACCGTTTCGAAAACGGAATCTGGACCTACAGCCAGGAGGATATCTGGACAGGTCTCCAGGACAGCTACGGCGAGATGGCGAAAGATGTGCAGGAGAAGTACGGAGTGACCCTTACCACGGTCGGGGCCATCGGGTTCAGCGCCATGATGCACGGTTATCTGCCCTTCGACGGGGCGGGAGAACTGCTGGTTCCCTTCCGTACCTGGAGAAATACGATCACGGAGGAGGCCGCCGCGAAGCTGACAGAGGCTTTCGGATTCAATATTCCTCAGAGATGGAGCATCGCCCATCTCTACCAGGCCATCTTGAACCGGGAAGAGCATGTGAAACGGATCGCCTTTCTGACCACGCTGGAGGGATATGTTCACTGGAAGCTGACCGGGAGAAAGGTGATCGGCATCGGGGAGGCGGCGGGCATGATGCCCATCGATCCCGGGACCAGGCATTACAGCAGGCATATGATCGAGGCCTTTGAAGAGCTGACTGCAGGGGAAGATTTCTCCTGGAAGCTGATCGACATACTGCCTGAAATCCTGGTGGCGGGTGAAGAAGCAGGCCGCCTGACGCAGGAGGGAGCAAAGCTTCTGGACGTATCGGGGAATCTGCAGGCAGGAATCCCCCTCTGCCCGCCGGAGGGAGACGCGGGCACCGGTATGGTTGCCACGAACAGCGTGGAGGTGCGGACCAGCAATGTGTCCGCAGGAACCAGCGTATTCGCCCAGGTGGTTTTAGAGGGAGGACTAAAGAAAGTGCATCCGGAGATCGACATCGTGAGCACCCCCGACGGGAATCCGGTGGCCATGGTACACTGCAACAACTGTACTTCGGATCTGAACGCATGGATCAACCTGTTTGAGGAATTCACACAGGCTTTCGGAATGAAAGTGGATAAGAACGATCTGTACGGGACGCTGTACCGCAAAGCTCTGGAAGGAGATCCTGACTGCGGCGGCCTGCTTGCCTATAACTATTTCTCGGGAGAACATATCACCGGCTTTGAGGAAGGCCGTCCACTATTCGTGAGAAACCCGGAGAACCGTTTTAACCTGGCGAATTTCATGCGCGTCCATCTGCTCACCTCCCTCGGAGCGCTGAAAACCGGCCTGGATATCCTTCTGAAGGAGGAAGGGATCCGGATCGACCGGATGATCGGCCACGGGGGCCTGTTCAAAACCAAGGAGGTGGGACAGAAACTGATGGCGGCAGCGGTGAACACACCCGTGACGGTAATGGAGACCGCAGGAGAGGGCGGAGCCTGGGGAATCGCGGTTCTGGCCTCCTATATGATCCGCAGACAAGAGAACGAAAGCCTGTCTTCTTTCCTGAACCGAGCGGTGTTCGCAGGACAGGAGGGTGTGGAGGTCGCCCCGCAGGAAAGGGATGTGGAAGGATTCAATACTTTTGTGAAACGGTATACTGCCGGCCTTGCCATCGAGAGGGCAGCGGTGGAAAACCTGATCTGAGGACGCGGAGTCTGTCACGTGCAGCTTAGTGCCTGCGGCACGGCGTACTGCGTATGCATTCCGGACTGCAGGTTACGGAAAGGTAAGGGATTATTATGTTGGAAGAATTAAAGAAAAGAGTATACGAAGCCAATATGCTTCTTCCCCAATACGGTCTTGTCACGTTTACCTGGGGAAACGTGAGCGAGATCGACCGGGAAAGCGGCCTGTTTGCCATTAAGCCCAGCGGCGTGGAGTATGATAAGCTTAGCTGGGAGGATATGGTGATCGTGGATTTGGAGGGCAGAAAGGTGGAAGGGAGATATAATCCTTCCTCGGATACGGCCACCCATGTGGAATTGTATAAGGCGTTTACCCAGGTGGGCGGGATTGTCCATACCCATTCCTCCTATGCCACAAGCTGGGCGCAGGCAGGACGTTCCATCCCGTGCTACGGAACCACTCATGCGGATTATATCTATAGGGAGGTGCCCTGCGTCAGATGCCTGACCAAGGAGGAAATAGCAGACGGATATGAGGAAAATACGGGCCATCTGATCGTAAACGAATTCATGGCCCTGGGAAAGGATCCGGTGGCCGTCCCGGCTGTGTTGTGTAAGAACCACGGCCCCTTTGCCTGGGGAAAGGATGCCCACGAGGCCGTCCACAACGCGGCGGTGCTGGAGGAGGTGGCGAAGATGGCCTACCGTACCGAGATGATCCAGCCCCATGTCCAGCCCGCGCCAAGGGAACTGCAGGATAAACATTACTACAGGAAGCACGGTGCGAATGCCTACTATGGACAAAAAGGGTAAAATAGGATAGACTTATTGTGGTCGTGCGGAACGCGCCTCGGGGTGCGTTCCGGCTTACCTTCAAAACCACAGGCAAATCTTGAAAGCGTGGAGGAAAAACAGCATGGAAAATCTGGAACTCGCCAAAATGGCGAATGAGATCCGTAAGGGGATCATTACGGGCGTGCACAGCGCAAAGGCAGGGCATCCCGGCGGATCTCTTTCGGCGGCGGATATATTTACCTATCTTTATTTTGAAGAAATGAACGTGAATCCGAAGGACCCCGAGGATCCGGACCGGGACCGTTTTGTGCTTTCCAAGGGCCATACCGCGCCGGGGCTCTATTCGACTCTGGCTCACAGGGGGTATTTTCCGGTGGAAGATCTGACCACCCTGCGTAAACTGGGTTCCTACCTGCAGGGACATCCCTGCAGACAGCATGTACCGGGTGTGGATATGTCCACGGGTTCCCTGGGCCAGGGTGTCTCCACAGCGGTGGGCATGGCTCTGGGCGGAAAGATGGACGGAAAGGATTTCCGCGTCTATACCCTTTTGGGAGACGGCGAGATCGAAGAGGGACAGGTATGGGAGGCGGCCATGTTCGCGGGGTTCCATAAGCTGGACAACCTGGTGGTAATCGTGGACAACAACGGCCTGCAGATTGACGGGCCGGTGGACCAGGTCTGTTCGCCCTATCCCATCGACAAGAAGTTTGAGGCATTTAATTTCCATGTGATCAACGTGGACGCCCATGATTTTGACGCGCTTCGTGCGGCCTTTACCGAGGCGCGGGACACGAAGGGCATGCCCACCGCGATTGTGGCACACAGCCTGAAGGGGAAGGGCGTTTCCTTCATGGAAGGACAGGTTTCCTGGCACGGAACAGCTCCCAATGACGAACAGTATGCGGTGGCCATGGCAGATTTGGAGAAAGTGGGTGAAGCGTTATGTCAGAAGTAAAGAAAGTTACGAAGATCGCAACCAGGGAAGCTTACGGCAAAGCGCTGGCCGAATTCGGGGAAAAATATGAAAATCTTGTGGTGCTGGATGCGGATCTGGCCAATGCCACCAAGACGAATACCTTCCAGAAGGCTTTTCCGGACAGACATATTGACTGCGGCATTGCGGAATGCGATATGATGGGGATCGCGGCAGGACTTTCCACCGTGGGAAAGATTCCCTTTGCCAGCTCCTTTGCCATGTTTGCCGCGGGCCGTGCCTATGAGCAGGTGCGCAATTCCATCGGCTATCCCCATCTGAACGTGAAAATCGGAGCCACCCATGCGGGAATTACCGTGGGCGAGGACGGCGCTTCCCATCAATGTCTGGAGGACATTGCGCTGATGCGCGTGATCCCCGGCATGGTGGTGATCAACCCAAGCGATGCGGTAGAAGCGCGGGAAGCAGTGCGTGCGGCGATCGAATATGAAGGTCCCGTATATCTGCGTTTCGGGCGTGCGGCCGTTCGGGTGATCAACGACAGGGAAGACTATCGGTTTGAAATGGGAAAGGGCGTGCTCCTGCGGGAGGGAAGCGACGTGACGATTGTCGCCACGGGTATCTGCGTATGCGAGGCTCTGGAGGCGGCGGAAAAGCTGGCAGCGGACGGGATCAGTGCGGAGGTGATCAATATTCACACCATCAAGCCTCTGGATGAAGAATTGATCGTGCGCTCCGCGAAGAAAACCGGCCGGGTGGTGACGGCGGAGGAACATTCCGTTATCGGCGGCCTGGGCGGCGCTGTGTGTGAGGCGCTCTCCGAAAAGGCGCCCGTGCCCGTACTGCGCATCGGCATGAACGATATCTTTGGGGAATCCGGTTCCGCAGGCGCCCTCGTGGCGAAGTACGGCCTGGATGCGGAGGGTATTTACCGGAAGGTAAAGGAATTCATCAGATAAAATCGACTGACTGGGAAAGGCTGCCAATGAATATTTTATCGCCATCGATCCTGGCTGCGGACTGTGCCAGGCTGGGGGAACAAATCGACCTGGTGCGCAGAGCGGGCGCCGGGTATCTGCATATTGATATCATGGACGGCATGTTTGTTCCGGCCATTTCCTTTGGCATGTGTGTGGTTTCTTCCCTGCGGAAAGCCACGGACATGGTGTTTGACGTGCATCTGATGGTGGAGGATCCGATCCGCTACGTGGACGAATTCGCGGCGGGCGGGGCGGATATCATCACGGTGCATCTGGAAGCGTGCCGGGATGTGGGGCAAACCCTGGATCGGATCCGCAGCCTCGGGAAACGGGTGGGCCTGTCCATCAAGCCGGCCACTCCCGTTTCGGAGGCGGCGCCGTACCTGGACCGGATCGATATGCTGCTGGTCATGACGGTGGAACCCGGTTTCGGGGGCCAGAAGTATATTCGGGCATCCACCGGAAGGATCCGGGAGGCCCGCCGTCTGATAGAGGACAGAGGGCTGGATGTGGACGTGGAAGTGGACGGAGGCATTACGAAGGACAACCTGAGGGAAGTTCTGGAAGCCGGGGCCAATGTGATCGTGGCGGGCTCTGCGGTGTTCTCCGGGGATATTTCCCAAAATGTGCAGAGAATGACGGAGCTTATTCAATCATGAATTTACGCCCGCCGAGGCGGGCAGATGGGAGTTAGGTTGAAAAATAAGCCTGATGGCTTATTTTTCAACCGTAATTTGTGCCGCCGGCGGCCCAAATGGAATCACAGACGTGAAATCGCATACGAGATTTCATGTCGCGGTGCCGCAAAGGACGCGGCATGAAAGGGGTTATAATGAAAATTGTCGTAACGCCTCCTTTTACCGAAAAACAGCGGGAGTTGATCAGGAATGCCGCAGGGGAAGGAGTGGAGCTCATCTTTTGTGAAAAGGGGCAGCTGACGGTAGACCTGCTTACGGAAACGGATGTTCTTCTGGGCAATCCCGAAAGTCCGGAGCAGATCAGTCTGGCGGGAAAACTCAAATGGCTGCAGCTAAACAATGCGGGAACGGAAGGGTACTGCGAGCCCGGGCTGCTTCCCGCAGGAGCGGTTCTGACCAACGCTACGGGCGCCTATGGCCTGGCCATTTCGGAACATATGATTGCATGCCTTTTTATGCTGCGCAAAAAACTGCATCTCTATTATGCCAACCAGATGGGACGCCTGTGGAAAGCGGAAGGGCATGTGGGGGTTGTGCGGGGAAGCACGGTTCTGGTAATCGGCCTGGGCGACATCGGAACCGCATTCGCGGGGAAAATGAAGGCGTTGGGCTGCTATGTGATCGGGGTGAAACGCCGTGTGGGCAGCAAACCGGAGGAAGTGGACGAATTATGGGGCATAGATGATCTGAACCGCCTCCTGCCCAGGGCCGATGTGGTGGCGATGAGCCTCCCGGGAAACGCATCCACCTATCATACCCTGAACCGGGAGCGCATCGCGCTCCTTAAGCAGGATGCGGTCGTGCTGAATGTGGGCCGGGGTACGGCCCTCGATACGGATGCTCTGAGCGAGGCTCTGTATGCCGGCCGGATTGCCGGTGCTGCTCTGGATGTGACGGATCCGGAACCCCTTCCTGCGGATCATCCTCTGTGGGATGCTCCCGGCGCCTTGATCACGCCCCATATTTCCGGGGGATATTCGCTTCCGGAGACATTGGATCAGATTGCCGGGATTTTCGCGGAAAATCTCGGGCGTTATCTGCGGGGAGAAGAACTGCTGCATGTTGTGGATTTGGAAACGGGATACTGCAGGTAGAGTTTCCGCGGGGACGGGCAGGGGCCGCAGAGCCATTCATGCGTTTCCCTGTTTTGCGAGACGTGAAATTTGACAATCCCGGGAAGATGTGTTAATCTGAAATCACGTTTCGACGAAACAGGAATATGTATGTTTTGTCATGCAAGCGTTATATACGAAACGCGATGAGAAAGAGAGTACATTCGTGGAAGCTTTACAGAGAAGCCTTTATGTGACAAGTCGGATCACACATGCTGAGAGGGGCGGGGGGAAACGGATGGAAAATGGCTTTTCGAGCAGCGCACCGAACCGTACCGGACGAGGGGCGGCAAGGCTGCGACAGGCGCCGCCTGTTATAGCGGCAGGGTATCTGGCCGGAGCGCGGCCGCGTACCTGCGAAGGCCCTGTCCGTGAGGACCGGGTGAAGAGAAGTGGTACCACGGGTTAACTGCCCGTCTTCTTGTTTTAACAAAAGCTTAAAGCAGGGAGACGGGCTTTTGTTATTCGCCCGGGATGCGCTCCGCAGACCGGCGGCTTTTCTCTAAAAGGAGATTGTTTTTCCCTGCAGGATAAGGAGAAGAAAATCCGGGATTTGTACCGAGAAGCACGGAAACGTTACCTTAATACACAAAATCCCGCAGAACGAAGGGCCGCCTGTGGCGGCAGAATGAGAGGAAACATGGGAAAGGGAAAGTTTTACATGACCACCGCCATTGCCTATACCTCCGGGAAACCGCATATCGGCAACACCTACGAGGCGGTATTGGCGGACAGCATCGCGAGGTTTAAACGGAAAGAGGGCTATGAGGTGTTCTTTCAGACCGGGACGGACGAACACGGCCAGAAGATCGAAATCAAAGCTGCGGATGCCGGAGTGACTCCCCAGGAGTATGTGGACAGGGTAGCCGGCGAAGTGAAACGGATCTGGGATCTGATGGGGACGTCCTATGACAAGTTCATCCGCACCACGGATCCGGACCATATGGCCCAGGTACAGAAAATTTTTAAGAGGCTGTATAATCAGGGAGACATCTATAAAGGGCATTATGAAGGGCTCTATTGTACGCCCTGCGAATCGTTCTGGACGCAGTCCCAGCTGGTGGACGGTAAATGTCCTGACTGCGGCGGCGAGGTAAAGCCGGCGAAGGAAGAGGCCTATTTTTTCAAAATGAGTAAATATGCGGACAGGCTGATCCGGCACATCAACGAGCATCCGGAGTTCATCCAGCCCGTTTCCCGGAAAAATGAGATGATGAACAATTTCCTGCTCCCCGGGCTGCAGGATCTGTGCGTATCCAGGACGTCCTTCAAATGGGGGATTCCGGTGGATTTTGACGACAGGCATGTGGTCTACGTGTGGCTGGACGCCCTGACGAACTATATCACCGGTATCGGTTACGATGCGGAAGGAAACAGCACGCAGCAGTACGAAAAACTATGGCCTGCCGACCTGCATCTGATCGGAAAAGACATCATCCGTTTCCATACGATCTATTGGCCGATCTTCCTGATGGCGCTGGGAGAGCCCTTGCCGAAGCGGATTTTCGGTCATCCATGGCTTCTGCAGGGGGACGGGAAGATGAGCAAGTCCAAGGGAAACGTAATGTATGCGGACGATCTCGTGAACCTGTTCGGCGTGGATGCGGTGCGTTATTTCGTGCTGCATGAGATGCCCTTTGAAAACGACGGGGTGATCAGTTGGGAACTGATCGTGGAACGGATCAATTCGGAGCTGGCAAATACGCTGGGCAACCTGGTGAACCGGACGATCTCCATGAGCAATAAGTATTTTGGCGGCATCGTGGAGGACAAGGGGACGGCCGAACCGGTGGACGAGGAGCTGAAAGCCGTTGTGACGGCGGCTTACGGGAAGGTCTGCGCCAGGATGGAGGAGCTTCGCGTGGCGGATGCCATGACGGAAATCTTTGCCCTGTTTAAGCGGTGCAATAAGTATATCGACGAGACCGAGCCCTGGGCCCTGGCAAAAGATGAGGCGAAGCGGGCCCGGCTGGCTACCGTGCTGTATAATCTGGTGGAGGGAATCACCATCGGAACTTCTCTGCTGGAGCCGTTTATGCCGGAAACAGCGGGCAAAATTGCGGCGCAGCTGAACGCATCGCTTCCCGGCTTTGAGGAATGCGGCAGTTTCGGACATTATCCCGGCAAAACGAAGGTCACGGACAAACCGGAGATCCTCTTCGCACGGCTGGATGTGAAGGAAGTGGTAGAAAAGGTGGATGCCCTGTTTGCTGCAGGAAAAGAGGAGCCGGATGCCAAAACCGGAAAGGCGCAGGAGGCGGAGGTGATCGATATTGAGAGGAAGCCGGAGATCACTTTTGACGATTTTGCCAAGCTGCAGTTCCAGGTGGGGGAAATCATCTCCTGTGAGGAAGTGAAGAAGTCCAAAAAACTTCTTTGCTCCAAGGTACGCGTGGGCAGCGAGGTGAAGCAGATCGTATCCGGCATCAAAGCGCATTACAGCGCCGAAGAAATGGTGGGAAAAAAGGTGATGGTGCTGGTGAATCTAAAGCCCGCCACCCTGGCAGGGATCCTGTCGGAAGGCATGCTGCTGTGCGCGGAGGATGCCCAGGGAAATCTGGCATTGGTGGCGCCGGAAAAAGAAATGCCCGCAGGAGCGGAAATCTGCTGACCGGGCAGAAAGATCTCCGTGATTTGCACGCGCGCCGAAGCGCGCAGATTGGAGCCGTTTATGGATAAGAAGGAATTTTATTACAATTCCGCGGATGGACAGACCCGGATCCACGCGGTGGAGTGGATTCCGGAGGGAAAGCCCCGTTGTGTGCTGCAGATCGTACACGGTATGGCGGAATATGTGGACAGATATGACAGACTGGCCGTCAGCCTTACGCAAAAGGGGATTCTGGTGGCGGGAAACGACCATTTGGGACACGGGAAAAGCGTGGCGAAGGGAATGCCCTACGGGTTCTTTAGCAGTGAAAACGCGCCGGATAAGGTGGTGGAGGACGTGCACAGCCTGCGCCGGAAAATTCAGGAGGAGCATCCGGATATTCCCTATTTGATTCTGGGGCACAGCATGGGTTCTTTCATCCTGAGAAATTACCTGTGCGTGTATGCACAAGGCCTGGCGGGTGCCATTATCATGGGCACAGGGATGCAGCCCAGGAAGCTTCTGCGCTTTTCCCGGGGGCTGGTGCGCGTGCTCACCCTGCTGCAGGGAGAAAAGCACAAGAGCGGCCTGGTGAATATGCTGGCTTTCGGAAGCTACAACCGCAGGATCCCGCATCCCGTCTCGGCCATGGATTGGCTGTCCCGGGATGCGGCGGAGGTGGCAAAGTATAACCGGGATCCGCTCTGCGGTTTTACCTTTACGCTGGGCGGATTTGCCACGCTGTTTGCCCTGATCGACAGGCTCCATGAGAAAACGCGTCTGGCGGGTATGCCGAAGGAGCTCCCGATCCTGTTCATGGCGGGGCGTGAGGATCCGGTGGGGGATTATGGGAAAGCGGTGGAGAGCGTCTACCAGTCCTTCCGGAAACTGGGAATGCGGGAAGTATCCCTGAAGCTGTACGAGAATGACAGGCATGAGCTGGTGAACGAGGCGGACCGGGAGCTGGTCTGGAAAGATATCTGCGAATGGGTGCTGCGTACGGCAGGCTGAAACATAACGGGTATCAGTTCAGCCACCCCGCAGGATCCTTCCCTGTGCGTCCCGGCGTCCGGGAGCCAGCGGGGTGGCTGAGCTTGCCCCATAACGGAGCCTGTTTTATAAATATTTTATTTGCATGTAGGTAAAGGGCGTAGTATGATAGCTATAATGGCCGCGCGGTTTTTACAGTGAGGCGATCACTGTAGAACGCAGCGGCCAAATTTAGTGAAGCAGGAGATTACAAATGGGAAGATTTTTTAACCTGGACAGTCCGCTCATGCAGTTTTTGTCCAAAATGGCCGATCTGATGATTCTAAACGTCATTACCTTGCTGCTGTGTATCCCCATCATAACCGCGGGGGATGCGGTGTGCGCATTATATTATATGACCATCAAAATGGTAAAGGGGGAGGAATGCTATATTATAAGAGGGTATTTCAAATCCTTCAAGGATAATTTCCGGCAGGCCACCATCCTTTGGATAATCAGTATTTTACTGGGGCTCATTCTGGCCGGCGATTTTCTGATTCTGCGAAACACCAGTTTTTCCTTCGGGGATGTGATGATGGTGCTGATCATGGTGGTGGCTATCATTTACCTTTTTACCATGATTTACCTGTTCCCGGTCCTTTCCAGGTTTGAAAATTCGGTAAAAAATACGATAAAAAATTCTTTTTTGATGAGCGTTCTGAACCTGCCGAAAACCATTCTTTTGTTTCTCATCAACCTGGCCCCGGTGGTGCTGCTTTTGGTGACCTTCCAGGCCATGCCCTTTTTGATTATGTTCGGGTTCTCCGTGCCCGCGTACGTGTGCAGTATGCTCTTTGTGAAGATCTTCAAGCGGTTTGAGCCGGAGGAAGAGGAGACGGCTTCAGGGGAAGAACTGGAGACTCTTTCTTTTATCCGCGAGGAGGAAGAGGCGAAGAAAAAACAGCTTGAGCAGGGAAATGGTGAAAATGTATAGAAAAAAAGAATCGAGTTAGACAAGTTGACAGGGGCTAAATTCAGATTCTATTTTTCTTAGCAAAATTTACAGCAACGCGATAAATATTTGTGAATTAATGGTATGGTCAAAAGTTTTTTTCTCGGTTATACTTATTCCAGATTCAGTTGAGGTAAATAACTGTAAACACGAAAACTATATCAATCAGGGAGGCAAAAAATGGCTAGTTTATCTTTAAAGAATATCTGCAAAGTGTATCCTAATGGATTTGAAGCCGTTAAAGACTTCAATCTGGAAATCGCTGATAAAGAGTTCATCATCTTTGTAGGCCCGTCCGGATGTGGTAAGTCCACGACTCTGCGTATGATTGCCGGTCTGGAAGATATTTCTTCCGGCGAACTGAAGATCGGTGACAGAGTGGTTAACGATGTGGAGCCCAAGGACAGAGATATTGCCATGGTATTCCAGAACTACGCTCTGTATCCTCATATGTCCGTATATGATAATATGGCTTTCGGCCTGAAGCTGAGAAAAGTGCCGAAGGATGAAATCGATAAGATGGTGAAGGAAGCGGCCAAGATCCTTGATTTAACTCCCCTTCTTGACAGAAAACCGAAGGCTCTGTCCGGCGGTCAGAGACAGCGTGTTGCCATGGGCCGTGCTATCGTGCGTAACCCTAAGGTGTTCCTGATGGATGAGCCTCTGTCCAACCTGGATGCCAAGCTGCGTGTACAGATGCGTATCGAGATCGCAAAGCTGCATCAGAGACTGGGAACCACCATCATTTACGTAACCCATGACCAGACGGAGGCTATGACGCTGGGAACCAGGATCGTCGTTATGAAGGACGGCGTGATCCAGCAGGTAGATACCCCTCAGAATCTTTATGATAAGCCTCAGAACCTGTTCGTTGCGGGATTCATGGGATCTCCTCAGATGAACTTCCTGGATGCCGTGGTGGAAGCGAACGGAGACGTTGCCTCTCTGAAAGTTGCCGGCAAGTCCATTCCGCTGCCTCCGGCTAAATCCAAAAAGCTCATTGAGGGCGGCTACGTCGGAAAGACCGTTACCTTTGGTATTCGTCCTGAAGATGTATATGATTCTCAGATGTTCATTGAGACGGCGAAGTGCGTATTCGAATCCAGCGTAAGGGTATACGAGCTGCTCGGTGCAGAAGTGTTCCTGTACTTTGATCTGGCTGAGTTCCCGATCACCGCGAGAGTGGATCCCCGCACCACCGCAAGACCTGGCGATACCGTGAAGTTTGCATTTGACGTGGAGAAGATTCACGTATTCAATAAAGAGACAGAGCAGGTTATCACCAACTAATCAGGGAAAGAATATGAGGGAAGATGCTTTGCATCTTCCCTTTTTCTGGCTTGCCAAATCTCCAAACTTGCTATATAGTTAAAAAAAGACAGGAAAGGACGTGAGGAGAAATGATTTCCAATCAGATCATGCAAAACAGTATCGATGAGCTGCGGATGATTACAAAAGTAGAATTGGGTATTTACGACCTGGAAGGGCTGAAGGTAGCATCCACCACGGAGGACATCGATATTTCCAGAGACATCATTGAGAATTTCGCATCTTCACCGGCGGACAGCCAGGTGGTGGGAGGAAGGCATCTTCTGAAGATTCTGGACGAAGGGGAAGCGGCCTACATTCTGGTGGCACAGGGCCAGAACGAGGACGTATATATGGTGGGGAAGATCGCGGTCAGTTCTATTCAGAACCTGATCGTAGCCTATAAAGAGCGGTTTGACCGCAACAGCTTTTTCCAGAATCTGATTTTGGATAATCTGCTCCTTGTGGATATATATAACCGGGCCCAGAAGCTTCATATCGAGGTGGAATGCCCGCGGATCGTTTATCTGATCGAAACCAGGCTGGAAAAAGATAACAGCGCCATGGAGATGCTTAAGAGCCTGTTCAGCAGCCAGAACGGCGATTATATTACTGCGGTGGATGAGAAGAATATTATCCTGATCAAGGCTTTGGATCGGCCTGACGACATGGAAACGGTGGAAAAAACTGCGGATATGATTGTGGACATGATGAACAGCGAAGCCATGCTGAATGTGTGCGTCGCCTACGGCACCATGGTGGGAGAGCTGCGGGAGGTTTCCAAGTCCTATAAGGAAGCCAAAATGGCCATGGATGTGGGGAAGATTTTCTATGCAGAGAAGAATGTGGTCGCCTATGACAGACTGGGAATCGGCCGTCTGATCTATCAGCTTCCTGTGAATCTGTGCAGGATTTTCATTGATGAAATATTCGGAAGCAATGTGCCCTATGATATGGATGAGGAGACTTTGACAACGATTAATAAGTTCTTCGAGAATAACCTGAACGTGTCCGAGACCTCAAGGCAGCTTTTTATCCACAGGAATACGCTTGTCTACAGGATTGAAAAGCTGCAGAAGAGCACGGGGCTGGATATCAGGGTATTTGACGATGCCCTGACCTTCAAGATCGCCCTGATGGTGGTTAATTATATGAAATATCTGGAAACAATCGATTATTAAGCGAAGATATTTTAATAAGACGTGTATATGAGGGAGAGGTCGCGGCAAAACAGGGCAGCGGCCTCTTAATCGTGGCACATGTTTTCCGGGAAAGAAAAAAAGTTGTCATAGTACTGGAAGGAGGCGAATAGAATAGGGCTATAAGGAGGGACAGGCGTGTTCTATTATAGCAGACAGATTGTGTATCTTAATTTCATGGAGGCCGGACACAAGGTCAGAAATGCGGGCTTTCTGAAGCTGGAAGAGATGGAAGCCGCGGTGAAATGGAATATCCGAATAAAAGGCATGTATGAGGCGGAAAGCGGTTTCTATGAAATCCGCGACGAGACAGGCTCCCTGGTGGATAAGTTATTGTTGGAGCAGGGGGAGGGAAGCTATACCAGGCAGTTTGCGCGGGGAACCATGACCCGTGGGGGAAGGTCCTGGGAAGAAATTTGCGGGATAAGGATTACGCTGTCAGACGGCAGGGAACTGGAAGGACATTGGCGCCGTCCGGAGGATGTGTCCGGAGAAAAAGAGAGACGGGAGGAGGCGGGGCGGGCCGAAATACGGAGCCGGGAAGCAGCCGTCCGGGGTGAAAAACAAAGAGTGTTCAGCCGGGAAGAAGGAGAGAGAGCAGGCCGCCAAGGAGAGGCGCAAGGGATATCCGGCCGGGAAGAGGGGCAAAGGGCAGGCTGCCGGGAGGAAGCAGATGCGGTAAAACAGGCGGAAGTACTGGAGGCCGCCGGGATAGAGGATAGGGCGCAGGGGCCCCTGAAGGATACCGACACGACAGGGGAAAAGGCTACGGATGCGCTTCCCTCCAGGGACGAGCTGTACGAGGATAAATGGGAACAACTGCAGCATATGTACCGGACGGTACACCCTTTCGGAGACGACCGGGCCTTTCTGACCATTGCGCCAAAGGATTTCGTAATCCTGGAGAAGGGATTCCAGAAAATGGTACATAACAGCTTTCTCCTGCACGGATATTATAATTACAGACATATCATCCTGGGGAAAATTACGCACGGAGGGGAGGATGCTTTCTACCTGGGTGTTCCGGGCGTATACTATGACCGGGAAAAAATGGCGGCGGAAATGTTCGGTTTTGAGGCCTTTGAGGGAAAATATACGCCGGCAAAACAGGGAAGCTTCGGTTACTATATGAAACGGGTAAAGATATGAGAAAAACGCACGTAAAAAGGAGAAACGCAAGAATGACCCTGCGGCCCCTACGCCACCCCTGCCCGTCCCCTCTGTGCTCATCACACGCCTCGGGGACGGGCAGGGGTGGCGCAGGGGCCGCAGGGCCATTCTTGCGTTTCTCCTGGCACGTAATCCTGGTGCGGCCGGATGAATGCCATGGCCTCAGGTTGGCTGCATTGGCGCTTAATCCACACCCCTTAGGCTTGCGTTGGGAAGATAGGCATGCAGGATATGCAGGAAATCCTCCAGTTCTTCCTTGCTAAAGGAATCATAGCCGGGAGACAGGACGCCTTCGCTATGGACATAGGACTGGAGAAAATAGGCCTCATCTCCCTCGAGCCATTGCCCGATCTGACGGAAATCTTCCGGCTCGTGCAGACCACGCACTGCCGTGGTGCGGAATTCATGGGGAAGCCCGCAGGTACGAAGGAAAAGGACGGATTTTTGTATGCGTGCCATGTCCAATTCCCTGAGCCCTGCAGCCCGGACATAGTGGGCGGGAGAGGACTTAATATCCATGGCTATATAGTCAAGGAGCCTTTGCTCGTGGAGCACATGGAGGATTTCCGGATGATACCCGTTGGTATCCAGTTTGACGAGATACCCAAGGGCTTTCAATTTCTCCAGAAAGGAGAGAAGATCCGGCTGCAGAGTGGGTTCCCCTCCCGTAACGCAGACGCCAGTGAGAATCCCCCGCCTTTTTTCGAGAATCCGGATTACCTCTTCCTCGGGTATGGAAGGAAGGGAACCGGAGTGCAGTACCAGGTCGCCGTTCTGACAAAAAGGACAGCGAAAATTGCATCCGCCCGTAAAAACGGTGGCGGCCACACGGCCGGGAAAATCCAAGAGAGTTGTTTTTTGAAAACCATATATCTTCATCTTAACCTTCCTGCCCGCTTCAGCGGGCGTAAATTCATGGTTGAAAATATCAATTCTGAAGCTTGAACCCTTCTGTGAGACGCGTCTTTTTTATCCGTTTCTGTATTTAAATATTATAGGCCGATATGGCCGGGCGGACAAGCAGTGATTTACAACAAACGTCTGAACGCAGGGATATTCATGCGTCGGCGGAGTGATTGAAATGGGCCGGTTGATATGGTAAATTAATATTACCTAGAGGAGAAGGGTATGGATATCGGATATGGAAAAGAAAGACGGGAATAGCTTGGAGAAGCTTCAGATCAAATATATGAAAGCGGCTCTGCGGCAGGCACGAAAGGCGTATGAACTGGGCGAAGTGCCTATCGGGTGTGTGATCGTTTTTGAAGGGAAAATCATCGGCCGGGGATACAACCGGAGAAATACGGATAAGAGTACGCTTTCACACGCCGAAATCACTGCAATCCGAAAGGCGAGTAAGAAGATGGGAGACTGGCGGCTGGAGGGGTGTACGCTATATGTTACCCTGGAGCCTTGTCAGATGTGTGCGGGAGCCATCGTGCAGGCGAGGATCCCGGAGGTGGTGATCGGCTGCATGAATCCGAAGGCGGGCTGTGCGGGCTCCATCCTGAACATTTTGGAGATGCCGGAGTTCAATCACCAGGTAAAGGTGACCAGGGGAATTCTGGAGGAGGAATGCAGCGGGATGCTGACCCTTTTTTTTAAAGAACTCAGGGTAAGGGTACGGGAGGAACGCAGAGAAAGGAAAAAGGGGGGCTGACAAACGCAGGAGCGGATCGAATATGCCGGTCCGCCGGGTACTCGGATCGGCTGCCCTGCAAACATAGCTATAATTCTTTGCGCATATATCCGGGTTCCCATTCCACATATCCACGCCTGGGATAAAATTGTTTGGATTCAAAATACTCCTTTCCCCCAAGATGTACGATGGAATAGCGATAACCCGCCTTCTTCATATACTGTTCGGCCGTCTCAAGAAGCCCGGTTCCTATCCCCTGCCTTTTCAAGTTGTATTTGACATAAAGACGATGTACCTTTGCGGTATCCGGGGTGTATTTGCTGCAGCCAACACAGCCGATGATTCTGTCATCGCCGCTTACTGCCAGCCAAAACATATCGCCGGATAACAGATAATGTTTTGACACATCCAACAAATCCTCATTCAGATGCGGGATCCGGCCCAGAGCATTTTTGGCTTCAAGAACCATGAAAATCATGTCGTCTCTATATTTTTCATTGTATGGGATGATTCTCATTTTAACCCCTTTCATGCTGCGTCCTTTGCGGCAATCGCGATGAGAAATCGCGGATGCGATTTCTCATCTGCGATTCCATTTGGGCCGCCTGCGGCCCAAATGCCGGTTGAAAAAAGGAGAGTAAATCCTCTCACATCCTTTTCGGAAACTTTTCATGAATCGGAGATTCATGACCGCCATTCTCCCCTCGCCGAATGAGCCAGCGCATTCTTCTCGCTAACGCTCATTATATCATAAATTACGGTACAAAAAGACGGGATATGGAAAAGTGTCGAAAAAACTTTATAAATGAGCATCTTGCAGTAACTCTACGATTCATGGGTGTGAATTTGTAAAGACCTGTCCTATCATTTAGAAGAGAAGGGAGAGGCGTCGATATGAATCAGGTTAAAATAGGCAGATTTATTGCCGACATGAGGAAGCAGCAGAATTTCACCCAGCGTGAATTTGCCGCTGCTCTTGGCATTAGCGACAAGACTGTAAGCAAATGGGAATGCGGCAACGGAATGCCTGAATTGTCCTTTATGCAGCCTATTTGTGAAATTCTGAAGATCGACCTCAACGAATTGTTTGCGGGAGAAAAGCTCACCGACGCTGACTATAAAGAGAAAGCGGAGGAAAATATAATAACTCTTGTGGAAGAGGCGGAAAGAATAAAAAAGAATATTGTCGGCGGTAAAGTCTTGGGTAATGCGAATAATGTTGAAATGGATGTGCACGAGGCGCATAAAACAAATGCCGAGTTTTGGAGTACAATAGGCAGCGAATTCTTAGGGGCAACTGCTCTGCCGAACTGGGGTGGCTTTTTTCCGTCAGAAGATAAGATAAATCTGCTTGGGGATTTATATGGCAGGAAGGTTCTTGAAATCGGTTGCGGAAACGGCCATTCATTGAAATACGCCGCAGACTTGGGAGCATCTGATTTGTGGGGATTAGATATATCCGTCAGTCAAATTGAACTTTCAGAACAATTTCTGAAAAAACATGGAATCCATGCAAAACTTATCTGCTTACCCATGGAAGACGAATGCGGGCTGCCGACGGAATACTTTGATCTGGTTTATTCGGTTTATGGAATCGGCTGGACAACCGATTTAGACAAAACTTTTCAACAGATCCATTCCTATTTAAGGAAGGATGGAATATTTGTTTTCGGGTGGTCGCATCCAATTCATAAATGTGTGTCGGTCGAGAACGGAAGACTTATTTTCAGTAACTCCTATTTTAACGAGAATTGGTACCGGGCCGGCATGAGCAACAAAGAAATTATGTTGTCAAACCGCATGCTAAGTACGTATATTAATGCTTTGGCTGAGAACGGATTCGTTATTGTAAAGCTTGTGGAAGAAACCGACAGAGAAAAGGCAATGGGGGCGGAGAATGACTTTGGACGAAAAGCGTTAATGCTGCCTACGGTTTTTGCCATTAAAGCAAGAAAGGCGTAACAGCCACCCTGCAGGTTCCCGGACGCCAGGGTGCACAGGGGTGGCGCAGGGGCCGCAGGGCCATTCATGCGTTTGTCCTGAAAAAATTGCCCAGCTCTGACGCTTAAAAATTTTTCGCAAAAAAACCTCCCATTTTATGGGAAAATGCGGGATAATAGAAGTGACAAAACAAACTATTTCTTCGCACACCCATAAAAGAGAGGAG
>JAETRI010000108.1 GCA_021770245.1 Lachnospiraceae bacterium
TCCAGCCGCCTTACATCATTCGGACACATGAATCCATTCTGAATGCCGATAGAATAACCTTTCATCCGGCTTTCATAATCGCCACGGAGCAGGCCGTCCACGTTCATCTTCACAAAATACTGTTTCTTCTCCTGCGGAAGGAACAGCGCCCTCTGTATGGACTGCTCCCACCGGATCACCCACGGGTCTAAGGTATATTTCACGAATTCCAAAGACTGCTGCTCAATGTTGCTAAAGCTGCTCTTATCCAAATCCCCGACCATGTGGGGCGGGATACGGTACAGACGCGCGATCTCATCTATCTGGAATTTCCTCGTTTCCAGAAACTGTGCTTCCTCCGGGGGAATCCCGATCTGCTGGTACTTCATGCCCTCCTCTAAAACGGCCACCTTCCCGGCATTCCTGGAGCCGCCATAAACGGAATGCCAGCTCTCCCTTACCTTTGCCGGATCTTTCAATACCCCCGGATGCTCCAGCACGCCGCCCGGCGTGGCCCCGTTCTCAAAAAAGGACGCACCGTATTCTTCGCAGGCCAGCGTCATGCCCACCGCGTTCTTTGCCATAGCGATAGGGGAATACCCCACCAGCCCGTCAAAGCCGAGTCCGGGGATATGCAGCACATCCTCCGGCTTCAATCTCACAACACGAAGGAAGTCATCTCCGGGTTCGGCTCGTCATGGAGTAAATAATAGAGCGGATGGTCATACACACGCTCCTTCCCGGTCTCCGTATAACGGTAAACATGGATTGGCAGGGATGCCACCGCCTCCGCCAGTATCCGCACACAGGAATAGACCGCCGTGGTCTGCATTGCCGTCCGCTCATTCACGTTCTTTCCGCTGGTGCTTCTCCCAAAGAAAAAGGAATAAGCCTGGCCGCCGTAGCTGTCCTTTGGCTTATCCCTTGCACCCCTCATTCCAAAAATGGATGGTAGTTTCATATACTCAAAATCCCCCTCTCATCATATACGCTGCCCGTGCTGCCCTCATTCCTGATTGCCCGGTCAAGTCCCATGATCGTGGCGACCGCGCCGTCAATCTTCTCCGTTGATTTCTCCTTGTCCGGCTTGATGTTCCCTGCCGGGTCCGTGCGGACGAAGATATTATCCATCATCCACCGCAGGACGGGATGCCCGCCATGCGCGATGTTCTTCTCCAGCACCAGCTCCATCAGCCGCTTGGTGGGCGGCGACATATCCTTAAAGCCCTGCCCGAAGGGAACCACGGTAAACCCCAAGCCCTCTAAATTCTGCACCATCTGCACCGCGCCCCACCTGTCGAAAGCAATCTCTTTGATATGAAATTTCTTTCCGAGATCATCAATGAAATTCTCTATGAATCCATAATGGATCACATTGCCCTCCGTGGTCTGCAAATATCCCTGCCTCTCCCACACATCATAAGGCACATGGTCCCGGCGCACCCGCAGGCGCATATTTTCTTCTGGTATCCAGAAGTACGGTAAAAGAATATATTTTTCTGTATCATTCCGGGGAGGGAATACCAGGACAAAAGCGGTGATGTCAATGGAGCTTGACAGGTCAAGCCCGCCGTAGCACTCCCTCCCCAGCACTTCCCTCTCATCCACGGAAAAAGCGCAGGCATCCCATTTGTCCATCTGCATCCACCTTGTGGACTGCTTCACCCACTGGTTCAAGCGTAACTGCCGGAAGATATTTTCTTCTGCCGGATTGTCCTTTGCGCTCAGATAGGCATTCCGCACTTTCTCAATGTCAATGGTATGCCCAAGTGAGGGGTTCGCTTTCCTCCACACCTCTTCTGATGACCAGTCCGCATCATCGGACGCGCCGTAAATGACGGGATAGAATGTGGGGTCTATCTTCCTCCCCTGCAGGATATCCTCCGCCTTCTGGTGCTGCTCGAAACATACGGAATGGCGGTCTGTGCCTGCGGTGGTGATGAGAAAGAACAGCGGCTGCGTCCTTGCATCACCGGAACCTTTGGTCATGACATCGAACAGCTCCCGGTTCGGCTGGCTGTGCAGCTCATCGAAAATAACAGCATGGACATTCAGGCCATGCTTGGTGTAGGCTTCCGCAGAAAGCACCTGATAGAAACTGTTGGTGGGTTTATACACCAGCCGCTTCACTGACATGACAGGCTTGATCCGTTTCTTTAATGCGGGGCATTGCTCCACCATATCCACCGCCACGTCAAAGACGATGGATGCCTGCTGTCGGTCAGAGGCGCAGCCGTAAACCTCCGCGCCCCATTCATTATCGCCGCAGGTCATATATAATGCCACGCCCGCCGCCAGTTCCGATTTCCCGTTCTTTTTGGGAATCTCCACATAGGCAGTGTTGTACTGCCGATACCCATTTTCCTTCACCGTGCCGAACACGTCCCGGATGATGGCCTCCTGCCACGGGAGCAGCTCAAAAGGCTGCCCCCGCCATTTCCCTTTGGTATGTTTCAGGCAGTTGATGAAATCTACCGTCCGTTTCGCCTTTTCCTCGTCAAACACTATCCCCCGCCTCCCTTAAAGAGCAAAAGCTCCATCGTGTCACTCTCTTTATCCTCGCCGTTATCCGCAACGATACGGCTCCGGGAGGAAGGGGTAAGGCCGAACTGCTCACAGAAACGGTTCATTATTTTCAAATAGGTCTGCGCGATGGATACCTGCGGGACCTGCTGCCAGTAGCCGGAAGGGGTCTTTACGATGGTGCCGTGCTGGGTGATGAATTCCTCGGCTTCCTTCCACCGCGCATAGGCTTGGCAGTACCCGGCAAAAGCCGCCATGTCGATCTCCGTAAGGATGCCCAGCTTTTCCATCTGCCCCGCCATCCGCTTCCACTCTTTTTTCGCCTCACCCTCCAGCCATGCCGGACAACGCGGGGCTTTCTTTTCCGGCTTCGGCTCGCCCGTGTTAAGGCTCCGCTTGCCCGGATTGCCCTCCAGCGCCTTGACCGCCGTGGGCTTTGGTTTCCTTCCGCTCTGCGCCACCTGTGCCGCCTCCTTCCCTTAATTTTGAGCAACAGAAAAGGGCTTCCGAAAGAAGCCCTCCCTGCCGCTATGTATGTGTTTTTATTCCTGCTCCGGGAGCGCGTCTGCCACAGCCCTCGCCGCTGTCAGCGCGTTCTCCTCATGAAAATATGGGTCAACGCTGCGAGAAACCTCCGCGCCGTTTTTGTCATGGACACTGAATCCAAACCCAAGCGCCCCATCATCCCATGCCGTTCTCAGTTCATATCCGTTGTAATCTTCCCTCATTGTGCTTTCCCTCCTTATGCCCTGCTGATCGCCCATGCGATTGCATGGCCGTCATCCTCGAACTCGATCCCGCTTGCATCCCTCAGTCCAATGGCACCTTCGCAGGTGTGGTCTTCACTCAGGAATTCATAAACCGCCCCGAAGTAGCAGGGCTTGTTCTGTCCGTTGTAATAGTATCCGGCAATGACCACCTTGTCACCGAAATTCAGCAGCTTGCTCCATCTGCATTCCAAATCCTCCGGCGTGGTGGGATTCGGCAGTCTGTACTTTCTCATTGCATCGTTGATCGTCATGGTATGTGTCCTCCGTTTTCTCTGTTTTCCCTTTCGGTAGTACACATCTTACCTCTGAAAGCAGATATTATCCACTCATATCTGCACCGTAAATGTACCAGAGATAAATGCAGGAAATTGTGTACATTATGGCGGGCGGCTCCCCTTCCCGGAAAGCCGCCCGCCCTGTTTTACTCTTTGCCCGTCAGTATGAAATTCCAATATTCTTCCCGGTTCTCCTCGATAAAAAGAACCAGTTCGTAGAAATCCCTGTCAAATGCCGCCCTCTGCACCGCCGCCATGTCACACATATTCGCCACACCGCTGTCCCGGACCGCAAATATCTGCTCCTTGATTTTTTCCGTTATCATCCTGCTCCCTCCTGCATTTATAGTAATGCGCCGCCGTGTGTAAATCCCCGCGCCAGCTCTGCCGCTTCCTCCAGCGTGTCCGCCGTCTCGAAAACCGCGCCGCAGTACACAAGGTATTTCCCGAAATCTGCGGAATCCCTGTCCTCCTCCAGCCAGACGTGTACTTCTGACCGCCGCCCCGCGTATGCGTAGGGGAGTGTCCAGTGGTTTTTATTCCTCTGCTTTTTCAGGCCTGTCATTTTTCTCCCCTCCCTTATGCTTCTTCCGTGTATGCAAGGTTCATCCCCTGCAGGTTCCGTGCAAGTTCTGCACCCCTGCGTATCTGGTCTGCTGCATCCAGCAGCTCCTCCGGCGTCGGGTTCCCGCCCATCTTCCGGACGCTCGCCTTCACATCCACCGTGTAGGCTGCTATCTTTTTTTCAAAATCGCTGTTTGCAAAATCCAGCCGTTCCCGGATGCTGACGGCAATGTAGAGGTCGCTTTCCCCTTTAAGGAAAGGCATCGGTGAAAACCGCTCATTCATTTCCGGCTGGAATCCGTTCATCCTGATTTCGTCTTTAATTGTCTGGATCACTTCGTTCTTTGTCATGGTGTGTACCCTCCGTTTTTTCGTATTTTCCCTTTCGGTAGTACACATGTTACCTCTGAAAGCACACATTATCCACTCATATCTGCACCATAAATGTGACAAAGATATGGGTGGGTAACCGTGCATAATATGGCGGTTTATGAGAACTCCACCATATGTAATGTCTTGCAGATACGCCTGTAATCCCCGCGCTTTAAGGCTTCCCTGCCGCTGTGCCGGACCTTCCTGTTCAGGTATTTCTTATTAAGGGAAATGCCGCGGCGCAGCTCGCCCCTCATGCTGTAGGAGCCGTTGCCCCGCTGCCAGCAGTTGCGCTTTTCGTGTGCATTTCCCGGCATCCTTTCCTGCATTGCCATATCACTCTCTCCTTCCTTTAATTCCACCTTGCGTAGGTAACGTACATCCGCTTTTCGTTGTCACGGATGTAATCAATGGTAAAATCCGCATAATCCATCCCGAAGATATTTTCGCCAAAGGAACAGTCCGTTGCATAGTCAATTTCCGTTATGCCGTTGTCCACCTCCCAATTGATGGTATCGCACTGCCGGATTTCCAGATGGGGCAGGGCATCCCCAAGCCTCTCCCTGAACCAGTCCTCCATCTCCCCGCAGGTGCGGAAACGGAACCCGACGATCTTTTCAAACAGGGCATCCACTTCCCCCTTCCCGTACAGTTTCCGGCATTCATCCTCACCGAAGACCACCGCAAGGCTGCTGCCGTTATCCCAGCGGACGTGGATGGAGCCGGAATCATCCACGCCCTCCACCGTGCCTCTCAGTCCGGGCGGCATCTCCCTGTAGGGGTCGTCCATCTTTACCAGCTCCACACGGCAGCCTTGCGGGTATTTTTCCCGCAGAGCCTCCAGCTCCTCCTTCCTGATGTCAAGCCTCATCCTGCACACCCCCGTTCCCCTGCAGGGAGGAAACCGCCGCCTCATGGCTGCGGAACATCCGCCATGCGGATGCCCGGTAAAGGTTCCCCGCGCTGTTTAAGAGGCTGAAATATTTCCCATCGTATCCCTGCACGGTATAGGCGCTGGTGTAGCCCTTCCTTTTGTTGGTCACCATGTAGCAGGTGTCGCCCGCCTCCCATCCGTCCGGGAGCGTTTCCCCTGCCCTGCCCGCCTTAAGTGCCGTCTGCAATATCTCCATCGGGAACCCGAATTTCTTATAGGCGCGTTCCAGCACTCCGTAGTAAGCGCCGCTCGGTTCGCCCAGCCGCCTCCTCTCGTCCATGATGTAAACCATCGCCGTCACTTCCTGCCCGCCAAGGCTCACCGTCAGGTCCTTTTTGTAGTAAAAGGAAGGGTAGCCTTCGTAGCGGTCAAGGCTCGCCTCATCCGCCGCACCGATCTCCCAGATTAACACCGGCACCCTGCCGCCCTCCTGCGGCTCAATCGTGGCGTATGCCCCCGTAAGCGAGCCTTTGAACAGCAGGCGGTATCCTTCCACCTCTGCCTGCCCCAAAAGCCGCGCTGTGGGGCATCTGTAGGCCATCTGCCCCTCGTCCATGTTGCTGCCGTAAGCAATGTAGCGTTTTTTCATAATCAATCATCCTTTCGCTTTTTAGTGAGGTCGCCCTCCTACCACCTTAAGGGCGGTTTCCCGCCCGAATGGTGCCCTGTGCCTATTCCCTTCAAGCCGCGTTCCGCCATGCGGAGTTGCCTTCGAGGTGTTTCAGGAAGTGGAGCCTGCAGGTCTTGAACTCGTCCCCGCTAAGCCCAAGCCGGAGCATCCAGCACCGGAATGCGTATTTTTCGTTGTCGGTTACCGTCTTTCTTGCGGAGGCTTTTTTCTGCGTCAGCGCCTGGTGGCTTACCGCAAGGCAGAACTGTATGTATGCTTTGATCTCGCCCGCGTGGGTGGTGCTGTTGAAAAGCCGGAACTCAACCGTCCCTTTCGTGAAAGTCGAATGCAGGTTCAATCCGTGGTACCTTGTTTCGTTGTAATGTTCGTTTCTGCCCCTGCTTGATCCTGCGTACCAGATGTCCTTTAAGGCTTCCATCGTCTCCGGCTTTTTGCGGTTGATGGTCTCCAGCAGCTTTTCGTTGGTCTTTTTGCACCACCGCAGCCTCGCCGGGTCGATCTGGAGGGCTTTGTAAAGGATGTCCTCCTTGCTCGCTATGATGTTCACAAGGTTCCGCAGGGTCTGCGGCGTGTAGCGGCTTGCATCCACATGGATGTGTATGCCGCACTGGTTGTTTACAAAAGCCCCGCTGTGCCTTAGCTGCCTTACGATCTCCTGCAAATCCGGCAGGTCTTCGTAGGTAAGGATGGGGCTGACGATCTCACATTTGTAGGTGTCGGCCGCGTGTACCGTGCGCCCCCGCTCCTTTTTCTGTGCTATGATGCTGGAGTCGTAGGTGGCCTTCCAGGTCCTGCCCTGCCTGTCCTTTGCCCCGTAGGTTTCGTAGTAGGTGCCGATGTAAAAGCTCTCTGTGCCAAAATATTCTGCGATGACCTTCGCTGCCTTTTCCCTTGTGATCCCCGTCATTTCAATCTCGATCCCGAATCTCTGTGTCCTCATGTGCGTTTCCTCCTTGGTTTTGCTTTTCTTTTGGTAGTCTATTAATCACTCTG
>JAETRI010000109.1 GCA_021770245.1 Lachnospiraceae bacterium
AGAGCAGCCGCTTGCAGGCCGCATCGTAACCGGCTTTTTCGTCTGCCACACGGATATTTTTCGCTATGGTGGTATCCATATGCATGGCCCTCACCTCCCGTCTATATTTTATCATATTCCATTCCAGCAAGCCACACTATTTTCTCACGGCAGACATTGTCTCCGCGCCTGCTCCGGCCCTGCGGGTTTCCCGCCCGGAATCGGCATCAACTTCTATTAGATCGAGTAGGAGGCGGTGACTAACCGCCGTCCTCTCACCGTGGATGCACCTCATCCATGGGCAATTGTAAAATATTCATAACCGCTCCCGACTAAAAAGCGGGCGGATACCCATGATCCGCTCGTCCCATTCATATTATATCGCACAAAATATTTCGTTCGATTTGTTTAATGTTTTTGTCTGTATCATGTATAATATAAATAAGCATACAGCACAAAACCACAGGAGGTATAAATTTATGATCGTTACCGCAACTGAACTAAAAACAAATCTTGGTAAATATCTTGAATTGGCTGCTATACAAGATATCTTTATTACCAAAAACGGCAAAAATATTGCCCGGCTCACCAGCCCGTCTATTGACAAACTGTCCGTACTGGACAGTCTTGTGGGGATCATACCCCAGAAGGAATCCATAGATGAAGATTCCATCAGAGAGGAGCGGCTGGCCAGACAATGAAGATTTTAATTGACACAAACGTAATACTGGATATTTTCCAGAAACGCGAACCATTCTTCCCGGATTCCTATCAGGCACTGCATAAAGCGATTGAAGCCGAATCTGAATGTCTGGTCTCGGCTTCATCTGCCACCGACATTTTTTATATGCTGCGCAAATTTCTGAAATCAGCCGGTCAGGCAAAGGAACGGATTGAGCAGCTTTCCCAAATCGTTACCTTTGCCGATGTACAGGGGATGGATATACAGACGGCCCTTATGCGCACCATGCCTGACTTCAAAGATGCGGTAGTAGATGCCGTGGCCGAACGAAACGGTGCCAGTTATATTCTGACCCGAAACATCAAGGATTTTACAGGATCCGCTGTTCCTGCAGTCACGCCAACAGATTTTTTAAAACAGCTTTAAAATCACCTGAAGCACTGCTGTCCTTATTGGGCAGCGGCGTTTATTTCCATGCTTTAGCATCGGCGTTCCCCTCTGCCGCCCTCCCGCGCCGTGATCTCGGAATGGCACAGCTTGCAGAGCGCCATCAGGTTCCCATGGGTGCCCGTCCGTCAGCTTCGGACAACCGGGATGGGAGCAGGGACGCTTTGGTCTGTATGACATAATAAACTCCCTTGTCATTGGCTGTAAGTTTCCCACTATCAGGGCACTTTACGGACTTACACCGATTAGATTACGCCCATGCTGGGCGAACCACGTAAAAAAAGCCGGCCGCAGATCTGCGGCCGGCTTTTATCATTCAGTTAACTTATCTCATTGCAAAAGGCTTATAATCAGCTGCGGCATTGAATTTGACTGGGCGCACATGGAATTCGATGCCTGATAAACGATATTGCTCTTCGTGAACTCCGTGAACTCCTCGGCCATATTAGTATCCCTGATCCTGCTTTCCGAAGTGGTCATGTTCTCGGAGGTTACACTCAGGTTATTATGCGTATGCTCCAGATGATTATAAGAAGCTCCGAAATCCGCCCGGATATCTGCTACTGCTTCAATCGCATCCTCTATCATCTGAACCGACTCGTTCGCTGAATTTACCGATGTAAAATCCGTTTTGTCAAGGCCAAGCGCCTTACCGCTCATATAGTAGCGCGTCACATCCATGGTCTCTTCTCCGGAATGGCCGATCTGCAAGGTAATATCACCTCTCATGTCCCGCTCCGGAGGACTAAATGTGGCAGGAGCATCTGGCGGTTCCGTCGCCCCATTAAACAATTCGATTTCATCAAAATCCGACGACCGCCCAATCCTGTCAATCTCATCCATAAGCTGAATACGTTCCGCATCCAGGCTGGCCCTTGACATCGAATTATAGGTGCCGTTTGCCGCTTCAATAGCAAGCGTCTTCATCCGTTCCAGCATGGCATGTATCTCATTGAGAGCGCCGTCGCCGGTCTGGGTCATGCTGATACCGTCGTTCACATTCCGCATAGCCTGATCCAATGCCGTAATCTGGTTCCGCATCAGCTCCGATATGGCAAGCCCTGCCGCGTCATCCCCGGCCCGGTTGATACGATAGCCGGAGGAAAGCTTTTCCAGGGACTTTCCCATCTTGAACTCGGATATTCCTTTGTTCCTTGCCGAATTAATTCCCGCTATGTTATGCTGTATAATCAAATTTATCGACCACCTTCCAAAATACGATCCGTCTGTACCTGTCCGACAGAACCGATTCGTCGGGGTATTCCATGCTGCATTTCCCCGAGCAGAAGGCTCACCGCTTTTCTCTGCAGCCGCCTCCATCCTGCCTGATATTTATAATATCGGCACGACCGTCCTCTTATATAAGTTGAAATTTGTGTTTTTTTTGAAAGTATCTTCCCGGATGGCAAGGGGCACATACTCAACATCGAAGGACAAACTCTCAGTCAGGTATGCTGCGGGACGCGGCCGGAGGCAGGACAAACGAATAGACGGTCCTGCGGCCCCTGCGCCATTCAGTTCATGCGTTTGTCCCAAAAAACATCCTCTGCTGTCTTGCCAACCTCACGTCTATGCTATATAATAAGCACATTAATACATGATTTCGAAATCTCGGTCATTCTGAAGGGAGGGATTGGCATGTTAAATAAGAAGAACAAGCCCTCGGGGGAACCCGAGGAAGAGATGAGCGTGGAGCTGGAATTGGATGACGGCAGCAAGGTAAATTGTGCCGTCATCACGATACTGGAGGTGGCGGGAAAGAACTATATCGTCCTTCTTCCGCTGGACGAAGCCGGGGAAAATGCGGATGGGGAAGTCTGGTTCTACGGATATTCCGAAAACGAAGAGGATCCCAATGAGGAACCGCAGCTCATCTACATCGAGGACGATGAGGAATATGAAGCCGTGGCCGATGCCTTTGATGAATATCTGGACAACTGCGAATTCGACGAGCTGGTGGACGGGCAGGAATAACCGGCCAAATGCTCCGAAAACGCCGGGCTGTCCACGATTTTGTCGCAGTCATAAATCGAGATCCGCAAGGAACCGGGAAGGGAAGCCCGGTTCCTCTTTTGTCCCGGAAATCCAAGACAGGATCAATTCCTGTCTGGCGCGGGTCATAGCTACGTAGAACATCCTGCGCTCTTCTTCCACCTGGCTTCCTTTCATGCTTTTACGATGGGGAATGATGCCCTCATTGCAGTCCGGGATGCAGACCAGGTCGAATTCCAGTCCTTTGCAGGCGTGCATGGTCAATAAGCTCACCGGGGCGTCCTGTCCGGAGGCTGCCGCCGCCTTCTCCAGTTCCTCTTCGTAACGGCGGATATGTTCCTTCAGCGCTTCCAGCGACGGGAAGGGGCGCACCTGGGCCTGGAACCAATCGGCCTGCTGCACATATTCCCCAAAGGACTTTCCGGCCTCCGATGCGGCATTTCTCAAATATTCGTCGTATCCGATCCCTTTTCTGATAAAATTTACGGCGGCGAAAAGATCCATTCGTCTGATTCTCCCGATATCCATTTGAAATTTTCTCAAAATTTCCCGCATATAAGCCCTGTCTTTATAAAAAAGCTGCAGTTTTTCAAAATCCACCCGCTCCTCCTCCGCCGCCGCACGGCTGATATACCGTTTGGGCCGGTTCATGATGCGGTAGAAATCGCAGCGTCGCCTTTCCTCCATGGCAAAGGAAAGGTAAGAAAGCAGATCCTGGGCAACGCCGCTGCGATAGGGGCTTTTCGTTTTCTCCTTCATGGCATAGCGCACCCCGTGGCCCGTGAGCGCTTCCGCCAGGGAAAGGGCATCCTGATTGGTGCGGAAAATGGCGGCCATACGTTTGCCGTCCTCCGTCCCGGCGGAAAAGATCTTTGCCAGCGCGTCGTTTTCCTCCCTTCTGCCCGAAAAATGTATGAGACGGACCGGTTTCCCGCTCTCCCTCCCCGCCAGGATCCGTTTGGGCAGGCGGTCCCGGTTGGCCCCGATCAGTTTTCCCGCCGCCTGTACGATCTCCGGCGTGCTCCGGTAATTGACGGCCAGCTCCGTTTTCTGCGCATCCGGATAATCCTTCAGGAAGCGGCGCATGATTTCGGGGCGTGCCCCACGGAAGGCATAGATCGACTGATCGTCGTCTCCCACCACGAACAGATTATTTTCCGGGAGGGCCAGCATACGCAGGATCTCATACTGCATGGAATTGATGTCCTGGAATTCGTCAACCAGGATGAAACGGAATTTCTTCTGCCAGGCAGCCAGAATTCCGGGATATTGGCAGAAAAGCTGGCGGCATTTGAGTACCATATCATCAAAATCCAGTTTGCCCCTTCTGTCCATTTCCCGCGCAAGGGATGCATAAAGCTTCCGGAATTCCTCTTGGGACATGCCGCAGACCTCCGGCTCTTCCTCCCTATCCACAGGACATACGTTATTTTTATAAAGGCTGATTCGCGCAAGGATCTCCTCCAGCTGGCTGTCTTCGCCAATAGCAGGGCTGTCGGGCCGCATCAGGATGGTTTTCAGGATTTCTTTTTTCTCGGATTCCGAGATGATCGTACCGGCTTGGCCGGAACTTTTCAGGATATGATAATAGACTGCGTGGAAGGTTCCGAAGTTGACCTGATAATTCTTTCCTTCCGTCAGGCGGGCGAAGCGTTCTTTCATTTCTCCTGCCGCCGCTTTGGTAAAGGTGATGACCAGAATGGAGGAGGGATCCGCCCCCTTCTCCTCGATCAGGCAGCGGATCCGCTGCGTGATGGTATAGGTTTTGCCGGAACCCGGCCCCGCCAACACAAGCAGAGGGCCGGTTCCGTGGCCGATAGCCGAAAGCTGGCCCGGGTTGCTCCCTGTAGGAGGGGCCTGCGGCTTTTTTTCGGATTCAGCCATTGCGAAGCTTCTCTATGCCGATGCGGATACGGGCGAGAGACTCTTCCTTTCCCAGAATTTCCATGATTTCCGTCGCTCCGGCAGGGGTCATCTGCTTACCGGACACGGCGGTACGGATGGGCCACATCACATAACCGTTCTTACAGCCCTTCTTTTCCACATAAGATACCAGGGTCTGATACAGCGCATCATTGCTATAATCTTCCTGGGCTTCCAACACGGGAAGCAGTTCCGTCAACACCTCCAGGGCGCTTTCCCGGGTGGTTTTCATCTTTTTATGGGCATACATGGCGGCGTCATAGTCCGGAAGCGCCTCGAAGAAATCCACCATTTCCGGGATATCAGGGAAGGTCTCGATCCTCGTTTTCACCATCTGCGCGATTTTTTTCAAGTCCAGTTCCCGGCTGAGCGCCTTTTTCAGATAGGGTTCTGCCATTTCATAGAAACGGCCTTCTTCCATGGCCTTGATGTATTCTCCGTTCATCCACTTCAGCTTGGTATAGTCAAAGACCGCCGGAGATTTAGACATATGGCGGTAGTCAAACTCCCGGATCAATTCCTCCAGGGACAGGATTTCCCGGTTGTTTTCCGGGCTCCATCCCAAAAGGGCAACGAAATTGACGATCGCTTCCGTCAGAAATCCCTGCTCCACCAGGTCTTCATAGGAAGAATGGCCGCAGCGCTTGGAAAGCTTGTGATGTTCCTCATCCGTGATCAACGGACAGTGTACATATACCGGCACCTCCCAGCCAAAGGCTTCGTACAGCCTGTTATACTTGGGCGAGGAGGAAAGATATTCGTTTCCCCGCACCACATGGGTGATGCCCATGAGATGGTCGTCCACCACGTTGGCGAAATTATAAGTCGGGTATCCGTCGGATTTAATGAGGATCATATCGTCCAGTTCCGCGTTCTCCACGGAAATGTCGCCATAGATCTCATCGTGAAAAGTGGTTGTCCCTTCCGTTGGGTTGTTCTGCCGGATGACATAGGGGAGCCCGGAGGCCAGCTTCTCTTCCACCTCTTCCCTACTGAGCGCCAGGCAGTGCTTATCGTATACATTAATCTCTTTACCCGCCACCGTACGGTTCAACGTGGCCAGACGTTCCTTATCGCAGAAACAATAATAGGCCTCTCCCTTATCGATCAGCTGTTTGGCATATTCCAGGTAAATCCCCTTCTCCTGCCGTTCGCTCTGCACATAGGGGCCCACGCCTCCGTCCTTATCCGGCCCCTCGTCGTGGACGAGCCCGGTCATGGCCAGGGTCCGGTAGATGATTTCCACGGCCCCTTCCACGTATCTTTCCTGATCCGTATCCTCTATACGGAGGATGAAATCCCCTCCCTCATGCTTGGCGATCAGGTAAGCGTACAATGCCGTACGCAGATTTCCCACATGCATCCGCCCCGTAGGGCTGGGTGCAAAACGTGTCCTTATCTTCATTATGACTCCAATCCTATCGATTTGTATTTTAAGATACTCTTATTTTATCCTCCTGGAAGCTTTTGTCAAGCGGTTTCAGGCTGTTTGCAGGACAAACACCGGCCTGTCCCTGCGGCCCTTGAGCCACCGCAGCCCGTCCCCGCGGCGCGTGATGATCACAGAGGGGATCATCCAAAAACGCCGGCACTTAGCGAGCACGCCCTTTGCGAGCTTAGTACCGCTGC
>JAETRI010000110.1 GCA_021770245.1 Lachnospiraceae bacterium
AGTATACCATATATCACCAAATATTACTATACACTAAAACAAAATATTTGACAAAAAAATAAGCCTGTTACAAGGCTTTGAGGTACTTTTGGGCTTATGGACGTGTCAAACACCCGGGTAAAGTTTACGCCTACGCCGCCGGAGCCGTCCGGGCTCAGATCCGTTCCTGTATTTAACGGCCGGTCCAAAACCGGTCTTGCACATCAAATGCAAATATTATATGATAGACAGGAAAAACATAACCCTTTCAACAGCCACTTTACCTGCGGCCGGCGCAGCCCGTCTTCCGCCCGCCGCGGATAATAGAAAAGAGGACGCTCATCATGACGATTAACGAAAAAGCCCTTGCGCTGCATAAAGAATGGAATGGGAAACTGGAAATCACATCCAAGTCGCCCGTCCGGTCTCGGGAAGATCTCTCCCTGGCATATACGCCCGGGGTGGCGGAACCCTGCAGGGAAATTGCAAAAGATAAGGACGCCGCCTATACCTACACCATGAAGGCCAACACCATCGCCGTCGTCTCCGACGGTTCCGCGGTCCTGGGCCTGGGCAATATCGGCCCCCATGCCGCCATGCCGGTAATGGAGGGCAAAGCAGTTTTGTTCAAGGAGTTTGCGGGTGTAAACGCCGTTCCCATTTGTCTGGATACACAGGATACGGAGGAAATCATTAAGGCCGTAACCTGGCTGGCCCCCGGCTTCGGCGGCATCAATTTGGAAGATATCAGCGCCCCCCGCTGTTTTGAAATCGAAGAACGTCTGAAGGCCACACTGGATATTCCCGTCTTCCATGACGACCAGCACGGCACTGCCATCGTGGTGCTCGCCGGGATCATCAACGCCCTGAAGGTAACGGGGAAGCACAAGGAAGACTGCCGGGTGGTGGTGAACGGAGCAGGCAGTGCCGGGATCGCTATCACAAAGCTGCTGCTTTCCTACGGATTTTGCGACATCATCCTGTGCGACAAAAGCGGGATCCTCTCCAAAACCAGCGAGGGCTTAAACTGGATGCAGGAGCGGATGATGGATGTGACCAATCAAAAGGGCTTGACCGGAACCTTGGCCGATGCCATGAAGGGAGCCGACATTTTCGTGGGCGTATCCGCCCCGGGCATCGTTACTTCGGAAATGGTTTCTTCCATGAACCGGGACGCCATCCTCTTTGCCATGGCCAATCCGGTGCCCGAAATCATGCCTGATCTGGCAAAAGAAGCCGGCGCAAAGGTGGTGGGCACGGGACGCAGCGATTTCCCCAATCAGGTCAACAATGTGGTGGCTTTCCCCGGCATCTTCAAAGGCGCCCTGGAGGGCCGTGCCGTCCAGATCACCGAGGAAATGAAACTGGCCGCAGCCCTGGCCATCGCTTCCCTGGTGCCGGAGGAAGAGTTGAACGAAAACAATATTATGCCGGAAGCCTTTGATCCCAAAGTCGCTAAGGCCGTGGCGGATGCGGTAAAAAGCCATATTAAAAGGTAGACCGATGCGCCGTCCGGAAAAGCCCTCCCAAGGGGCCGCCTCCGTCTATCGTCGGGAAAAGCCCTATTATACCCTTCATGACTGGTGTATGGAGCACTATGGGGAAAAATTGTACAAGATCGCCCTGGACGCAGGCCTTTCCTGTCCCAACCGGGACGGGACCCTGGGCCGTCGGGGATGCCTCTTCTGCAGCGAAGGCGGAAGCGGGGAGTTTGCGGTGCCGGTCACTCCCGGGCGGCAGTCCCTGTCTTCCATTCGCCGGCAGCTGGAACAGGGGAAGGCCCTCCTTTCCTCCAAAAGGACCGGAAGACGCTATATCGCCTATTTTCAGGCCTACACCAATACCTACGGTCCGATAGGATACCTGGAAGAAATCTTTACCGCAGCCCTGGCCGAACCGGATATCGCAGGCATTTCCATTGCCACCAGGCCGGACTGCCTCCCGCAGGAAGTCATCTTACTGCTTACAAGGCTCCGGGCACGATTCCCCGGCAAGTTCATCTGGGTCGAACTGGGGTTACAGACCATCCACGAGGCCACTTCCCGTCTCATCCGCAGGGGATATCCCCTCTCCTGCTTTGACGAGGCCGTCTGCCGTCTGCGCTCCGCCGGGTTTCCCGTTATCGTCCATGTGATCCTGGGCCTGCCAGGCGAAAGCAGGGAAGATATGCTGGCAACCATCGGCCATCTGAACCGCTGCCGGATTTTCGGCGTCAAGCTGCAGCTCCTTCATGTATTAAGGGGCACGGATCTGGCGGATCTCTACCTGTCCGGGGCATTCGATGTGCTCTCTCAGGAAGATTACCTGCAGATTCTTACGGACTGCATCGCCGCCCTTTCTGCGGATATCGTAATCCACAGGGTCACCGGGGACGGGCCCGGACATCTTCTCCTCGCGCCGGACTGGAGCCGGGACAAACGCCGCGTACTAAACGCACTCCATCACAAAATGAAACTGGAATCCATCAGACAAGGACAAGGAATCAAGAAAGAAAAGGAATAATGTTTCGTATTATTGATTGAAGCGTCCGCTAAAACGGACAAACGGGAGCAGTTATGAATCAGGAACCGACCACGCTTTATAAATTGATCGTACTCTATATCCTGGACCGGGTGAATCTGACCCTCACCACCACACAGATCGGCGATTTCATCCTGGAAAAGGAATATACCAATTTTCTCACCCTCCAGTCCGTCATTTCCGAGCTCGTGGAAACCGGACTGGCGGAATCCAGAACCCTCTTAAACCGCACTCAGCTGCGGATTACGGAGGAGGGCCGGAAAACCCTCTCCTATTTTGAAAACCGCATCAGCGATGCCATCAAGCTGGACATCCGGGAATATTTCAGGGATCACCGCATCGAACTGCGCAACGAGTCCGCCATCCAGACCAGCTATTATAAACTGGTGAACGGAGAATACGAAGCACAGCTGGTGGCCAAGGAGAAAAACGTGGATCTGGTAAACCTGCGCATCTGTGTCCCCACGGAAGAGCTGGCCGTGTCCATGTGCCACAACTGGCAGAAAAAACATAAAGAAATCTATCAATATCTGACCGAACAGCTCTTCTGAGAAACCGCAGCCCGCTATGGCTTTGGGGCTGCGCCCTTTGAAGCCTCCGCCTGTGTATCCCGTGCTTCAGCCTTAATCCGTCTCATATGTTCCCGTATCTTCGCCTCATAGCCGTTTTCCGTGGGCCTGTAGAATTCCCTTCCGCTCAGCTCATAGGGCAGATATTGCTGCCGCACGTAATGATTGGGATAATCGTGGGCATACTTATAATCCAGCCCATGCCCCAGCTTCGCCGCCCCTTTATAGTGGGCGTCCTGCAGATGGCCCGGAACCGGCAGGTTTCCCGTTTCCTGTACGCAGGCCATGGCTTCCCCTATGGCATTTACCGCCGCGTTGCTCTTCGGCGCACAGGCCACATAGGACGCCGCATGGGCCAGAATGATCTGGGCCTCCGGCATCCCTACCCGTTCCACGGCCAGGGAAGCGCTCACCGCCACGGTAAGCGCCTGGGGATCCGCATTTCCCACATCCTCCGAAGCGCAGATAATGATCCGGCGGGCGATAAAGGTCACGCTCTCCCCCGCATACAGCATCTTTGCCAGATAATAGACGGCCGCATCCGGATCGGAGCCGCGCATACTTTTGATGAAGGCGGAGATGGTATCATAATGGTTATCCCCCGTTTTGTCGTACTTCACCACCCGCTTCTGAATGCATTCCCCGGCAACCTCTAAGGTAATGTGTATCCTGCCGTCCGCTCCCCTTGGTGTGGTAAGGATTCCCAGTTCGACGGCGTTCAGCGCCAGCCTGGCATCCCCTCCCGCCATATCAGCCAAAAACTCCAGGGCATCTTCTTCCAGCACGGCCCCATAGGCGCCCATCCCTTTCTTCTCATCGGAAACGGCCCTGCGCAGAAGCTCCTTAATATCCTCCCCGGACAGGGGCTTTAATTCGAAAATAATGGACCGGGAGATCAATGCTCCGTTTACCTCAAAATAGGGATTCTCCGTGGTCGCCCCGATTAGGACGATTGTCCCGTCCTCCACGAAAGGAAGGAGGTAGTCCTGCTGCCCTTTGTTAAAACGGTGTATTTCATCGATGAAAAGGATTGTCCGCCTGCCATACATCCCAAGGATATCCTTCGCCTGTGCCACCACCGCTTCCATGTCCTTTTTCCCCGCCACGGTGGCGTTAATCTGTGTGAATTCCGCACTGGTGGTGTTGGCGATCACCCGGGCCAATGTGGTCTTTCCCGTTCCCGGAGGGCCGTAAAAAATTACGGAACCCAGCTTATCCGCCCGAATGGCCCGATAGAGCAGCTTGTCCTTCCCGATGATATGCTGCTGCCCCACCACCTCTTCCAGCGTGGAGGGACGCAGCCTGGCCGCCAGCGGCGATTCCTTCTCCTGGCTGGCCTGCCTCATATAATCAAACAGATCCATTTTTGCTCCCATCTGCGCGCTTTGGCGCGCATACAAATCAAGGAGATTGAAAATGTCAATTTTCAATCTCTTATACCCCCTGCATATCGAAGGCTATGCCTTCGATACTGCCACCAATAAAGAGTTTGAAACGTAGTTTCAAACTTGACTCCCATCTGCGCGCTTTGGCGCGCATACAAATAAGGATATCGTCCATACCCTTCCTTTTTAATGAATCATAGTCTATCATGGGGAAAATTGCAAGACGGTGCCTCTTTTCTAAATGCATAAATCTTTTTTTCTTCTATATACTAATGATGCCTGCTTTTAACAGGCAGCAAAAATGCCGCCCCGGGCGGCGGAAAGAGAGGCCATATGAAAGACGAAGATTATAATATCCGTCCCGACCAGGACTATATCAATACCGTCTCCTCCATGGACTGTACCGGACTGATTCCCGCCGGTATGGTAAAGGAAGATGAGCTGAACGCCTATAAGGATCTCTACTCCTTCGGCCAGCCTGTGCTTCCGGACGAAAAAGAGGACGACTCACAGGAGTCCGCGGATTGATGGGAGAAACGGCATGGGGGAAATCCCATGCCGCTATCCGACGAAAAAAAATACGGTCCAGCCGATCTCTTCTGCCGCCGGCGACAGCGCTCTTCTTTTCATCCGACAGGATATCCTCTCCCGGTTCCTTCAGACTTTTAACCCTCCATATGCGGTAATATGGCTGCAGCATATCTCCGGTCCGCCCGGAACGTTTCTGCGTTTTTTCTGGTCAAATCGAATCCCTTATTGAAAAAAAACTCCGGACAGGGTATAGTATCCAAAGAGCATCCTAAAAATCAAACCATCGGAATTTCCAAGGCTGCGGTTGTGCCGCGAAGAAGCAGTATGCGCCTTTCGAAAGGCCGGTCAGAAAGGTATGGGTATTGAAGTGGAACGGGAGATTGATTTGCAGGAAGTGTCAGACGGGAAGCTGTATGACGCGGATGATTTGGTAAAAGTGGGCTGTAACGACTGTGAAGGCTGTTCGGAGTGCTGCCGCAAAATGGGAAATACCATCCTGCTGGATCCCTGGGATATGTATCATCTCACCCAAGGCCTGCATTCTTCCTTTGAACGGCTCCTGGAGAAAGGACTGATCGAACTGAACATGGCCGACGGGGCGATCCTGCCCAATCTGAAACTGGACGGGAAAGGCGGCGGCTGCCCCTTCCTCACCGCAAAAGGGCGCTGCGAGATCCATTCTTTCCGGCCCGGCCTGTGCAGACTGTTCCCGCTGGGGCGGGTCTACGAGAATCATTCTTTCCGCTATTTTCTCCAAATCCATGAATGCAGCAGGCAAAGAAGGACGAAGATGAAGGTCAAAAAATGGCTCGGTATCCCGGATCTGAAAAGCTATGAACGCTTCACATTGGATTGGCACGATTATCTGAAAGAAATCCGGGAGGAGGTCAAGAATACCCGGGATGATGCCCGCAGGAAGGAACTGACCATGGATGTGCTGCGGACTTTCTATCTGTCTGCCTGGGAACCCGGCCGGACGGATTCCCGGACAGACAGAGTGCAGGGCCGTTCTTCTCCTGACAGCGACGGGGGGTTCTATGAACAATTTTATGCGAGGCTGCGCCGGGAAACCGGAGAAAGCATTTAGCGGTGCATCATCGCTCTGTAAATACGGTGTAAGACGCCATGAAGGCACAACGCAGGAACGATCCGATGCTCGTCAAACGTATGGTAACACTTGGCGATGGAAGAACCGGAAAAATGTATGAATTCCTTTCTCCTATTGTTGGATTTGATTACAAAACATTAGAGTATAGAACTTTTACAAGGCTCTCGCAAAAATCAAATCAGAAATTGATGCAGGTTATCCGTGTATGATAGGTGCACTCGATATGTTTTATCTGTCACATTTCCAAAAGATATATCACAAAGAACATATTCCCTTTCACTATGAATTGGCAATAGGCTATGATGGTGAAACTCAGACTCTGTATTTCGTTGCATATATGATGAAATCAGGGTTTGAAGTATTGGAATAATGAAAGTATTGTCCGTTAAATTCAGTTTGTCAGGGAAGCATACCGCAGAAAAACAAAATCGGGATTTGTAGATGAATTTCTTGAACTTTCCTTATTTTTCAAGGCTTTTCAAGCCTCATACAGTGAATTGCTATGTATTTTCCCTTGCTTTTGCCCTTATGGGCAGTTTACAAGGGAAACTTCCCTTGTGGCATGGGCATACACATTCATGGTGGTACTCACGTCAGAGTGTCCTAAGAGTTCCTGCACGTCCTTCGGCGCTGCGCCGTTTGACAGCAGATTGCTTGTATAAGTATGGCGGAGCTGGTGGAAGTGAAAGCCTTCAAATCCGTCCAGTTTCTTTGCGAGCGTCCGGCAGACGATACTCAATGTACTCGGCGTTTCAAGGCAGCCGTCCAGTCTTAAACATACAAATGAGATTTCGTTGTAATCCGCCGGAATTTCCTGCGTGTTCTCCAAGCTGTAATACTCATAGTAAACTCTGTTTTTATCCTGTACTTCCTTGTAGTAGTTGCGGTGGTACAGTTCCCCGTACTGCATCTGATTTTTAAGCTGTTCTTTCCTTGCTTTTTTCAGTATGGCGGTAAGCGTGTCTCC
>JAETRI010000111.1 GCA_021770245.1 Lachnospiraceae bacterium
GAATTGTGCATACGCACAATTCCCACGTATGCGAATGCCGCCTTCGGCGGCAGAAGGAGAGGAGCCCGAAAGAAGGACGCTTTCGGGCAGGAATTGTGCATACGCACAATTCCCACATATGCGAATGCCGCCTTCGGCGGCAGAAGGAGAGGAAGTATGGATAAGATCAGGATGGTAACTCCGCTGGTGGAGATGGACGGAGATGAGATGACCAGGATTCTCTGGAAGATGATCAAGGAGGAATTGCTCCTGCCCTTTATCGACCTGAAAACGGAATACTATGACCTGGGCCTGGCAAACCGGAATGATACGGACGACAGGGTAACCGTGGATTCCGCCCGGGCTACCCAAAAGTACGGGGTGGCCGTGAAATGCGCCACCATTACACCCAATGCGGCCCGTATGGACGAATATGACCTGAAGGAGATGTGGAAAAGCCCCAACGGCACCATCCGTGCGATCCTGGACGGGACGGTTTTCCGTGCTCCCATCGTGGTGAAGGGGATCGAGCCCTGTGTGAAAAATTGGGAGAAACCCATTACCATCGCCCGCCATGCTTACGGCGATGTTTACAAAAATGTGGAAATGAAAATTCCGGGAGCCGGGAAGGCGGAATTGGTATTCACGGACGAGGAAGGGAGAGAAAGCCGTGAGGTGATTTTCGATTTCAAAGCTCCCGGAATCGTACAGGGGATGCATAACACGGAGGCCTCCATCGAAAGCTTTGCCCGCGCCTGCTTCCAATACGCGGTCAGTACGAAGCAGGATCTGTGGTTCGGAAGCAAGGATACCATTTCCAAGAAGTATGACCATACCTTCAAGGATATTTTCCAGGAAATATATGAAAAAGAATATAAAGAGCAATTTGACGCCCTGGGGCTGGAATATTTCTACAGCCTGATCGACGACATTGTGGCCCGCATTATGAAAGCGAAGGGCGGTTTTATCTGGGCCTGCAAGAACTATGACGGCGATGTGATGAGCGACATGGTATCTTCCGCCTTCGGTTCCCTGGCAATGATGACCTCCGTCCTGGTGTCCCCCGACGGCATCTATGAGTACGAAGCGGCCCACGGCACGGTACAGAGACATTACTATAAATACCTGAAGGGCGAGGAAACTTCCACCAATCCCGTCGCCACCATTTTCGCCTGGACGGGCGCCCTGCGCAAGCGGGGGGAACTGGACGGCATCGGGGAACTCGCACGCTTTGCAAACGCTCTGGATGCGGCCACGGTGGAAACCATTGAAAGCGGGAAGATGACGAAGGATCTGGCGCTTATCACGAGCCTTGAGAATGTGACCGTTCTAAACAGCGAAGGGTTTATCAAAGCGATCAGGGAAAGGCTGGAGGGCAGGATATAGGTTTTAAGGGTCAACTTCCAAACTTTTTTATCGGAGCAGTATCGTAAGCCGGCTTGCGATATGCAGGGGTATGCGGATGAAAAAACTGATAGAACAGATATTGAAATTCGGTGCGGTGGGGTTCCTCTGCTTCTTCATCGATTATGGAATTATGGTGGGCCTTACGGAAATCTTCGGCATGCCGCCCATCTGGTCGAGCGGGATTTCCTTTACCGTTTCGGTGGTGGTGAATTATATTTTAAGCATAACGGTGGTGTTTGATGCGGATAAGGAAGCAAATAAGGCGAAGCAGTTTTTGATCTTCCTGGTTCTCAGTATCATCGGCCTGGGTATTAATTCCTGGATTATGGCAGAGGGAACCGCCCTCCTCGATCAATATATGGAGCGTTCCTATATGGTGGTGAAGATCGCGGCCACTGCGGTGGTTATGGTCTATAATTTCATTACCCGGAAAATATTCATCGAAAAGAAGAATTGAACGCACACGGAGGGTAACGGTTCGGCCACCCCGCAGGCTCCCGGACGCCGGGGCTCACAGGGAAAGGTCCTTCCGGAAGCCATCTGCCGCTTTGGAGCTGCTTCTTAAGCCGATGGGATCGGCTTCCTTGCGAATGCGGCGTTGTCCGACGAGCAAAGCGAGGAGTTTAGCCTCATTCGCAAGGTTCGAAGCCGGGAGCAGCGGCTTTAGAAGCAGCCCAAAGCGGCAGCGGGTTTTCGGAAGGACCTTTCCCTGTGAGCCCCGGCGTCCGGGAGCCTGCGGGGTGGCTGTACTGTTAGTGCGAAGGCGTGCGCGGGGAAATTCGTTCGTTGACATTGGCGGAACGGGCTACTATAATAGATTAGGCAACCACAGGATGGGCTTTCTTATAGACCGGAGGCTGCAAAGGGTGGAAAAGGAAATTTCTCAGGCAGTTATAGCGCGCCTTCCCCGATACTTTCGATATCTGGGGGAATTGAAAGACCAGGGGAGGGAGAGGATCTCTTCCCGGGAACTGAGCCGGCTGATGCATGTAACCGCATCCCAGATTCGGCAGGATCTGAATAACTTCGGCGGCTTCGGCCAGCAGGGGTATGGATATAATGTGGAATATCTGTATGCGGAAATCGGGAAAATACTGGGCCTGGACAAGACGCACCACCTGATTATTATCGGGGCGGGCAATCTGGGCCAGGCATTGGCAAATTATATGAATTTTGAACGCCGGGGATTTATTTTTACCGGTATTTTCGATATCAACAGGGAGCTTCACGGAAAGAAGATACGTGGGATCCGTGTGCGGCCCATGGAAGAAATGCAGCGGTTCGTCAGGGAAAATAATATCGATATTGCCGTGCTCACCATTCCGAAGGACGGGGCGGAAGCGGCGGCACAGAAGCTGACAGAGGCGGGGATCAAGGCAATTTGGAATTTCGCCCATATGGATTTGGATGTGCCGGAGTATGTGCAGGTGGAGAATGTCCATCTTTCCGACAGCCTGATTAAACTTTCTTACATGATCAACCAGTATGAGAACGGAAAATAGGCGGTATTCGAGTGCCTGTCTGCGCCCGGGAAGGGTGCGGATGCCGTCGGTTTGTAGGTGCGTCCCGGACAGGAATGGGGCCGGAAGGAGCTTTCGGCAATTCCTGTTTTGGCGCATTTTTCATATATAACAAAACGTTGATATTAGGTGCATCACAGCCGGGCATACGGTATGCGGGGAGACGGAAATGGAATATCTTGTATCGGTACAGGAGATGAAGGAATGTGACCGGACGACGATCCGGGAATTCGGAATGCCTTCCATGGTATTGATGGAACGGGCCGCCTATGCCTGCGTCCAGGTGATTTTAGAAGAGGAAGGAAGGACGGAAAGGAAAAAGAAGAGCCGCCGGGTTCTTGTGGTCGCAGGCTGCGGGAACAACGGAGGAGACGGTCTTGCAGTCGGCAGGATGCTGATGCAGAAGGGCTTCCCGGTGGACTTCGTGCTGGTGGGCAGCCGGGAAAAGTGTTCCGCAGAAACGACGGCCCAGATCGGAATCCTGGAGAATTATGGCTGCCGGATTCTGGAACGCCTTCCGGAGGAGAACTACGATATCGTTGTGGATGCGTTATTCGGAATCGGTCTTCATTCAAAACTGGAGGGTATTTTCGCGGAAGCGGTGGAATATATGAATCAACAGGATGCTTTCGTGCTCTCTGTGGATATCCCCTCCGGAATCCACGGGGATACCGGGGCCGTCTGCGGCTGTGCGGTCCGGGCGGACGTGACCGTGACATTCGCTTTCCGGAAGATGGGCCTGATGCGGTATCCGGGCGCGTCCTATGCGGGCCGCCTGCTGTGCCGGGATATCGGGATCACGGAAGAGAGCTTCCGCAACGGACCTCCCGGGGCGTTCTTTTTGACCGAACGGCCCGGGGAACTCCTTCCCGCAAGAAGGCCCGACGGAAATAAAGGGACTTTCGGCAAGATTCTGCTTGCGGCAGGAAGCCGGGGAATGGCCGGTGCGGCCGTGCTGTCGGCGGAAGCGGCGCTGCGGACGGGAGCGGGCATGGTGCGGGTTTTCACGGAGGAGGAGAACCGTATGATCCTCCAGACCGCTCTTCCCGAAGCATTGGTGTCCACTTATGGGGAAGGAAAGGAATGGAGCGGACAGGGGGCCAAACGACTGCAGGCCGCGCTTTCCTGGGCGGACGTGATTGCGGCCGGGCCCGGGATGGGAACGGAAGCGGCCGCTTTAAGGATCCTCGATGCGATCATCGAAGCTTCCAGAAAACCCCTTATCCTGGATGCGGACGCCATCAATCTGCTGGCGGCGGAGCGCAGCCTTCTGGAGCGGCTGACACGGCTGCAGCAGGATAAGAGGGAGCGCAGGGCGTTGATTCTCACGCCGCACCCCGGCGAGGCGGCGAGGCTTATCCGGAAGGATACGAAATGGGTGGTCGAAAATGCCCCCGAGCTGTGCAGGGAATGGGCCGACAGGCTGCAGGCGGCTTTCGTATGTAAAGGAGCGAGGAGCTTCATCGCCGGACCGGACGGAAGGCTCTGCCTGAACGGGAGCGGCAACAGCGGTATGGCTACGGCCGGAAGCGGCGATGTGCTCACGGGAATGATCGCAGCCCTGGCCGCGCAGGGGATGGACGCTTTCCGGGCGGCCTGCGTGGGCGTTTATCTGCACGGCTGCGCCGGAGACGGCGCGGCCCGCCGGAAGAACGAATACAGCCTTACCGCCAGGGATCTGACGGCGGAGCTGAGCCGCCTGATTGAAAGGCCGCCGTCAGGGCGGAGGGAGTGTGCCCGAAACGGGCCGGACTGTTTAAGCGAAGCAGGCTGCTAAGGGCGGACCGCAGTGCTTTCGCCCTTTTGTGCGAGGGGTGTGCCGCGAAGCGGTACGTGAATGTTTGGAAAGCGTGTACGAAACCGGAAGTTTTTAAAAACACGCGGACAGGAGCTTGGATATGGAAATGTATCGGAGGATATGTGCCGTCGTCGATCTGGACGCCGTCAGAAGCAATATGAAGAGGATGAAGGAGAGCCTGGGGCCGTCCACGCAGGTGATCGCGGTGGTAAAATCGGACGGATACGGCCACGGCGCGGTTCCCGTTTCCCGGGAGCTGGAAGGGATGCCCGGACTGTTTGGTTTTGCGGTGGCCACGTCGGAGGAGGCTTTGATTCTGCGGGGAAGCGGTATCCGTAAGCCCATATTGGTTTTGGGCTATACTTTCCCCGATTCTTATGAAAAGATGGCGCGGGAGGAAATCAGGCCCACCGTTTTCCGGGAGGAGATGCTTCCCGAACTGGCCGGGGCGGCCGAAAGATGCGGGAAACCCCTTCCGATCCATATCAAGGTGGATACCGGAATGAGCAGGATCGGCATCGAGCCGGATGAAAGCGGCCTTTCTTTCGTGAAAAAGTGCATGGAAACCCCGGGGCTTGTGGTGGAAGGGATCTTCACCCATTTTGCCAGGGCGGACGAAGCCGATAAGAGCAGCGCGAGGGAGCAGCTGGCGCGTTTCCGGGATTTCTGTACGCGCATAGAGACGCAGTTAGGCTTACATATTCCCCTGCGCCATTGCGCCAACAGCGCGGCTATCCTGGATCTGGAGGAGAGCGCTTTGGATGCGGTGCGGGCCGGAATCGCACTTTACGGTCTCTGGCCGTCCGCGGAGGTGGGCAGGGAGCGGGTGCCTCTTATCCCCTCCCTTTCCCTGAAAAGCTGTATTATTTCCGTCAAGGATCTGCCCGCCGGCCGCCAGATCAGCTATGGAGGAACCTATGTGGTAAAGGAGCCGAGGAGAGTGGCGACCCTGCCGGTGGGGTACGGGGACGGTTATCCCAGGAGCCTGTCCAATAAGGGATATGTGCTGATCCACGGAAAGCGTGCACCGATTCTGGGCCGGGTCTGTATGGATCAGATGATGGTGGACGTGACGGACATTCCGGAGGCGCAGCCGCTGGATGAGGTGACGCTTGTGGGGACGGACGGAGAGGAGCGGATCTCCATGGAGCTTTTGGGCGATCTGTCGGGCAGATTCAACTATGAATTGGCCTGCTGCCTGAACAAGAGGGTGCCCTTTGTTTACACCAGAGGAGGCAGGATCGTCTACCGAAGGGACCATTTCAGGGATTTTTCATAAAAACAGGTTTTCGCCTGAATACCTTCCCGGTTTGGGGTAATACTATCTGTAGCCGTAAAAACGGCTGGTTCGGGGAACGCGGCATCCCCGGATTTGACAGACGCCGGAGAAGGAGCAAGGGAAAATGAGACGTGGAGATATCTATTATGCGGATTTAAGGCCTGTGGTGGGGTCGGAACAGGGAGGCGTGCGTCCGGTTCTGATCATACAGAACGATGTGGGAAACCGCCACAGCCCCACTGTGATATGCGCGGCGATCACGTCCAAAATGAATAAGGCGAAGCTTCCCACCCATATCGAGCTGCGGGCGGGACAGCACGATATCGTGAAGGATTCCGTCATCCTTTTGGAACAGCTGCGCACCATCGACAAACAGCGTCTGAAGGATAAAGTATGCCATTTGGATGAGCCTGTCATGGCAAAGGTGAATTATGCGTTAAAGGTAAGCCTGGAACTGAATACATAAGCGCAGCACGCCAAACGCATGAAAGGTCCTGCAGCCCGCGGACACCCCTGCCCGTCCCCGCGGCGCGTGATGATCCATCGGGGACCCGCTTTCGCTCAGCCAAAAACGCAGCGGTACTAAGCTCGCAAAGGACGCGCTCGCTAAGTGCCCAATGTGGTCAACTTAAGGCCATGGGCGCTCCCTGCC
>JAETRI010000112.1 GCA_021770245.1 Lachnospiraceae bacterium
TGCCGCGGGGCGTTTTACCCGGTCCCCCCCCCCCCCAGGTTCCCGGCCGCGGGGCCCCCCCGGGACGGCCCCGGCCCCACGCGGCCGCGGGTTCCCGGCGGGCCCCGCCCCGGGGCGCCCCGGCGTCCGGAAGCCTGTGGGGTGGTTGTACTGTTACCGGCCGATTTCATTCAATAAGGCAACCGTAATGTCCTTGGCAATGGCGGAAGCCTTGGCGCGGTTTCCATGTCTACCGTGAAAGGCGCCAATTCATCAGAAATCTTTTGCCGGCCCTCGTCGGTTATAAAAGACTCGCCCGTTACCATTCGTCCCCAGAACACTTTTCCGGCGGGCTTAAATTTCTTTACGGCAGCCTTTGACAGCTCTATCAATTCACGGTCTGCCTTGAAAAATACAGATTTCATCCACGGATGAAATTCTGTTAAAATGTCCGGAGCAACATCATGGTAGCAAACCTCTGTAGAAATCACCGTGTCAAATATTTCCAGACCGGGATTTATTCCGCCTGCCGTCCCGGAGTTGATTATTTTATCCACGCCGAATACATCTATCAACAGCTGGGACGCTATGGCAGCGTTTACTTTGCATACTCCGGAAAACAGGGCAACGATTTCCGTGTTGTCAATCTGCCCCTCGTAAAATTTCAGCATAGCCTTTTCGGTTATCCTGCAATTCCTTATTAAAGGCAGAAAAGGGGCAAATTCTTCATCTCCTGCGCATATAATCCCGATTTTCATGGCGGCTCTCCTTAACGTTTCGATTGTATCACTCGACAGGAACCTTACTTCCTGTTTGGCTTTCTTTTGATTCCCAACAATCTAATGAAGTCATGGAACAAAGAAGTATCCACGGGCTCAAACAGGATCCATTTCCCATCATGGTAAGTTTGGGCTTCGTCGTATACTCCCTGGACTTCTTTGGAGTAATTTTCTCTGTCTTTTTCAAATTTTAGCCGTTCGTCTTTTCCTAAAATAATCAGGAAACCCACGCAGTTCTCTCTTGCATATAATGCACACAGCGTTTTACCGCCCCGACGATATTTATATTCATATTTCCATGCCTTGCCGCCTTTATCCCACAAACATTCCATATCATATTTTTCGTCAATGAGAGCACATAACTGATTCCATACATCATAGAGAGATTTCCCGACTAAAGCTGTCATTTCTTCTTCGTTAGGGATCTGATCAAGCATATTATCCTCCTATATATTTTCATCGTGCTCCCGCTCCCTTTCTTTGCCGGCTGCCTCCTATTATCCCTCCGCCGTATACGCAATCGGCCGTTCGTTTGGACCGCCGGCCTGTTGGTTTATGCATGGTTTCGTGCCGAGAGTTCCGATTTATTGTTATTCTACCATAAATCCGGGAGCACGAAAACAGCATTTTTCCGGAACCGGGACAAATGCATGAACGCCCCTGCACCCTTGCAGCGGCCCTGCTTCGCTCCGCCGGAGCCGGGCAGGGCCGCAGGGACGTTCATGCGTTTGTCCGGCCGGATAGAAATTCCCTGTTGACAGCGGAGAAGAAAAAGGATAAAATAAACATATGAACAATCAATCATACGTGCAAACGATATGAATAAACAGGAGGATTTCGGGATGAGAAAAAAATATGCGCTTACCGACCTGGACTGTGCGAACTGTGCCGCCAAAATGGAGGATGCGATTAAGAAGATTGACGGGGTAAAGGATGCCACCGTCAGCTTTATGGCACAGAAGCTGACGATAGAAGCCGAGGAGGAACGCTTCGATGGCATCATGAAAGAAGTAGTGGCGGTTTGTAAGAAGGTGGAGCCTGACTGTACGATCGAAATGTAAGTTGTTTCGGCAAAGATGCAATGTGGCTCCCCAGGAGCCGGCACAGGCGGCATTCGGGCATAGGACGTTCATGCGTTTGCCCTGACGAAACCGTAATCCGGTCTTGCAAAAGAGGACGGGATTGGTTACAATAGGTATCGGTGAAGGAACAGGCAGGGGATTCTCTGCCTGTATTTTTCCAGATACCGAAGCGGCGATGGAAAGGGGCCCGAAAGGGACGCGGCCCGCCTTTCGGAAAGAATGCTTAGAGTAATTGACGGAAGAGGTGCATGAATGCTTGAAGTAAAGAATCTGTCTTATCAGGTGACGGAAAATCAGGATACGCTGCCGATCGTCGCCGATGTGAGTTTTAACGTGAACGACGGAGAGATGCTGGTGATCACCGGGCCCAACGGAGGCGGAAAATCGACGATCGCCAGGCTGTTGATGGGAATCATTAAAGAGACCGAGGGCACCATCCTCTTAGACGGGAAGGATATCACCTCCCTGAGTATTGACGAGCGCGCCAATGCCGGGCTGGGATTCGCCTTCCAGCAGCCTCCGGCTTTCAAAGGGATGACCATCCGCAGGATCTTAAATCTGGCGGCGGGAAAGACGCTGCCGGAGCCTGTCAGCTGCAGATTACTTAGCAGCGTGGGTCTGTGCGCAAAGGAATACCTGGACCGGGAGGTGGATGCGACCCTGTCAGGCGGCGAGCGGAAGAGGGTGGAAATCGCCACGGTTATGGCGGGCGAGCATAAGGTGAGCATTTTTGACGAACCGGAGGCGGGAATCGACCTGTGGAGCTTCTCCATGCTGGTGAAGCAGTTTGAAAGGATCCACAGGGAAAAAAGGGAGAGCTTAGTGCTGATTTCCCATCAGGAGCGGATCATCCGAATGGCGGACCGGATCATGGTGGTGCGCGAGGGACGCGTGGAGGAATGCGGCAGCAGGGAGGAAGTCCTTCCGAAGCTGTTTTTGGAAGAGACGGGATGCACCTGTATGGATCGGGAATAATTCGAATCGAAATCCCGCCCAGTGTGCTGTATGCCAGATATTATGCAGACAGCATACTAGCGGCGGCAGAATGAGAGGAAACGAGAATGAAGCTGGATGCGGTTACGGAAGGCGTTTTACAGAAGATAGATGATTCCGGTTTTAAACAGGAAGGAGCCTTCAATCTCAGATATAACGGCCAGTCCCTTTGCCACGGAGATACGGAGCACATTAAGATCCGGAGGAAAGAGGACAGGCAGGGGATCGATGTCTATATCAGCGGTGAGACCCGGGGAGAGCAGGTGCATATTCCCGTGGTGGTGGCGGCTTCCGGGATGACGGACGTGGTATATAACGATTTTTATGTGGAGGAAGGAGCCGACGTGACGATCGTGGCGGGCTGCGGCATCCATAATGCGGGCTGCGACGAGGCTCGGCACGACGGGATCCATGCTTTTCACGTGGGAAAGGGCGCGACGGTGACCTATGCGGAAAAGCATTACGGAGAAGGGGAAGGAACCGGGGAAAAGATCCTCAATCCCGTGACCCGGATCTACCTGGAGGAAGGGGCTGTTTTTAATTTGGATACGGCTCAGATCGGAGGCGTGGACTCCACCGTAAGGAAAACGGAAGTAACTCTGGCGGCGCAGGCCAGGCTGAACGTGATGGAAAAACTGATGACCCATGATGCCCAGACGGCGGTTTCGGACATGACGGTGGAACTAAACGGGGCGGGAAGCTCGGCCCGGATCGTTTCCCGTTCCGTGGCAAAGGGGACTTCCGTACAGACTTTCCACCCCATTGCCGTAGGGAATGCGCTTTGCCATGCCCATGTGCAGTGCGATTCCATTATCATGGAGAACGCGCAGATTTCCTCCATTCCGGAGATCAATGCCAGAGATGTGGATGCCCAGATTATCCATGAGGCGGCCATCGGCAGGATCAACAACGATCAGATTCTGAAGCTGCGTACCTTCGGAATGACGGAGGAAGAGGCGGAAGCCGTAATCATTGAAGATTTTCTGGCTTAGTTAGGTTAAAAGGAGAGAAGGAAGCGGGCGCCTTTGGTTCAAAAGCGCCCGCTTTTCTTAAATATCCAGTTTCATATCGCCTTTACGGATCCATCCCTTTTTCCGCATCCCCTCGGAGATGAGATAAGCGAGGACGGCCGGGGCGATAATATGCATACAAAGGATCAGGAGCAAAGCCGGGACCGGAGAGGTTCCGGCTTCCGTCATGGACTGGAAAGCCATGATCTGGCCCACGAGCCCGCAGGTTCCCATGCCGGAACCGGTGGCATTATTGGGCATTCGGAACAGACAGGTGGAAATGGGCCCCAGGATGGCGCTGGTGAGGATGGCAGGAAGCCAGATGAGGGGGCGGCGGAGGATATTCGGCATCTGCAGCATGGAAGTGCCAAGCCCCTGTGCCACCAGGCCGCCGGCGCCGTTTTCACGCAGGGAAGCCACGGCGAAGCCTATCATATTGGCGCAGCAGCCTACGGCCGCCGCTCCTGCCGCAATACCGCTCAGGTTCAGGGATACGCCGATGGCGGCGGAACTGATGGGCAGAGTGAGGACCATTCCCATGAGGACGGATACGATGATACCCGCCCAGAAGGGCTGCTGTACGGCGCCCCAGTTGATCAGTTCCCCCAGGCCGGTCATGAAAGCGGAGATGGGCACGCCGATGGAAAGGCCCACCAAGGCTCCGGTACACAGGGTGGTAAGAGGGGTCACCAGGATATCCACCTTGGTTTTTCCCGCGACCAACCCGCCTATCTCAGAGGCCAGATAGGCGGCTACAAAGGCCCCCAAGGGTTCGCCCACGCCGGAAAGGGTGAAGATGCCCTCTGCCAGGATGGCGCCGCTCGTAATCGTTTTGGCATAGGCGCCGATCATCCCGGCCGCCGCCGCCGATACCGTGACCAAGGGCGGCTGCCGGAATTTACTGGCGACGCCCACGCCGATGCCTGCTCCGGTGAGCTTCTTGGCAACGGTGGCCACCACCACGATGGACGCTCCTATGGAACCGCCCACCAGATTTCCCACCTGTTCCAAGATCGTACCCACCAGCAGCGTGGCAAACAATCCCTGAGCCATACCGGACAACCCGTCTATAAACAGACGATGGCATAATTTCTGAATCCCTTTCATTTTAACCCCTTTCATGCCGCGCCCTCTGCGGCTTTGCGATACACGTTCAATCCTCCACGGGGATGCCGTTCACAAAGACTCTGCGGATTCTGCCCTCCAGAGAAAAAGGGCTGCCTTCGCACAGCACCAAATCCGCGTCCTTGCCGGGCTCCAGGGAGCCCACACGGTCCGCAATACCCAGATGGAGGGCGGGATGGATGGTGACGGAGCGGAGGGCGTCATATTCCGGCAGGCCGGCTTTCATGGCCAGTCCGGCGCACAACGTCAAATATTGTTGGGGAATGACGGGGGCGTCCGTGATGATGGACACTTGGCAGCCGGCTTTGGCCAGGACGGCCGGCGTGTCCCAGCAGCGGTTTTGAAGCTCAAATTTAGAAGGATGGGTCAAAGTAGGGCCGACAGCCAGGGGAACCCCTTCGGCAGCCAGCTCCTCCGGAATGAGATGGCCCTCCGTTACATGTTCCAGGGTGATGGAGAGCCCGTATTCCCTGGCGATCCGCAGGGCGGTGAAGAGATCGTTGGCCTGATGGGCATGGGCCTTGAGAGGCAGTTTCCCTTCCAAAACGGGCAGGAGGGCTTCGCATTTGGCATCATAGGCGGGCATTTTCTCCGGGTCGCCTGCGGCCGCCCTTTTTTTATCCCGATACTGCTGTGCCCTGGAAAGCGCTTCCCGGATGAGAGAGGCATTGGTCATACGGCTGGTGATGCCCTTTTTCTCGTAGCAGCGCTTGGGGTTCTCGCCGAAGGCGCATTTCATAGCTACGGGCGCGGAGACGATCATGCGGTCCACCCGCTTTCCCACGGTTTTCATGGCGATGAAAGTGCCGCCTATGGCGTTAGAACTGCCGGGGCCAGTGCCGATGCAGGTCACCCCCGCTTTGACTGCTTCGCGGAAAGCCGGATCAAAGGGGTTGATCCCGTCCTCGGCCCGGAGCTGAGGAGTGACCGGATCGTTATATTCGTTATAGTCCTGCCCTTCATAGCCGATACCGCAGCCGTCGAGTCCGGTATGGCAGTGGGCATCGATAAAACCGGGATAAACGGAAAGACCCGCGGCATCGATCACGCGACATCCCTCCGGCGGCAGGATATCCGGGGAGATGGCAGAGATTTTGCCGCCATCAAGAAGGATATCGGCAAAAAAAGGCTGTTCGGTGACGGCCGTGTGCAGGATCCCGTTTTTCAACAAATAGTTCATGACAGCTCCCATCCGCGCGCAAAGCGCGCATACAAATCAAGGTGTTCCTGTTCTGTGCGAAGGTACGATTAACTGAATTCATTATGTTAGGAAGAAAGAATTCCCGCATTGATTATACTGTATCGCCAAGGGAAATGCAATCGGATTGTCCTTCGACGCAGGACAAACGCAGGAATGGTCCTGCGTCCCCCGCGTCACCCCTGCCCGGCCCTGCGGAGCGTGATGATCCATCGGGGACCCGCTTTCGCTCAGCCAAAAACGCAGCGGTACTAAGCTCGCAAGGGGCATGCTCGCTAAGTGCCCAATGTGGTCAACTTAAGACCTCGGGCGCTCTCCCGCCTGCAGCCTCGGGCGCCCGGCAGGGAGCGCCCATGGCCTTAAGTTGACCACATTGCGCTAAGTGC
>JAETRI010000113.1 GCA_021770245.1 Lachnospiraceae bacterium
CCGGCGGCATCGTTGACTGACTCCAACGTGGCTGTGGCGCAAAGAGCGGGCCGGGAAATTTATCGTTGTATACGCAGGGCTGTACTGGCGTCCGCTGCGCTTTTCTCCAAGCGGGAGCGGGGTTCCGTTGGATTTGGAAGCTGACACTGGCGTCCCCTCTCACGACAAACACCGCCCCGCAATCGTCCGTTATCTTACCGCCTCACTTCATCCACCTGATACACGAACACGCCCTTATGCTTTCCCTTCAGCGGAATCTCGCCGATGGGCGTCGCTTCCACCCGGTCTTTCACCGCCTCATAGACCGCCTCGCTGATCAAAATCTGCCCGCGCTTTGCGTTGCTCTCCAGCCTCGCCGCCGTGTTCACCGTGTCGCCGATGGCCGTATAGTCCATGCGGAATTCACAGCCGATATTGCCCACAACGGCTTCCCCGCAGTTGACGCCGATCCCGAACGCCACGCTCTTCCCAAAGCGCTTCTCAAACTTCTCGGCAATGGCGTCCGATCCGGCCTTCATGTCCCACGCCGCGCAGACTGCCTTAAAAATATAGTCATCCAGCGCAAAGGGGGCGTTAAAGACCGCCATGGTGGCGTCCCCCACAAACTTATCGAGCGTTCCCTCATTGTCAAAGATTGATTTCGTCGTCAGGCTTAAGTATTCGTTGAGAATTTCCACCACTTCCTCGGGCTTTAAGCTCTCGGACATGGTGGTAAATCCCCTGATATCCACAAACAGCACGGCAATATGCCGGTTTTCTCCTCCCAGCACCAGCTCAAAGTCCGTGTCCTTGCTGATCTTTTCCACAATCTGGGGCGCCACATACTGTTTGAACACGCTGACCACCCGCCGCCTGCGCAAAATCTCTGTCAGATATCCTTCCACCATGCGTTCCAGGTAGATGAGGATCAGGATTACGGGGATGAAAATCACCGGAACCACGGTTCCCCGGCCGTAGAGCGCCCTGGTAAACACAAGGCAGCCAATCACAGCCGCAGCCAGGATCCCGGCCGCGGGGCCCAGCTTTATCTTTCTTAAGCAAACAAAAAACAGAGCGCATACCAGTCCCGCCGCCAGCCCGTACAGCACGGGCGAAACGGGGAGCTGCGTCTTTCCCTTTAACAGCGCCTCGATAATATTGGCATGGATCTCCACGCCGTACATCTGGCTGTTGTGGGATACGGCCGGCGTGTAGGAATCCTGCATCCCCACCGCATACGCGCCTACCAGCACAATAGCATTGCCAAACAGCCTGGCGTCCACTGTCCCGTCCAGCACATCCCTTAGGGATACCACATTATAGCCCCCGGATTTTCCGGAGTAAGAAAAATAAAACCGGTTGTTTCTCCCGTATGTCTTCGGAAATACCGCTTCCTTCCCCTGGCTTTCCTGAAAATTTCTGTAAACCTGCCCGGCAAGGCTGTAGGTTCTCTCCCCCTCATTGTCCAGCCATGCCATGGCCTGGCGCACGTAGCCGTCCCGGTCCACGGTCGTGTTGGCAAAGCCCAGGGCCGCGCTGTCCCTCAATTCGTCATAGGGAGCGATGACATAATCCACATGGTAAGGATTGTAAACGATCGTTCCCGCTTCGTCTTTCTCGGGCGTCTCTTTAAAAGAAAAGCTCAGGGCTGACACCACGTTTCCCGCCTCCTTACAGGCCCGGGCAAAACGGGCGTCCCCTTCCTCATCTCCCTTTTCACTGTAGATCACATCAAATCCGATCACAGCCGGCCGGGATTCTTCATCCGCGTTCAGGGTTTCCACGAGCCGCGCCGGAATGTCCCTGCTCCAGGAAGCAACAGGGCCGTACTCCTCAAGCGTCCTGTCGTCAATTCCTATAATATAGATGTTCTTGTCAGTGACCGATTCCTTCTGGTTCAGCCAGTCCGACGCTTTGATATCCCACATCCCCGCCGCTCCCAGGCCGCATACCAGGGCTGACAGCAGGAAAACCGCCGCTGATACGGCCAGGATCCGGATTCTGCTTCCCGGGGTATTCTCTTTCATCCCGCCTCGCCTCCGTCCCCATCTCTCTTAAATGATTCCAGAAAGAGGCAGGCCCCCTCCCTGGCAAACACGGTGTCCACGTTCCGGGACTTTCCAAAGCTTACCGCCTCCTGTTCCATGGCGCGAAGCTCCCCGTCCGTCCTGCCCCAGTCATGATGGCTGATCACCAGCCTGCCCGCCCTGCATTCTCCCGCCATTCGGATCCCCTGCTGCCAGTAGCTGTGGCCGAATCCTCTGTAAGAAGGATATTCTTCCTCCCCGTAGGGGGAATCAAACACGAGAAGGCTGCAGTTTTTTGCAAACTCCCGGTACCTGTTCCAGAAATCCGTCCCCGCCCCGCCCAGCTCGCAGTCCAGCCCGTATACCACGGACTGCCCTTCCCTCTCCAGGCGGAACAGCACGCAGCCGTCCGGGTGGCTGGATTTCATGACCCTGACCCTCGCGCCCCGCGGCAGCTCCCACACATCCCCGTCCACGGTGTCGTGCCAGGTAATGCGGGCCGGAACCTGGTCAATCGAAACCGGCCAGTACGGATGGCCCATCATGGTCCGCAATTTCTTCCTGAACGCGCCCTTTTCCTCCCCGGGCCCGTAAAAATGCAGCCTGGCCCCGTTCCAGAAGAGGCACGGAAATAAGGGGATTCCCACGATATGGTCCAGGTGCAGATGGCCGATGAAGATGTGGATCGGCTGATCCCGTCTCCTCGTTCCAAGATTCGCCTCTTCACCGAGACGCTTTCCCAGCGCCATAAGCCCTGTTCCTCCGTCAAAGACGGCCATCTGCTCCTCCCACTCCGCGGACATGCAGCTCGTGTTGCCGCCGTAGCTCATGCGGTCGGAAAACGGGGCGGCCATAGAACCTCTGGTTCCCCAGAATGTTATCTGCAATCCGTCTCCCATGTTGTTTTCCCCTCCTCCAAACACCCGGCCTCTTCATTTCCCGCGCAGACGCCCTCCCCGGGCCGCGCCACGTAAACTACCGTGATGTCATCCGACTGATCCGCGCCCCGGGCAAATCGTTCCACTTCATCGTACAGATGTTCGATAAAAATCTCCGGCTCCATGGATTCCGACATATGGCGGTTTAATGCCTCCTCCATGCCCTCATCCGAAAACATTTCCCCGTCGATGTCAAAGGCTTCCGTCACACCGTCCGTATAGAGGCACAGGCAGTCCCCGGGCATGAAGTCCGCCGCCTGTTCGCGGTACGCCATTTCCTCCATCACCCCCAGGACAAAATCCACCTTGCAGTCCATCATCCGGAACGGGGCGCCGTTCCTGCTGATAAACGGCTTGTTATGCCCTGCGTTCACATACGTCAGGCGGTTGGTTCTGGTATCCAGGACGCAGAGGAAGGCCGTGACAAAGAGCTCCTCTTCGTTGTCCTCATTTAAGCGGTTGTTGACCAGCTCCGCCACCTCCGCCACAGGCATGTCAAGCATCATATAATTCTTGATGTGGGTCTTGGCAAGCGTCATAAACAGCGCCGCGGGAACTCCTTTTCCCGACACATCCGCCACCAGGAAGCACAGGCGGTCCGCGTCAATGAGAAAGACGTCGTAAAAGTCGCCGCCCACCCCCTTGGCCGGCTTCATGCGGGCCGTGATCTTCATATGGGGAAGCTCACAGAACCGCCCAAAGGATTTTGGCAGAAATCCGGTCTGAATCCGGGAGGCAATCTCAATCTCCGATTTAAGCCGCTCCCGTTCCGTCACCATCATGGTGGTCTTGGTGTAAAGGAGCTCCAGGAGCGCTCCGTACACCTTTGGGTTGGCGTTTGCTATCTCAAGAAACAGCGTCCTGGAAATATTGGCGCAGGCCGCCTCCGTCGCCGCCCGCACCGTGGCTTTTCTTACCCCGTCCTTAATAAGGGCCAGCTCCCCCACCACGTCCCCTGTCGTCAGTTCATTGATCAGGGCTCCGTTTCCCGCCAGCACATGCGCGCTGCCCTCCAGGATAATATACATCCCATCCTCCGGGGCCGCTCCTTCGGACACAATGTCCTGGCCCTTTGCAAAGTGTTTCAGCTCCATGGCCTCCAGAAGCATCCTGGAGCCTTCCGGCATCCCGCCGTCCTCCTGAACCTGAAAAAAGTCTTTTATAATCTTTAGCTGTTTCCACTCACTGTCCATCATCCATTTCCTTCCCTAACCGGTCTGATATAGAATCTCCCGACTCCGCTGCCGGATGTGTAGAGCACCTGGCAGTCGCCTACTCTCACCCACTGCTCGCGGCCGATCCCCCAGATATTTTCCTCCTCCCAGGTGCTGTAGAGGGCGTTCGCCAGCAGCTCCGGCGCTGACGACATCTGATAAACCATAGCCCGGAAAATCTCATAATTCCACGTCGCCGCCTGCGATCCGGCCCGCTCTCCGTCCAGGGCCGCCCGGATATCCAGGCGGTACCTGCCCTGCCCTGGCTCCCTGTAAAGCCCCAGAAGCACCGTCTCCGTAACCGACGCACCGGAGCCGGAGGTACCCCGTCCAGACGCCGTATCCCGTTTCGCCGTCCCTGTCTGCTCCTGCGTCTCCCGCCTCACAAACTCCACCGCGTTATCCCCTATGCGGAGGCTCCTTTTTCCCGAAAACCGCTGGCTCACCCTGGACTTTACCCCTGCCAGGGCGTCCTTCCCGATCCATTCCGTTACCGGATCCGGAACCGTGAAAGACGCCGTAAAGTCCGTATCCAGAATCGTCTCCTTCCTCTCGTACCACGCCCCGTCCGCGCCCACATAATACCCGTCCGGCGTGACCGTATCCCTCAGGATGCCGCCTTCCGGAGTCTGGAAATACGATCTTCCCTCTCTCTCCACCCAGCCCACGGCCGCGCTCCCGTCCTCCAGGTAATAATGCCACCCGTCTTCTTTAAGCGCCCATCCCGGCTCCTCCCCCAGAGAGGGAAAGGAAGCCGTAAGGCTTATCACTGCCACAGCCAGCGCCATGTACCTGCCATTCCTTTTCATGCTCCCTGCCTTTCTTCATCCGGCGCTGCGAAAGGGCTTTATAAGGCGTCCTCCCGCAGCCAGCGCCCGGCCGTCACGGCCCCAACTGCGGCCCCTGCTTCTTAGGCAGAACCCGGTCTTTGCCGATCGTCATCTTAGGCTCCCGCTTCAATGCCTGCCGCCTTTCCTTTCCCTCCAGCTCCTTAAAGCTTAAGGCCACTTTGGGTCCTTCTTTCCTTTTTGTTTTCAGGCTGTTTACCGCTCGATTGACCAGCGCGTTTTTATGCTTTACACTCATCGCGGACTTTGCCCCTACAGACTTCTCCATTCTCTCAAGGGCGTCCACGTAGCGCTGGTCTTTGTGATCCTTTACCTGCTCCGGCTTATTGGCCTTTAAATCCCATTTATCCGGCTCAACGATCACCATGTCTTTTTCTATATGGTCTTTGATAAGATTGACTCTCTGCATCATCACGTCAATCTGCTTCTGGGGAATCAGATCCCCTATGGCATATTCCAGCGTATCCCGGTCAAGGCCCTTCACCTTCTCCGCCAGCCCCGCATCGATAAACGTTGTATCCTTCCAGGACTGCACGCCCTTCATATTAAACTCTTCCGCCTCTTCTCCAAAGGCAAGATCGCTGTCAATCCCCTGAAGCCCTGTTATGGCGCGCTTCCCATTCTCATCCGGCTCGCTTAGTTGGTAAAACATGTTGTTCCCGTGCCGGTCAACCTGGCCGCAGAGGAAGTCAAACACCTCCAGAGTCGATGAATCCCGGTAAAGCCCCGCTGTTTCAAATTTCTCGACCTGATCGAACATCCGCTGCACCCGTTCACTTTTGGAGCCCAAATCCGTTCCCTTTGCAAATTCCATAAAGCATCCGGTCATTACTTTTCCGCCCATTTTGACTTTCATGGGCTCTGAATGGGCGATGATATTCCCGATCCCCAGCAACTCCGCCATACGGGAGGAAGCGATGTTGCGGCTGGTCAGTTCGTTCCCCTCGTCAAGATTCAGCCTGGCGTTCGATCGGGCGGTAGAGGCGGCGTCAGCGGCCCTTGCAGCATCCGCAAACTGATGGACTGCTTTTCCGTCCTCAATGAGCCGATCCAGGGGCTTCGCATTGGGATCCGACGCCTTGGCCTGTATCAGAGCCAGCTTAAAGAACTGATCCCGCTTCTCAGCAGCGCTCATCCACCGATCCGGCGCCGGCACTCCCATCAGGAAATCCTTGTTCCCGCTCAGAAGATTCTTTAAATCCCTGTCCTGTTCCCCCAGCTTCTCCCCGATCACCTGTTCCATCAGAGCCGATTTCTCCGTTTCCTCCATGTCTTTATTTACCTGAGCCTGGAAAGCCATCACCACTCCCGCCGCCTTTTTCAGCGTATCCAAATCGCCGATCAGCTCCCGGCCCAGCTTTTCCTTTTTCCCTGTTATCCCCGCCTCCATCTGGTTCCAGTG
>JAETRI010000114.1 GCA_021770245.1 Lachnospiraceae bacterium
GAAGAAGAGGAAAATGGGGATGATAGAAAATCTAAGGGAACTGTTTCTGGGCACACCGGCTATATTTTAGCCGGTGCTATACCCAGTTACTCCTGCAGGAAGGCTGAACTGTTACATTTACCGCATCAAAACTCATTTCCTTCCTTGCATGACATTCCCGCCTATGCTATACTGGGTATCAGAAAAATGGTTTACACCGAAAGGGATTGGATTCCGAAAAAGCGTTTCCCGACTCTTTTCGGCTTTTTTCCAAAAGGAGGAATTGTCATCATGGTGATCAGAAAATCTCTGGCCACAGGTACAGCTGTCTTGTTATTGTCTCTTCTCGTAGTGATTCCGGTTTCCGCCCATGGACATCACAGGCAGGCAGCGGCCCAGGCGGACACCCAATGCCCTGTATGCACGGTGGAAGGCTGTACCGAAACGGGAAGACACACCCACGACGGGATTGCTTACTGCGGTTATAATCACAGCAGCGGCTATTGCGACGGTACCTGTGAATATGCCTGTGAATATGCCGCCCCGCGTTGCGGCAATCACGGCCGTCATCACGGCTGTCACTGATCAGACAGGAGGGGTTCCCTCTAAACCGAGAGCTGCCATGCGGCGGCAGAATGGAGGAAATGATACGTATGAAAGCAAAGGTTTTCTTTTCCAGAACCATCACCCCCGAAAAAGTCCTGGAGCTGTACCGGCTGCTGGATAAACAGCTTCCCGGCAAAGTAGCCGCCAAGCTGCATTCCGGGGAAACCGGCAATCAGAATTTCCTGGGGCCGGAATTCTGGCAGCCCGTCATCAACCATATCAACGGGACGGTGGTGGAATGCAATACGGCCTATGAAGGAACCCGCAATACCACGCAGGCCCATCTGAAAACGATGGAAGAGCACGGCTGGAGCCGCCATTTCACCGTTGACCTTCTGGACGCGGAAGGGCCGGATCTGGAACTGTCCGTTCCCAGGGGAAAACGGATCCAAAAGAATTATGTGGGGAAAGACCTGGCGGACTATGATTCCCTTCTTGTCCTTTCCCATTTTAAGGGCCATCCCATGGGAGGCTACGGCGGAGCGCTCAAGCAGCTGTCCATCGGTATCGCCTCCTCCTTCGGTAAGGCGTACATCCACGGTGCGGGAAATCCGGACGAAATCTGGTCGTCGGATCACGATTCCTTCCTGGAATCCATGGCCGACGCTGCCGCCTCCGTTGTGGATTATTTCCACGGAGACGCGGCATATATCAATGTAATGAAGAATATGTCCGTGGACTGCGACTGCTGCGCCGTTGCAGAGGATCCCTGTATGAAGGACATCGGCATTCTGGCATCCCTCGATCCGGTCGCAATCGACCAGGCATGCCTGGATCTGGTCTACGCGGCGGATGACCCCGGCCGTGACCACCTCATCGAGCGTATCGAGACGCACAACGGCGTCCACACCATCGAAGCGGCGGCGGCTCTGGGAATCGGTTCCCGGGAATATGAGCTGGTAGAAATCGGCTGATCCAAAGGTTCAAGAAAATAAAACCATGCCTCTTCCCCCTGCGTATCGCAGGCTATGCCTGCGATACTGCCACCAATATCCTCCCAGGACTTGGTGGGGAAAGGGCATGGTTTTTGTTATATGACAGCGGAGGCTGATCCACGGCAGACGCATGACTGATCCTTCTATTCCTCTTGTCCGTACAGGATCCCGTCATAATACTCCAGAAGGAGCTGCACCACCCTGCCGTAGCTCCTCATGCCGTCTTCCACGCCATTGATCTTCAGGGTGGCTTCCGTAAACTGGTTGGAGGCCTTCTTCACCACCGCAGTATCCACCACGGCCTTTTCCTCCACCTCTTCCCAGGCCTCCGCGGTCAGAAACAAATCGTCCCCGTAGACCTGATCCCCGATTTTAGGATGCATCGCATATAACGATGCACTATGACCGATGGAATCAAGGAATTCCCGCTCCACATAGCCGAGAACGCCCATGTACCCGCTGTACTGAAAAAAAGGGTCCTCCGATGTGATACAGGCCAGAAAGCCGATGAAATTCGCATCGTCCTCAAAGATAAACCCCTTCAGGTGTGCCAGTTCATGGCAGATGGTGGACGGCATGTTCACCACATACATCCGCCCATTGTAATTGGCCTCCATGGAAAAGGGGAAATAGTACCCCGTCATATATTCCTGGCTGAGCAGGTCGGACGCCCGAATAACCTTTGCCCTGGGATAATACCCGGAAAGCTGCCCGTACTCCTCTCCCAGCTTCTGCATGGCTGCGGCGGCCTCCTGGGTTACCTGCCCCTCATAAACCAGATAACCGTTTTCATCCCGTTCCATCAGTCCGCTCAGATCGTTTAGCCGCTCCACGATATGATCCCGCACCAGGGCGAGCTCCTGATCCGTATATCCCTTTGCCGCCCTTTCCGGCAGGTATTTTTCATCGAACTTGGAGGCGTGATACAGGATGAAACAATTCCAGGTCATGACCATGAAAACCGCCAGAAAAATCCAGGCGAAAGCCCGGTAGAACCCTCTGCACAACAGTTTCATCCATTCCCGGCGCACCAAAAGGCGGGCAGCTCCCAAAAGCACCGCCTCCAAAAGAAGCAAAAGGCCCAAACCGATCATCCACTCTCCCACGGAAAACGGGAAAAGGGATGTCAGCCTGCCGTATCCGTTCACCGCTGCGGGAAATAAATGCTTCACATGCCAGTCGCTAAACCCCGTGCTGTTCCAGGCAATCACATTCACCAGTACCGTCGCTCCAAATAGTCCCAGCCACACTTTTCTCTTCATGTAAGAATCCCCCGCCCTGTACATTCATCTCTTTTTAGATTATACCGTGAACGAATATACAAAACAAGGCAATCACAAAAATGCCATAAAGAGTTCACAGGCTTGTTACATTTGCCCGCACGTTTATAAACCCGCCACCCTGCCCTTTCCCATCTTCCATGCCCTATTCCGTCATACTTCCGATGATGCGGCCGCCGTTTTCCTTCAGCCAGCGCCTGCGTTCTTCATAATCCGGAAGGATCCTTTCCACCTCCCGCCAGAACTGCTTTGAATGGTTCATCTGCCTGCGGTGGCAAAGCTCGTGCACCACCACATAGTCCTGGACTTTTGGAGGCGTGAGCATCAGAAGGCAGTTAAAATTCAGATTGCCCTTCGCCGAGCAGCTGCCCCACCTGCTTTTCTGGTTCCTGATCGTGATCCTTCCATAGGTGACCCCTATCTGCGGTGCATAATATGCCACCCGTCCGGGAAGCACCTCCAGGGCCTGGTCCGCCAACCTGCGGATATCCTCCATGGACAGCTTCTCCTGTGCGTCCCTTTTTGCTTTTCTTTGATTCACCCGCTCCAGGCTCTTTGCGATCCAGGCAGATTTTTCCTGCACAAAACGCTCTATTTCCCGCTCCGGCATACGAAGGGGTGCGCGTACGACGACCCTGCCGTCCGCCGTCACCTCCAGCGCCATGGTCCTGCGGTTGCTGCGGCGTACTTCAATCTCCATGAAACCCCTTTCATGCCGCATCCTGTGCGGCGGCTCGATGGGAAATCGCGAATGCGATTTCCCATCGACGACTCCATTTGAACCGCCTGCGGCACAAATTACGGTTGAAAAAAGCCTTCCGGCCTATTTTTCAACCCACCTTCCCGCATCTGGGAATCAACGGTTTTCTCCCTCATGCTGCGGCTGTCTCCCTTTTGCAGGCGGAAGCTGTACCAGGATGACCGCCGTAAATACCAGCGCGCAGCCTGCCAGCTCCCTGGCCGAAAGGGCCTGTCCCAGCAGCGCCCAGCCGGCCAATACGGAAATCACGGACTCCAGGCTCAGGATCAGGGAAGCCACCGTGGGATCCATATCCCTCTGGCCGATAATCTGCAGCGTATAACCCACGCCGCAGGACATCACGCCCGCATAAAGCAGAGGGATGATTCCCGCAAGCAGGGCGCTCCAGGAGGGCGTTTCCAACCAAAGCGCCCCCGCCGTGCACACAATTCCGGCCACATAGAACTGGATGCAGGAAAGCTTCACTCCGTCCACCTTCGGCGAGAAAAAATCCACCACCAGGATATGGACGGAAAAAAGAACCGCGCAGCAAAATACCAGCGCATCCCCGCGGTTAATCGTAAAGCTTCCGTTAATGCACAGGAAATACATCCCCACGGCCGCAAGGAACGCGCCGATCCACACGATCCTGCGCACCTTTTTTCGAAAAAAAAGTCCCATGATGGGAACGAGAACGATGTACAAAGTGGTGATAAATCCCGCCTTCCCTACGGAAGTATACTGGATCCCCAGCTGCTGCAGCATGCTGGCCGCACACAGAGCCAGCCCGCAGCAAAAGCCTCCTAAGAGCGTCATGCGCCGTTTGGCCTTCCTCTTTTCCGGATCTGCCTGCCCTTCCTGCGGTTTTCGTTTCCGCTCCCGCCAGGCAATCAACGGCAGAAGGACGGTTCCGCCGATCAGGCTGCGAACGCCGTTAAACGTGAACGGCCCCATATAGTCCATTCCCACACTCTGGGCCACAAATGCTATGCCCCAGACAGAAGCCGCAAGAAACAGGAGCAGACTGCCCCGGTAATTTCGTTTGGTTTTCAATTTAGTCCAACTCCCATCTGCCCGTTCTCAACGGGCATTCCAATCAGAGACCGGGGAACCGCCGATTTCCCGCAGCCGGCGTTCGTCCGCTTTCAGAGGCTCCTATTTCCGTATCCCGAGCCGCTCCTCGATCTCTTCCACCACGCTGCGCAGCCCTTTTTCCTCACAGTCAACGGTCAGATCTCCATACTTTTCATAGAGGGGGATCCGCTCCGCGTACAGCTGTTCAAGCGTCTGCCCCTCCTTCAGCGCCACGCCGCGCTTTTTCAAGTCTCCCAGACGGTCCGCAATTCCCTCGCAGGAAAGCTTCAGGTAAACCACCCTGCCCAGCCCCTTCAAATGCTCCATGGCTTCCTTCCCATACACCACGCTCCCGCCCGTGGCGATGACGCTGTGATGCGCCCGGAGATTCCGGTTCACGTCATTCTCCACCTGAAGGAATCCGGAAAGCCCTTCCGAGGAAATGATTTCGTGAAGAAGCTTTCCCGTCTCTTCCTGTATTACCAGATCGGAATCCAGGAAACGGTACCCCAATTTCTTAGCCAGCACCACACCCACCGTGCTTTTTCCCACGCCGGGCATACCGATCAGGATAATGTTGTCCTTTTTTTCCGTTTTCTCTTTCATTTCTATACCCATGCATATCGCAAGCATCCTCCCTCTATCACGGGCACACGAAGCGGTGCCCGGACAGCAAAAGGGCCTTGTGCCGCCGCACAAAGCCCGGAGGGAAGAATCAGTCCCCAAGATATGCGATGATCTCCACCTCGCACAGCACTCCCTTGGGCAGCTCCTTCACGGCCACACAGCTCCTGGCCGGTTTTTCCGTAAAATATTTCTCATAGATGCCGTTAAAAGCGGCGAAATCTCCCATATCCGCCAGGAAGCACCCTGTCTTTACCACCTTGGCATAGCTGCTGCCCGCCTCCGCGAGAATCGCCCCGATATTCTTCATCACCTGCTCCGCCTGGCCCTCAATTCCCTCTGCCTCCACGTTTCCGTTCGCAGGATTGATGGGAATCTGGCCTGACGCGAACAGGAAATCGCCAGCAATAATTGCCTGGGAGTAAGGCCCGATAGCCGCGGGCGCTTTGTCTGTCGTTATTTTCCGAAACATATCATACCTCCTCGTCTTCGTCTGTTATACGGGCTCAACCGCCGTTTCTTATCTTACCATCCCGGGACGCAGGATGCAAGAGTTATGTGGACGGTTCACAGGCCATTCATGCGTTTGGCGTGGGGCAGCCGTAGTGATCGAATAAATTCTACAAAAGAGTTGAAATCATTATGCAGCCGGTTTATAATGAAAATACAATGAAAGTGAAAATCAGTTCGTCGGCCCGGTTCCGGTCCGGCAGAGTATCTTTGGCACTTCGCCAACATTTTCACACACTATATTTGTTGGCAGGGCCGATACCTGAGGGAACCGGAAAACGGAGCCTTTTCGTCCGTCCCTGCCGGAAACGGAGGAAGAATGGGCTATACGAAAAGGAAACTGGAAGAGTTGAACGTAATGGACGATTTTCTGATGAACCGTTTGGCATCGGACAGCGAGGTGGGGGAGGACTTCTGCCGGGTGCTCCTGTCGACGCTGCTGCGCCGCAGGGTGGGCCGGGTGACGGTGACGGCACAGAAGGTGATTCCGCCGCTGTCGCCGGATACCAGAGGGATCCGTCTGGACGTAAAAGCGGAGGAGACGGTATACCGCCCGGGGAAAGAAGGGGATGTGGCCGTGAACCTCTACGACATTGAACCGCACCTGAGGCGGA
>JAETRI010000232.1 GCA_021770245.1 Lachnospiraceae bacterium
CACATAGTTAATCACGGAGCGCAGAGGCGCCAGGCCGATTCCTCCGGCGATAAACAGAAGATTTTCTCCCTTAAGAGCCGTCTCCACCGGAAATGCATTTCCATAGGGCCCTCTTACGGTGATCTCATCTCCCGGATTCATTCCGTGAAGCACATCCGTAAGGCTGCCGCAGCGCTTGATGGAAAATTCCTGAAATTCCTTGTTGGTAGGGGAAGAGGTAATGGAAAACATGGCTTCTCCTACGCCCGGAACGGATACCATGGCGCACTGTCCCGGCATATGCTCGAAAAGCTTCTTGCCGTCTCTGCCTACCACACGGAACGTCTTTACATCCGGTGTCTCGGTGCGGATATCCGTAATCACGCCAATCAAGGGGATCAGCATGTCATGTTTATGGTTTCCTCCACATGTACACTCACCCATTACGCTTCACCTCCCAGTTTCTTAATTACCTTTACAATATTTAGGGAAGCAGGGCATTTGCTCACGCAGCGTCCGCATCCCACGCAGGAAAACATGCCGTCATTGTTGGCCGGATAGTACACCAGCTTGTGCATAAAGCGCTGGCGGAACCGCTGCATCTGACTGGTACGCATATTGCCGTGGGCCATCATGGTAAAGTCGGAATACATGCAGGAATCCCAGCAGCGGTAGCGCTGCACGCCGCTTCCCGTGTCAAAGTCTTTGATATCGTAGCACTGGCAGGTGGGGCACACAAAGGTACAGGTGCCGCAGGCCAGACAGGGCTTAAACATTTCCTCCCAGAGGGGAGAATCGAAAAGCTCCATGGTCCGCTCCGGGGTAAACCGGGACAGATCCAGATGGGAAAACGGAAGCTTCTCTATAATCGCCTGAATCTGCTTCTTTTCTTCCTCCACTGCACTTTCGTCCGCCTCCGTAAACAACGCCTTTACGCTCTCGGTCAGGGCCTCGCCCTTTTCCGTTAAGGCTTTCCAGTACAGCTCCTCCCCTACAAACCAGGCTGCCACGTCCGCCGCCGGATTGGCTGCGTCAATGCCGAACACCTTGCAGAAGCAGGTTTCCT
>JAETRI010000115.1 GCA_021770245.1 Lachnospiraceae bacterium
AGGAATTTTCCTACGGGGAATACTTTTCTATCCAGAAGCAGATAGACGGCCAGTGGTATACGGTACCGGTAAGGGCGGATAACGTGGGATTCCAGGATATCGCCCATATCCTTCCGGACGGGGAGAGCGTCAGTGAGACCTATAATCTGGATATTTACGGCACACTGGAACCAGGAACGTACAGGCTTGTGGTGGAAACATTGAGCGCCGAGTTTCTGGTGGGCCACGGAAGGATGGCGGGATTTGATAGTAATTGACAAATTGTCAGTCGCATGATAGAATGGTTTCCATGGAGGGACATTGTCATGCGTGATGTAAAGGAACCAGAGGTCCGTAAAGCCGAGATTATGGATGCCGCCATCCGGCTGTTTACACGGAAAGGATACCTGAATACCACAACCCAGGATATCATTGACGAGGTAAACATATCCCGCGGGCTTTTATATTACCACTTTAAAAATAAAGAGGATATCCTGTACTGCGTCATCGAACGGTATTCCCAGCCGCTGCTTAAAAGGCTGGAGCATCTGGCCTATGAGGAGGATAAGGGGGCGGAAGAAAAGCTCCGTTTGTTTATGGAGTTTACCCTTGTAAAGGAGCAGGATGTGACTGCGGAAAATTCCGTGTTGCAGGAGGCTGCGGATCTGGATGAGAACCGCTACATGCTGGACCGGTTTTACCACAAGCTCTGCGTCAGCATTGCGGGATATTTTGCCCATATCATAGAGCAGGGGAACCGGGAAGGTGTTTTCCATGTGGCGTCTCCGGGGGAAACCGCTTCTTTTCTGATGACTGGCTATATTTTTGTGTCAAATGATGCCAGACTTGTCTGCCAGAGCAGGGAGCAGCTGCAGGGCTATCTGGATGCTTATAAGGTACTGCTGGAGAGGACGTTGGGAACAACAAAGCCGCTTTTCCCGGAAAACTGAACTGGGGTATTCAGGGTTTCTTGAATTCCCCGGTAATATTTTTCAATATGACTGACAAAATGTCAGCTCTTAGATAAGAATAGAAGATATGAAAGACAGCTGCCTTGCAGAATAGAGTAAGGTAGCCAATTTTACCACTTAGACTGACAAGTTGTCAGTAGAAAGGAGCTTTATTATGTTAGAAATCAAACATCTTACCAAGATTTACCCAGGAGGGAAAAAGGCGGTAGACGATCTGTCCTTAAACGTCAGGGCCGGAGAAACCTGTGGCTTTATCGGGGCTAACGGTGCGGGGAAGACTTCAACCATAAAAGCGGTGGTTGGCATCCACGGTTTTGAACAGGGGGAGATCCTGATCCATGGGGAGTCAATCCGGACCCATCCCCTGGAATGTAAAAGGCAGATGGCCTACATCCCGGACAACCCGGACCTCTATGAGCATCTGACCGGTTACCAGTACATCAATTTTATAGCGGATATCTACAAGGTTTCTTCCGAGGAGCGCAGGGAACGGGTGGAGAAGTACGGGGAACTTTTTGAGATGGCCCCCAGTCTGGGAAAGGTGATTACATCCTATTCCCATGGGATGAAGCAGAGGACGGCCATTATCGCTGCCCTGGTCCATGCCCCGTCCCTTCTGATTCTGGATGAGCCCTTCGTGGGCCTGGACCCGAAAGGGGCCTTCCACTTAAAACAGATTATGCAGGAACTGGTGGAAACCGGGGGTGCCATCTTCTTTTCCACCCATGTCCTGGATGTGGCGGAAAAGCTGTGCAGCCGGATCGCGATTATAAAAGAAGGGAGGCTGGTGGTGGCTGGCGATATGGATAAGGTGAAGGGGGACCATTCCCTGGAGTCGGTTTTTATGGAGGTGCAGGAGCATGAATAGGATATTCCTTTTACTGAAGGCACAGGCTGTCAATTATTTCTCCCTGAACGAGATATTTGACCAACATGGAGGGAAGCGAGGCCCGGTTTTCATAACGGCTGCCGGGATACTCACACTGCTGCTGTTCCTGGGCGGCTATAACGTGCTTACGGCAGCCGCTCTTGTATCCATGGGGCAGCAGGATATGATCCCTGCGTACATGGTGGCAGTATCCAGCTTTATTATCCTGGTATTTACCCTGCTGCGGTCAAATGGAATCCTTTTTGGCAGCAGGGATTTTGAGATGCTGTGCGCGTTGCCTTTGGAGGCCGGGGAGATGATTAGCAGCAAGTTTGGATTCCTGTACCTGATAAACCTGGCTTTCAGTGCGCTTTTCATGGTTCCGGCGGGGGTGGTATGGCTGACTGGCACAGGGAATCATGGTGTCCCGTTCTTTTTCTATCTGGTCTCTGTATTTTTTGTGCCGCTGCTCCCTATGTGTGTTGCTTCGGCGGCAGGGTTTGTAATTACGCTCCTGTCCGCCGGTTCACGCAGGAAGAATCTGCTTTCCCTTGTTTTTTCTTTTGGCGCCCTGGGGCTTTTACTGGGGGCCGGGCTTTACGGCATGTATGGCGGTGTAGAAGAAGGGAGCCTTGGTACGGTCCTTGTGGGGCAGATTGGCAGGCTCTACCCCCTGTCCGCCTGGTTCCGCTATCCGCACAGGCTGTCCGTCCTCTGGAATGTGGTTTTCTGGCTTGTGTCCGTTCTTGCGTTTTGGGCATTTGTGAGGGTAACGGCGGTTCATTATACCAGGCTCAATGCCATCCTCCTGCAAAACCATGCTTCGGCGGCAGGGAAAGCCGGCTTAATGAGGCGGTCTTCCTTTGCTGCCATGTACCAAAAAGAGCTTGGACGTTACTTCGGCTCTTACCTCTATGTCCTGAATACCGGGCTGGGTGTTGTATGCCTTCTTGTGGCCTGCATTGCGATCTGTATCATCCCGCCAGAGACGCTGGGGGGATACGCGGGGATAGAGGATGCCATCTCCTTTTTTGGGCAGTATGCGCCGCTCATTGTGGCTGCCATGCTCTCCTTAAGCTGTCCGGCAGCGTCATCAGTATCCCTGGAGGGAAAAAATATCTGGATTCTGCAGAGTGTCCCGTTACCCTTCCGGACATTTTTAAACAGCAAGATTGCTGTGACGCTGTCCCTTCATGCGGTGGGATACCTGACAGCCCTGCCGGTATTTATCCTGAGATTCCGGATGGATGGAATCCGGCTGGCGGCGCTGATTGTTGTCCCGGCAGTATATTCTGTCTTTACGGCAGTGCAGGGTATCTGTATCAACTGCTGCTTCCCAAGGTTTGACTGGGATAATGAGATGGTGGTGGTCAAGCAGAGCATGGCGGCCATCCTGTCCGGGGTGACGGGGATGCTGTGTGTTGCGGTTCCGGCCCTCCTGCACTGGTTTTTCGGGCTGCCCTTCGGAATGGTACTGTGGGGATGGGCAGGTATTTTATTATGTGTGTCGGGGCTGCTGTATCGGAAAGCCTGTCAGACCAAAATCATCTAAATGGAGGTATGAATCATGAAAAAAAGTATAGTCAAAGACGTTGCAGTGTTCCTCATTCTGCTGGCAGTAGCAGCAGTCCTGTGTTATTTTCTCCCGGAGAAGGTCCCGGTTCACTTTAATGCGCAGGGAGAGGCAGACCTGGCCGTGAACAGGTGGTTCCTTCTGCTGGCTGCGGTTATCCCCTATTCTGTATACTGGCAGTTTTTCCGCAGCAATAAGAAAGGGGAGAAATGATATTATACAAGGAGCTGTCAAGGAAAATCAAATTTGGCATCCTGCGGGGGGATTATCCCCCGGGGAGCCGGCTGCCGTCCCTCCGGGTGCTGGCGGAGCAGGAGAAGTGTAACCAGGCCACCGTGAAACGCGCCATGCAGGTCCTTGGGCAGGAGCATCTGGTTTCTCCGAGACATACGACAGGGATTTTTGTGACGGATGACCTGCTTCTGATACAGAAACTGCGGTATAAGGAGCAGGCAGATTTAACCAGGAAGCTGTATGAAAGGCTTATGCCCCTTGGGTATAGCAGGGGAGAAATTCTGATTATGATTCAGGAATGTGGTTATGGACGCCCGGTTTAAGGCGCTGTCAAATGAGACACGCAGAGAGATTCTGCTCCTGCTTGCGGAAGGACCTATGGAAGCAGGGAAGCTACAGGAAAGATTCCCCATTACATTTGCGTCTATATCTTACCATCTGTCGGTCTTAAAGCACAGTGGACTTGTAACGGACAAAAAGGAGGGGCAGTACAGGCTCTATTGCCTCAACAGGGAAACTCTTGAAGGCATGGTTTTATGGCTGTCCGGACTGGTGGAATGTTAATGCGGCGCCATCGATGGGAAAAGGGCAAAAAAAGTCGAGTAGATTTTCCGGCATGCTGTTATACTACTAAGACCATGCCAAAGGTCAGAAAGGAGAACATCATGTCAGATCAGAATCATATCGTTATTCAGGGCTTATGCCAGAACAATCTGAAAAATATTTCCTTAAAGATACCAAAACAAAAGCTCGTTGTATTCACCGGAGTCTCCGGCTCCGGGAAATCCAGCATCGTGTTTGACACCATTGCGGCGGAGAGCCAGCGCCAGATGAACGAAACCTACAGCGCTTATGTCCGGGGCAGGCTCCCGAAGTATGAGAAGCCAAAGGCGGAAAGGATTGAAAACATCTCCCCTTCGGTCATTATTGACCAGAACCCTCTTGGGGGCAACGCCCGTTCCACGGTGGGAACCATCAGCGACATGTATTCCGCCCTGCGGCTGCTCTACTCCCGGATCGGGGAACCCTATGTGGGAACGCCCTCCTGCTTTTCCTTCAACAGTCCGGGGGGCATGTGTCCGGAGTGTTCCGGTCTGGGGAAGGTGATGACACTGGACGTCCTTCCGCTGATTGCGGAAGATAAAAGCTGGAATGAAGGGATGGTGGAGCTGCCCACGTTCCGTGTGGGGAACTGGTACTGGAAGCAGTATACAGACAGCGGCCTGTTTGACCTGGATAAGAAATGGCAGGACTATTCCGAAAGGGAAAGGAACCTTCTGCTGTACGGTTCGGAGGAACCGGGCGGGAAGCGGGTGTCGAAGCAGGTGGAGGGCATTCACAACATGATGAGCCGGCTGCTGTTAAAAAGGGACAGCTCGGAGCTTGGGGAAACTTCCGCAGGCCGGCTGGCAAAATATGTCCGGGAATCCGACTGTCCCCTCTGCCACGGGAAACGCCTGAACGGGGCGGCGCTGTCGTGTAAGATTGCCGGGTATGACATCAGTGAGATGTGTGAGATGGAGTTGACAGAACTGAAACGGGTTCTGGGGACAGTTACAGACCCAAGGGGCAGGTCCGTGGCCGAAAGCCTGGTTATGACCCTGACCCGCATGATCGAGATTGGCCTCCCTTACCTTTCCCTGAACCGGGAAGCGGCCACCCTGTCCGGCGGGGAGGCACAGCGTCTGAAGCTGGTGCGCTACATGGGGAGCGCCCTCACGGGCATGCTCTATATTTTCGATGAGCCAAGCACCGGGATGCACCCACGGGATGTACACCGCATGACCCGGCTGCTGCGTGCCCTCCGGGATAAAGGGAATACGGTCCTGGTGGTGGAGCATGATAAGGATGTAATCTCCATTGCGGATGAAGTGATTGATGTGGGGCCGCTGGCAGGAAAAAACGGCGGGGAGGTTCTCTATCAGGGCGGCTATCAGGGGCTCCTTGGTTCCGGCACCTTGACAGGGAAGGCCATGAAGATGGAGATACCTTTTAAGGCGGAGCCAAGGAAACCTAAAGGGTTCCTGCCTGTCAAACATGCCAGCCTGCACAATCTCAAACAGGTTTCCGTTGATATCCCCCTGCGTGTGCTGACTGCAGTGACCGGCGTGGCCGGTTCCGGGAAAAGCTCCCTGATCCGGGACGTGTTTGCCGGGCAGTATCCGGAACAGGTCATCCTGGTGGACCAGTCCCCGGTGACAGCCACCGGGCGTTCAACCCCGGCCACCTTCCTGGGATTTTTCGATGATATCCGAAAACAGATGGCCAAAGAAAACAACGTGAGCGCCGCCCTGTTCTCTTTTAACAGCAAAGGCGCCTGCCCGGTCTGTAAAGGACGGGGGGCTGTCACCACCGAGCTGGTCTTCATGGACCCGGTGACGACCACCTGCGAGGCATGCGGCGGGAGCCGTTACAGTGACGAGGCGCTTTCCTATTTATACAAAGGGAAAAATATCGTGGAGATTCTGGATATGAGCGCAGGGGAGGCTGAAGACTTCTTTTCCGGCTGTCCGAAAATCCGCAGGGCGCTGCACGCCATGGTGGAGGTGGGGCTTCCCTACCTTTCCCTTGGACAGCCCTTATCCACTTTGTCAGGAGGCGAGCGGCAGCGGGTAAAGCTGGCAAAATACCTGGGACAGAAGGGGAACATCTATGTGCTGGATGAACCCACCACCGGGCTCCATGCTTCCGATGTGAAGACAATTATGAAACT
>JAETRI010000233.1 GCA_021770245.1 Lachnospiraceae bacterium
ATTCTCAGCCAGTATTCATAATCCTCCACGCAGAACATGTCTTCGTTATATCCGCCGACTGTATCAAGGATCTCCCTCCTGTACATAAAACAGGCCCCCGCGCAGTCGTTATAATACATCTCTCCCTCGCTGTACGGAGGGCTGTCCCGCACGAAACCGCCGTTTTCGTCGATGATCTTCATATCCGCGCAGACCATGGGATATTCCCTGTGGCGCTGCATAAAGCAGACCATCTCCTCTATCGCCGTGGGCATATAGAGATTGTCATCCGAAGTCCATGTCAGGTACTGCCCGCCTGAGGCTGCAAAGCCCCGGTTTAAGGAAGCCGGCAGCTTTCGGTTTGTCTCATTGCGTATCACCCGGATCCTGGGATCCGTCTTCTCAAAGCGGCGGGCTAATTCCGCCGTTTTGTCTGTGGAGCCGTCGTCCACGATGATCAGCTCCCAGTCCCGGAATGACTGGCCGATGATGCTGCCAACCGATTCTTCAATATACCGCTCCCCGTTATACGTTGGCAAAACGATGGATACTGCTGCCATTTTCCTTCACTCTCCTTTGAACTGTTACGATTTTTCCCCTTTTTCATCTCATCTTACGACACCGATCCAGCCGGAAAACAGTCCCTTTACATCTCCTCCGTCATAAGCAAGATCATGCCGGACCTCCACTTTCTCGCAGTATTCCCCCATGATTTGCCCAAGCTCCTCTTCGGAAAACCACTGCTCCCATTCCCCGATCACGAGGTTTCCCAGGGCATCCCTGTTTTTGTCGATAATGATCATGCGCCCGCCGCTTTTGGAAACCCTGGCCATCTCCCGCACGCTGCTCCTGATATCCACCGCATGCTCCAGGGCCTCGCATGTGTATACAATGTCAAATCTGCTATCCGCATACGGGATATGCGTCAGGGAACCCTGCCTTTTCTCAATCTCCGGGTTGGCGATGTATTCCATCACACGCTCCGAAAGGTCGGCGGCGTAATAGCTCTCTCCCGGGAAATCCTCTGCCAGCCGGTTTAAATATCTCCCTTTCCC
>JAETRI010000234.1 GCA_021770245.1 Lachnospiraceae bacterium
AAACCGCCCCGGTTGTCCGGCTGATTTTCGGGTATGCGCTGGACGGGCACGGCCCCAACTACATCCGGCGCAGGCTGGAGGAAGAAAAGCACCCCTGCCCTACATGGTGGAACCGGAAGCGTGGCCACCGGAACATCCGAACCAAATGGGAGAAGAAAGACCCGGAAAACGGGCGGTATGTCTGGGACTTCACCGTGATTAAGGAAATCCTGATGAATCCCGTCTACACTGGGGCAATCGCTTCCCAAAAGACCGAGTACCGTTTTAAAATCGGCACTATCCGGGATAAGAAGCCGGAGGACTGGATTATAGTGGAGGGGACGCACGAACCACTGGTAGACAAAAAGAGTTTCGCCATCGTGCAGGAAAAGCTGAAATCCCGCCAGCGGCCGGGACAGTCCGGGGAAATCAACCTGTTTGCAGGGCTGATAAAATGCGGGGAGTGCAGGAAAGCCCTCACCATCCGCACCACACATGAGAAGTTCCCGAAACGGATTTTCTCCTGCAAGACCTACAATGCCTATGGGAAACAGCACTGCACCCAGCACCGGATTGAATTTGACACGCTATATTCCCTTACTCTGAATAAAATCCGGGAGTGCGCCGCCGCTGCCCTGACCGACAGTGAAGCGGTAGCTGACCGACTGACAAACACCTGCGAAGCCGAACAGAAAGGCCAGAGGGAAGCGATGGAGCGCACCCTTGCCAAAGACGAGGAACGGATTGAAGTGCTGGAAAAAATGGTGCTGCGGCTCTATGAGGACATGGTTGCCGGACGAATCACCGACGCAAACTTCAATCTCCTGTTGGAAAAGACACAGAAGGAACAGGCGGAATTAAAGGCAAAAGTCGAGAAAGGCAGGAAACACCTTGCCGATGAAATCCGGCTTGCCGTGGACGCAAGGCAGTGGGTAGAATCCATACAGGAATATAAGGACATCACCGAACTGGACGCTTCCACCTTAAACCGCCTGATTAAAGAAATCGTTGTCCATGAAACCATAGACAGCGATAAGACAAGACACATTTC
>JAETRI010000116.1 GCA_021770245.1 Lachnospiraceae bacterium
TCTCCCGTCAGTATATTGACCACCGTGGTGCCTTCCCCGAATGCCGCCCTTGCCTCTGCAAGCGCCTCCCCGGAAAGCCCCCGGTGGTTCCTGCGGTATTCCGCTATGCTTTCCTCATTCTGTTTATCCCGCTTTTTCGCCGTTGCCTGCCTATCAAAAGGGTAGCCAGCGTATTCCAGTTTCTCGCAGAAGTCATCCATCAGGTAGCGCCCGTTTCTGTTCCACTTAATGGCTCCGTCTGCCTCGACCGTGGCTTTTTCATCCGCCTGCGCCACCGCCTTTTTCACTTCCTCCTCTGCATTCCTTTTCCAGAAATCCCCAAGGCTCCCGTTTATCTCTCTTTCAAATCTCGTCATTGTGCTTCCCTCCGTTTTCTTTTGGTAGTACACATATTCGCTCTGAATGGGGATATTATCAAGCAGATTCGGAGCATAGGATGCACAAACATACAGATGGAAAACTGTACATATTTACGCGCATTCCACATATCGGATGAATGCCTTTCCGTCCCCATCGTTCACCCCTGCCTCGGTCTCCGCAGGGTAATATTTCCCGTTGTGGGTGAATGGCGCGACACCGTCCACATAGCCGGAGCCGCCTGCGCCGGAATGCCCGTACATCCCATAGTTGCCGCCGAACCATCCGCCTCCGCCGCCGGAAGAACAGGTAGAGCTTGATGAATAATAATCCCCCATGCCAAAATTGTCGGAAGGATAGCTTGAGGTGGATATCTGCCTCCCGCCCAATGCGCCGCCGGAGCCATTCCCGCCGCGCTCTCCGCCGCCGTCTCCGCCCTTGTGGGCTGTACCATTTTCTATCCCGCCACCTCCACCGCCTCCCGCCACGATCAGCACACAGGAGCGGTTGGCATAGCTTGGGCTGCTGGTATTGTTGGAGCCGAGGGCACCGGACTTTGTCGCCACATGGGTGGAACCGCCGCCTCCCGCCCCGTACTGCTTGCTGCTTGTGTAACTGTAACCGCTGCCGCCACCATTTGCCCCCGATGACGTGCCTTTTGGTGAGCCACCGTTATAGATATAGATTACCTCGTCTTTTTTCATCTTCTTGTAACCTTTAGAATGCCCGCCCTTGCCGCCCTCCGCCACAAGGGAATCCGCTTTTGCCGCAGCGCCGGATGCTCCCCACACCTCAAACTCGTAAATGCCGTCCTGGGGGATAACGAACTGCACATAAGAGCCGGTATAGGGGAAGTCATACTCTGTTGTCACCCACATGGCATAAAGCGTTGCTCCTGCCGGGAATACTCCCATTTCTCCCGGTTTATAGGATGGCGTGGAAAGGGAGTCCGCACTCCATCCGCAGAAAGACATATTCTTTCTTGTATAGGGGCTTGCCGGAACCGTGGTGGGTTCGCTCTGTGCATTCCCATTGTTGTAATAGCAGTAAGCCGTAAAGGACTCTGCTGAACCACTCCCGGCCAGAGTACCGCCATTGGGCATCAGCCCTATGGTCATCTGCTTCTTGAATACCGCATAGAGCGTGACGGGTTCCTCACTGCTGATGATATATTCCGAAAGCACTTTCTTTTCCGCAGAACTATCCTGCCGCCACCCCACAAAAGTGTATCCCTCTAATGCGGCGGGCGGCGCTGCGGCAATGGCATCCTCCCTATCCGGCACAGTTCTTTCCAATGAATAGCCAGTGTCGATCTGGTATGTCACTTTTACTCCTGCGGCATACACCCTGTCCTCTCCCACAAAAATCCGCGTCACCCGCTTTGTGGTTTCATCTTCATAGCAGAGGTAAATGGTCGTTGCGCTGTAGCTTTCCAATGCCAGATACCCGTCAAGGCTCACCAGTTTCATCACAAGGCCGGTGCTGCTCATCATCCCCGCCACTTTTTCATCCAGCGTCTGCATGGATTCTTCCAAAGTCCCCATTGTGGAAATAAGGCCGTCCAGCTCCCCGATGATGTTCCTTGCCGTGAACACCGCCGTGCCGTCTAAGACCATATCCCCGGCTTTCGTGATCCTCGAATACCCGGAAGGCTCATAGGCGGCTGTGGTACCTGCCTGTGTGCAGACAAGCGTTGCCCATCCCGGCGCGCCCACGGCGGTCACCGCATCGCCCAGGTCATAGGAAGTGGCACGGGTGAGCGTCTCCCCTCCGCCACCTCCGCCTCCGCTCCCGGCTTTCAGCGTGGGGAATACTTTAGTCAGGCCGCTGAGTCCTGCCGAGGATACGGTGAAGATGGCAAGTTCCAGATCGTAAGAGGAATTATTGTAATTGATGTTCACATCCGCATCCAGCGGCGGAAGCTCCGCTGCTGCCTGCGCCAGTATCTTGATAGGCTCATCCGCATTGGATAAATCCAGATGGATATACACCCGCCCCTGCAATGTTTCCCCCACATCCGCAAGGCGCACGTCAATCTCTGTTTCATACACTTCAAAAAAGCGCCCCCGTATCATGCCAAAGCCCTGCGAGATATGAAGGACATTCCCTCTGGCATAGGTCACTTCGCAGCCTTTGAAGATGCCGCTGCCAGGGATCGCCGTCTCGTAGATGATGGCATCATCCTGCGGCGTGACATTGCCGCCCTTATAGGTTTTTAATGTGATATTGTCAGCCATTCTCCTGCCTCCTTAAAATCTTTGTCAAGTCCAACCGCACTGTGCCGAATACCAGCTTTGTGTTCTTCCCCCGCTCCCTCCCGGTGAGGATGCTGCGGTAACTCTGCCCGTCCGAAATGATGTCCGCCACCTGCCCGAATTCCAGTTCCTCCGGCTTTACCAGTGCGTCACCGTTCATCATGGTAAGTTCTATGAGGTTGGAATAGGAAAGGTTGGCGAACTTGTTATGGGCGGCACTGATCGCCGCGCTTTCAAAGCTGCTCCCCTCCTCATGGGAGACTGCCTGCATCTCACACACCACAGGCGTGATGCGGTCACGGTCTTTCGTGTCATAGCCAAGATCGGAATGGAGGTAATACACCCTTTTTGTTTCATAATTGGAAGAATCATATATCACCAGCTTGTTCACATCGGCACTGACCTGCTTGATGGTCACGCTCTTTTTGATGATGTTCGGCAAATCGCTCTCTATGGTGATGATGCCTGCCGCCGCACACCCCACAATGATCTGCACTTCCCGGTTCTGGATATCCAGCTTTGTCTTTACCAAAATACTGTACTTCTCCATTGCCGGGATGATGACGGAATCAATGAGGTTCACGATATTGTAATGCCCGCCCTTATCGGAGGGCGTGATGTGAAGGTTCCAGTCCTTTGTGGCAGTGGCCGCACTGACCGAAAGCCCTTTGATATTCTGCATTTCATCCTCGTTTGTGATGAACATTTCCCGGATGCGGTCACAGATGAACTGCTCCATGCTCCCCTGCCCCTGCAGGTTCACATCAAACAGCACATCCGTATTCAGCAGCTCCATGAGCGGTTTATAGGAAATGGTCTGTAACTTTTTGGATTTATCCGTGCCATAGCCAATCTCCGTTACGATTCCGGCATACTCTTCATCCCCTCTGCTGATGCGGATATAGTCCTGCTTTTTCACTCCGGGAAGGGCAAGCACCGTGACCGTGTTCCCATCGGAAGATAAATAATCCTCTTTGTAGGTAATCTCATTCACATTTGTATTCCCCACCATTTCAAAGTCCTGCGTGAATATCTCCACGTTATACGGTCTCATAGCTGATCCTCCCTTCCACCATCACGTTTAAAATGTTCAGCCCCTCATGCACCACGGAAATGCGATTGCTGCCGTACTGCAGGTGGAAGAACCGCTCCGTGGTAAAATCGCACATCTGGTACCTGTCCGCCACCACCTCGTCACTGACGCCCCGCTCCGTAATGCTGTAGGGAATCTGCGTGGTGTCGATGACCAGCTTATGCCCGTCCGGGATGCTGCCCTCATATCTTCCTGTTTCATACAAAACATTATTCACATAATGCTTCCATACCGGGTTCGTGCAGGGACCGTACACCGTCACCCTGCACGGGCTGTCCCCGTGGCTGTCGCTGTCAATCATGAGGGTGTTCTGCGTCACATCCGCATAGGCGTAGGTGTATTCATAGGGATATATCTTTCCGCCGATGGAGAGCGTCCCGCTGTAGCCGGAAACATTTTTATAAAACAGCCCGGTTGCCGTGAAAGCCACCTCGCAGTCTAAGCCTGCGCCGCCAGTGATCAGCTCACTCTTTGCGATCTCCGTCATCCGCACCGGGACGCGAAAAGCCTCCTCCATCTCATACACGAGGGTAAGCGGCACCGCCCGGACGAACCGGGAGAATGCCCGGTAGTTCTGGTATGCGTTTTTCCCTCCGAAAAATATCCGCCCGGTCATCACGCCCTGTGAGAATAATTCCTCCAGGGGGATGAAGTCTGTGCCGATCTGTTCATACTGCGTCCCGTCCTTATAGCCGAAGCCGCCAATGGAATGGAAAAAGGATGTCCTGGCATTCAAATCCCATGATACCCCTTCCCCGTTAATGAGTCTGAATTTCCTTATCATGAATACGCCTTTCCCAGCTCCCGGTTCAGCCCGTCAGATAATTCCCCGACCAGTGCGCCGGAATCCAATACCACCTGTGCGTCTGCCAGCCTCGGCAGATACTTTGTCACCACTTCATACATGGCATCCAACCTTGCCGCCAATGAAGAACCGCCGCCGGAGCCTCCTGCCGCCTGCGCCCCTGCCGTCATGGAATCCGTGGCAGGGATAAGCATTCCCGCCAGTTCCTTCATGGGGCCGGTCAGCTTGCCGAGGTTTCCTTTTATCCCTTTTCCGAGCAGGTCGATCATATCCGGCATGAACGTGTGGAAGTTGGAAAGCGGCCCCTCGTCCGGCTCGGAGAAATGCAGGAAGGACGCAATCGTTCCCGCCACATCCTTCACACTGTCCACCAGATGGCTGATCTTTGCCTTGATGCCGTCTATCAGCCCGCCAATGATATCCTTGCCCCACTGCAATGCCTGTGAGGGCAGGCTCTTGATAAAATTAATTGCACCGTCAAAGCCGCTCTTAACGGCATTCGTGATCCCACTCATGGCATTCTTGATGCCAGAGAGCAGGCTGTTAAATACATTCACCACCGCGTCCTTCAGGCCGCCCACGATACTGGTGACCGTAGATTTGATGGCATTCCAAACACTGGTGATGACCTCTTTTATCGCATTCACCACGGAACTGACTGCGGATTTGATGGCTTCCCACGCTGCGGTAATGGCTCTCTTGATAGCCTCCATAATGGAAATGACCGCTGACTTGATGGCCTCCCATGCAGCCACAGCCACATTTTTGATTGCCTCAATCGCAGAGGACACCGCACTCTTGATGGCTTCCCATGCGGCAATGACCGCAGAGCGTATCGCCTCCATCGCTGTGGTGATGGCGTTCTTTATCGCCTCCCATGCGGAGACCACCACATCCTTAATGGCAGAAAGCACCGCCGTCACCGCTGACTTTATTGCTTCCCATACAGATGTGATTACATTGCGAATCGCCTCCATTACCGTGGTGACGGTATTCTTAATCGCCTCCCACGCACTGGAAAGGAAAGAACCGATGGCATTTGTCACAGTCTCGATCACATTTTTTATAGCGTTCCATACCGTGGAAACCACCGTCTGTATCACATTCAGCACGGTTGTGATGATGGTCTTGTAAAACTCGAACCGCGCCACAATCAGCGTCTTTATCACATCAAGGACAGTCTGGAAGATATTTTTTATTCCTTCCCATAAGCCACTGAAAAAGTCCTTCAATCCATTCCAGATGGCCTGTGCTGCCCCGGTGATGGCGTTCCAGATGTTGGAAAAGAAATCCTTCAATCCATTCCATACCGCAACAGCCGCATCTTTTATCACATTCCATAGGTTGATCCAGAACTCCCGGAATCCCTCGCAGTTATTCCACAGCGCCACGAAGATGGCTATCAGAGCCGCGATTGCAGCAATGACCAGCGTCACCGGGTTCGCCGCAAGGATGCCCCATAAGGCACTAAGCCCGCCGCCGATACTGGAAATGCCGCCGATCAGCGTAGGGATGAATGTCATAATGCTGCCCACAGCCGAGACCACTTTCCCGATCACGATAAGCACGGGGCCGATTGCCGCCGCAAGCAGGCCGATGGTGACGATGGTGTTCTTGGTGCCCTCGTCCATGCCGTTGAGCTTGTCAACAAATCCCTGTATCCATGTGACGATCTGGCGGAT
>JAETRI010000117.1 GCA_021770245.1 Lachnospiraceae bacterium
GGCGCACAGGGAAGGATCCTGCCGGAAACCCGCTGCCGCTTTGGGCTGCTTCTAAAGCCGCTGCTCCCGGCTTCGGACCTTGCGAATGCGGCTAAACTCCTCGCTGCTCTCGTCGGACAACGCCGCATTCGCAAGGAAGCCGATCCCATCGGCTTAAGAAGCAGCACCAAAGCGGCAGATGGCTTCCGGCAGGATCCTTTCCTGTGTGCCTTGGCGTCCGGGAGCCTGCGGGGTGGATCAACCGTTATTTTTTTTTTTTTGTTGTCATGTAGTATTCAATACTATATAATAAAGGACGAGGATATATCATACGATTGCCGGGAAACCGGCGGGAGAAAGGGAGCGTTTGGAATGACAATATCGACAGAGGATTTATTGAACAGCATTTTGGAAAGCCTTGACAGGATTGACCATATCCGGGCCGAGGATATCCCGGACATGGAGCTCTACATGGATCAGGTAACCACGCTGATGGACAACAAACTGAAGAATACCACCAGGTATCCCGGCGAGGACAAAATCCTGACAAAAACCATGGTTAACAATTATACCAAGAATGACCTGCTGCCTCCTCCGGTGAAAAAGAAGTATTCCCGGGAGCATGTATTGATGCTGATTTTTATTTATTATTATAAGGGCGTGATGTCCATCAGCGATATTCAGAAGGTATTGAAGCCCATCACGAACCGTTATTTTTCGGGCGGGGAAGGCATGTCCCTGGAGAGCGTTTACAACGAAGTCTTCAGCCTGGAGAAAGAGCAGGTGGAGATCATGAAAGAGGTTGTGAAGAGGGATTTCGCCCGGGCGGAGAAAACCTTTGAGGGCGCGCCGGAGGAAGAGAGGGGATTTTTACGGCTTTTTTCTTTCATTTGTATGCTGAGCTTTGACGTCTATGTGAAAAAGCTTCTGATCGAGAAGATCGTGGACGCATGCGGGCTGGATAAAGAAGAAGGAAAGGATAATTGAAATGGAAGTGATCAGAGCGGGAAAAGAGTGGAAGGAGCGGATCATCTCTTTTGCCAATGAGGTATTCGGAAGCGACGTGAGCGACGGGGGCTTTGCGGCGTTGATTCCCGACGTATACGGGGCGTGGGGGGAATGCGACGGCAACCATCTGCTGGTCCTGGAGGAGGGAAGGATCCAGGCGCTCCTTCTTACGGAACCGATCAGCTTCCTATGCGGGCAGAAGCGGCTGGACGGGATCGGCGTGGGGACCGTATCCGTATCCGCCGAGGCCCGGGGAAGGGGATATATGCAGCTGCTTCTGAAAACCGTCAGGGAGTGGATGGAGGAGGAGGGCTTCGCTTTCGCCGTCCTGGCCGGACAGCGGCAGCGCTATGCGTATTGGGGATACGAGCCCACGGGCGTGAAGGTGTGCGCGGAAATCTCCCCGGGCAATGTGAAGCATGCCCTGGGCGCGGCTGGGCCGGGTACGGGTGCCAAAGAGGCGTTGGAACTTGTGCCGATGGAAGAGTCGGGGCCGGATACGCAGAAAGCATGGGAATTGTTCAACGCCCTTCCGATCCACACCCTGAGAAAACGGGAAAACTTTACGGTCCATCTCCGGGTGGGCAGGAGCAGGCCCTTTGTCATCCGTTCCGGAGGAGAATTCAAAGGCTATCTCAGCGCCGTATTCCATAAGGGGAAGGTGGTGGTATCGGAACTGGAGGTGACGGACGAGGCAATTTTCCCGGCCGTGCTGGAACTCTTTTTCCGGACACAGGCACCGAAGGGGTTTGAAATCCTGCTCCCTCTGTATCGGCGGGAGAGGCTAGATCTGATAGAACGGATTTCGGACGGATTCCATATTAGAACCGATCACTCCTATTACATAGCGGATCTGGAGAAGGTACTCGCCTTTTCCATGGAAGTAAAGCGCAGGACCTGCGGGCTGGGGGACGGGAAATGGGCGTTTTCCACACAGGAGGGGACGTACCGATGCGAAGTAAAAAACGGGAGCATCCGGGTTTCCCGGGAGGAGACTTCCCGGGAGAAGGGTATGCAGGCGGACGGCATGCCGACAGACGGCGGGGAGGCCGTCTTTACGAGAGACTACGGGGAAATGATCAGAATCCTGTTCGGGCCGGCGGCGGCGCTCTGGCAGGAAGTGCCGGCGCCGGCGGGATGGCTGCCCTTTCCCCTGTATCTTTCGGAGGTGGATGCGGTATAAGCTTTGGGTGTGAACGGAATGCGGAAAGAAATGAGGTATGCTTATGAGTGAGACGTTTCAGATCATAACCGACGGCTCCTGCGACCTGCCGCCGGAATTGGCCCGGGAAAAGAAGATCAGGGTGGTGCCCTTTTATGTGTCCTTCGACGGAGAACATTATCAGAAGGAGGTAGAGGAAATCGGCGTTCGGGAATTCTATCAGAAGATGATCGATCATCCGGACGTTTATCCCAAATCCTCCCTGCCGTCGGTTTTCGATTACGAAGCGGTTTTTGCAGAGTATGCGGCCCGGGGGATTCCCATGCTGGTGATCTGTATCACCACCAAATTCAGCGGTTCCATGCAGTCTGCCCTTTCCGCGCGGGAATTGATCCTGGAAAAATATCCGGATGCCGATATTCGGGTGATGGACGCCACGGTGAATACCGTCCTGCAGGGACAGCTGGTCCTGGAGGCGGCGGCCATGCAGGCGCGGGGGGCCGGCCTGGCAGAGGTGGCGGCCAGGATCGATGAGATTAAAGGAACGGCGAGAATCTTTTTCACGGTGGGAAACATGGAGTATTTAAAAGCCGGAGGGCGCATCGGCAAGGTGGCCGGGGTGGCAGGCTCCGTGCTGGGCATCAGGCCCGTAATCACTTTGAAGGAAGGGGAAATCTTTCCTTCGGGCATTGCCAGGAGCAGGAAAAAGACTATGGAGAAAACCATAGACCTTCTTCTGCAGTATCTGAAAGAGAACGGCGGGCCTGTGGAAAAATATTCCATCGCCGTAGGATACGGATACGACTATGAGGAGGCGGAGGCCTACCGGGATATGGTGCTGTTGGCTCTGGAAGAAAACTATGGGGCTGCTTTTGTGCCCATCTATCAGATCGGAGCCACCATCGGCGTGCATACGGGACCGCTACCTCTGGGGCTGGGGATTTTGGAGCGGGCATGAGGAAGGGCCGTCCTGGGGAGGGCCGGTGCGGCCGGCTTCAGGCCATGGCCGTTCCACCGACGGGCTCCTTCCGGCCCGGTCAAACGCCCGGACAGCCCTGCGCCTGTCTGCATCCGGTTCTGGGGCGGCCTTATTTCACGCGCCGCCGCAGGGCGAAGAGGGCGATACAGCTGGGAAATACCATGAGCGCATTGATCAGATCCGTGATGCTCCATACCAGATCCATGGGAAGCACCGCGCCGATATAGATCATGACGATGTAGCACAGATGATAGGATATGAGACTGCCCTCTCCGAACAGGTATTCCGAGGCCCTTTCCCCATAGTAGCACCAGCCGATCAGGGTGGTGAGGGCAAAGGCCACCAAGGAGAGGGAGAGGAGGGCTTCTCCTCCGAAGGGAAGGTAGGCAAAGGCTGCCGAAGTGAGGCTGGCGGAGGAAAACCCTTGGATGGAGGCGGGATTTTTCTGGATATTGGTGATGATCACCAGGCCCGTGACGGCGCACATGACCACCGTGTCCCAGAAAACGGCGGTCATGGAAATCAGGCCCTGCCTGCGGGGATCGCGGGTCTGGGATGCGGCGGCTGCGATGGCCGCCGTGCCGATGCCGGCTTCATTGGTGAAAAGTCCCCTGGCGACGCCGAAACGGGCCGCTCCCAGCATGGTGCTGCCGATGAAACCGCCTGCGGCTGCCCGGGTATGGAAGGCGGCGTCCAGGATCAGGGAGCAGGCCGACAGAAGAAAGTCCCTGTTGCAAAAGAGCAGGTAGGCGCAGCAGCCGATGTAAAAGAAGCCCAGGGCTGGGACCATCCTGGTACAGAAGGTGCCGATGGAACGGATGCCGCCCAGAATGACCAGGCCGGCGGTAAAGGCTGCCAGGATGCCGATGACGTGCGGCGAGACGGGCCGGAGGGTGTTGACCGCCTCCGTGATGGAAGCGGATTGGGTGGTACAGCCCACGCCGAAGGCGGCTAAGAGCACACAGGCGGCATAAAAAAGCCCCAGCAGCCTGCAGGAAAGTCCCTTTTCCAGTACATACATGGGGCCGCCCACATGGGAGCCGTCCTTTTTACGGACGCGGAAGAGAACACTCAAATAGCATTCCGCGTAACAGGTGGCCATCCCCAGAATCCCGGTGATCCAGCACCAGAACAGTGCACCCGGCCCCCCGATGGCTATGGCCGTGGAGACGCCGATAATGTTTCCCGTACCCAGGGTGGCGGCCAGGGTGGTGGCCAGGGCGGCGAAGCCGGAAAGGTTGTTTCCGTCGCTTCCCGCCTCCGGTGTGACGGAGAGGCGGATGGCGCGGAGAGTATGCCTTTGCGGAAATTTCAACCGGATGGTATAATACAGATGGGCACAGGCCAGAAGGGCGAGGACGGGAAAGCCCCAGAGCAGTTGGTTGATGTGTTCCAGAAAAGGGAGCATACGGGCCTCGGATGTTTTTTACTACTATATGTCCGGCGGGAAGGAGATATGAGTGCGCACAGGGCGCAGACGGGAGGACTATGAAGAAGTACAGCAGGGAGAACATACAGACAGTCTTCAAGGTGGCCTGGCCATCGGTGTTGGAATCCTTTTTTACTTCCCTGGTGGGAATGGTGGATTCCCTGATGGTGAGCCGGGTGGGAGCCCATGCGGTGGCGGCCGTGGGGCTGACTACCCAGCCGAAGTTCATCGGCCTGGCGATGTTCATCGCGCTGAACGTATCCGTATCGGCGCTGGTGGCCCGCAGGAAGGGGGAAAACCGGCAAAAGGAGGCCAACCAGGTGCTGTGTGCGGCACTCCTGTTCGTCCTGGTGATGACGGTCATTGTCAGCGCTGTCTGCGTGTCCCTGGCGGATCCGATTATCCGTTTGTGCGGTTCGGAGGAAGCTTCCCACAGGGAAGCGGTGGCCTATTTTCGGATTATCATGGGCTACATAGGGTTCACGGTGGTCTCTCTGACGGTGAATGCTTCCCAGAGGGGTGCGGGGAATACGAAGATCGCCATGAAAACCAATGTGGCGGCGAACCTGGTAAACGTGTGCTTTAATTATCTTCTCATCGAAGGACATTTCGGGTTCCCGGCCTTGGGCGTACGGGGCGCGGCGATCGCCACGGTGATCGGAAGCGCGGTGGGCTGTGCCATGAGTATTGCCGCAGCATGCAGAAAGGATGGATTTATCAGTCTCCGTTACCTGTGGAAAGAGCGGATACGGCCTACCCTGGACGTGGCGAAGAGTATGGTGAAGCTGGGCTCCAGCGTATTGGCCGAGCAGCTTCTCATGCGCGTGGGTTTTCTGTCCGTGGCTGTGATGGCGGCTAAAATGGGGACTGCCGCTTTTGCGGCACATCAGGTGGGGATGAACGTGCTGAGCCTGTCCTTTTCCTTCGGAGACGGCATGCAGGTGGCTGCGGTGACCCTCATCGGCCAGAGCCTGGGCCGCAGGGATGTGGAAATGGCCAAAAAATACGGTGCTATCTGCCAGATGATCGGAAAGATGATCGCGGTTTGCCTGGCAGCGATCTATTTAACCGGCGGAAGATTCCTGTACGAGCTGTTTTTCCAGGAACCGGAGATCGTCGCCATCGGCGTGAATATTATGCGGGTGATCGTTCTGATCGTGGTGCTGCAGGTCTCCCAGGTCATCTATATGGGCTGCCTGCGCGGCGCGGGAGACGTGCTCTATACCACCATGGCGTCCACGGTCAGTGTGACCCTGATCCGGCCCCTTGCCAGTTATCTGCTGTGCTATACGGCGGGCCTCGGGATTATCGGTATCTGGTTCGGGGTACTGGCGGATCAGATTTCCCGCTTCCTTTTTACCAGCCTGCGGTTTAAATCCGGAAAATGGACGAAGATACAGATCTAGTATGACCGGGACCAATTAACCATATGTTTCACGCAGGATAAATTTTCATCCTGTAAGGCGGAGGAGGGAGGCGATGCGGTGGCATCGTTGACCGACGACAACGAAGCAGATGGAAATTTAGACAAG
>JAETRI010000002.1 GCA_021770245.1 Lachnospiraceae bacterium
AGATGAATAAAATGGCGGCAGAATCGTGACTTGGAGATGCGATTCCGCCGCTGTTTCTGTTTGGGTGGATAAAATAATGTGCTGTTGGTGGCGACCAGAATTTGCCGTTCAACAACACTGAAGGGCGACAGTGATGAGGGGAAGATTTCTGTCACTGATACATCAACGGATGGAAGTAATGTGGGGAAGACTCCGGATACTGATATATCGACGAATGACGGAAACGGAGAAATTTACGGTACTGATCTGTCGGGGGATAATGACATTGAAGGACAGAAAGAAAGCAGTACGGAGGAAATGAGTATAGAGGAAGAGGATGGAAACAGATAATGGATAAGAAAACAAAGATTATCATTGCATGTGTCTGTGTAGTGGCTTTCTTGGCAATAGGGGGTGCGGTGATAATGTTTATAATGATGAATAATAATGAGGATGAGCCACAAACAACATACATGATAGATGAAGGGAATTATCAGCAGATCCTGGATGATATGAGTGAACAGGTTCAGGAGGGATATTTTGAAACCTATATGACCACAGAATGGATATTCCCGGATGGTGGCTCAGAGGCATCGGAAGCCATGCTGGGAAATTCACCGAACAATACAAAACCGATCCGGTGTGAACTGCTTCTGGACGAGACAGGCGAGATATTGTTTGAAACGGGGGTTCTTCCGGTGGGAACATTGGTATCTCCGATCAGGCTGGACAGAGATCTTGCGGCAGGAACCTATGATACGACATGTATGATCTACCTGATGAATGAAAAAGAGGATGGAACATTTGAGGATTACAGCAGTGCGGGATTCCGTGTAACCCTTACAGTTCAGAATTGAGAAAGTTCAGGACACAGGATATGGTATAAACTTTCCACAAGCTGGTAACAGGGAAAGTAGGTGGGAAGGGTATATAGAAAACAAAAACATAAAAGCGCAAGGAGGAAGAGAACATGCAAAGGAAATGGAAAAAGGCTGCAACGGCAGCAATGGCCGGAGCAATTATGGCAGCCCAGGCATTGATGCCGGTATCGGCTGCAGGTGGATCAATTGATGCGGACATGTCCACAAAGACCCCGGTAATCAGGGTAGTAGTTCCTACCCAGATGGCGGTTGCGGTCAACGAGTTTGAGATGGGAGATACAGGATCCCAGGTCACATCGGAAGAGTTCACGATGAAAAATGTGAGCGAGATTCCTGTAAATGTAAAGGTCACCTCAACGGCGACGCTGGGAACGGGCGTAACACTGGTTTCCACAAAGGCAGCAGCAAAGGAATCAACAGATGAAGAAAGTCCGGCAATGTGGCTGGCGGCAGCAGCAGCGGTGGCCGATAACTCCGGCACACTGGAGTATTTGGGCGGAGATGCAGCGGATAAGACAGCAGGTGCTTTGACCGGGTCTGAGGCCAATGTGACTGCGTTTGCGACAAAGGACGGCGCGAGTACCGCTGTTCAGGATTTCTATCTCGGGGCTGCAACGTCTGCGACATATAAGGCAATCATTGGGACCGATGCGGCTGATATTGGAGAGGGCGCTGATTTCTATAAGATGACATCCGGGACAATTACAGACCAGGATACTCTGGATGCGGCTCTGGAGGCACAGGATGTTTATACAGCAGCGGCGGCACCTGTTGCCGGTACCGGTCAGGCGCTTACCAGAATAGCGAAGGGCGCAACAGCTACTCATGCAGCTGGTACACAGTATTATACAATGGCAGCTGCACCGGAAACATATGCTACCGTTGCGGCGGATGGTACAGGGGTTTATCTGTATATCGATACTGCGACCACAGCGGCCGGCGATGCGGCGGCATTCAGATATGCGGGTGCTCTGTCCAGTGCAAAGTCCGGATGGTCTACCACTGATTTGTCGGCTATCACAATTAACTATGATATTACCGGTGTTACCACTTCCGCTTATGATGAGATCAAGGATGATCTTGTGTATGGTTATAATGGTGAAGCCGATGTGATCACGTTGGAAGATGGGGTACTGACAGTAAAGATAAACGTGGCTGATTTTAAGGATGGTACTTTGAAGATTGGTGATACCGTTGGCGCACTTAATACCAGTGCCGGAACCTGGGGCGGTGAAGATGGTGCTGTAACATTTACATTCAATTCGACCTGGGCAAATGCTATAAAGGGTCAGACCTGTGAAGTAACAGTTAACTTAAAAGATGGTACTACATCATATACAGCCAGTTTTGATGTGGCAGAGTAATTAATTAAACAGGGCGACATAATCCCTCTTTATTCCGGTCGACTTTCTTACAAAGTACATAAAGAAGGTTGGCCGGAATTATGTGCTATCGTGTTTGAGGATACAGCAATGCAAAGATTTTTATTTACAAATTGTACATTAGTTCATAATGAATTATTTGTAGTGGGAGCATGGGCCGGATTACCTGCAAGAATGAATCCGTACAATGGTAAGATTGAATATTATGATGACATGAAAGGGCTTATTATTAAACAAAACAGTGTTGTCATAGATTTTTTGGAAAGTTATCAGGATAAAGTATATGCATTAGACTCTAAGGGAAAAAATTTAGTAGTATTTAATTTAAAAAAAAATAAATGCCAGTATATATCATTAAATTTTGACTATCAGAGAGAAATAGATTTTGCAGCCTTTGAAAGATATCAGTCAAATTTTTATATATTTTCAAAATATAGTAATATGATTCAGGTATTTAATGCGGAAAAAAATGAGATTATGGAAACAGTAAGGTGTCTGGATAATTCTGGAGGGATACAATGCGCATGCAGGGTGAGAAACAGTGTGTGGATACTTCCGAAGAATGAGGACATGTTGTATTGTTATGATTTGTTAAAAAGATCGAAGCAAAAATATGAGTTACATAGAGTCCTTCATGACTGTGTTCATGCAGTTTTTCAGGATGGCTGTATCTATATCCTGAATAGGTTCGGAAAGATTTATATCTGGAACATAAACGAAAGGAAATTAAGCGAGATTACGGTTTCGGAGACAGAGCATGATGAAGAATTATCTATGAGCAGAATTATAGCTGCCGGAAATAAACTGATACTTCTTCCGGGGAAGAACAGCACTATAAAGATATTGGACTTAATTGCAGAAAAGGTAGAAATATATCACGATTATCCGGAGAATTTTTATGACCAGACGGTATGGCTGAGATTTTATGGATATTGCGAAGATGAAAAGTATTATTATTTTGCCATGTGTGCAAGTAATTATTTATTGAAGATAGAGAAACGATCAGGTGAATTGATATGGATAAAGCCAGAATATTCAAAAAGGAAAGAAATCAGGTTTCACTATGAAAGAAATAAAGGAATTTTGGGAGAATCATCTTTTTGTGAGCTTCATGATTTGATCAGATATTTACCACAAAATAAAAAGTACCAAGGCAGTATGGCAGATATTGGTGGAAAAATTTATATGGAATTATGAAGAGAAAAGGAGAAGGGTTATGAGGTACCTGTCATTTGCACAGGAGTATGAAGACATTATCTTATATTCTGCATTGGGAAAATATGTACAGAAAGGGTTTTATGTTGATATAGGGGCTAATGATCCGTGTATTATATCTGTCACAAAATTTTTTTATGACAGGGGCTGGAGGGGGATGAATATAGAACCACTTGATGATATGTATGAGCTTTTATGTATCGAACGACAGGAGGATCAGAATATAAATGTGGGGGTTTCAGACAAAAGTGGCACATTAGAGCTTCAGGTGGATGGAGCAATGTCTTCGTTTTGCAATACGAAGGTTAGTTCCCCCAAAATTGTTAAATCGGTAAAAAGATTTAAAGATATATGGGAAGAAACAAATAATGGAAATGGGGTAAGTGAGATCCATTTTTGTAAAGTAGATGTGGAGGGGTATGAAAAAAATGTTTTAAAGGGAATAGACTTTAAAACATTTCGTCCTTGGATTTTTTGCGTTGAGAGTGTATTGCCGGAAACAAGAACACCTTGTTATGAGGAATGGGAAGATATACTAACATCAAATGGATATCTTTATGCGTATCAGTATGGAATAAACAGGTATTATGTTGAAAAAAATAAAAAGTTTCTTAAAGCCGGACTGATAAGCTTTACTGAAATGTTTATAGATAATCAGATATTACGTATTTCCTTTCAAAATAATTATTTCTCTAATAAGAACTGGTTAGATCAATTCGGGAAGTTCATAATATTTGGTGCAGGAAATTATATGCAAAATTTTATTGCTATGTATGGGGATAAATACAGGCCTATGGAAATTGTAGATAACTCGGAACAAAAACAAGGGATGTCTTTTATGGGAATAGAAGTAAAAAATCCTTATATCTTGAAAAAATATCATGATGTGGCTGTGTTAATCTGCTGTGCAAATACCAATCAGATAAAAAGTCAGTTAAAAGAATTAGGTGTAAAAAGGTGTATCGGTTACATTTACGTACTGGAGAAATACAGATAGGTTTGATTTGCTATGAAATCTGGAAAGGGATTGAGTGGGAGAAGACTGTGATATATACAAAAAGAGATCAGCTAACGATTGTTGAACTGGAAAATCTTGGAGAAAGTGTTCCAATAAAAAAATTAAAGGCGATATTGGAGAAATATCCTTCTAATATCCTCTATTGCGAAACAGATAGAAAGCTTGTCGGAATCATCAGCACAGGCGATATTTCACGTGCATGTGAAAAAAAACAGAATGTTGTTTTGGTAAATAAACAATTTATTAGCCTAAGTTACGGTAAATATATAGAAGCTAAAAAAATTTTCGCTGAAAAAAGTAATATTCATGCGATTCCTGTTGTTACGAAAGACCGAACCTTATTGGGGGATTATACTAGATGGGATGACCTGTCCATTTTGGAATATGCAATTGGAACAGCAGAGATAGAAGAAGATTGGAAACAGGAATATAGTATTGCACTTGTGAAACCGAATCCCACTTTTAGGGATAGAGAGAGTGGGTTTAAAAAAGTAAAAGCATATTTGGAGTCACAAAGGGTAAACGTTAAATGTATTACCTATATGGAGATCGCGGATTATCTGAAAATTGCAGATGTGGTTTTAGCTGTTGATGAAAATGAAATTCGGGCATACCGCACTGCTCTTAGAATAATATTTGGTGATAATTATGAAGGTAAGGATAAGTTAAAGACATATAAGACTTTTTTTTCAAAAGAGATAAATTTCAGTGACAATCAGTGTGCTTTGTATCTAAGAAAACTTCAAAAAAAGGGAATTAAAATTATTGGACTGACTTTCAAAGATAGTGCTTTTTATAGACAGCTTATAAGGAAAATAGAAAATAGATTTGTAACAGCTGGAAAAAACTTTTGTAATAGGTTGCCGGAGTCTATGTATCAGGAATTTTTCGGAGAATTATATAGCGAAGAATATGCAGATGGAATTATGAATATGCCGATAGAATGTGAAAATAGTGATGGAGTATTGTATTTACGGGAGTGTAAGAGTCGATATTATAATGTTGTAAACGGGGAAAGATGTACTTTAAATCAGTTGGATAGCGATACAGGAAGTATATATTTCTTTGGCCCATGCTATATTTATGGGCATTATGTAGAAGATAAATATACAATAGAAAGTCTGTTGAGTAAACGCATTTCACAAGAAGGTGGAAGAAAAAGAATAGTAAACTGCGGAAACTTGGGAGCAGACAGTAAAAACAGATACTTATTCCGTATTATGACTACACAATTTAACAGAGGAGATATTCTTGTTATTGATCGACCACCTGAAAATATTTCGGGGGTATACTATCTTGATTTGAATAGAGTTTTGGAAGAAAAGAATCCAGCTTCGGGATGGTTTGTGGATGCAGTATGGCATTGCAATCATAAGGTAAATCAATTGTATGCAGATGCTATTTACGATGTACTTTTTCCTGAATTGTGTAAAGATGAGAGTGGATGGAAAGAACCGTTAGACAAAGATGACAGCTTCATCGAGCAGTTATATCTCAGTCGTTATTTTAATGACTTTGATACATCAGAATATGAACAAATTGGAGCAATTGTAATGAATTGCAATCCGTTTACGTATGGTCATCGCTATTTAATAGAGCAGGCATTAAAAATGGTCGATTTTTTAATTATATTTGTGGTAGAGGAAGACAGATCGACTTTTTCATTTGCAGAACGTTTTGCAATGGTGAAAATGGGGGTTACTGATCTGACTAATGTGCTGATTGTTCCGAGCGGGCCGTTTATTTTATCCCAAATGAGTTTCCCTGAGTATTTTATAAAAGAAACAAGCGAGAATATTAGAGAACATATGGAGCAGGATATCAAAACTTTTGCAGAAAAGATAGCGCCTTACCTTGGTATAAAATATCGTTTGGCAGGAGAAGAACCGGAAGATGAAGTGACAAATCAGTATAATATGACAATGAAAGAAATATTACCGGAATATGGGATAAAGTTTGTAGAGGTCCCAAGAAAGACTATTGGGGAAGAATATATCAGCGCATCTTTTGCGCGGAGGTATATAGAGAAAGAGGATATGGACAAGTTGGCCGGATTTCTGCCAGTAACAACAAGGGAGGTGCTGGGATTATGAATAAATTATTAATATGGGGAACTGGAAATCTGGCCCAAAAGTTTATAAACAATAAATATAATGGTGAAATTATAGGATTTATTGAGACAAATAAATCTAAAGACTCATATATGGGCAAACCTGTTTATGGAAGTAAAGAGATACCTGGAGAATTTGATTATATAGTTGTTGCTAATTCATATACGGCAGAAATATATAATCTTTGTAAAAAGCTTGATATTGATATTTCAAAACTTATATTTTTGTATGGAATTAAACAAAGAGAGGGCTGCACGGACGAAACAGTTTTAAAAAGAATTTTATTAGATGTGAATTATACTATATATTGTGCAGAATTCGGGTTGACAGATAAAACCTTTATAAGTACGGATGCAGAAACATATATGAAACTTAATAAAAGACAGAGGTTTGCTATACAAAATCAGTACATGTGGCCAATTCTGACAGACAAATATGCTCCCGCAGGGGTAATGGGAAATTATTTTTGGCAGGATTTATGGGCGGCAAAACTAGTTGTGAAATCTGGTATAAGGAAACATTTTGATATCGGGTCAAGAATTGATGGTTTTATAGGACATCTTTTATTGGCAGGAATTGATGTAACAATGATAGATATTCGCAGGTTCCCTGGCGAAATAGAACACCTCCAGACGATTGTGGACGATGCGACAGACTTATGTCAGATACCGGATGAAAGTATAGAGAGTATGTCAGCTTTATGTTCATTGGAACATTTTGGATTAGGCAGATATGGGGATGCGGTCGATCCAGAAGCATGTTTCAGATGCTTTGATAATATTCAAATGAAATTAAAAAAGGGTGGCAGATTATATCTTTCCTTACCGATTGGAATCGAACGGGTAGAATTCAATGCACATAGGATATTTTATGCCAGTACAATACTGGACTGTTTTACGAAATTACATTTGGAAGAATTTTCATGTGTCGCGGAAGGAAAGATAGAATACAACGTGGATGTGCACAAATATGATAATGATTTACATAATGGAAACTGGCGATATGGATTGTTTGCATTTGTAAAGTAAAGAAATTAAGAGAAAAGTTTAAAGTATGAGCTTAAGTGGATTTCAAAGAAATATACATACAAAGGGATAGAGATGAAGATTACACTTATAACAGTATGTTTTAACAGTTCGGAAACGATCGAAAAAACAATTCAGAGTGTTGTATCTCAGAATTATAAGGAGCTTGAATATATTATTATAGACGGGGGATCTACAGATGATACTTTAAAAATTATAGATAAATACAAAGATGATATCTCAGTATGCATTAGTGAGCCAGATAATGGGATTTACGATGCAATGAACAAAGGACTTAGATATGCTTCCGGTGATATAATAGCTTTTTTAAACAGTGATGATTGGTATGTTCCAGATATACAGGTATTTAAAAAGGTAGCAGAGTATTTTAATAATAAAAAAGCAGATATTGTCAGTGGAAATATGTATAGATATAAAGACGGGATACGAATAAAGATACCGAGGAGAGAACTGACGGAGAAAACAGTATTTTTAGGTGCAATCTGTCCTCATCCGACTATGTTTGCCAGGCGGGAGTTATATTCCACTTTGGGAGGATATGATACATCTTATCAGATAGCAGCAGATACAAAGTGGATTTTGGAAGCATATTTGAATGGCGCAGACTTTCTGTTTGTAGAAGACTATTTTACATATTTTCGGGAAGGGGGCATAAGTACAACAGAAATATATGCAACCGTACAAGAAGAGTATAAAGTAATGCTCAGCTGTGCACGCAAGTATCATCGAAGCAATATAGAGGATGATATAGTTACCCATTATAGTAAGAAATTAAAGAGACTGGAATATGAGAAATTTTTTAAAATTGCATTAGCAGACAAGAAGAATGAAATAAGAAGGTTGTTCGATCGAGAAAAGGGATTTTATATATGGGGAGCCGGAGTAAGAGGGAAACAATGTCTGGAAATGCTTGAAAGACTGGGAATTTTAGTGATAGGATTTATTGATATAGATTTAAAAAAAGAAATAGTGCAGGGCTATAAGGTAATGAGTCCAAAGGACATTGATGAAAAAAGTTATATATGTATTACACCGGAACTTCACGAGGAAGAAATAAAAACAGAACTGGAATCTATGGGGATTGAAAAAAACAGTTTTTTTACATATACGCAATTGATGGATAAAATTGTGAAGATAGGTTCCTTGTGAGAAATAGTAAGATTGGATTGGATGGTATAAAATGGAGATATTGATATATGGTGCTGGAGAAAAAGGGAAGTTGGCTTTGACGACAATTAAATGTGACTATGAAGGTAATTATAGTATTGTTGGATTTATTGATAAAAGTAAGCATGGAGAGTGTCTGGGGTATCCTATATTTAAGTTAGAAGAGGTTGAAGACTTTAATGGTGTGATTTTAATTGCTCTTTTGGATTTTCAGGAGGCACAGGCAGTATGGAAAGTGCTTAAAAAAAGAGGATATACGGATATTTTTTGGTTCCAGGATAAAAAGACAGTGTTAAAGTATGAAGATTTTTTTGTAGAGCAATGCCGAAATTGTATGGATTGGGGAGATAGCATATTGCCTCAGGTTGAGATGCATATTATTGATTCCTGTAATTTAAATTGCAGAGGATGCAGCCATTTTTCACCTATTTTTTCTGATACTCTGCCGGATTTAAAAGCCAGGATATCTGATGTAAAAAAGCTGAAAGAAAAAATTACCACTGTTTTGAAATTTTATATTTTGGGAGGAGAACCCTTTTTAAATCCGGAGATTAATGACTATATCTGTAATATCCGAAGTGTTTTCCCATATACGCAGTTATATATTGTTACAAATGGATTACTGATTGAAAATTTGCCGAAAGAAGTATTGCAATGTGTTAAAGATAATCAGGTATGCATAAGCATCTCGGAATATAAGCCTACCCGAAAAAAAATTGGCAAAATTCGTCTTATTTTAGATGAATTTCAGATTTTATATGAAATAAGAGGTTTCTCACAAAAAGAAAAGTTCTATTTGCCATTAACGATCAATGAACAAAGCAAATATCCAAAAACATGTATTAGCAATAAATGTGTGACTATATGGAATGGGAAAATTGCCCGTTGTCCACAATTAATGTATATATCACATTTTAATACCTATTTTAATACAAACTTACCGGAAGATGGTGTTATGGATCTGGATAATTGTGCAGAAGGACAGAAACTATTGCATAATCTACAGAAAGAAGTTCCTTTGTGCAACTATTGTATCGAGAATGAAATTGAATGGAGTACATGTGGTAAGACGGCAAAATTAGAAGACTTTGCTGTCATGGATTAGATTTTTGATAGTACTTAATAAGAGTGTAGCAATAAAACAGATAGAGAAAAAAGATTAAAAATGTAACGAGGATTATGGAAACGTGACACTTTCTGAAAAAAATGGGAAGAATAGAAATATAAGTTTATCAGTAATTGTGCCAATGTATAACGCGGAAAGCTGGATCAGAAGATGCATTGAATCTATACTTGATCAGACATTTCATGAATTGGAAATTATTGTAATAAATGACGGATCAATTGATAATTCCCTGAATATTGTAAAAGACTGCTGCAGAATGGATGATCGGGTACAATGTATTTCTACTGAAAATCAGGGAAGTGCAGCAGCTAAAAATGTGGGTCTTAAGCACATATCCGGAAATATTGTTACATTCGTAGACGCTGATGATTTTATTGAAGCTGAGATGTATGAAACTATGATAACAACTATGAATGATACGGATGCTGACATTGTTGAGTGTGCCTGTCGTAAGATTAATAGATATGGAAGAATACTCAATAATATTGAACTGGTGGATGAAGAAATAGAAGGGAATGAAAAGTGTATTCTTCACTTTATCAGGCAGAAAAATGCTCAAAATTATATGTGTAATAAAATTTACAGAAGTAAGCTGTTTGAAGGAACTTGTTTTCCTCCTTTGTATTTTAGTGAAGATTACTATATGAATGTAATCCTGCATTCAAGGATCAGTAAAAAAATCGTAATATCGCAGACTTTTTATAATTATATGCTTCATCCGGGACAGAGTACGGATAAAGGGAATATGAATATAAAGAAAATAGATGGGATTAAAGCTGGTAATATGGTTGCGGATTTTTTCTCTTACAATAAAAAATTAAAAAACTATGCTGGTCTTTATGCGTGTAATTATGCGTTAGATATGGCAGATATTATGGTCGGACTTGATAACAGGATGGTGAAAAAAATTATAAAAAAAATGAAGCCAGAATTATTCAGGGCATTATCTCATATATCATTTGATATGCTTCAAAATAAAAACGAAAAGAGAGTTATTTATCAGTGCCTGTTGATGCTAATTGCTAATAGCAATTTCTATGCTTTCAGGTGGTTGCTTAAATAATAGAAAATATAAAACAGTTATTTGTAAGGAATAAAAAATGTTTTTAGTTCACTATATTACCAGACTACGATATGAGTTTAAATATCGTCTTAAACTGGACATTTGTGATGAAACCTTTGAACATATTATAAGATTCTATTATAGAATTCCGTGTTTCAGAAAAGGAAATACTTCAAAAAAACGAGATAGAAGAGTGGTGGTTTCTCTTACAACAATTCCTGCCCGACTGGATAAAGTATGGCTTACGACAGAAAGTCTTTTAAGACAGCAGAAAAGACCGGATAAAGTGATTTTATGGTTGGCAGAAGATGAGTTTCGGGGAATCGAAATTCCCTTGGCGCTGAAGCGGCAGCAGAAAAGAGGGCTGGAAATTCGATACTGTAAAAATCTGAAATCTTATAAAAAATTTTATTATACTATGTCAGAGCATCCGGACGCTTATGTATTAGTGGTGGATGATGATTCAATTTATTCGGAAAGAATGGTAGCAGAAATGTTAAACGTCAGTATCCGCTATCCTGACAATATCATATGCAATCGAGCACATAAGATTCGCATGGATAAAAACGGAGTGTTTCCTTATCTTAAATGGATTTGGTACGAAAACAGAAGATCTAAAGTAGAGAATCCCTCTTTTCATAATTTTTTCACGGGATGTGGAGGCGTTTTATTTCCCGTCTGGCTTTTAGATAAAGAAATTTATAGAGAAGACATTTTTATGAAAATTGCGCCTACAGCGGATGATGTCTGGCTTAATTTCATAGCGTGGAAGTCAAAGATACAAGTCGTGATGACAAAGGGAATATTGGGATATATGATACCTGTTCATAGCAGTGCTGATATAGGTCTGTCTTTAAAAAATACAGTCAGGAAAACAGAATATGATGAATGCGAAAATGATTATCAGATCAGGAATGTTCTTGAATATTTGAACTTAAATGTTAATGAATATATAGAAGAATAAAGGAAGGATGGTATGATAAACAAACCTGCTGGCCTGTTTATCATACGCAGACTGGTGTCGTAAATGCCCTGAATTCGAATTGCATATGCGAAGTTGTCTGCGTAAATTTCGCATGTCAGAGCCGCAGAGGAGGTTAGGTTGAAAAATAAGCCCGATGGCTTATTTTTCAATCTCAATTTGTGCCGCAGGCGGCCCAAATTGAATCGCAGATGAGAAATCGCATCCGCGATTTCTCATTGCGGTGCCGCAAAAGACGCGGTATGGAGGATTAGCGTGAAATCTTCGATTTCACGATCCTGATTTGTCTGCCCGCCGAGGCGGGCAGATGGAAGTTAGTGTAAAATTTACGATTTTACGGGAAACGAAAGTTCCCTTAGTCCGAATTAAATGCCTGTTAAAGCGGGCAGATGGGAGTTGACGTGAAAAGGATAGGAAAGTACTTATGTTTTAGTTTATACTCTGTAGTTCTTTTTTCTGTAGGTATATTCTGGATGGCAAAAAAAGCGGGCTCTGTTATGATTGAAAAACAGATGAATGTAGAAAAATTTCATAAACTGTTTTTAGTATTAGATGCCTGGATCAAGAAAAAGCAGCAGGGAAAAAGCATGGCGGATTTCCTAAAAAGAAATGCTTATCATTCTGTTGCTATTTATGGGCTAAGCAATGTAGGAAGATTATTGGAAGAGGACTTAAAAGACTTGGCAGAGATTCGTTATGGCATCGATCGAAGAGAGATTTCTGCTGGATTTCCTGTTTTCAGGCCGGAAGAGGATTTGCCGAAGGTTGATGCAGTGATTGTAACAGCTGCATATGAATTTGATGAAATTGAAGAAATGCTTAAGAAGAAACTGAGTTGTCCCATTTATTCTATTGAGGATATTATTTATTTTATGAATTGAGAAGATAAGCATAAGTATGAAGATGCAGACGGAGATGTTAACGAAAAGATAGGAAAGGATTAGAGAAGAGTGGAGTATCCATTGGTTACAGTGATAATACCCGTCTTTAACAGGGAAGATACAATCTCAAGGGCCGTTAACAGCGTTTTACAACAAAAATATAAAAATATTGAAGTAATCATTGTAGATGACTGTTCAAATGATTCTACTGTCAATGTGGTAAAAGATTTTAGAGATCCCAGAGTTAAACTCATATGCCTGCCACAGAATCACGGAGCTAATTATGCAAGAAACAGGGGGATTGAAAATGCAAAGGGTACATACATTGCATTTCAGGACAGCGATGACGAATGGCTGAAAGGCAAACTGGATAAACAGATAAAATATATGACGAATAATAATCTTGCCGCATCGTTCTGCCCATATATTCTGTGCGATGGGGAACAAAGGCAGATTATACCTCTTGATTTTGAAAACCGGGATTTATATACAAAGCAGCTAAAAGAAAAATTAAAAAGGGGAAATGTGGTAGGAACGCCGACTCTGGTTGTAAAAAAGGATGTATTTTCTCAAATCGGGATGTTTGATGAAAAAATGACCAGACTGCAGGACTATGAATTTGTGCTTCGCTTTATAAAGAAATACAGTTTGGGGTATATAGCCGAACCTCTTGTAAAAGCGTACAGGGTGGAGGGAAGTATCAGCAACAGTGAGGGCGCCTTTTTAGATGCATATAAGAGATTGGCCGAGAAGCACTCTGATTTTATTGATTTGGATTGTATGATAGACAGTATTTTTAAGTATTCGGCTGTCTTTCAAAACGGGGAAATAAATTGGGAGAAATTTGATGGATTAATAAAGATTATAAGAGAAAGAACGTCTTGCGGAGCGCACAAGGATTTTTATAAGCTAATTATAGAATATATTTACAAAAGATATTTTCCAGTCAAAAAAATGATAGAGGATTGGTATGCTTTTTTGACCGAATCTATCAAGACAGAGGCGTTCGCAATTTATGGAGCTGGGGTGTACGGACGAAGAGCCTGCAATGATTTAAAAAGGCAGGGGTGTATTCCTAAATGCTTTCTGGTAACGAAACAAAGAGAACAATTAGAGATAGAGGGAGTGCCGGTGGTGGAATTGTCGGTAGATTTTAATAGAAATATGCCGGTTATAGTTGCTGTCTCATGGGAAAAACAGAAGGACATAATACAAAATTTGCAGATCGCAGGCATTTGTAGATTTTGTATCTATCCATTCTGCCAGTAATTCGATGCGTCTTGCAGATATGAATCAACTTGGAACAGGAAGGAACCTATGGAGAACGTATATGATATCAGAAAGGATAAACAACTGCAGTTTATATTATCCACAGAACATTCGTCATCCGATATAAACAATGAGAAGCTATGCACTGTAGCAATTGTTGTGAATTTGTATTATACGGAAAAAGTAAAGTATTATAGTACGTATTTAAATAAGTTACCGGAAGGCATCCCTTTATATGTTTTTTCATCAAGAGAAGATACTCTGCTGGAAATAAAAAAATATTTGCTTCATAAAAATACAATCTATTTAGAAAAGGAAAACCGGGGAAGAGATTTAAGTGCCTTTTTGGTTGCCTTTCATCCATATCTAAATCAATATAACACGATATGTTTTATACATGATAAAAAGGAACATACACCTTGGGTAAAGCAAGACGTAGACAAATGGAATGAAAACTTGTGGGGGAACATGCTCGCTTCGGCCCCATATATCTATAATGTTTTAAATTTGTTTGAAAGTCAGCCTACATTAGGTATACTCTTTCCGCCGGAACCCATAGGGAAGTATAGGTCTGCATGGTTCCGGGCCTCATGGATGGAAAATTTTGATAATTGCATGAAGCTGGCGCAAAGAATGGAATTATCAGCAGACATAAGCATGGATAAACCGCCGATCGCGTTGGGAAGCGTTTTTTGGTCAAGGAAAGAGGTGTTGGAAAAACTGTTTCATCTGAATTGGAGATACGAAGATTTTCCAGACGAACCGATGCCCGATGATTCTACAATCAGCCATGCGGTGGAACGTATTTTCGGCTATATTGCTCAGGATGCCGGGTATGAAGCGGGTACGGTTATGACAGAACAATATGCTTCCTGGTTATTACTTTTTATCCAGGACTATTTCAGGCAGATGTTTTCCGAACTATCAAATCGGATGGGGATAGATAACCTGAGGCAGTTTGATGTGCTGAGTGTTCAAAAGAAGAGAATCATAAAGTACATCAAAGCGCATGATACGGTTTTCCTGTATGGAACGGGCAAATTTGGGAAAGTCCTTTTAAGGCTGCTGCGAGAGGAAAAATTGGAACCGGCAGGCTTTCTGGTAACAAAAAGAATGGAAGGTCAGGATGTTATAGATGATTTGAAGGTATATGAAATCACGGCTCCTGATCTTAAAAAAAACGGGACCGGAATTATCCTGACAGTTTTTTACCCGTTGCAGAAAGAAATGATTCGGGAATTAAAAAGGCAGGATATCTGCGACTATATGATTTTATTTCACCAGTGAGTTTTTATTCAGAAAAGGAGCCCCCATTGAACATAGCCATCATTTTCGCCGGCGGAGCCGGAAAGCGGATGCACGCCAAGGACAGGCCCAAGCAGTTCCTGCTGGTCCACGGGAAACCGATTATCGTACATACCATAGAGGTATTTCAATACCATGAGGAAATCGACGGGATCGTGGTGGCCTGCCTGGAGGACTGGATTCCCTACATGGAGGAAATGAAATACCGGTATCGTCTGGATAAAATCGGAAGGATCGTTCCCGGAGGGGCCACAGGGCAGCTGTCCATCTACAACGGCGTGAAGGCTGCGGCGGAGCTCTACGGGACGGAGGACAACATTGTATTGATCCACGACGGCGTCCGTCCCTTAATTGACGAAGAAATCATCCATGAGAATATCATGGGGGTAAAACAATACGGTTCGGCGGTCACCTGCGCCCGTGCCCAGGAAACCTTTGTGATGATTGACGATCAGGGCGAGATCACGGAGGTGGAGGAGCGGAAGTATTCCCGGCTGGCCAAGGCGCCGGAGAGCTTTTGGTTAAAGGAGCTGCTCACCGTGGAGGAGCAGGCGGTCCGGGACGGGCGTACGGAGATGATCGATTCCTGTACCCTCATGAGGGCATACGGAAAGAAAATGCATGTGGTGGAGTGTTCCTATGAAAATATCAAGGTGACTACGCCGAATGATTTCTATACCTTCCGGGCTCTCTATGATGCAAAGGAGAATCAGCAGCTGATGTGAGGAAATGGCAATGATGGCAGAGAAGGACAGGGGGAGCGTGCAGTGAACAAGGTGGTCCTGGAGGATATGGAATATATTGACAGGCAGGCGGAACATGACAGGCTGGACGGAAGCAGAGTGCTGATTTCCGGCGCCACAGGCCTGATCGGGAAATACCTGGTCCGGTTTCTGGCGCAGTATTGTCACTGCACGGTTTTCGCCGTGGTCCGCGACGGGAAGAAGGCCCGGGCCCTCTGGGAGGATCTGGGGGACCTGGTACAGACTGTCTGCACCGATATCACGGAACTGGAGGCGGATGACAGAGACATAGACTACATGATCCATGCCGCCTGCATCACCTCCAGCAGAAGCTTTTCCACAGAGCCGGTGGAGACTATCCGGACTTCCGTGGAGGGAACCGGGAGGATGCTGGAATTTGCCAGGAAAAATCCGGTCAAGGGCTTTGTCTTCCTCTCCACTATGGAGGTATACGGCACGCCGTCCACGGACGAGAAGATCGGAGAGCTTCATGGGACGGACCTGGACACCATGTCGTCCCGGAGCTCCTATCCGGAGAGCAAGAGGTTATGCGAGAGTATGTGCAGGGCCTATTTTTCGGAATACGGAGTGCCGGCCCGGGTACTGCGCTTAACCCAGACCTTTGGTCCGGGGGCGGCCTATGATGATACCCGGGTATTTGCGGAATTTGCCCGGTGCGCCATAGAGGGAAGGGACATTATCCTTCATACCAGGGGAGAGACAAAGAGGAATTATCTCTATCTTGCGGATGCCTGCACGGCCATTCTGGCGGTATTGACGAAAGGAGCGAGCGGGGAGGCGTATAACGCGGCCAATGAGGATACCTACTGCAGTATCAGGGAAATGGCGGAACTGGTCGTATCTCAGTGTGGAGAACAGGGGCTCAGAGTGCGGGTGGAGCAGGAAGAGTCGGCAGCGGAGAAATATGGCTATGCGCCTATGCTGCGGATGAACCTGGATACATCCAAGCTGCAGAAGCTTGGGTGGAAGCCTGGTACCGGGCTTGCGGATATGTATCGGAGGACGATCCGGTCTATGACAGAGGACAGGGAAGGGAGCACAATTTGTGCCGCAGGCGGCCCAAATTGAATCACAGATGGGAAACGCATTCGCGGTTTCCCATTGCGCTGCCGCGCAGGATGCGGCAAGGAGGATTGGGATGGAATCAAAGTATTTAGCAGCCTTGTCTGCACGGCTGAAGGAATATCAGTCTGTATTGATTTACGGGGCCGGAGGGGTCGCCAAAAACATGCTGATATTTTTAAATCCCTGTCTGGACAGAAAACATACCCATATCGTGGTATCCCAAAAGGAGGAAAATGAAAGGGAACTGGCAGGGTATCCCGTGAGGCAGATTGATGAGTTGATAGAGATCCGGAATCAGGCGTTTGTGATTGTGGCCACGATGCCGGAGCAGGCGGCGGTGTTGAAGAGGAATCTTGACAAATTAGGGTTCCGCAATTATATGACGGCAGAGGAACTTTCGGAGCAGCTGTACCGGGAGATCTGGCAGGAGGAAATTCATGAAAATAAAATCGTATTCTCTAATTTCATAGGAGCAGGCTTTGGAGGAAATGAGAAATACCTGGCACTGGATTTGCTGGAGCGTTCCCAAGCTCTGGATCTGGTATGGATCGTAAAGAAAGAGGGAATGAGATTTCCGGCGGGGATCCGGCAGGTGCGGTATGGAACCTATGAGCATTACCGGGAGCTGGGGACGGCCCGAATCTGGATAGACAATCAGCATAAGAATTTTTTTACAAGGAAGAGAGAGGGCCAGTGCTATATACAGACCTGGCATGGAGGAGGTCCCCTGAAAAAAATCGAGTTTGACGGAAAGAACGTATCCGGTTCATCCCTGGCCTTATGTGAGATGGATTCCAAGCTGGTGGATATTATGGTATCGCCGAGCAGGTTTAACAGCGAAGTGTACCGGAGGGCCTTTCACTATGAGGGAGAAATCATGGAATGCGGTTATCCGCGGAACGATATTTTCTGGAAGGATAGCGGGATCAGAAAAGAGATCGAGCAACTGTTTGGTGCGGAGCCGGGGGAAATGATTGCGCTTTATGCGCCCACATTCCGGAATTTTGCAAGAAGGGAAAAGGACGTGCTGGATCTGGAAGGGGCCCGAAATGCCCTGGAAAAAAGATTCGGGAAGAAATGCAGGATTTTTGTCCGGTTTCATCCCCGCGTTGCGGAAACCGAGAAAGATTATCCGGGGATAGGGGGCTGCGCGGACGTGACAGCTTATGAGGATATTCAGGAGCTCATGGTGGCAGCGGACGTTCTGATCACGGATTATTCCTCGGTGATGTGGGACTTTTCCCTGAGCGGGAAGCCGGTATTTCTGTTTCATCCGGATGTGGATCTCTATGAAGAAGACAGGGGATACTATCTGCCGTTTCGAAAGATGCCATATGTGGAGAGCTTTGACAACGAAGACCTGTGCAGAAAGATCGAAAGCTTTAACGAAAGGGGATACAGGGAGCGGGTCAAAGCCTTTGTGGAGGAGTATGGTTCCTTTGACAAAGGAACCGCGACAAAGGCTGTGGGAGACCGTATCATGAGTTTTTTGAAGCAGGAAAGCTGAGCTTAAGACAATCATGGAGGGAAGGGGCAGCGGGCAGATGATCGGATTTATACTGCTTTGATCGGGATTTTATTTTATAAATCGAAAAGGTGAGGCGTACAGGATGGGGATGGAAACAGAGGGAGTCCCGGAGCTCTTTCAGAGATTTTTAAGGAAGAATTATAATTATTATTGGCTGAAAACCAGGCTGGAGAGAGGAAAAAGGATTCCGGACAGCGCCAATGCCACATTGATTACCGGCTCCTCCCATGCGCTGAACGGGATTTGGGAGAATGCATGGACATGCGCCCTGAACTGTTCCATGCATTCCCAGGATCTCTATTATGATTTCAGGTGCGCAAAGGAGGTAATCCGGGGGAATGCTGGATTTCAGAGATGCTTTATCCTGTTTGGATACTATATTGCCTGCCAGGATCTATCCCTGAGCAAGGGTATGCGTGACTATATGGTTTCCCCCGTATACTATCCGATCTTTGGAGACGCGCACCACTGGGAGAAGCCCGAAGCGCGGGATCAGTGGAAGGATTTTGAGGGAGTATCTGAAAAGATAAGGCGCCGGTGTGAGGCATGGTCACAGCAGACCGTATCTGAGGAGCCCACCTATTATTCCCGGTTCAGGAGGAGAAAGCCTTTCTTTGACTTTGGCGGACGCGCCTGGTGGGAGCTGACAGAGGAAGAGCAGGAGAATTATGGACGGCAGAGAGCAGAAGGGCATAACAGCATTTTGAAGTATGAGGAAAGCTTATATGAGAACCGGCAGATCCTGAAGGATTATGTCCACTTTTTATATTTGAATCATGTGAGGCCGGTTGTGGTGATACCGCCTTTTACGGCTGCGTATAACCGTCACATAGATGGACGGCTGCGGGAGGCTGTAACCAAGCTGGTAGAAGGCCCGGAAGAAGAACTGAGCTTTGTGGATTTCAATATGGAACCGGTATTTGACAATTATGACTTTGTAGACATGGATCATCTGAACGAGCAGGGGGCCGTAAAGATGAGCAGGATTCTGGCCGAAAGATTTGGAAAGTAACATTTGTAACTGCGTTTCAAACTCTTTATTGGAGGTAGTATTGTGAGCTCCGCTTACGATATGCAGGGTATAAGAAACCGCCTTTCAGACTTTTTATTGGCGACAATATCGCAGGCTCTGCTTGCGATATGCAAGGGTATAGGAATGGATGATTATGGAACGGCAGGAAGGAAAACAGTTAGAAGAACAGGGAGCTCCGATTGTTGTGAGCGTGATTGTTCCCGTATTTAATACGGCGCAATATTTACGGCAATGTCTGGACAGCCTGGTGAATCAGACGCTGCGGCAGATAGAGATTATCTGTATAGACGACGGCTCCACCGACGGCAGTGATGAGATTTTGGATGAATATGCCGCAAAGTATTCGAGCGTAAAGGTGATTCATAAGGAAAACGGCGGGGTGGTTTCGGCAAGAAGGTGTGGGGAAGCCGCCTCGAACGGGGAGTACATAGGCTACGTGGACGGCGACGACTGGACGGACCCGGAGATGTTTTGGCAGTTATATCACTGTGCCATAAAGAACAGGGCGGAGATGGTTGCAAGCGGTTACTATTTGGAGGGAAATTACACCTCCGAACTTTACGACGGAGTAGAGGGCGGTTTTTACGGAGAAGAGAAGATACGGAATCTGAGGGAAAACGCAATCTATTGTATGCCCAAAAAGGAGGCAGGATTGAGAGGCTCCCTGTGCTGCAAGCTGTTCTTAAAAAAGCTTTTGGAACGGATCCGGTTTCAGGTTCCGGCAGATATGCAGATGTCGGAGGATAAAATGCAGATGCTGGCTTGTATTCTGGAATGCCGCTCTGCATATGTCCTGAAAAAAGCCTATTACCATTACCGCATCAATCCCGCATCATCGACACACAGCGAGAATCCGTCTTATCTATTGTGTATGGACAAAGTATATCAGTATATAAGAAAGCTGTATTCCCATCCCAACTTTACAGCTGTCATGCGCCGACAGGCGGAATTGTATATGATAGAGATCCTGCTGGCCGGCATCAATACCAGGCTGGGTTTTGGGATACGCAACCTGTTGTGGTTTGATCCATACTGGCTGGAATCCATTCCGGCAGGTTCCCGGATTGTTCTGTACGGCTCCGGGGAGGCGGGGCGAAAATGCAGGACGCAGCTTTTGGAAAAGGGATGTCATGTATATGTGGGATGTATCGATTTTGGGTATGCCAGGCTTCGGGATGACATCCTGCAGATTCGGTCGCCGGAAATCCTTTCTTTCACAGAATATGATTACATTGTAATCACGGTAAAGAATCCGGCGAAGGCGGAGCAGATCCGGAAGGGCCTGGAGGAGTTGGGGGTGGAGCCGGAAAGAATCCTGTGGTTTGAACAACGGGAGCTGTTCTGGCGTTATGCGCAGGCCGAGGGGCTTTTGAAATAGTGGGCGCGCTGCCGCGCAGGATGCGGCATGTCGGTTAGTGTGAAATCTTCGATTTCACGATCTTGATTTGAATGCCCGCCAAGGCGGGCAGATGGGGGTTAGCATGAGACTAAAGAAGCTGACAGAAGAGGATATGAAGAATGCGGCTTCCCAAAAGATATACTGTTATGAAAAGTCTCTGCCGCATCTGTCGGAGTTATGCGATACCTATAAAACAGAGAACCGAATATGCCGGATCATTGACGACAGTACCAGGCGGCAGAAAACATTCTGCCTGAAGGGAAAAGAGATCCCGATGCTCGATTCGGGAGAACTGGAGCAGGAAGATTTTTCAGACAGCCTGGTTATTATAACCAGCGATTACCATAGGGAAGCCTATGAAAAGCTGCGCCGGATTCCATCCCTTTGCAGGGCTCTGGATACGATTTATTATTTTGCCGATCGGGAGACAGAAACAGAGATCGGTTACCGAAGAAAATATGAGCAGACGCCGCTGGAGGAACTTATTCTTTTCCGCAGCGGCCCGCACGCGGCTTCTTATGTAAAAGGAATGGATTATGCAGATAATGCCCGTGCCTTGTTTGAGTATATGCTTCGGGAGGGATACAACCAAAGATACAGACTGGTCTGGCTGGTGAAGGAAGCGGAGGAGTTTTCCGGGATTGCAGGCAGGCATGAGAATGTTTCTTTTGTTTCTTATGACTGGTCCGTATCGGAAGAGCAGGAGGAAAGGGATGCCTATTACCGTGCGCTATGCCTGGCAAAATACATCTTTATGACGGATGCGTACGGTTTTGCCAGAAATGCCAGAAAAGACCAGATCCGGGTGCAGCTGTGGCACGGATGCGGTTTCAAGACGAGAGTCAATTTTGTGCGTTGCGAGAAAAGATATGAGTATACGACGGTGATCAGTGACTTATATGCGAAGATCCATCAGGAAATCTACGGCCTCCGTGCAGATCAGGTCCTGGTAACGGGTTATGCGAAGGAGGACTGGCTGTTTCACCCTGCGGCGGATGCGCTGGAAAGACTGCATATTCCCAAAGCGTCCCATTACATTTTCTGGCTGCCTACCTTTCGGATGGCTCAAAGTAAGCTGGCAGGGCTGAACGAATATGAGACGGGAGGGCAGACCGGCCTTCCCCTTGTCGATAGCTATGAGAAGCTGAAAGAGCTGGATGAGATGTTGGACGGCCTGGATACGATCCTTCTCATAAAGCTCCACCCCTTTCAGGACCGGGACCGGATCGGACAGATCCAAACCGGGCATATCCGATGTCTGGATCAGGATCTGCTTGTGGAAACGGATATTCAGATCAATCAGCTCCTGGGTTATGCGGACGGATTGATCAGCGACTATTCCTCCGCTGCCGTGGACTATATGCTGCTGGACCGCCCGATCGGTTTTACTCTTGACGATGTGGAAGAATATAAAAAAAGCCGGGGATTCGTATTTGACGATATCCGGGAATGGCTTCCGGGCGCCGAATTATTTTTCTTTGAGCAGTTTTGTGCATTTATAAAGGACATTGTCGCAGGACATGATCCGGACAGAGAGAAGAGGAAGCGCCTGTTGGGCGTTATGCATCGATACAGGGATGATCGAAGCTGCCAAAGAATTATGGAAGCGCTGCGCATCAAACGTTAAAGCACGCCGTCCAGGAGCTGGCGGCCTGACTGGAAAAAGGAGAGGAAACCCATGCAGTTTGACTTAATGGCCTCTATGATGTGTGCCAACTACGGCAATCTGGAAAAGGAAGTGAAGCAGCTGGAAGAAGGCGGCATAGACTCTTTTCATATCGACATTATGGACGGACGGTATGTCCCTAATTTTGCCATGTCTTTAAATGATATGCGATACATAGCGGGAGCGACGGAAAAACCGCTGGATGTGCATCTGATGATCGAGCACCCTAACAACCGGATCGAGCTGTTTTTAAGGCATATGCGCAAGGGGGATACCGTGTATATTCATCCGGAGGCGGAATATCATCCTTCCACCACGCTTCTTGGCATCATCCAGGCGGGAATGGTACCAGGGATCGCCATTAACCCGGGTACGTCCGTAGAGACGGTGATGGAGATGCTTCGCATCGTTAAAAAAGTGCTGGTCATGTCAGTGAATCCGGGAAATGCGGGGCAGATGTATCTGCCCTATGTGGGAAAAAAGATTACAAAACTGCTGGCTTTAAAGGAGGACATGGATTTTGAAATCTACTGGGACGGCGCCTGCAGTGCGGATAAGATCCTGGAATATGCGCCCAAGGGCGTTAAAGGATTCGTATTGGGAACGACGCTTCTGTTCGGAAAAACAAGATCTTACAAAGATGTGCTGCAGGATATCCGGCAGCTGAAATTCTGAATGGCAGGATGCGCGGAAGAGAAAAACGGGGGAGTAGTCGATGAAGGCGTACCTGTTACGAAAGATCGGAGATTTTACATACACGGATACGGTTAAGCCCGCCTGCGGCGGCAATGAGGTCATCGTGAAGGTCAAAGCTGCCGGCATCTGCGGTTCCGATATACCGAGAATCTATGAAACCGGCGCGTATTCTTATCCGCTGATACCGGGGCATGAGTTCTCGGGAATCGTTTCGGAAACCGGCGTAAACGTGGAGAAATCATGGCTGGGAAAACGCGTGGGAGTTTTTCCGCTGCTGCCCTGCGGAGAATGCGAATTTTGCCGGAACGGACGTTACGAGCTTTGCCGCAGTTACGGCTATCTCGGTTCCCGGACGGCGGGCGGCTTTGCGGAGTATGTGTCGGTGCCCGCGTGGAATCTGATAGAGCTGCCGGAAAACGTATCCTTTGAACAGGCCGCCATGCTGGAACCCATGGCAGTGGCAATGCACGTTATGAGAAGTACGAAAGTGATGCGGGAGCAGACCGCGGCCATATGCGGTTTGGGGACAATCGGCCAGCTGCTCTGCCTTCTTTTAAGGGAAAAAGGCGTGGAAAGGATTTATCTGATCGGAAATAAGGAATTCCAGAAGAACATCGCCGCCGGCTTGGGAACGGATGAGCGCTGTTTCTGCAACAGCCGCATGGAGAACGCGGACGACTGGCTGGACGGGGCGGTATCGTCGGGAGCGGATGTGTTTTTTGACTGCGCCGGTACGGCCGAGTCGGTCGGCCTTGCCATAAGGCATACCGCACCGGACGGAACGGTGGCTTTGGTGGGAAATCCGGCCTCCGACATGAATTTTGACAGACAGACCTACTGGAAGATCCTCCGGAACCAATTGACGGTGAAAGGAACCTGGAACTCCACTTTTACCCATGAGGATACGGACGACTGGCATGCCTGCCTTGCCCTGCTTAAGGAAAAGAGAGTGATGCCGGAAGGACTGATCTCTCACCGCTTTCCGTTCAACAGGCTGGCCGAGGGGACGGAAATGATGCGGGACAAGAGGGAAGACCATATAAAGGTCATGACGGTGCTGTGACAATCGGGGAAATGATTTGTCTGCCGCGGAATCTTAGAAATAAAAAAGAAGAGAAGGTATTTGCTCATCACGGAATTTGGAAAATGAAAGATGAGGAGAAGGTCTTTGTGAATATAGCGGTTATTTTATCGGGAGGAACGGGGAGCCGTGCGGGTTCCTGTATCCCCAAGCAGTATGTTGAGGTGAAGGGCAGGCCCATGATCTGTTTCTGCATGGAAACCCTTTTCGCCCATAAGAAGATAGACGCGGTACAGATCGTGGCTGATGAAGCATGGCGGGCATATATTCTGCCGTATGTTTACCGAATCGGAAAGCGGCTCGGAGCGCAGGGGAAATTCCGGGGCTTTTCGGCCCCCGGGGAAAACAGGCAGTTGTCCATCTATCATGCGTTGACGGATATCAGGAAATATGCAGGAGGGGACGATGCGGTACTGGTTCATGACGCAGCCCGGCCCTTCGTAAAGTCACGTCAGATCGACCGCTGTTTTATAGATCTGAAAGGGCATGACGGAGTGCTCCCGGTGTTGCCCATGAAAGACACCGTGTACATGGCCGACGGGGAAAGAATATGTTCGCTGCTGGACAGAAAGCGTATTTATATCGGACAGGCGCCGGAACTGTTCCTGCTGGAAAAGTATTACGAGGCCAACAGGGCACTCCTCCCGGATCGGATCCTGGCTGTGAACGGTTCAACGGAGCCTGCGGTGATGGCACATATGGATATATGCCTCTCGGAAGGGGACGAGGAGAACTATAAAGTGACGACGGCGGGGGATTTGGAACGCTTCAAAAGGGCGATAGGATGATCGGACTTCCCGTGATTTCCTGCGTCCCAGTGTCTGGAGCCTGTGGGGGTGAACTGATACCCTACCGGAACAAAACAAACATCGCCCGGATATGGAAACAGAAAGAAAAGTGTGGTATAATAGATCATATGGTTAGAAGAAGCTAATCAAAACGATTGAAAGAATGAAGACCCGGCTGCCGGATTTATGACTCCTGATGAGAAAAGCCAAAGGATGCGTGTTCCTAGAAAGGAGAAGCGGACAGGATGTTTGAAAATATTTATGCGGCAATTTTCCCTTTCTGGGAGAAAATATCAGATGCAGACAGGGACTATATCTGCCGGAATTCTCATCTGATCTCTTATCCGAAAGGAAAGAATATCCACAACGGTGAAGAATGTTCCGGAGTAATTCTCGTCCGCTCGGGGAGCCTGCGGCTTTATATGATGTCGGATGAGGGAAAGGATATCACGCTTTACCGGCTGCATAAAGGCAGCCTGTGTATGCTGTCTGCTTCCTGCGTGCTGGATGCCGTTACGTTTGACGTGTTCGTGGATGCGGAGGAAGACAGCGAGTGCTGTGTGATCAGCGGGCCTGCTTTTGCGGCGGTGTCTGAACGGAATCCGGATATCCGGATTTTTGCACTGGAAACTGCGGTCAGCCGCTTTTCGGATGTGATGTGGGTGATGCAGCAGATTTTGTTTATGAGTATGGATAAGAGGCTGGCGATCTTTCTTTCCGATGAATCGGCGAGGACCGGTTCGGATACGGTCGCCCTGACGCACGGGCAGATAGCCCGGTATATGGGTTCTGCCCGTGAGGTGGTATCCAGGATGCTGAAATATTTTGCCGACGAAGGGATTGTGGAGGTATTAAGGGGCGGCGTTACAATCCTTGACAAGAAACGCCTCCGGGAATTAACCTTTTAGCATGGCAAGGATCTCTGCCTTCGGCCTTGCGCCTGCCGACTGGCTTACGACATTGCCGTTTTTGATGACGACCAGCGTCGGGATGCTCATAACGCGGAATTTCTGTGCCAGTTCCGGTTCCTTGTCTACGTTGATCTTACCGATCAGATACTGCGGGTTTTCCTCTGCAATCTGCTCCACCAGGGGGGATACCATGCGGCAGGGGCCGCACCAGTCGGCATAGAAATCCAGAAGTACGGTTTTTTCGCTGGCTTTGACGGTGTCGAAGTTGTCTTTGTTTACATTAAGTACGGACATAATCAATACCTTCCTTTCTTTTTATCTGATGGTAGTATATCATATTCTGTTCACTGTTTCTGTGATGAGGTCACATTCTTTGCTCTGCATATAAGCTGTGCCATTGTTTCCAAGGGCAGTATGCGCACCGGAAGAGGGGCCTGAATAAAGCGTAGGGAATTTCCGCCTGTATTTTGAAACTTTTCGGACTACAGAAAAGTCTATATAATAAATTTGAGGTAAGAGGAAATCTGGTTGAAAATAAGTCTGAGGGCTCATTTTTCGACTATGGATTTATGCCTGCTTAAGCATCGGGCGACGGAAAAGAAAGGGGTTTATAATGAGAAAAGAAATAAGAAGTGCAGCTGTTATGGTTTTGGGATTGGTTCTGACAGGGGCGATTTTAGCGGGATGCGGCGAAAGCCGGCAATCCTCGCAGGAAACACTGGAGGACACCTCCAAGAGCGCGGCACAGGAAACACAACAGGAAACCGCTGCAGATGAAGCGAAAACGGAAGCTGCGGAAAAAAACGTTCAGACAACAGCCGGATATGAAGATAATTTTGCAGTGGACAGTGAGGCAGCAAAGGAATTTGCCGAAAAAGTCAAGGCCGCGGCCGCAGATAAGGACTTGGAAGCGCTTGCGGATTTGACCGCATTCCCGGTTTATATAGGCCTGCCGGATATTGGCGTGGTAGAAACTAAAGACGATTTTTTGAAACTCGGTGCAAAAGCAGTGTTTACGGAGGAATTGGTGAAGTCCATAGAAATGGCTGATATTGAAGATTTGCAGCCCAGTATGGCTGGGTTTTCTATTTCGGATGGAGGAACCTGCAATATTAATTTTGGCGTTGCAGATGGCATTTTAGCGATAAATGGAATTAATTATTGATAGGGACAGAGACGATAGTTTCCTTTGTGAGCTTTAGCAGTACAGGTTTCAAAGAGTTCATTCCAAAGCGGTAGGAGGAACAGGGCTTGGCCTTTCTATCGTAAATCATACAGCAAAGATCCATAATGCGAAAATACAAGTGAAAAGTATTATGGAGAAAGGCACCACGGTTACAATCTGCTTCCCGAAATGAGAACCGATGCGGCATGAAACGAGAAGGAAGGGCGGAGGGGCATAATCCGTCAAAAAGCGTTCCCTGTCTGCATGAAAATCAGACTGCAGAGGGGGAACGCTTTCTGCTTGATTTATATTGGATACGAATAAAATTCAGTGAGAGGTATCAATAACCGCAATACTCGAATCCCCTTTCCTGGCCTGTTCCAATACCGCAGCGGCCAGTTTCTGGAAAGACTGACAGGAGGAAGAGGCGCCGGATAAAGCGTCAATCCCGTCCCCTCTCTGGGTCTCTAATAACTGGTTCGCATAATAACGGGTATATTCATTGGGATAGGTACCGTTGGAGTGAAACATAGTCTGCATGTAGGAGTTATCCCAGCTTTTGATAAAACCGCTGGGATTTTCGGCGTTGTATTCCACGGAGACGATGGTGCCGCCTTTGACCATAATTGTGATATATTCCTTCCAGCCGTGACTGAATTGGGAAGCCTGAGCTGTATAATAGCCGTCCTGAAGGGCGGTTTGATTGCCGCAGGCTGCCAATGGGGCCAACAGCAGCAGCGTCAGAATCAGACTCAGTATTCGTTTCATTTGTTAAGCTCCTCCTTTAAAACAAAATTTTGCACCTGAGACTGGAGAGATTCCGCTTCCTTTGCCAACAGGCCGCTGGACTGCTCCGTCCCGCCCGCGTTTTGCAGATTGCGGTCGGCAATGGCAGAAATGGCTTCTATCCGTTCTTCCATGATGGCAAGCGCGCTTTCCTGTCCCTGTACTGCGATCACCAACTGATCCGAAATAGAGCTGATCTGATCGGACACAGAAGATATGGCCTTTAGGGATCCGGCAGTATCTGCGGTCAGTTCCACACCGGTCCGGATAATGGATCTGGTGTTGCCAACCATATTTGTGGCGCTTTGGGCAGCTTCAGCGCTTTTGGAAGCGAGCTGCCGGACTTCGTCTGCCACGACAGCGAATCCCTTTCCGGCGTTTCCGGCGCGTGCAGCTTCCACAGAGGCATTGATGGCCAGGATGCTGGTCTGGAAGGAAATATCTTCTATGGCTTTGGCAATCTTGGTGATTTCCTGGGCATTGGAGCTGATATTGTCCATTGCGTCGGAAAGGGAGGCCATCCGTAAGTTCGCTTCCTGAATGCGCTGTGCAATTTCTTCTGTTTTGGCACGGGTCTGGCCGCTGCTTTCTGTGACATTGGACAGTCGCTCTTTCACATTAGCTACCTCATGAACCAACGCTTCGGTGGACTGATTCTGCTCCAGAGAGGCCTGATGAAGCTGTACAGACTGGCCGTTAAGCTCTTCGGACATATTGGCAAGGCGTTCGGAGGCAGAGCGGAAGCCCAGGATGGTTTTATTCATGGATCGAATAATGGTACGCAGACTCGTTTGGATCAGGGAAAAATCCCCTTTATATTCCACCTGGGATTCGGCGCACAGATTTCCTGCCGCAACCTGAGTTAATACCTGCTGAATGTCTGATATGTACCGGCTGACACTTCTGGCCGTGTCGTTTAGCGTCTGGGTGAGAATTTCCAATTCATCTCCGGAATGGACAAGAGGAACCTCCGTATGCAGGTCGCCGTCTGAGAGGGCAATCATTCTGTTGGTTACGCTTTTTACGGGAAGGGAAATGGAACGGGACAAGCGCAGGACCAGCAGAATGGAAATTGCCAGTACGGCCAGGGTGGACAATACCGCCGCGAACATCGCCGCATTAATCAAATTATTATAATCAGACTTGGGAACCTGGATCACCAAAGACCATTGGGTGCCTCGTATGGGAGAAAAGGCCACCAGCATATTTTTGCCGTCAATGGAGAACTGTGCGGCGCCGGTTTCTCCGGTGGTCACACGGTCCAAGGAATCTGTGTTTTCAACGCCGAGCTGACTCAGAGTGCTTCCGGACCGGATCAGGGACTGATCCGGATGGCCGATAATATTGCCTTCCCGGTTTACGATATAAGCCAAGCCGTGTTTTCCCAGGTTAATGCTGCTGAGCACATCGTTAAGGGTATCATATTTATATACTCCGACTACATATAGAACGGTTTCTCCATTTTCTTTTACCGGCATTCCTATGGTGATACCCAGTTTATCCTGGAATGTGGTGGAGGAATCGGTGGTCAGGTTATCCGTATCCCGAAGAAGGGAAAAAAAATCTGCATCAAGGCTTTCGGGCGCCCCGGCGATACCTTGGACAAGGCGGCCATCCAAGCCATAGAGGGCGATGGTGTGCAGTTCATAGGTTTCGGCAGCTTCTGTTAAAATCGCTTCCCGGTTTGCCGAAACGGCGGTACTGCCGTCCGTTCCTTCTTCATCAGAGGAGGATAGGACCATACGGGGGTCGGAAGCAATAGCCATCATTCGATCTGCCAGCATGTGGATATTAGCCTCCACGGTTTTGGCGGACTGCCGGGCCATGGGCTGCAGGCTGTCTAATAAGATGCTGTTAGCAAGCGACTGCATAGAGAAAGCCATAATTAGGCAGCATATGATGACTATTGCCAGGATATTGCGGGTAGTGTTTTTTAAGATCCTTCCATTTAGGCTCCTTTTCATTTTTGGACTGTGGGGGTTCTCTTTTTTTTCGGTCACGTTCTGATCACTCCTTTTCTGAATCCATATGTTAAAATACAAGAAAAGCCCGCTCACCCAGCCTGTTGGATTTGGGAAACATCTGCCGACAGATGGGTGGAAGACTACGCGCCCTAGTATACCATAGAGCGTATGGAAAAGGAAGCCTTTTATTGTCCTATCACAGGACTATCACTGGACATGGATATTCATGCGTTTGTTGCGCTGTCCTGTCAGCGGAATTGACTTTCGAATGATTTTGACATATCATGGATTCCAGTATGATATAATGAGCGTTAGCGAAGCGGGCATGCCCGCATGTTCGCCGAGCGGCGAATGATGATCATGAATCTCTGATTCATGATATAATGAGCGTCAGCGGGGCGGGCATGTTTGGCGGACGGAGGGGCTGCCACCCTGAGTTTCGCGAAAGTTCCGAAGGGTACGACAGGATCAGTGGCTGGCGTTTACGGGGGATATGCGGTGGAATATCGATACATCGAAAAAGGCAATTATGAAGACCTTTCCAGCGGCAGGGTGCTCTATGCGCATGCAGGGATTCCTAATTTCCCTGTCCGGCTGCTCTACGAGATATTCCTCCGCAGCCTGGAATATGGGGGAAAGGACCGGGATTTGACGGTATACGACCCATGCTGCGGAGGAGGTTATCTGCTCACCGTTCTGGGGTTTGGCTTCCAGGATCGGATTTCCCTCCTGGCGGGCAGCGATATCGATGAGAAGATGGTAGCTTTCGCACGGAGGAATACTGCGCTTCTGACCCGTCAAGGGCTGGAGGGGAGGATCCGCGAGTTGGAGGATCTGTGGGACCGGTACCGGAAACCCTCCCATGCGGGGGCGCTGGAGAGCGCTTCCAGGCTTCTAGAGGGGCTGGAGCGGGACATGCCCTCCGTATTGTTTGCGGCCGACTGTACCGAAACGCTTCCGGATTGCCCTGCAGCCGACATGATCATAACAGATCTTCCCTATGGTCAGCTCACTTCTTTCCGGAGCGGATCGGAGGAACCTGCAGGGGCGATGTCGGATACGCTGACCGCGGCAGCGCGGGAGGGGACGGTACTGGCAATCTGTATGGATAAGGGGCAGCGTTTTTCCGGCAGAATGTGGGAACGGATGGAGAAGCGGAATGTCGGAAAAAGAAGATTCGAAATTCATCGGTTTACCGGCAGAGGGCCTGCCGGATGAAATATAGAAAAATTTCAATCCTGGATTGTGCCAGGTAACACGGAAGTGTAACCTTATGTACAAAATCTTTTGAAGCGAGGGCCGCTTTGCTGCGGCAGAATGAGAGGAAAGATGCATAATCAATTAACGCAGAAAGATATTCAAAGAATGCAGGAGGAGATCGACCATCGGAAGCTGGTGGTCCGCAGGGAAGCGTTGGAGGCGGTGAAGGAAGCCAGGGCGCAGGGGGATCTGAGCGAAAATTTTGAATACTATGCGGCAAAGCGGGAAAAGAACCGGAACGAAAGCCGGATCCGTTTCCTGGAACGCATGATCCGGACGGCCGAAGTGATTTCCGACGAGTCCGCCGAGGATGAAATCGGGGTGAATAATACCGTGGAGCTGTTTTTCGAGGAGGAGGGCGTTACGGAGCGGATGAAGATCGTCACCACCATGCGGGGGAATTCCCTGGAGGGGCTGGTGAGTACGGAATCCCCCATCGGGAAAGCGCTTCTGGGACATAAGGAGGGCGACCGGGTGGAGGTGGCGGTAAACAACGGCTACAGCTACCATGTGGTGGTGCGAAAGATTGAAAAGACCGGGGACGACGGGACGGACAGGATCAGGAGCTTTTAGCGATGGAATGGATGATAATGGGAATTCTGGCCGCAGGAGTGGCTGTCTTTTTTCTGTGGGGGGCCTGGGAGGAGCGAAGAAAGAATAGGAAGCTTCGCAGGGAAATCCATGCTTCCTACGGGAAGAAACCGAAACGCAGGTACAGCGGAGAAGAACTGGCCGGGATACCTGGTTTCTATGAGGCCCACAGAAAGGAAAACCAGATCGACGAAATTACCTGGGATGATCTGGGCATGGATGAAATCTTTTTTTCCATGAACCATACCTATTCTTCCGCCGGCCAGGAATATCTTTATTATGCGCTCCATACGCCTGCCCTTACGCCGGAGGAGGCGGACGGGGAATGGGCCGCATGGTTTGGAACGCATGAAAAGGAACGGGAGGAACTGCAGCTTCTCTTCCACAGGCTGGGGCGCAGCGGGAAATATTCCATCTATGACTACCTCATGTATCTGGACGGTGTAAAAGAGCAGGGGATCGCGATGACCGTCTTTTTGGATCTTGCGTTGGTTTCCTTTCTCTGCCTGATCCCGTTTTCCCCTTCCGTGGGGATGACGGGCCTGTTTGTCCTCCTTACGGTCAATATGTATTCCTATATGAGGCAAAAAGGGGAGGTGGAGCCCTATCTGGTCAGTTTTGCCTATGTGAAGCGGCTTCTTGATTTTTCCGACCGGCTCCGAAAAGTGGAGATTCCGATCCTTCGAAAGGAATGGGAAGAACTGAGGCAGCTGGGGAAGCGGTTCGGGAATTTCCGTTCCGGTGCGTTCCTGGGTATGCGGGGGAGCAGTATGGCGGGCGACCCGCTCTCCGTTCTCATGGATTATATCAATATGATCCTGCATCTGGATATCATCGCTTTCCGCGTCATGCTGCGGGAGGTGAAGAAGCATTTGCAGGATATCGACCGGATGGTGGAGCTGATCGGCAGGACGGAGGCGGCCATTGCGGTGGCTTCCTGGCGGGAATCCCTAAAGGACGGCTGGTGCTGTCCCGAATTTATCCGCGGAGGGGATTTCACACTGCGGGAAATGTACCATCCCCTGCTGTCCGATCCCGTAAAAAACAGCATCCATACCAAAGAAGGCGTGCTGGTAACAGGTTCCAATGCGTCAGGGAAATCCACCTTCCTGCGGGGGATGGCGCTGAATGCCCTTCTGGCGCAGACCGTCCATACCTGTACGGCGGACGAATACCTTGCGCCGATGTACCGCATTTTTACCTCCATGTCCCTGCGGGACGACCTGGAGGGCGGTGAGAGCTACTATATGGCGGAGATCCGGGCGTTGAAGCGGATCCTGGATGCGGCGGCCCGGGACGGGGCTTTGGTCTTATGCTGCGTGGACGAGGTGCTGCGCGGGACCAATACGGTGGAGCGGATCGCCGCTTCCGCACAGATCCTGAAGAGTCTGCGGATGCCGAAGGTGCTCTGTGTGGCGGCAACCCATGATATAGAACTGGCGGAACTGCTGAAGGATTTATACGGGAACTATCATTTTGAGGAAAAGATAGAGGGCGAGGATCTCCTCTTCCCCTACCGCCTCCTTCCCGGAAAGGCACAGACGCGGAATGCCATCCGCCTGTTGGGAATCATGGGATATGAAGAGGAGATTATCCGGGCCGCGGAGGAGATGGCGGCCCGGTTCGAGGAAAGCGGGGAATGGAGGCTGCAGTGAAGGTAACGATTTATACGGACGGAGCGGCCCGGGGAAACCCCAACGGCCCGGGAGGATACGGCACCATCCTTCAATATGTGGATAAAAACGGGACCCTTCATGAGCGGGAATTGTCCGGGGGATATGAGAAAACCACCAACAACCGAATGGAACTGATGGCGGTGATCGCGGGCCTGGAAGCGCTGAAACGGCCCTGCCGGGTGGAGGTGATCTCCGATTCCAGATATGTGACGGATGCCTTTAACAGGCATTGGATCGAGGGCTGGGTGAAAAAGGGCTGGAAGGGCTCCGCGGGTCCGGTGAAAAACGTGGATCTGTGGAAGCGCCTGCTGGCGGCGGCCGCTCCCCATGAGCTGAAAATGACCTGGGTGAAGGGGCATGACGGCCATCCGGAAAACGAACGCTGCGACGGTCTGGCCACCGGCGCAGCGGACGGGAAAGAGCTGCACAAGGACATCGGGCTGGAAGAATGAAGATAAATGTCCAATCGGTCAGCTTCAGGCCAGGGCCGCCCATGGGTCTGCCGTGGCTTTCGCCAGGACAAACGCATGAATGGCCCTGCGCTTTCGCCCTGCCTGCTGGATTTTCTGCCCATGATGTGTTACACTGACGGGGCCGGCAGAAAATGCGGCAGTCAGGCAGGGACGTCCGGCCGCGCCGTCAGGAAAAGGGAGGTTTTTCCATGCAGAGGATAAAAAAAGGGGAATACGGATACATCAAAAGCCAGAAAAAATGGGCTGCGGCAAAGACCGCCCTGCTTTTCCTGGTTTCCCTGTCGCTGTATCTGTCGGGATATATCACCACGGGGAGCAATAAAAACCTGCTCACCATCGTGGCGGTGCTCGGCTGCCTTCCGGCCAGCAAATCCGCGGTGAATCTGATCATGTACCTGCGGGCAAAGGGCTGCGGGGAAGAGCTGCGGGAGAAGGTGGCCGCCCATGCGGGGACGCTTCCCGCGCTGTATGACTGCGTGCTGACCACCTATGAAGCGTCCTATGAAATTCCGCACATGGTTTTTCGGGGAAATAACCTGATCGGGATCGCCCTGGATCCGAAGTGCCGGACGGCATCCGTGGAAAAGCATCTTTCGGAAATGTGCGGCCGAAACGGGATAAAGGACGTGAACGTGAAAATTTTCACGGACGTCACCAAGTATCTGAACCGGCTGGTACAGCTTCAGGAGCTGGAGTGCGAGGATACGCAGACGGAAGCGGTGCTGGCGCTGGTGAAGGCGCTGTCTATCTGACGGAGGAGCCAGGATGCGGGAAGTGAGGATCGGCGCAAATGAAGCCGGACAGAGGCTGGATAAATTCCTGAAAAAATATCTGCGGGAGGCCGGAAGCGGCTTTCTTTATAAAATGCTCCGGAAGAAGAACATCACGCGCAACGGCCGCCGGGCAGAAGGCAGCGAGATCCTGGCGGAAGGGGATGTGGTGAAATTTTTCCTGGCGGAGGAGACTCTGGAGCGATTCCGCGGACAGGAGATGCCAGGGAGCACCGGGACTTATCGGAGCGGGTATGAGCCGGCGGTCCTTTACGAGGATGCCAATATCCTCCTGGTGGATAAACCGACGGGGATGCTGACCCAGAAGGCTTCCCCGGGAGACTATTCGCTGAACGAATGGCTTCTGGATTATCTGACCGGCCCTGGAAAGGTGTCCAAGGAGGAGCTGCGCGCCTTCCGCCCCTCCGTCTGCAACCGCCTCGACCGGAATACCAGCGGCCTTGTGATCTGCGGGAAATCGCTGGCCGGAAGCAGGAAGATGAGCGAACTGTTAAGAGAACACGGCCTGAGGAAATACTACCGCGCTCTGGCAGCGGGGGAAATGGCGGAAGACGGGATCGTGGAAAGCTGGCTCACAAAAGACCGAAAGACGAACCGGGTAAGGATTACCGCATCCGATCCGGACAGGCCGGATGCGGCCAGGATCCGGACGGGCTATCGGGTGCTGGATACGGCCGGAGGCTGCTGCTATCTGGAGGTAGAACTTTTCACCGGAAAGACGCACCAGATCCGGGCGCAGATGGCGGCCTTGGGCCATCCGCTTCTGGGAGACGGCAAATACGGGGACGAGGGAGTGAACGACCGCCTGCGCCGGGAGGGGGTGCGCTCCCAGATGCTCCATGCCTTCCGCCTGGAATTCCCTCCGCTCTCCGGCGCCTTCCGGGAGTTGTCGGGCAGGTGCTTCACCGCGCCGGAGCCGGAAGACTTCGGCCGGGTGAAACGGCTCCTGGGGATGCGGTCCGTCTGATCCGTATGCGGTGCTGCGCGTACGTGGCCTGCGCCTCCCGATCATTTGAGCGGTATCCTGTGTGCGGCGGGATGAAGTCTTGAAAGCGGGCGGCCTGACATTGAATAAAAATCCGTTTTGCGGTGAAGCGAGGGAAGTATGGCGACCTGGAATTCCAGAGGGCTCCGCGGTTCCACGTTGGAGGAGCTGATCAATCGAACCAATGAAAAATATCGGGAGAACGGCCTTGCGCTGATCCAGAAGATCCCAACTCCCATCACGCCGATTAAGATCGATAAGGATGAACGGCATATCACCCTGGCCTATTTTGACCAGAAGAGTACGGTGGACTATATCGGGGCCGTACAGGGGCTCCCGGTATGCTTCGACGCCAAGGAATGCGCCGTGGATACCTTTTCCCTGGCCAATATCCACGATCACCAGGTGAGTTTCATGGATGCCTTTGAAAAACAGGGCGGGATTGCCTTCTTCCTCATTTTTTATTCCCATAGGAATGCTTTTTATTACCTGCCTCTGGCCCATCTGAAATATTTCTGGGATCGGGCAAAGGAGGGCGGCCGGAAGAGCTTTCGCTATGAAGAATTGAACCCGGAATATTTTCTGCCCAGGAAGAACGGAATCCTGGTCCCTTATCTGGATATGCTCCAGAAGGATCTGGACGACCGGGCGGACTGACGCGCCAGGACAAACGCATGAACGGCCCTGCGCTACCCCTGTCCTGCGGACGCGCGGCCATAGCCGGTCAGGGTATGGAATGGCATGACCAAACCGCAATGCGAAACCACCGGTGCGAATTTCGCATCGCACAGCTGCAAAGAATGCGGCATGAAAGGATTGATATGGAAAAACCGGTCACTACACTTTGTTATATCGAACAAAACGGCTGCTATCTGATGCTGCACCGTATAAAAAAGAAAAATGACTTAAACGAGCATAAGTGGGTGGGGATCGGAGGCCATGCGGAGGAGGGGGAAAGTCCGGAGGACTGCCTCATGCGGGAAGCCCTGGAAGAAACGGGCCTGCGGCTGACTTCCTACCGGTTCCGCGGCCTGGTCACCTTCGTATCCGACAGGTGGGGGACGGAATACATGTGTCTCTATACGGCCGACGGATTTGAAGGCAGCATGACGGAGTGCGAGGAAGGTGTGCTGGAGTGGGTTTCCATGGACCGGATCGGGGAGCTGAATCTCTGGACGGGGGATTTGATCTTCTTCCGGCTCCTTCGGGAAGGGGCTCCCTTCTTTTCCCTGAAGCTTTGTTACGAAGGGGACAGACTGGTATCGTGGCAGCTGAACGGACAGGAGTTCGGGGACGGGCTGCCCTCCGAGGAAAAGTGGAAGGAGATACTTGACAGCCTCGGCACCGTCTAGTATAGTATGGATAGTTTGCTTTTATAAAGTAGCACTGCATTGTGGTACAGCACAGAAGTGAGGAGGATTATGGGAAAGGCATTGGTGCATACGCCGGAGGGCGTCAGGGACATATACGGGGAGGAATACAGGAGAAAACTGGCGGCGGAGGAGGGCATGCGCCGGGTACTGTCCTCCTACGGTTATCAGGATATCCAGACTCCCACCTTTGAATTCTTCGATGTTTTCAGCCGCGAGATCGGCACCACGCCCTCCCGGGAGCTGTATAAATTTTTCGATAAGGAAGGGAATACCCTGGTCCTGCGGCCGGATTTCACGCCGTCCATGGCCAGGTGCGCGGCCAAATATTTTATGGGAGAGAAGCTGCCCATCCGTTTTTCCTATCTGGGAAATACCTTTACCAATACTTCCAGCCTGCAGGGCCGGCTGAAGGAGTCCACACAGCTGGGGGCGGAACTGATCCAGGAACCCTCGGTGGAGGCGGACGGGGAGATGATCGCCCTGATGGCGGAAGCTCTGATGGCGGCCGGTCTGGAAGAGTTCCAGATCAGCGTGGGCCATGTGGAGTATTTCAAGGGGATCTGCGCCCAGGCCGGTCTGGAAGAGGAGACGGAATGGGAGCTGCGTGAACTGATCTCCACCAAGAACTTTTTCGGGGCCCAGGAGCTTCTGGAAAGGAAGGCGGTGCGCAGGGATTATCAGGATGTTTTGCTGAAAATGTACGACCTGTTCGGATCAAGTCCCATCCTGGAGATGGCCAGAGGGCTTGTCAACAACGAGCGCTCCATCCAGGCAGTGGAAAGGCTGGAGGCCCTCTACCGGGTGCTGTGCGCCTACGGAGTGGAAAAGTATGTGTCCTTTGATTTAGGGCTTCTGAGCAAGTACCGTTATTACACGGGGATCGTGTTCAAGGCCTATACCTATGGGGTGGGGGACGCGGTGGCGAAGGGAGGGCGGTACGATACCCTTTTAGGGTATTTCGGAAAACAAGCTCCGGCCGTCGGTTTTGTGGTGGTGGCGGACGACCTGCTGGAGGCCCTTTCCAGGCAGGGAAAAAGCCCCCGGATCCCTTCCTCCGGCGCGCTGATCGTCTATGAAAAGGGCCGGTTTGCGGATGCGTTGAGGGAAGCGCAGAGGATGCGCACAAGAGGGGAGTGTGTGGAACTGATTCCGGCTGCCGCGGACAAGGCTTCTCCCGACGCCTACAGGGAACGGGCCAGGGCATCCATGCGGAGCGAAATCCGTTATCTGAGAGCGGACGGGACGGACAGCGGCGAAACGGAGCGGGAAGCGGAAAGGATAGAGGGAAATGGATGAAAAAAGATATTTGACCTTTGCCCTGGCCAAGGGGAGATTAGCCCAGAAGACCCTTTCCCTTTTGGAAACGGTGGGTATCACCTGTGAGGAAATGAAGGAAAAGGGCTCCAGAAAGCTCATCTTTGTCAACGAGGAACTGGGGGTGCGTTTTTTCCTCTCCAAGGGGCCCGACGTCCCCACCTATGTGGAATACGGGGCGGCCGACATCGGCGTGGTGGGCAAGGATACCCTGCTGGAGGAGGGCAGACGCGTCTATGAGGTGCTGGATCTGGGCTTCGGGAAATGCCGGATGTGCGTCTGCGGCCCGGCCCGGGCAAAGGAGCTTTTAAGGCATCACGAGATGATCCGGGTGGCCAGCAAATACCCGAATATCGCAAAGGACTATTTTTATAATAAAAAGCATCAGACCGTGGATATCATCAAGCTGAACGGTTCGGTGGAGCTGGGACCGATCGTGGGGCTGGCCGACGTGATCGTGGACATCGTGGAGACGGGCGGCACCCTGAAGGAAAACGGTCTGGAGGTGCTGGAAGAGGTGTGCCCCCTGTCCGCCCGGATGATCGTCAACCAGGTGAGCATGCAGATGCAGCCGGAACGGATTAAAACGCTGATCGGGGCGCTGCGGGAGGGCGTGGACAAGGCCTGCCTGTAAAAGGGACGGCCGGTACGCACGCCGAGGTGCACAGGACGCGGCATGAAGGGACAGTGTGAGAAACAGGCCTGATGGCCTGTTTCTCACACGGCTATTTGCGCCGGAGCGTCGCAAATAGCTTTGATGGCAGACCGCCCCGTCGCGTAAACGCTCCGGAATGGAGATTAATATGAGGATATTGAAATTAACGCAGGAGACGAAGCGGGATCTGCTGGGCAGCCTGCTGAAGCGGAGCCCGAACAATTACGGGGAATACGAATCCGCGGTGGCGGATATCATCGCCGCCGTGCGGGAACGGGGAGACGAGGCTCTTTTCGACTATACGAAGCGGTTCGACCACTGCGACATGGATGCGGAGCGGATCCGCGTTACAAAAGAGGAGATCGAAGAGGCCTGCTCCGAGGTAGGGGACGAATTCCTAAAGGTGATGGAGAGATCCGCGGAGAATATCCGCGCATTCCACGCAAAGCAGCTTCGCACCAGTTGGTTTGATCCGAAACCGGACGGGACAATCCTGGGCATGCGCCTCACACCGATCGCCACCTCCGGGGTATATGTGCCCGGCGGCAAGGCGGCTTATCCCTCCAGCGTGCTGATGAACGTGCTTCCTGCCAGAGTAGCGGGGGTGGGGCGGATCGTGATGGCCACGCCGCCCGGCCCGGACGGACGGGTGAATGCGGGTACGCTGGCGGCGGCGCATATTGCCGGCGTGGACGAAATCTATAAGGCGGGCGGCGCCCAGGCGATCGCGGCCATGGCCTTCGGCACGGAGAGCGTTCCCCGGGTGGACAAGATCACCGGCCCGGGAAATATCTTCGTGGCCCTGGCCAAGAAGGCCTGTTTCGGTTACGTGAGCATCGATTCCATCGCCGGGCCCAGCGAGATCCTGGTCCTGGCGGACGAAACGGCCAATCCCCGCTACGTGGCGGCGGACCTGCTCAGCCAGGCGGAGCACGACGAGCTGGCCAGCGCCATTCTGGTGACCACCAGCGAGGAACTGGGGGAGAGGGTGGCCCGGGAGGTGGAAGGATTCCTGGCCATGCTCAGCCGCCGGGATATCATCAGGAAATCCCTGGAGAATTACGGCTATATCCTCATTGCGCAAAATCTGGAGGAGGCGGTGGAGGCGGCTAACGAGATCGCGTCGGAGCACTTGGAGATCCTGACGAAGGATCCCTTCTCGGTGATGACCCGGATCCGCAACGCGGGGGCCATTTTCCTGGGGGAATATTCCAGCGAACCCCTGGGGGACTATTATGCGGGCCCCAACCACATCTTACCCACCAACGGGACGGCGCGTTTCTTCTCCCCCTTGAATGTGGAGGATTTCATGAAGAAGACGAGTATCGTATCCTACTCCCGAAACGCGCTGGAAGAGGCCCATGCGGACATCGAGTTTTTTGCCGAAAGGGAGGGGCTGACGGCCCATGCCAACTCCGTCAGAGTGAGGTTTGAGGACTGAAAAGCCCGGATCAGGGAAGGAGGAGCGCGTTATGGAACATAGGACGGCATCCGTGGAACGGGTTACGAAGGAAACGGATATCCGCATGATCCTGGATCTGGACGGGAGCGGAAAAAGCGACATAAGCACCGGGATCGGGTTTTTTGACCATATGCTGGAGGGCTTTGCCAAACACGGTTTTTTTGATTTGACCCTACAGGTCAAGGGAGACCTGCAGGTGGACGGGCACCATACGGTGGAGGATACAGGGATCGTCCTGGGGGAAGCGATTGCCCGGGCGGTCGGAGATAAGAGCGGCATCCGCAGATACGGCCATTTTATCCTGCCCATGGACGATGCGCTCTCCCTGTGCGCCGTGGATCTGTGCGGCAGGCCCTATTTCGTGTATGACTGCGCCTTTCCCGTCCCCATGATCGGACAGCTGGACGCCCAGCTGATCCGGGAATTCTTCTATGCCGTATCCTACAAAGCGGCCATGAACCTGCATCTGAAGATGCTGGAGGGACAAAACGGCCATCATATGGCGGAGGCCATGTTCAAATCCTTTGCCAAGGCGCTGGACATGGCGGCAGCGCCGGATCCGAGGGTTGACGGGGTACTCAGTACGAAGGGAAGCCTGTAAGTTGAGAAATAAGCCCGATGGCTTATTTCTCAACCGCAATTTTTGCCGCCTGCGCGAGACAGGAAGGAAGCGATACATATGAGCGTAAAAAAGTTTATTCCATGCATTTATCTTTATCAGAAGCGTGCCGTGAAAAGCTTAACGGACCGGACCGAGGTGAGCCTCGACCCGGTGGCTCTGGCCAGGGAATACGGGAGCTTTCCATGCGACGCCCTCCTGGTGTTCGACCTGTCCGTCCAGGACCGGGAGCATGAAGAAGTTTTTGACGTGCTGAAGGAAATCTGTACCGCGTCGGCGGTCCCCGTGATCGGGGCCGGACATATCCGGCGTGCGGAGGATGTGAAGAAGCTTCTGTACGCGGGCTGCCGCATGGCAGTGTTGGATTTGTCCAGGCAGGACAACCGGGAAATCCTTCGGGAAGTCTCCCTGAGATTCGGTTCCGACAGGCTGCTGGCGCAAGCGGACGGCAGGGAGGAGACGGAAGAGTACGCCGGCCTTTTGGAGCAGTATGTGTCCGCCCTCTTTCTGACGGAGACCGCTTCCTTCCGCGCCACGGCCGAAATCAGCCCGGTGCCCGTGATTCCCATGCTGCCCGAGATCGCTCTGGACAAGCTCATAGAAATCCTGAAAATCGAAAGGATTGGCGGGATCGCAGGAAAGCTGGTGAACAAAAACATCAGGGAGCTCGGCGCGCTAAAGAAGCTCTGCCGGGAAAACGGCATTGAAACCGCGGCATTTTCTGCGGCGTTTTCCTGGACGGATTTTAAACTGAATTCCGACGGGATGGTCCCCGTGATCGTACAGGACTATAAGACGGATGAGGTACTGATGCAGGCCTACATGAATCAGGAGGCCTATGAAACCACCCTGCGCACGGGCCGGATGACCTATTACAGCAGGAGCCGGAAGGAACTTTGGATCAAAGGGGAAACCAGCGGGCACTACCAGTATGTGAAGTCCCTCTACGCGGACTGTGACATGGACACGATCCTGGCCAGGGTGGCGCAGGTCGGCGCGGCCTGCCACACCGGCGCCCACAGCTGTTTTTTTCATGAGATTTCCAACACACAGGAGGAGGACGGATACAACCCGGCGAAGGTGTTTGAGGACGTGTTCTCCGTGATTCTGGACCGGAAGGAGCATCCCAAGGAAGGCTCCTATACCAATTATTTGTTCGATAAGGGGATCGACAAGATCTTAAAGAAGCTGGGCGAGGAGGCCACGGAGATCGTCATAGCCGCCAAGAACCCCAATCCCAATGAGATCAAATACGAGATCTGTGATTTCCTGTATCATATGATGGTGCTCATGGCGGAAAAGGGAGTAACCTGGGAAGAGATCACGGAAGAGCTGGCAAAGAGGTAGGAGCCGTTCCCATCGGCTTAAGAAGCAGCGCCAAAGCGGCAGACGGCTTCCAGCAGGATCCTTCCCTGTGCGTCCCGGCGTCCTGGAGCCTGCGGGGTGTCTGAACTGTCACAGCCTGAAAAATAGTATGGAAAAAACAAAGGACGGTCGATTGCATTCCTGTCCGCAATCCCTTATACTGGAATTATATTTGCAGACGGACGAAAGAAGGAAATGGGTAAGGACGCGTTCTGCCCGAATACCGGAAAAAGGGGGATTGCATTTATGAGACAAAAACAAGATCAGGCGCAGGGAGCGGATCTGGGAAACGGGAAGGTGGGGAGCCTTCTGTTCAAGCTCGCCCTTCCGGCGATCCTGGCACAGATCATCAATGTGATGTACAACATGGTGGACCGGATGTATATCGGCCATATACCGGATGTGGGACCAAGCGCCTTAACGGGGGTGGGCGTAACCATGCCGCTGATTATGGCGATCTCCGCCTTTGCGGCGCTGGTGAGTATGGGAGGCGCCCCCCGGGCCTCGATTCTGATGGGAAAGCAGGACAAGGAGGGGGCGGAACGGATCCTGGGGAACTGTACCACCATGCTGGTGTGCACGGCGGCGGTTCTCACCGCGTTTATCCTGCTGGCGGGCCGTTCTATCCTTATGTTGTTCGGGGCCAGCGAGAATACCATCGGCTATGCCTGGAGTTACATGCAGATCTACGCGGTGGGAACTTTGTTTGTCCAGACGGCCCTGGGGCTGAATGCTTTCATCAATGCCCAGGGCTTTGCGAAGATCGGGATGTTCACCGTGGCGATCGGAGCGGTCTGCAATATCATATTGGATCCCATCTTCATCTTCGGCCTGGGGATGGGCGTGCGGGGAGCGGCCCTGGCCACCATCTTTTCCCAGGCGGTTTCTTCCGTCTGGGTGGTCGGTTTCCTGATGTCGGAGCGGAGCACCCTGCGGATCAAGGCCAAGAACCTGAAGCTTTCCGCCCAGGTGATCCTGCCCTGCATGGGACTGGGTGTCTCCCCCTTTATCATGCAGTTCACGGAAAGCATCCTTTCCATCTGCTTCAATACCTCCCTTTTAAAATACGGCGGAGATATGGCAGTGGGCGCCATGACCATCATGGCCAGCGTGATGCAGTTCTCCATGCTCCCCCTGCAGGGGCTTACCCAGGGGGCGCAGCCCATTATCAGCTTCAATTACGGCGCCGGGAAGATCGACCGGGTGAAGAAGGCGTTCCGCCTCCTGCTCGTGAGCGCCCTCACCTTCAGCACGCTGCTGTGGCTGCTCGCCATGTTGACACCGCAGGTTTTCATTGCGATTTTCACCGGCGATGCGGATCTGGCGGCGTATACGGCCTGGGCGATCCGGATTTATATGGCCGCTTCCCTGTTATTCGGCATCCAGCTTTCCTGCCAGCAGACCTTTATCGCGCTGGGCAATGCGGTGACCAGCGTGTTCCTGGCGCTTCTGCGGAAGGTAATCCTTCTGATCCCGCTGATCTTCATCCTTCCGATCTTCTTTACGGATAAGGTATTTGCGGTCTATCTGGCGGAACCTGTGGCGGATATCGTCGCGGTGAGCGTGACGTCGATCCTGTTTATTCGGCAGTACCGCAGGCTTTCGGCCGGCCCGGCCGCAGAGGCCTGAGGGGCTTTGGGCGGCATAAATGGTTTATGCCAGGAATGATTCCGGCTTTTCGCTCATATTTTGTACAAAAAGAAGTGCAGCCAAGTCTGCGCGTTTCCGCGCAGGCCTGTGGATACGCGGCGGCAATGAGAGGCGGAATGGATCAGGACAGCAGAACCAGACGCAGGATGGAATTAACCCGGCTGATCCGGGAAGAGAATCATATAAACCGGAGACAGATCCGTGCCAGGGAGGATATTTTGTACGGGCCCGGAAGGGCACACAGAGAGTATGAGGAATACGGCGGATACGGGGATTACGACGAATACGACTATCCTCTGTCCGCCGCGGAATATTCGGGGGGCGGCAGGGAAACCAGTCTGGGGCTGCGTTTTTTCCTTGCGGCCGTTTTGTTCGGCGTCTATTTTTTCTGCAAAACCCAGGACGCTTCCGTGGCCGGTATTACGGCGGAGCGGATGGAGGCGGCGGTGGAGGGGCAGGAGGATGAGATCGCCGATATGATCGGCCGTCTGCCTTTTGTGAAGGACTGACGGGAAGGGCAGGAGTGCATATGGTACCGGCAAAACTGTTGAAAAAATATACGAAGAAATCGGATTATACCTATACCCTGGGGGCTTTTCCCACCTTTGAACTCCTGCAGAACCGTCCGGAATATCTGGAGGAGGTGCTCGTGGGCTCCCAGGTGAAGGAGGAGATCCGGGAAAGATTGGACGGTCTGTGCGGGGAAAGGGGAATTCCGATTCTGGAAAACGACCGCGCCCTGGAGAGGATCCGGGATAAGGAAGCCTGTATCGTGGCCGGAGTCCTGCGGAAATATGAGGACTGCCTCGAGGAGAAAAGCAGCCATGTGGTCCTGGTAAATCCCGGGGATATGGGAAATCTGGGAACGATCCTGCGTACCTGTGCGGGCTTCGGCGTTCGGAACGTGGCGGTCATAGAACCGGCGGCGGACCTGTTCCATCCAAAGACGCTGCGCTCTTCCATGGGAGCCCTGTTTGCCGTCCGTTGGGAACGGTTTGCCTCGTATGAAAATTACAGGGACAAATACGGGGAAGGCCGGGATCAGTACCCGTTCATGCTGAAGGGCGCCACGCCGCTGCACTGCCTGCAAAGGCCGAAAGGACGTCCCTGGTCGCTGATTTTCGGGAATGAGGCTTCCGGGCTGCCGGACAGCTTCCTCGATGTGGGACAAACCGTGCTGATCCGGCATACCGGTCTCATTGATTCCTTAAATCTGTCCATGGCGGCAGGTATTGCCTTGTATGAATTCACGAAAGGGGAAGTTTGATATAAATGCGTAAATTGGCGTTGCGTGATGAAATACTCATGCAGGTGGAGAAGCCCGCCCGCTATATCGGGGGAGAAGTGAACGCGGTGATGAAGGATCCCGGGAAGGTGGATGTGCGGTTTGCGTTCTGCTTCCCGGATGTTTATGAGATCGGGATGTCCCATTTGGGGATCCAGATTTTATATGACATGTTAAACGGCTGGGAGGATGTTTGGTGTGAGAGGGTGTATTCCCCGTGGGTGGATCTGGACGGGATCATGCGCAGGGAAGGGATCCCCCTGTTCGCCCTGGAGAGCCAGGATGCGGTCAAGGACTTCGACTTTCTGGGGATCACGATCCAGTACGAAATGTGCTATACCAACATCCTCCAGGTGCTGGATCTGTCCGGTATCCCGCTGCCTTCTGAAGAGCGGGGGGAAGAGGATCCCATCGTCATCGGAGGAGGGCCCTGTACCTATAATCCGGAGCCCATCGCGGAATTCTTTGATATCTTCTATATCGGGGAGGGAGAGACGGTTTACAGACAGCTCCTGGATCTGTACAAGGCATACAGACGGGAGGGCTGGACGCGCCGGACCTTTCTGCGCCGGGCTGCGGATATCCCGGGAATGTATGTGCCGTCCCTGTATGAAGCGACCTATAAGGAGGACGGCACGATCGCTTCCTTTGAGCCGAAGGAGGAAGGGGTTCCCCGCAGGATCGTCAAACAGATACAGATGGACTTAACCCATACCTATTATCCGACTAAGCCCGTCGTCCCCTTCATGAAGGTGACCCAGGACCGGGTGGTGCTGGAGATCCAGCGGGGATGTATCCGGGGATGCCGCTTCTGCCAGGCGGGCCAGCTCTATCGCCCCGTGCGTGAACGGGACGTGGAAATGTTGAAAAAAACCGCCATAGAAATGCTGAATAACACGGGCCATGAGGAAATTTCGTTAAATTCCCTAAGCTCCAGCGATTATTCCCATTTGGAGGAACTGGTTTCCTTTCTGATGGATACCTGCAGGGAACGTATGGTGAACGTTTCCCTTCCCTCCCTGCGCATCGATTCCTTTTCCCTGGACGTGATGGGAAAGGTACAGGATGTGAAGAAAAGCAGCCTAACCTTTGCGCCGGAGGCGGGGAGCCAGCGGCTCCGGGACGTGATCAATAAGGGACTCACCGAGGAAGCGATCCTGCAGGGCGCGGCCCTGGCCTTCGCAGGAGGGTGGAGCCGGGTGAAACTGTATTTCATGCTGGGGCTTCCCACGGAAACCGAGGAGGATATCCGGGGGATCGCGGAGCTTTCCAATAAGGTGGCGGCGGTCTTTTTTGAAACGGTGCCGAAGGAAAAGCGGACGAGCCAGGTTCAGATCGTGGCCAGTACTTCCTTTTTCATCCCCAAACCCTTTACGCCCTTCCAGTGGGCAAGGATGTGTACGGCCGAAGAATTCCTGGAAAAGGCCCGCCTGACCAAACAGGCCGTGCGGGAGCAGCTGAATCAAAAACGGATCAAATACAACTGGCACGAGGCGGATGTGAGCGTGCTGGAGGGCGTGTTCGCCAGAGGAGACCGGCGGGTCGCACAGGTCATCCGGAGGGCCTATGAAAAGGGCTGCATCTACGATTCCTGGGGGGAATATTTCAAAAATGACGTGTGGATGGAAAGCTTCACAGAATGCGGCGTTGACATCGGCTTTTATACCACCAGAGAACGGAAGCTGGATGAAATTTTCCCCTGGGATTTCCTGGACTGCGGCGTAACCAAGCAGTTTTTGGAAAGGGAGTGGCTGCGCGCCGGGGAGGGAATCGTGACGCCCAATTGCAGGCAAAGCTGCCAGGGATGCGGTGCGGCCCGCTTCGGCGGCGGGATCTGCTTTGAGAAAAGGGAAGAGGACGAGGCTGGCGCCGCATATCCCGAAGAGGAAGGAGGCGCAGGGGCATGAAAGTGCGTGTGAAATTTGCCAAATACGGTACGCTGCGTTTCATAGGCCATTTGGATGTGATGCGTTTCTTTCAAAAGGCCTTGAGACGCGCAGGAGTGGACGTGGCCTATACCGCCGGTTTTTCACCCCACCAGATTATGAGCTTTGCTTCCCCCCTGGGGCTGGGGATTGACAGCAGGGGAGAATATATGGATATCGAAGTGAACTCCCATCAGGGGGCGGCGGATATGGTCAGGCGGATCAACGGGGCCTGTGTGCCGGGCATCGAGGTGTTAAATGTACGCGCCCTTCCGGATACGGCGGGGAATGCCATGGCCAGCGTGGCAGCGGCCAGATATACGGTTCGATACAAAGAGGGAGAGGCGGATTTTCGCTGGCTGGAAGGCCGGATTCCTTCTTTTCTGGCGCAGGAGCATATTACGGTGGTAAAGGAGACGAAGAAGGGAAGCGCGCAGACGGACATCCGGCCGGGAATCCACGAACTGTTTGTGACGAAGGACGGCGGTCTGGAATTCCTGGCGGACGCCAGCAGCGCAGGAAACGTCAAACCGTCCCTGCTTCTTGCCGCCCTGTGGCGTTTCGCGGGAAAAGAGGAGGAGGCTCCCCAGATGAAGTGGCAGCTGACCAGGGAGGAGTTATATACCGACAGGGGCACGCCGGAACGGGCGGATTTCGTGCCGCTGGACGAAGTGGGGGAAGAATTTTGAAGGATTCCAGGCTGATCATATTACGGGAGGAAGGGAAAATCCTTTCTCTGCTGTTAACGGAGGGCAGGCTCATAGAAGCGTCTTCCTGCGCGGAGCAGGAGACGGGAGGCGAGGACTGCTCCCTCGGCAGCATCTATGTGGGAAAGGTGATGAATGTGGCGGCGAACATAGACGCTGCCTTTGTGGAGCTGATAAAGGGGGTAAGAGGCTTCCTTCCTCTGAGCCGGGGAAGGGTTATAGAGCCCTTGAACCGCCCCGGAGACGGACGGCTCCTGGCAGGCGACGAGATCCTGGTGCAGGTGGAGCGGGAAGCGGTAAAGACCAAGGACCCCGTATTGACCACGGAGATCTCCCTTTCCGGCCGCTATGCGGTGGTCATCCCGGAGAGAGGGAAGGGCACGCTGCGCTTTTCCGGCAAGCTGCCTTCCGGCAGGAGGAAAAGTATAGGGACCATGCTGGAGGAACGGGGGATCTGCGATGCCGTCCTGTCCTCCTGCTCCGTGATCGTGCGCACCAATGCGGGAGAGTTGGAGGATGCCGCCCCCCTTGCCGAGGAAATAACCGCCCTTGCAAAGACGGCGGAACACCTGATTCTGGCATCCGGCAGCCGAACCTGCCACAGCTGTCTCTACCGTCCGGAAAGCGTCTGGCTTCGGGAGATCAGGGATACCTATTTCAGCCAGTACGATGAAATCGTCACGGATGACAAGGAGATTTACCGGATGCTGAAGGACTACCTGGAGGCCGGATATCCGGAGAGGCCGGGAGGGCTGCGCCTCTATGAGGATGACAGGGTATCCCTCCGCCATCTGTACGGCATAGACGCCAAGCTGCAGGAGGCCCTGGGAAAGCGGGTCTGGCTCCGGTCCGGCGGATACCTCGTCATCGAGCCCACGGAGGCGCTGACGGTGATCGACGTCAACTCCGGGAAATACTCCCGAGGCAAAAAGGCCGGGGATACCTTCCGGCTGATCAACCGGGAGGCGGCCAGGGAAATCGCCAGACAGCTCAGGCTGCGGAATCTCTCCGGCATCATCCTGGTGGACTTCATCAATATGGAGACAAGAGAAGAGGAAAAGGAACTGCTTGCCCTTCTGGCAGCGGAACTGAAAAAGGATCCGGTGAAGGCATCCGTGGTGGACATGACGCCTCTGGGGCTGGTGGAGATTACGCGTAAGAAGATCAGGAAGAGCCTGCGGGAGCAATTCTATGGGGGGCCGGATCTCGTCGATAAATCGTAGCGGCTTAGGACGGCCGGGTGCAGGATCGTACATGCGTTTGCCCTGAGCTTGGCCTTACGATACATTCCTTTAAAGAAAATAGAAAAAGGTCTTGACAATATGTCAACGTTGACATATGATCAGAGTTAGAAGTGTCAACGTTGACACATGGAAGAAGGAGGAAGGCCATGTATGCCACCATTATTGATGTAGCCAAAGCGGCGGGAGTTTCCACCGCCACTGTGGGCCGGGTACTGCATGGAAAGGGATATGTTTCCCAGGAAGCGAGGGAGAGAATCGAGAACGCGATAGCACAGCTGGGTTATGTACCCAATCAGAGTGCCCGGAGCCTGAAGGGCGGCCGGAGCGGAATGATCGGCAGCCTGGTCCTGCAGAATCCCAACGGCCTGTACTACCGAATCAACGAATGCATCCGGGAAGCGGCGGAGGCCGGCGGGTATGAGCTGGTGACCATGGAGGCTTTCCCTCAGGGAGGCGAAGAACGCCTGATCCGCAGCTTTATCGGCCTGAGGATAGACGGACTGGTGATCACCTCAGACGGTAGAGTGTCCCGCGAATCCCTGTCGGCATTGGGGCAGGCGAGGATCCCGGTGGTGGCCGTGGAGCGGGGATATTTGGATTACGGGGTGGACAGTCTGTTGGTTAAGGATCTGGAAGCCGTTCGGGATGCGGTGGGCAGAATGATCGAAAAGGGCCACCGGCGGATCGCATTCCTGGGAGTTCGGGGTGCAGGGAAGTCGAAGAAGGCAGACGGGGCTATGGGGCCCGGCGTGGAGCTGCAGCGGTATTCCGGGTATGTCTGCGCATTGGAGGAAGCCGGGCTGCCCCTAAAGGAGGAACTGGTGTGTCTGCTGCCGGATTACCGCACGGAGACCGGCAGAGAGGCGGCGGCAGAGCTGCTATGCCTGAAAGAACCTCCCACGGCCGTTTTCTGCGGCGCCGATACGCTGGCGGCGGGGGTCCTGCAGGCGGCCTATGCCAGGGGACTGTGGGTGCCGCAGGATCTGTCCCTGGTGGGATATGACGACGTTTTGTCCCGGTCCCTGGCGCCGGCGGTGGACTCCGTGGCGCTGAAGCTGGACGGAGTGGGAACACAGCTGATGGGACTGCTGGAACGCCGACGGGCGAACCCGAAGGCCGATGTCCAATGCCGTTGGATCGAGACGGAGTATCAGGACCGGGGAACGGTCCGCAAGCTCAAATGACAGGAGGAAGACGGGATGTTGTTGAAGGAACCCATTGAGATCGGGAAAATACGCATAGCCAATCGGCTGGTGATGCCTCCGATGCATACAGGGAAATCCCCGGACGGAAAGGTTACGCCGGAACAGATCGCGTATTATGTACGGCGCAGCGGAGGCGGAGCCGTAGGACTGATGATCACGGAGTTTGCTGCGGTTTCCCGGCAGGGCAGGGCTACCCCGGTACAGGTGTCCATGGCGGAGGATTCCGTGATCGAGGGACACCGGGCACTGGTGGAGGCCGTCCATCAGGAGGGCAGCAGGGTGATCTGCCAGATTAACCATGCGGGAAGCGCTGCCCAGGAGAAGGTTACCGGTATGAAAGCGGTGGCCCCCAGCGCTGTTTTAAGTCCCAGAGCGGGGAAGGAAGACGAACTCCCCCGGCCCCTTTCTGTAGACGAAATCCGGAAAATAGAAGAGGATTTTGTCGCCGCAGCCCAGCGGGTGAAGGCGGCGGGATATGACGGCGTGGAGATCCACGGAGCCCACGGATACCTCTACAATCAATTTTTCTCGCCTCTGCTGAACCGTCGCCGGGATGCCTATGGCTGTGACAGCGTGGAGAACCGCGCCCGGATTTTCACGGAAACCATCCGTCTGATGCGGGAGAGCCTGGGGACGGAGTTCCTGATTGCCGTGCGCTTCGGCGGGTGTGACTATACGCCGGGCGGCAGCACCCTGGAGGATTGTGTTTCCGGAGCCAGGCTGCTGGCAGAGGCCGGAACGGACCTGCTGGATATTTCCGGCGGCATATGCGGGCCGAACCTGAAGGATGTAACCCGTCCGGGCACCTTTTGGGAGGCCGGCAGGGCCGTAAAGCAGGCGGTGGATATTCCGGTGATCGTCACCGGAGGCGTGACAACTGCGGACCAGGCGGAGGCTATTTTGCGGGCGGAAGAGGCGGATCTGGTCGGGGTGGGACGAGCGCTGCTGAAGGATCCGGATTGGGCCAAGAAGGCTATGAACGCTTCCGCCAAAAGATAACCTATGGGCGGTTGCAAAATCCGTAAAGGTGAAGGCTTGGCCCCACATTTTGAATGTTCACTTTGGTGCGGCAGTTCGGCGCCGAATCAGGATAGGATGGAGGTATAGGTTGAACAATAAGCCCGATGGCTTATTGTTTCACAGGCGAACCATGTTCGCCCGGCTATTTGCGCCGGAGCGTCGCAAACAGCTTTGATGGCATGACCCGTTGCGTAGACGCTCCGGAATGGAGGATTTTATGGAATTCGCGGTACAAATTTTTTCTGCCCTGGGCGGAATGCGTGGGAATGTGTTTGAAAAGCTCCGGGCTATGGCGGCGGCCGGTATCACCGAGGTGGAGCCCTGTGTGTCTGCGAACCCGATTCCGGGGGCGGAGGAGATCGTATGGACTCTGGACTGGATGACGGAGCATGCGGAAGAGATCAAGGCCTGCGGGGTTTGGATACCCTCTGCCCATGTGTTCGGAGAGGTGGCGGGCCAGGCGGAACGCCTGAAAGCGGCCGCACGGGCTGTCGGGCTGAAGGCCTATGTGGTGAAAACGCCGACGGACATCAATGCGCTCTCTCTTCAGCAGGCGTCTTTGACATACAGGAAGCTGGCCGGCGATCTGGAGGAGGAGGGAGTGGAGCTCTGGCTTCATAACGAGGCGGGCGACATCGCCACGAAGGTACAGGGCAAGAGCGCTTATGAACGCTTATTGGATTTATGCGGAGGAAAGGTATCTGCCCAGGTGGATGTGGGCTGGGTGCTTTATGCCGGGGAGGATCCTCTAACCCTGCTGGAGCGCAATGCGGACCGGGTCCGCGCCGTGCACTATAAGGATTTTGCCGCCGGAAGTAAGGAGGCCGTGGACGTTGCGCTCGGAACCGGCGCCCTAGACGTAAAGGGATGCTTCCGCTTTGCCAGGAGCAGGAACCTTCCCCAGTATGTGGATCAGGAGCATTTCGGTATGGACGTGCCGGGAGAGCTGGCGGCCGCCGTACGGAAACTGAACGACTGCTCCGACGATCGGGAAAACACGGTGAGCTATCTGAACACCTATGATATCGAAACCGGCGGGATCCGGGTGCTGGCCCGGTTTGAAAAGGTGATAGAAGCGCCTAACTGGCTGAAGAAGAGCGATACCATCCTTTTCAATGCCGGGGGCCGGATGTATGCCTATGATCTGGCATCCGGAACGGAAACCCTGCTGGATACCGGAGACTGTGACCAATGCAATAACGACCATGTGGTTTCCCCGGATGGGGAAGAGATCGCCGTGAGCCATATGACCTTTGACGATACGGGTTTTTCTTCCCGGGTTTATGTCGTGCCTCTGGCCGGCGGGACTCCCAGGCTGGTAACGCCTAACTCTCCCAGCTTCCTTCACGGCTGGTCCCCGGACGGGGTAGAGATGGCTTACTGCGCTTTTCGAAACGTGAACGGGGTGCATACGGTGAACGTGTATACCATTCCGGCAGCGGGAGGGGAGGAACGCTGTTTGACAGACGGGGATTTTAACGACGGCCCGGAATACTCGCCGGATGGGGAATGGATCTGGTACAACTCCACGAAATCCGGCCTGATGCAGATCTGGAAAATGCGCCGGGACGGCTCCGGACAGACGCAGGTTACCCGAAATACCAGAAACAACTGGTTTGCCCACGTATCCCCCGACGGAAAAAAGGTGGCGTATCTGTCCTATGCGAAACGGCAGCTGGAGCCCTCCGAGCATTTGCCCAACATGCCCGTGGAGCTGTGGCTCATGAATGCGGACGGTTCGGATCAGCACCGGATCCTGTCCCTCTTCGGCGGGCAAGGGAGCATGAACGTGAACTCCTGGGCAGGAGACAGCCGGCGGTTTGCCTTTGTCAGCTATGAAACGGTGTGAAATCTTTAGATTTTATGTTCCGGTTTTGAATGCTTTAAAGCGGTTAACATGAAATCTTCGATTTCACGATCTTGATTTGAATGCCCGCCAGGGCGGGGCAGATGGGAGTTAACGGAGAAATAGTAGGAATGTCCGTCCAGACGGGCAGATAAGATATGGATTGGGGTTTTCGTATGATATTTTGATGCGGATATGTGCCATTGCGTACGTGGCGTGAGCAGGGAAAGAGATAGGAAGGAGTATAGAAGATGAGCGAACTTAGAAAGGTAAAAACGGCTGTTGTGGGCTGCGGAATGATCAGCAATATTTATATCCGCAATCTGAAAAATCTGTTCAGCATTATCGACCTTGCAGCCATATGTGATATCAACCGGACGGCGGCGGAAGAGAAAGCAAAAATCTACGGAATCGACAGGATCATGTCCGTCGATGAGGTGGCCGAGTCCGCCGAGATCGAGTTGGTGGTTAACCTGACAGGGCCGGCAGCGCATTACGATGTGATTAAAAGGATGCTGCTTGCAGGAAAGCATGTATTTACGGAAAAAATGATGACTACAGATCTGGAAAAGGGAAGAGAATTGGTGGCCCTGGCGGAGGAAAAGGGGCTGTATTTGGGCGTGGCGCCTGACACGATTCTCGGAGCAGGGCTTCAGACGGCCAGAAAGGTGATGGACGCAGGGATGATCGGAGAGGTGACTTCCTGTGTGGTCAGCATCAACAGGAACCAGTCGATGAATTCGGAAATGTTCCGCTTCCTGAGAAGCGAAGGGGGCAGTCTGCCTTACGACGTGGGGATCTATTATGTCGCGGCTCTGTTAAGCCTTCTGGGGCCGGTGGAATCCATCTGCGCCTTTGGGGAACAGGCTCCGGTACATAAGCATCAGCTCCTCTTCCAGGAGGAGACGCAGGATTCCTGGCAGATTCCTGGTTATAATTTGATGACGGGTACGTTGAAATTCCGAAACGGGGTACTCTGCAGCGTCCATTTCAACGGAAATACCATAAGCAGTGAACAGAGTATGATCATTCTTTTCGGGACGGAAGGAATCCTGAAGGTGGGGGATCCCAACCAGTTTAACGGCTTTGTGAAGCTGATCAAGCCGGAAGGAGGGGAATGTCTGATTCCCCACAGCCATGGGTATAACGGGGCATCGGTGCTGCCGGAACCCTCACCCTTTGACGGATACGGTCACAGAGGCGTGGGTGCCGCCGAAATGGCTTGGGCGATCCGGAAAGGACGAAAGAACCGCTGCAGCAAGGAGTACGGGCTCCACTGCATGGAAATCCTCTGTGGTATGGAGTCCTCCGCGGATACCGGAAAGGTATATCGGGTGCAGTCAGATTTTGAAATAAAGCCTTTGAGATCCGGCTACTATTCGACCATGGAAGGAAGCAGAGGAGACGCGGAATTATCCCTTGTGGAGTGAGAATTCAACCGACATCGGAATGATATGATGCCTGATAGGGAGCGGGGAGGGGCGGCGTGCCGTTGGAACAGCAAGGAACGATTTCGTTTCCCTCCGCCTGGCCTATGATTCCCTCCATCCCCGTCAGCGCTCAGGGCCCGTCCTCCACGATCATTCCGGACTTTCCGATTTATACTCTACATTAAAGTGATGATGCATTGCGATGGAAAATGCGTCGAAGTCATGCATTTTTAATGCGGATACAATGCGGCGGTGTTTGTTGACAGTGCTTTCCATATATTTGGAACGGATCGCCTTTTTGTGGGATCGGTCACAGTACCAGATCGCATTGATGATCGAGCATAGAACCGTATTATTGGTATTCTGATACAGGATATTGTGAAAACAGGCATCCGCCTGATAAAAATCAGGGCCGAAAGTAAACTCATTCGCCGAACCGAGTTTTTCTCTGCAGATTTTATCCATGATATTTACCTGTGATTCAAGCTGGTCAATATTCGCTTCTTTCAGAGAATCAAACGATTCGCGTAAAAAGCCCAACTCTAATATACGTCGTACCGCTAAAGTCTGTTCCAGAAAAGATTCGCTGTCGCTCGTAAGATTGTAAAACAGGGTTTGAAACAGAAAATCAGGATTAAATTCCTGTATTACGATCCCGACACCGGGTTTGGAAGAAACGATCCCGGCGATCTCAAGAGCCTTGATCGCTTCCCGTAGGACATTTCTGCTGACGCCCAGAGTTGCGCACATTTCTATCTCCGTAGGCAGCTTATCCCCCGGGGAAAGCCGCTGCTGCAAAATATAATCCCGGATCTCATCGTAAACCTGCATATAAAGCTTGCGGCTCTTTAAATTTCTCATTCCTATGGTTTGTTTATAAGACATAATATCCCCTCTTCTGCCGCCGATGGGCGGCCTGCAAAACAGGCTGTTTCCGGCCGGCCTTTTTATAAATGGAAATGATCTGCGAGTATGACTATGAAGCAAATTTTGTAGTACATATTAATTATAACTTTTCGAAAGAGTAAAAGCAAGGATATAAAGTATTTGTTTGGAAATTCTTCCTTATATTTTGCCGAAAATCCTTGAAAATCGGCAAAATTTACAAGGATTCTATTGAGTTATTGTCTGATTTGACGGTTGACTGTAGAAAAATGAGATGATATAGTAGTTTGTAGTACAAATGGGACACAGAGCCCGGATGGGCGAACGTAAATTTGGGGGAAGGGAGAAGATATGATATCACAATTTGTAGTATGAAGTATGAATAACGGAGATTTGGAACATGAGGATAGGAAAACATCTTATGCGGCATTCTGTAATTGTATAGGGCTGTATAAAAACAAACACATAGGAAAAAGGAGGAATTTCAATTATGAAACGTATGATCTTACTCGTCATGACGGCAGTGCTGGCAATGATGATGCTCACTGCCTGCGGGAATGCTTCGTCGCCCGACGCTTCCCAGGCCTCGTCCGAGGACGCTTCCCAACCACCGTCCGAGGACAATGATAAGGAAACGTCCGAAGCCGATCCCGGGACGGCCTCATCCGGGGAAACGGTGGTCTTTGAGGTTTGGAGCGAGTATCCCGGCGATACGGCTATTCTGGAACGGATGGTTGATAAATTCAACGACGCATATCAGGGAAAGGGATATGAGGCGAAGCTAAACCTATATACGGGAGCGGAACGGTCAACCCTGGTCGCTGCCGCTGTGGAAACCGATACGCTGCCCGCATTGATGTTCACCGGCTGGTTCACATCCACGGATTATATCCATCAGGGACTGGTCGCGGATGTTTCCGATATTGTGGAACCGGTTCGGGACGATCTGTATCCGTTCGCCTTTGAGGAGACGCAGATCAACGGGAAATCATATATGCTGCCATTATACCAGGCATATTTTGGACTGATGTATAATGCGGATATTTTCAAAGAGGCCGGTCTGGGGGAATATGTTCCCGAGGAAAAGGACGGTGTTACGGAATGGACGTTGGACGCGTACGAAGAGGAGATTCTGCCAAAGCTTGCGGAATACTTCGAAGGGACCGAAAAATATCCGATGTCTGTTTTTGCGGCCGATAACCAGGCGGATACATGGACGTTGAACTGGCTGACAATGCTCGGCGGCAGGATGTGGGACGACGGATATAGTGTGGCGGGAGAAGATGCCAACACGGTAGCGGCCTTGGAAAAGCTTGTGGACTGGAGCAGGAAGGGCTATACGAATTCCAATGTGGTAACTAAAAGCGGCACCGAGGTGAACGGTGAATTTGAAAACCAGATGTCTGCGGTTACGTTCTGCCAGTACACCACATATACCAGCGACATGGATAAGATGGAGAAGGGGGAGATCCAGCCTTTTGACCTGCGGTTCGGAACGATTCCGCAGAAAGCGGACGGAAAAGATTCTTCGGTGATGGCATCCTATGTCTGCGGAGCCCTTCTTATGAACAACGGCAAAGAGGACCAGATGGAGGGCGGCAGGGAATTCTTAAGATGGCTGCTGGAAGAGAAAGAATCCCTGAATGAATATAGCGCCTATTCCCAGCCTGTATTTACCTCTGTGGAACAGGCCACGTCGGCAGATCATCCCATGTATGCCGCTCTGAAGGAGATAGAACCCGCGTTGTGGTCGTTTACCGGCAATGTTCCCGGATACGTCTCAACCAGAGGGCTGCTGTTTCCCGAGCTGCAGGCGGCATTCTCCGGGGAAAAGACGGCTGCGGAGGCCCTGATGGATTATCAGACGGGAGCGAACGAAGTCATCCGGGAATACAGGGAGAATTCCCTTGTATTGAACTGAGAAATATAGGATAGCCTTCCTCTCGTGGAAATGTATGAAAAGCGGGGATGGATCCGGAATGGACGGATCCGTCTCCGCTTCGGAAAGGGATGGGTGGAGTATGTGAAGAAATTGAAAAGCAGCCTGCAGGCATATCTGTTTATAGGTCCCTTTGTGATCCTTTCGGCCGTATTTATGGTGTGGCCGATCCTCAACGGGTTTATTACGAGCTTGTATAATACGAAATGGGCCGCCAGTATTTTTGTCGGTCTGGAAAACTACAGAAAGGTTTTTTCGGATAACCTGTACCTTCTTTCCATCAAAAACAGCCTGCTTCTGGTCGCGATTGTGGTTCCTCTGATCATTCTGCTTGGCATATGGATCAGCGGAAGCATTTTCGACAAGGCACGGTTTTATGTTTCTTCCGTACGGGTGTGCCTCTATGTCCCCGTGATTGCTTCCATGGTCGTGATGTCCCTTATCTGGCGGTTTTTACTGGATTCACAGTCGGGCCTTGTAAAATATTTTAGCATGAAAACGGGTATGGGAGCGGTGGACCTGCTGTCGGATAAAACATGGGCGATGGCCCTGGTGGTCCTCATCATGCTGACTATGAGTATCGGACAGGCCGTGCTTCTGTATGTGGCCGATATGCTGGCCATCCCGGGAGAACTGCTGGAAGCCTGCCGGATCGATGGCGGAACGAGATGGGACCTGTTTCGCAGGATCCTGATTCCGCTGACGCTGCCCACCACAATTTTTATTTTTATTACGCAGACCTCGGAAGCGCTAAAGGTTTTTGTCGTTATCCAGCTGGTCACAAAGGGAGGCCCTAATCACTCGACCACCACCATGATGTATCTGCTCTATGAGGAAGCGTTTGAAAAATCCAACAACGGCATGGCATGTGCCCTGGGAGTCGTAATGTTTCTGATCTCCCTGATACTGGTAACACTGCGCTTCGTGGCGGAGCGGAGAATGGAGGAATAAGATTTGAGTGCGCGCTTTAGCGCGCAGATGGGGATACGAATGAAAAAGACCAATTTTTTTAGGAAGCTGCGGCGGGCCTCTGCCTTCGATGTGTTTTCCAATATTTTAATCATTATCCTGTGTGTGATATCGGTTTTCCCAATCTATTGGATGTGCGTCAGTTCTGTCAAATATTCCAGTGATGTGGTAAAGATTCCTCCGGATTGGATTCCGACCAGAATCACCCTTCGCAACTATGCGGATATGTTCCGGAATAATCCCATGCTGACCTGGATCGTTAACAGTGTTGCGGTTACGGCCTTGACCATTGCAGGAGTGGCAGTGGTATCATCGGCAGCAGGTTTCGCACTATCCAAACTGGATTTTTACGGAAAAAAGCTGGTGAATGCGTTTGTCCTGTCCGCACTGTTGATTCCTATGGAAATCTATATCATTCCGTTATATAAGCAGATCGTTGAGCTTGGATGGAAAGGGTCTTATTGGGCTTATGTTTTACCTAATATTGCGATGCCCTTCGGCGTATATCTGATCCGCAACGTTTATGATTCCATCCCGAATGAGATCATGGAAGCGGCCGGCGTGGACGGATGCAGTAAGATCCGTTTTTTCTTCAGCTTTGGGATTCCGCTGTCCCGGTCCGGCATTGCGGCATTGGCGATTCTGACAGGGGTTCGGACATGGAATAATTATATCTGGCAGTTGCTGGCGGCATCTAACAGTCCAAACTCTTATACGCTTCCGGTGGGAATCGCGAAGCTGTTTACCGACCCTTTGAATTTGGATTATGGAGTCAGATTTGCTGCCGCTACGGTCTCCGCACTGCCGCTGTTTCTCGTTTTTTTTGCCTTCCAGAGATTCTTTACGGAGGGCGTTTCGGCAGGAGCCGTAAAAGGGTGAATAGGGGGCGTGTATGAAAAGAATATTGTGCTTCGGGGATTCCAATACCTGGGGACAGATCCCGCCTGACCGCGGCAGATACTCCTATGAGGAGCGATGGACGGGGGTTATGGCACGGATCCTGGGAGAAGGATTTCAGGTTATTGAAAACGGTATCTGTGGAAGGACATCGGTATGGGAGGACCCCTTGCTGCCCTCGCGCAACGGACTGGTTGGCCTTGGGGAAGCGCTTTTATCCCAGGGGCCCCTTACTCTGCTCATCCTCAGCCTGGGAACGAACGACCTCAAGTACGGAAGTCCGGTTCAGGCTGCGGAGGGCGTACGGAGGCTTGTGGAATTGGCCCGGAACGCGGATAATCTGCTGAAACCCGTCGGTTCCATATTTCCGCAGGGATGCAGGATTCTGATCCTCTCGCCGGTTTCGCTGCATAGAGAGATTGCACGGGTTTCGCCTGACTCATCCCTCAGCGGACAGTATGATTCTTCCGTAAGACTGACGGCATGTCTGAGGCGGACGGCGGAAGAGACAGGGTCATCCTTTATGGATGCAGGCGGATTTGCCAAAGCATCGGATACAGACGGGATCCATATGGACGGACAGGATCATCTACGATTGGGATATGCCGTGGCGGATAAGGTACGGCATATCCTATGCGCGGAATAGAAAGAATAGGAGAAGCCTTATGTGCAGATTTGAAATGCAGGCAATGACCGGAGTGATCGCGGCGATGATCACTTCGTATGACGAAAAGGAAAATATCGATGTGGGGCGGACGGAAGCGCTGGTTGACTTTCTTCTGGACCGGGGGATCGACGGATTCTATTTGACAGGCAGTACGGGAGAAGGTTTTCTGATGACCCAGGAAGAACGGAAGCTGGTGGTGGAAACGGTGATAAAACGTGTATCCGGGCGCAGGCCTGTGATCGTACATGTGGGTGACATCGGGACCCGTAAATCGATAGAGCTGGCACGCCATGCCTACGTGGCAGGGGCGGATGCGGTCTCCTCCGTCCCGCCCTTTTACTGGCGTTTTAGTGAAAAGGATATTTATCATTATTATAAAGACATTTCCGAAGCGACCCCGCTGCCCATGATCATATATAATGTACCTCTTGCGGGACTGCTGGGGACGGACCTCTTATTACGGCTTGCAGATCTCCCCAATATAAAGGGCCTTAAGTTTACCGGAAAGGACCATGACCAGATGGGACATCTGAAGGCGGAGCTGGGGAAGGACTTCCTCGTCTATTCCGGCTGTGATGAAATGGCATTTTCCGGACTTTCCGTGGGAACGGACGGCCTTATCGGTTCTTTTTATAATGTGATGCCGGAAACCTTTAAACAGATCTATGCCTGCGTACGGGACGGGCGGATGGAGCAGGGAAGACGACTGCAGAGCATTGCCACGGAGATCATCTTGGAATGCACCAAATATGATTATCTTGCGCTGCTGCACAATATGATCGGGTGGCAGGGGGTAGACGCGGGATGGTCGCGCCGGCCTTTTCACAACTATGGAGAGGAAGAACTTTCGGACTTGAAGAAGAAGCTGCGTGCCATCCGTGACAGATTTCGGGTCTCTAAGGAGGAGGTCGGCTTTCTGGCCGCATTATAGGAGGGCACATTTTCCCTTTGTTTCGCTTCCCGGGACAAACGCATGAACGCTCCAGTGCCCGTCTGCCGCCCCTGACCTGCCCGCTTTCAAATTTTCCTTGCTTTTCCGCCGCCGATATGCTATAGTATATGCGTTGCGATAACGGGATGGTCCTCTGTTACGGGAACATGTATTAAGAACATCCATGACGGTCAGGAGGAAAAATGATGAACGATATCATCAGGGAAATCGAAGCGGGACAGTTAAAGCAGGAAGTTCCTGAATTCCGCGTAGGGGATACCGTAAAGGTATACGGCAAGATTAAGGAAGGAAACCGGGAAAGGATCCAGGTTTTTGAAGGAATCGTTATGAAGGCCCAGGGCGGCGGAAACAGGGCGACCTTCACCGTTCGGAAGACATCCAACGGCGTAGGCGTTGAGAAGACGTGGCCTCTGCATTCTCCCAACGTTGAGAAAGTGGAAGTTGTGAGAAAGGGTAAAGTAAGAAGGGCGAAGCTGAACTATCTGAGAGACAGAGTGGGTAAGAAAGCCAAAGTCAAAGAGCTGGTAAAATAATCAGATAAGGCATGAGGGGGCAACTGTGGCTGCAGTTGCCCTTTTTCGCCAACATTTTCGTTCCCGTTCGGGGATTACAAAAAAGCGGCATCCGTCCGGCCCCGTCGGGTATGGAAGGGAGGCTGGGGGATATTCGGACGCCTCTGTGGATATGGGGAATCGGATTTACAAATGAGAAGAAATAAAGGGCTGAGCTTTTACAGAAAAAGAAAAAAAGTGAACACCGCCGTCCTCTCCGAGGTGATGAAGTATGTGACGGGAATCGCCATCTCCCTGTTTTTGGCTTATGTGATCGTCTACTTTGTGGGGATGCGGACCAGCGTGATCGGCGTGTCTATGGAGCCGTCCCTTTATAACGGGCAGGAAGTTTTGATCAACCGGCTGGCCTATGAATTCGCCAAGCCTAAGACGGGGGACGTGATTGTATTCCTTCCCAACGGGAGCCACAATGCCCATTATTACGTGAAGCGTGTGGTGGCCTGCGGCGGCGATACGGTGTGGATTTCGGAAGGGATCCTGTATGTGAACGGAGAAGCGGCGGAAAATATCTATGACCTGATTGCGGACGCAGGCATTGCGGAGAACGAAATCCGGCTGGGAGAGGACGAGTATTTCGTGCTGGGAGATAACTGCAATATCAGCGAGGACAGCCGTTCCGGGAATATCGGGCCGGTTTCCGGCGAACACATCGTCGGGAAGGCCTGGTTCCGCCTTCCGGTTTCCGGCAGCAATATGGGCCTGATTAAATAAGAAGCAGAAGGAACAAGTTTGAAACTGCGTTTCAAACTCTTTATTGGTGGCAATATCATAGGCTATGCCTATGATATGCAAGGGTATATGCATTTATGATCTATCAATGGTATCCCGGTCATATGACCAAAGCCAGGCGCGCCATGCAGGAGGATATCAGGCTGATCGATCTGATCATCGAACTCGTGGATGCGAGGATGCCTCTGGGCAGCAGAAATCCGGATATAGACGAGATGGGGAAGAATAAGGCCAGATTGGTTCTGCTAAACAAAGCGGATCTGGCCGATGCGGCATGCAATAAGGCCTGGATCCAATGGTTTTCGCAGAAAGGAATCAAGGCGCTTGAGATCAACGCCCGTTCCGGGCAGGGAATGAAGGCCATCCAGGGCGCGGTATCGGAGGTATGCAGGGAAAAAACAGAGCGGGATCGGAAAAGAGGGATCCAAAACCGCCCGGTCCGGGCCATGGTGGCGGGCATCCCCAACGTGGGGAAATCCACCTTCATCAATTCCTTTGCGGGAAAGGCCTGTACAAAGACGGGGAATAAGCCCGGGGTAACTAAGGGAAAGCAGTGGATCCGTCTGAATAAGGGGCTGGAGCTTTTGGACACACCGGGTATCCTTTGGCCCAAATTTGAGGATCAGACCGTGGGGATGCACCTGGCCTTTATCGGTTCCATGAATGATGAGATTGTGGTGATGGAGGAACTGGCTCTGGAGCTGATTTCTTATCTGCTCGCCCGTTATCCCGCTTCTTTGCAGGAGCGGTACGGCTTAGAGCCTGACGGTACGCCCCTCCGGATTCTGGAACAGGCGGCCGAATGCAGGAAATGTTATAAAAAGGGAGGAGAAGCGGATCTCGGCCGCGTTTCCCGGCTCATCATGGATGATTTCCGCGGCGGCAGGCTGGGAAGGATTTCTCTGGAATGGCCCGAGGCGGAAAATGAAGGAAAGGCTTGCGTGTTATGAAAAATGTGATCAAGGAAATCATAAGTACGATCGTCTACATTCTGGTGGTTCTGTTGGGAACCTGGGTGCTCATCACATTTGTGGGTCAGCGGACTTCGGTGAGCGGAAGCTCCATGGAGCCTACGCTGCAGCATAACGACCAGCTGATCCTGGATAAGATATCCTATCGGTTCTCGGAGCCGCAGCGGTATGATATTATCGTATTTCCTTTCCTGTATGAAGAGAAAACCTATTATGTGAAGCGGATCATCGGCCTGCCCGGAGAAACGGTGCAGATCGATGGGGAAGGGAATATCTATATCGACGGGGAAATCCTGGAAGAGGACTACGGGTTGGAGCCCATGAACTATCCCGGCATTGCGGCGGAGCCGATTACACTGGGGGATGACGAATATTTTGTGCTGGGGGATAATCGGAACAATAGCTCGGACAGCCGGGATCCCAGCGTGGGAACGATACGCCGCAGCAACGTGATGGGAAAGGCCTGGGTGCGTATCTGGCCGCTGAATAAGTTCGGGCTGCTGAAGCACCAATAGAGGGCATGAAAATGAACATTCGGGAAATCAGGCAGCTGCTGGAGGATACGCCTGCAGAGGGACTGGCGGAGGTAATGAAGCGTTTTGCGTCGGACGAACGCAGCGGTGTGCGCCGCGAGGTGGAACGGGCCGGAAAAAGGCTGGCCGCCCTGGAAACGGAAATGCGCAGACAGGAGGAGATGAAGACCTATGAAAGGAAGTATGCCGGAGCCGGATATCTGTGCGGCATAGACGAAGCGGGCCGCGGACCGCTGGCGGGGCCGGTGGTGGCCGGAGCGGTCATCCTTCCGAAGGACTGTAATATCCTGTATCTGAACGACTCCAAGCAGCTTTCCGCGAAAAAGCGGGAGGAACTCTATGACGTGATCCTGCGGGAGGCGGTAGCCGTGGGCGTGGGGTATGCCACGCCGGAGAGGATCGACGAGATCAATATCCTGCAGGCGACCTATGAGGCCATGCGGGAGGCGGTGGGACGGCTTTCCGTGAAGCCGGATATGCTGCTCAACGATGCGGTGCGGATACCGGACCTGGATATCCCTCAGGAGGCGATCATCAAGGGGGATGCGAAGAGCGTTTCCATCGCCGCGGCAAGCATTGTGGCCAAGGTGACCAGGGACAGGCTGATGGTCCGCTATGACAGCGTATATCCGGCTTACGGGTTTGCCGCGCATAAGGGGTACGGAGCGGCGGCTCACATCGAAGCGCTGAAAAAATACGGCCCCACACCCATCCACAGGAAAAGCTTCATCGGGCATTTTGTGGGAGAGGATACGTGAATAAGAGAGAAATCGGGGAAGCCTATGAGGAAGCGGCACTCCTTTATCTGGAAAGGCAGGGAGTGCGGATACTGGAGAGAAATTTCCGATGCAGGCAGGGAGAAGTGGACCTGATCGGACAGGATGGGGACTATCTGGTCTTTTTTGAGGTAAAATACCGGAGAAACGCTTCGGCCGGGTATCCTGCGGAGGCGGTGGGATATGGGAAGCAAAAGAAAATCTGCCGCGCTGCGGCTTTTTTTCTATATCAGCGGAAAGCGAATGAGGGCATTCCGGTACGGTTTGACGTGGTGGCAGTCTGTGGAGAAAGCGTAAACTGGTACAGGGATGCTTTTGATTATGTGGGAAACCGGAAATAGACCGGGACAAACGCATGAACGGCTCTGCACCCGGATGATGGCAGGGAGCAGGTTATGCCGCCGTCCGGGGCCGGGCCGTTCCCGCGTTTGTCCCGGGAAAGGGACGTGGAGGATCAGGATATGGATGCGGAATGGATCAGGAAAAAGGGAACGGGTACCGGGATGAAATATAACAGTCGGGACGGGCTGGGCTGGCTCACCTTTCCCGCCATCGAGGAGACGGGAGTGGTGAGGCATCTGATGAGCACCCGGCTGGGAGGGGTCAGCGAAGGGGAGCTGTCTTCCATGAACCTGAGCTATTCCCGGGGGGATAGGAAGGAAAACGTGGACGAGAATTTCCGGCGGATCGCCAAAGCGCTGGGCTGTGCGCCGGAGGATTTCGTCTGTTCCGACCAGACCCATACCACGACCGTCCGGCGCGTCACCCGGGCAGACCGTGGAAAGGGCGTGACCAGGCCACGGGATTACCGGGATGTGGACGGCCTGATCACCGACGAGCCCGGGATTGTGCTGGCAACCTTTTATGCGGACTGTGTCCCCCTTCTTTTCGTGGACCCCGTCAGACGGGCCGTAGGGCTGTCCCATTCGGGCTGGCGGGGAACCGTTGGGAAGATGGGGCTTCGTACGGTAAGGGCCATGGAGGAGGCCTTCGGAAGCCAGCCGGAGGAGCTGCTGGCCGGGATCGGCCCCTCCATCTGCCAGGACTGCTACGAGGTAAGCGGGGATGTGGCGGAGGCATTTCGGGAGCTGATGAACGAAGAAGAGATAAGAAGTCTTCCCGCAAACGTGCGGGACGTTCTATATGAGAAAGGGAACGGGAAATATCAGCTGAACCTGTGGAGAGCCAATGAGGCGGTATGCCTGGCAGCGGGGGTCCGGCGGGAAAATATCAGCGTAACGGACATCTGCACCTGCTGTAACCCCTCCCTGCTTTTCTCCCACAGAGCCAGCGGAGGAAAACGGGGAAATCTGGGAATGTTCGTGGTTGTAAATGAGAGGTGAACGAATTGGCTAAAACGGAAATCGCGGTGGCGGAATTGGTATGGAATCTGATCGCAGGTAAGAAGGGGAATACGGGCAGGGTAACCTATTTCCCGCAGAAACCCGCGTTCGGATATGAGAACGGATGCGCGGAAAGCTCCCTGGAGCGGGCCACTCCGGAGAGCCAGGGGATCTCCTCCGGTTATTTGGCTTCTTTTCTGCGCGCGCTGGGACAAACGGAAGGGACGGATATCCATCAGGTTCTGGTGGCCCGGGGCGGGAAGGTGGTCTGCGAATGCGGATACGGCGCTTATCCGGCCGGCCTGTGGCATGCCAGCTATTCCCTTTGCAAGAGCATCACGGGGATGGCCATCGGGATGCTGGCGCAGGAAGGCATGTTGAAACCGACGGACCGGGTGATCGACTTTTTCAAAAAGAGGCATCTATTGGATGTGCTGCGCCAGAAGGACATCACGGTGGAGAATCTTCTGACCATGACCTCTTGTGTGGCGTTCAACGAATCGGGCATCCTGAGCGGGGACGACTGGGTGCGGGGATTCCTGGAATCGGGCCTGACAGGCACTCCCGGGCGGGATTTTCAGTATAACAGCATGAATACCTACCTGCTTTCGGCGATCGTGACCGAACTGACCGGAGAGACGATGACGGAGTATCTGCGGCCCAGGCTGTGGGAACCCCTGGGGATCTCCAGGGTTTTCTGGGAAACCTGCCCCTTGGGGATCACGAAGGGGGGCTGGGGACTTTTTCTGCGCCCGGAGGATGCGGCCAAGCTGGGGATGCTTTACCTGCAGCGCGGACGGTGGAAGAACAGGCAGCTGGTGAACGAAGAGTGGGTGGAGCAATCCTGCCAAAAGCACGCCGCCCCGCCGCCGGAAATGGGAAATTACGGCTACGGTTACCAGATGTGGATGGCGGGAAAGGAAGGCTCCTTCAATTATAACGGCATGCTGGGTCAGAATGTGGTCGTCTATCCGGACAACGATTTGGTCGTGGTGACCAATGCGGGGAGCAGCGAGCTGTTCCAGAACTGCAGGCTCATGGAAGTGGTGAGACAATACTTCGAGGAGGGGTTTACCGTGCAGGAAGGCCTTCCGGAAAATCCCGGAGAACAGGCGGCGCTGGCCCGTACGATCCGGGAGCTTAGAGGAAGCGGCTTTGGCCCCGGAAGGATTAAAAAGGGAGGATGGATGGGAACGCGGGCCCGGGAAGGGAGGCGGACAAAACAGGGAGCCGGGCGCGGGGAAGCCCTGCGCCTGCGCGGCACCCGTTTCCTGGACGGGAAGTGGTATGAGATGCAGGAGGATTCCGTGGGGCTGATGCCTCTCATCATGCAGGTGATGCATAATAACTATACGGACGGGATCCGCAGGGTCGGGTTTATGGTTAAGAAGGGCCGGCTGTATCTCGGCCTGCAGGAGGGGGAAGAGATCAACTGGATGGAGGTGGGGCTTCTCCGGCCGGTGGCGACGGATGTGAGCTTCCACGGGGAGATCTACCGGGTCGGTGTTACGGGAGAGTTCTCCACGGACGAGGAAGGGCGTCTGGCGCTCCTTTTGGATTTCGCGTTCCTGGAGGAAGCCTGCCGGAGGAAGGGCAGGATGTATTTCGATAAAAACGAGGTGGAGATCCGATGGGACGAGACGCCGGGAAAAGAGGTAATTATGGACGGCCTGGATCTCTTTGCGGATACGGAGGGACGCATGGGGCTCTTGATGAAAGCCGTACGGGAGAGCGGAGGAATCGACGTTTTCCGCATCCTGGTGGAGAGGACGGTCCGGCCCGTGTGCAGGGGACACCAAATTTAAGGAAAACTTAATGATATTCCATCGGATTATTAATACTTGTATGTTTAGATAGAATCAGAAAATACATGGAGATAAGTGCTATGACGAATATACTGGTTTGCGACGATGACAGGGAGATCGTGGAGGCGATAGAGATTTATTTGGTGCAGGAGGGTTATCGTGTGCTCAAGGCTTACGACGGGGAAGAGGCCATCCGGGAACTGAAGTCGAACGAAGTCCATCTGCTGATCATCGACGTGATGATGCCCAAATTGGACGGGATCCATGCCACTCTGAAGATACGGGAATACAGCAGCATTCCCATCATCATCCTTTCCGCCAAATCGGAGGATGCGGACAAGATCCTGGGACTGAATATCGGGGCGGACGACTATGTGACAAAACCCTTTAACCCGCTGGAACTGGTGGCCCGGGTGAAGTCCCATCTGCGCAGATATACGCAGTTAGGCAATCTGAATACGGAAAACAATGCGGTGTTCCGGACGGGAGGGCTCGTGATCAACGACGATACCAAGGAGGTTACGGTGGACGACGAGCCGGTGAAGCTGACGCCCATAGAGTATAATATCCTCCTGCTGCTGGTAAAGAACCAGGGAAGGGTTTTTTCCATCGATCAGATCTACGAGAGCATCTGGGAAGAGGAAGCGATCGGCGCCGACAATACGGTGGCCGTGCATATCAGGCACATCAGGGAAAAAATAGAGATCAATCCGAAGGAACCGCGTTATCTAAAGGTGGTATGGGGTGTGGGCTATAAGATCGAAAAGCAGTGAGCGATCATTTTTTCGATGAAAAATCGAGGGGCCGCCTTCCGGGGGAGGGGCGGCCGCGGAAAGGAAGAGGGAAACGGCCATGAAGAAAAAGTGTGTGATGGGCAGAGGCAGAAGAGCTTTGCTTTTATTTGCCAAGCGGGTGCTGTGCGCGGGCGCGGCCGGGTGTATCATGGCATTGTTTGCCAGTTCTTTTATCACCGTAGAGGGAAGCGAGGGGATAAGGCGTTACTTTATCTCGCCTTTTTCACAGAAGGAGCAGTTTGAAAATACGGACATATTTAATGATATTTTGTATAAGGATGTACAGAACATCACCCGGATGGCCGTGATCAAGAGCCAGCTGGAGACGGACGGGGCCTACGACGGGAAGAAGAAGATCGATATTGCCGCCTATGTGAACCGGACAGACCCGTTTGCGGAGGAGACGGTGACGGCGGAATATTATCTGGACGACCTGATCAGGTGGGGGAATTACGGATTTTCCTATGAGACGGTGTACGGGACAAAGGAGGAGTTCGATCGGTTTTTTGCCCTGGGGATGAATGTGGAAAATATGGAGGATGTATCGGACCTCACCGTGGGGGATTACAGCCTGCAGTCGGAATTAACCAGGCAGGCGATCAAGGCGTCCGTACAGGCGGCGGGTACGGACAATCTGAGCATGCGGATCCTGTCGGGCATGCCGAACAGCATGGAGGAATATCAGAAAAAGGCCTCGGAAGAAGCGGGGGGCGTGGCGGAAACGGAACTGATAGTCAGGGAAGGATCCGCCGCGGACATCGGGGAGGATGCCGGGAACGCCATGAACTCGGATGCCTCCGATATCCCGTCCGAAGCCTCGGCAGGAGAAGCCGTTTTGGCGGACGAAGAGGCGGCGGAAATAACCGTGAACGAGGCTGCGGACGGCCAGACGGAGCAGGATACGTATGTGGAATCCCAGGATGAGATCTATGCGGTGGATATTCTGATCCCCCGTTATTATTCCGCCTCAGGGGCGGATTTGGCCGACTACGCTTCCAGCCTGGATCAATATATCACGCTGCGCAATATGCTGGTGGATGCGGGGACCCAGCTGTTCCATAATTTCACGGAATACAGCGGTTATAAAAACTATTACGGGGAAGAGAAGACAAACGTCCGCTACTGCTATCAGATGATGGTGGACGGAGAAGCCCGTTATTTTACCAACCTGTCCGACGATTTTTCCAATATGGCGGAGCAGGAAATTACGGAGCTGTTTTCCGGCTTCGGACGGAGCCTGTACTATAACCCGGACCGGGTGGAAATCGATACCGATACCGAGATCACGTCCGAGGAAATGCGAGGGATCCTGGGAAACTACGAGTATGCCTTCGGAGAGAATTCCAGGGTGTGGATCGGCGTGGATACCGCATACCGCGTATCCGACTGCCTGGGGCAGGCAAGGGCGGCATTCGTCCGCTTTATGCCCTATTACTGGCAGACGGCGGGAGCGGGGGTTTTGGCCGCGCTGACTGCCCTGTGGATTCTGGTAACGCTTACCGTTTATGAAGGAAGGCGGGAGGCGGAGAACGAGGACGGATACGTCGTGGCGTTAAAGAAAGGGGACGGTTTCCCTACGGAGCTGGTGGGCGCCGTTTTGCTTCTGCTGTTTGCATGTGCCGCTGGGATATGGATCATCCTGCTCAAATTTCTTGCAGGCTATCACTACAGCCCGCCTGACGAGATGCCGGATCCGTTCATCGTGGCAGCAGTGGCTGCGCTGGGGATCTATATCATGGATTGGATCGGGACGACGGCCTATTTGAGCCTGGTGCGGCGTCTGAAGGTACACGTATTCTGGAGACATACCCTCCTTTGGAAGATGGGGAGCGCTCTGAAACGGCTGTTCCTTCATCTGTATGACAACAGCCACATTGTGGGGCGGATCCTGCTGCCGTTTCTGGCCGTCATGGCGTTTAACCTCTGTATGGGGATGATAGGCCCGGCAGGGATTCTGACCGCAGGCGTGGCGGACTGCTTCCTGGCGGTCCTGCTGTATGCGGACCGGAAGGAGCTGCAGAACATCGTGGAGGGGACGCAGACCATAGGAAGCGGCGATTTCAGCTATAAGATCGACGTGAGCAGGATGCACGGAGAAAACAAGACGCTTGGGCTGGCAGTGAACGGCATCGGCGACGGGATCCAGGAGGCCGTGGCAAAGAGCATGAAGGATGAAAGGCTGAAAGCGGATCTGATCACCAACGTTTCCCATGATATCAAGACGCCTTTAACTTCCATCATCAATTTTGTGAATTTATTAAAACGGGAGGATATCCAGGACGAGAAGATCCGGGGGTACATCGATGTGCTGGACAGCAAATCCCAGCGGCTGAAGCAGCTCACGGACGATCTGGTGGAGGCCTCCAAGATCTCATCCGGCAACATTTCCCTTCAGATGGAGCGGATCAATTTTGTGGAGCTGGTCAACCAGACCATGGGCGAATTTTCCGAGAAGCTGAAGGAACGCTGCCTGCAGATGGTGGCTTCCATGCCGGAGAAGCCGGTCTATATCGAAGCGGACGGCAGAAGGATCTGGCGCGTGGTGGAAAACCTGTTCGGAAATGTGTGTAAATACGCGCTGGAGGGAACGAGGGTTTATCTGGCCTTGGAAGAGATAGAGGATGCGGGCGGAAGGAAAGCGGTATTTTCCATGAAGAACATATCGGCCCAGCCGCTGAACATCGCAGCGGAAGAGCTGACGGAACGGTTTATCCGGGGCGATGTATCCAGGAGCACGGAGGGAAGCGGGCTGGGCCTGTCCATTGCCGAGAATCTAACCCGTCTGCAGAACGGCGGTTTCGATATCTATCTGGACGGAGACCTGTTTAAGGTGATTCTCACCTTCCCCTGTCTGGACGCTTTGGAGTGAGCGGGATAACGGAATGAAACCCGGGAGGATATCATACGAGATGATATTCCTCCCGGTTGTTGTATTTCGTCAGAATCCGGTTTATCTTTTCCGTAGGCGTCATCACGTGGGACATGGAGACGTCATGGTTCATGAAATCGATGATGGACGCCAGAAATTTGCTCATATCCGCCATGGTATAATAGGGCCTGCTGTACAGCTGCTGCGGCTGCCAGGTTAAATTGGTGGTGATGACCCGGTCAAACCAGCATTTTTCATAGGCGTCGTCAAAGGCCGCCAGGCCGTTGGTGAACAGACCGAAGGTGGCGCAGATGAAAACCCGTTTTGCGTTCATTAACTTTAACTGTTTAGCGGTATCCAGGATACTTTCCCCGGAAGAAATCATATCGTCGATGATGATGACATCCTTCCCGTCTATACTGTCTCCCAGAAACTCATGCGCCACGATGGGATTTTTGCCGTTTACGATCACGGAATAATCCCGGCGTTTATAAAACATCCCCGTATTGACGCCCAGCACATTGGCAAAGTAGACGGCCCGGTCGAGCGCTCCTTCGTCGGGGCTGATCACAATGGTATGCTCCTGATCGATGAGCAGATCGCTTTCCGTGTCCAAAAGGGCGCGCATGAACTGATAGGGGGGCGTGAAGTTGTCAAATCCGTTCAGGGGCGTGGCATTCTGTACCCGCGGGTCATGGGCGTCGAAGGTGAGAAAATTATCCACGCCCATTTCGGCCAGCTCGGTGAGCATGTAGGCGCAGTCCAGGGATTCCCTGTTGGAGCGCTTATGCTGACGGCCCTCATACAGATAGGGCATGATCACGTTCAGCCTGCGCGCTTTCCCGGCGACGGCCGAAATCATCCGTTTCAGATCCTGATAATTGTCATCGGGGGATTTATGATTGAGATGCCCTCCCAGAGAGTAGGTGAGGCTGTGGTTGCATATATCTACAAGGATGAAAAGATCCTTTCCGTGAACGGATTCTTTGAGAATGCCCTTGCCTTCGCCGCTCCCAAACCTGGGGCAGAGCGCATCCAAAAGATAGGAATCGGCAATATACCCCTGAAAAGCGGGATCGCTGTGTTTGGCGCTCCTCATGTTCCTGCGGAAACCGACGAGGTATTCATTGACCCTTGCTCCCAACCCCTGTGCCGACTCCAAAGCGAGCAATTTCAGCGGAGCTACGGGCAGCGCGGCTTCCAGTTGTCGTACATTAGGCATAATTTTTCTCCCGTCTGTCTGCGGCGGCAGACTTTCTCCTGTGTAGTCGTTACGCACATTTATTTTATAACATTATGCTAGTGACACGTCAAGAAATTTCTAGTAGAATAGAAGACAGGGTAACAGTTCAGACAGGCAGCGGTTCACCCGCCGAACCCCCGGCCGGTGGACCGTTACGGAAAAAAGACAGAGGAGAGGGCATCATGGAGAGGAAAGGCCATCTGATCCTGGGGACGGAACCCGGAAGCATCGCGGAGGAGATGGGGATCGAACCGGGGGACCGGCTGCTTGAGATAAATGGGGAAACGGTAGAAGATGTATTTGATTACCGATACATGATTGAAGAGGAATATATTGAAGTACTGATCTTAAAGCCGTCCGGAGAAGAATGGCTGCTGGAAATAGAGAAAGAATACGAAGAGGACCTCGGCATAACCTTTGAAAACGGACTGATGGACGAGTACCGTTCCTGCCGCAATAAGTGTATTTTCTGCTTTATCGACCAGATGCCGAAGGGAATGAGGGAAACGCTGTATTTTAAGGACGACGATTCCCGCCTTTCCTTTCTGCAGGGGAACTACGTGACGCTCACCAACATGTCCGACAGGGACGTGGAGAGGATCATCCGATACCGTCTGGAACCCGTCAACATTTCTTTTCAGACCACCAACCCGGAGCTGCGCTGCAGGATGCTGAACAACCGCTTCGCCGGGGAGGCGTTGAAAAAAGCGGACAGGCTTTATGAGGCGGGCATCCGCATGAATGGCCAGATCGTGCTTTGCCGGGGCTTTAATGACGGGGAGGAGCTGGAGAGAAGCCTCCGGGACCTGTCCCGGTATCTGCCGTATCTGCAAAGCGTTTCCGTGGTTCCGGTGGGGCTGTCCCGGTATCGGGAGGGTCTGGAACCTTTGGAGCCTTTTACCGGCGAGGAGGCCGGAAAGGTCCTGGAACAGGTCCGCGCATGGCAGGAAAGGCTTTATCCGAAATACGGCCTGCATTTCGTACACGCCAGCGATGAATGGTATATCCTGGCGGGGGAAGAACTTCCGGAGGCGGAAACCTATGACGGTTACCTCCAGCTGGAAAACGGCGTGGGCATGCTGCGTCTTTTGACGGAGGAATTTGAGGATGCCATGGCCCGTCTGGAGGAACCGGGTGCGCTTACGGGACGAAAGCTTCAAGGGTGCTATTCCGCTGTTACGGGGGCAATCGCTTATCCTTATATCAAGAAGATGACAGAGCGGATTATGGAGAGGTTCCCGGATATCCGGATCCTCCTTTACCCGATACGAAACGATTTTTTCGGGGAACAGATTACGGTGACAGGGCTTCTGACCGGTCAGGACATCCTGGCTCAGCTTTCCGGAAGGGAGACGGGGGAGGTGCTGTATCTGCCGGAAAACGTACTGCGCAGCGGGGAACACGTGCTTTTGGACGATGTGACGATAGAGGAAATCGCGGAGACTTTACGAGTAAAAACGGATATTGTAAAATCGAGCGGATATGATTTCGTGGATGCTTTTGTGATTCCCGAAGGTGGAAGGGAGGATGCGCGTTAAGGCGCACGGATTGGAGCATGGCTGAAGGAAGGGCACTTTCGGCCCCATGAATGAGATGCGCGCTAAGGCGCATAGATTGGAGCATAAATGAGTAAAAAAGCTAGAAAGCCGATTGTCGCAGTGGTGGGGAGGCCCAATGTGGGGAAGTCCACCCTGTTTAACGCGCTGGCAGGGGAGAGGATCTCCATTGTCAAAGATACGCCCGGTATCACCAGGGACCGGATTTACGCGGACGTATCCTGGCTGTCCAGGCAGTTTACCATGATCGATACGGGCGGTATTGAGCCGGACAGCAGCGATATTATCCTTTCCCAAATGAGGGAACAGGCACAGATTGCCATCGATACCGCGGATGTAATCCTTTTTATGGTGGACGTGAAGCAGGGCCTTGTGGATGCGGACTCCAAGGTGGCGGATATGCTGCGGCGTTCCCATAAACCCGTCGTGCTGGTGGTGAACAAGGTGGACAAGTTCGATAAATATATGGCTGATGTGTACGAATTCTATAATCTGGGGATCGGGGATCCCCATCCCGTTTCCGCGGCAAACCGGATGGGGATCGGAGATCTGCTGGATGAGGTGGTGAGCCATTTCCCGGCGCCTTCCGAGGAAGAGGAAGAGGACGACCGGCCCCGGGTCGCCATTGTGGGAAAGCCCAACGTGGGGAAATCCTCCATTATTAACCGGCTGATCGGGGAAAACCGGGTGATCGTGTCGGATATCGCCGGGACCACCAGGGACGCCGTCGATACGGAGGTGGTACACAACGGGAAGGAATACATTTTCATCGATACGGCCGGGCTGCGCCGGAAGAACAAAATCAAAGAGGAACTGGAGCGGTATATGATCGTGCGGACCGTGGGCGCGGTGGAGCGTGCGGATGTGGTGGTGCTGGTGGTGGATGCCCAGGACGGGATCACGGAGCAGGATGCCAAGATCGCAGGGATTGCCCACGAGCGGGGAAAGGGCATGATCATTGCGGTGAATAAATGGGACGCGGTGGAGAAGGACGATAAAACCATCTACCGGTTTTCGGAGAAAATCAGGAATACCCTGTCCTTCATGCCCTATGCGGAGCTGCTTTTCATCTCCGCCATGACGGGACAGAGGCTGCCGAAACTCTTCGACACCATTGACGCGGTGATCGAGAACCATGCCCTGCGGGTGGCGACGGGCGTGCTCAACGAGATCATGGCGGAAGCGGTGGCTCTGCAGCAGCCGCCCTCCGATAAGGGAAAGCGGCTGCGCCTGTATTATATCACCCAGGCTTCGGTGAAGCCGCCCACCTTTGTCATCTTTGTAAACGATAAGGAACTGATGCACTTTTCCTATACCCGGTATATCGAAAATAAGATCAGGGAGGCTTTCGGTTTCCGGGGGACGCCCCTGAAATTCATCATCAGAGAAAGAAAGGAGAGCAAATCATGATACGTGTGCTATGTCTGTTAATCGGTTATGTATGCGGGCTGTTCCAGACCTCCTATCTGTATGGGAAGATAAAGGGTATCGATATCAGAAACTACGGAAGCGGCAACGCGGGAACCACCAATACCCTGCGCGTGCTGGGGACGAAGGCCGGGCTGATCGTTTTCGCCGGAGATGTGCTGAAATGCATCCTGGCGGTCACCGCTGCCCGTATCCTTTTCGCACAAAATCATCCGGATATGGCCTATCTGTACCTGCTTTATGCGGGGGCAGGGGCTATCCTGGGGCATAATTTCCCCTTTTATCTGCATTTCAGAGGGGGAAAGGGAATTGCGGCCACGGCAGGACTGATCCTGTCCTTCCATCCCTGGTTCATCCCCATGGGCGTCATCCTCTTTTTCGGCGCGTTCCTTACCACCCACTTTGTTTCTCTGGGCTCTCTGCTGGTCTATGCCGGGTTTATGATCGAACTGGTGATACTGGGACAGAAAGGCGTTTTCGGAATGGAACAGCCGGCCCTTCTGGAACTCTATGCGGTAGGGGCTTTCCTCACGGCAATGGCATACTGGAAACATAGGGAAAACATCAAGAGGCTGCTTTCGGGAACGGAGCGCAGGACCTATCTGTTTAAGAAAAACGAAGAGGCGGTGAAGTAGGTTGAAAAATAAGCCCGATGGCTTATTTTTCAACCGCCATTTGTGCCGCGGGCGGCCCAAATGGAATCACAGACGTGAAATCGCATACGCGATTTCTCAGACATGAATCGAAGATTCATGTTGCGGTGCCGCAAAGGACGCGGCATGGAGGATTAAAATGGCCAAAATAGGAATGATCGGTGCGGGAAGCTGGGGAACCGCGTTGACCTGGCTTCTTACAAATAACGGACATCAGGTGACGGTCTGGTCCGCATTGGATGCCGAAATCGACATGTTGAAGAGGGAGCGGGAACAGAAGGAAAAACTTCCCGGTGTGATCCTTTCGGAGGAAACGAAATTTACCGTCAGCCTGGAGGAGGCGGTGAAGGGGATGGATCTTCTGGTATTGGCCGTGCCCTCACCGTTTACCAGAAGTACGGCGCGCCGGATGGGAGGCCTGGTATCGGAGGGGCAGATCATCGTGAACGTGGCCAAGGGGATCGAGGAAAAGACGCTCCTCACCCTTTCGCAGGCGATCGAAGAGGAGGTCCCGCAGGCCGAGGTGGCAGTGCTTTCCGGCCCTTCCCATGCGGAGGAGGTGGGGAAGGGGATGCCCACGGCCATCGTGGCGGGCGCCCGCAGACGCTCCACGGCGGAATATATCCAGAGCGTATTCATGAGCGAGGCCTTCCGCGTGTACGCCAGCCCGGACGTACTGGGCATTGAACTGGGAGCCGCCCTGAAAAACGTGGTGGCCCTGGCGGCGGGCATCGCTGACGGACTGGGATGCGGCGACAATACCAAAGCCGCCCTGATCACCAGGGGGATTCGGGAAATCGCGCGGCTCGGCACGAAAATGGGAGGCCATTTCGAGACGTTTACCGGCTTGTCCGGCATCGGGGACCTGATCGTCACCTGTGCCAGCATGCATTCCCGCAACCGGCGCGCGGGTATCCTGATCGGGAAGGGCTATACCATGGAAGAGGCCATGGCCGAGGTGAAGATGGTGGTGGAGGGTGTCTATTCTGCCAAAGCGGCCATGGGCCTGGCGGAAAAATACGGAGTGGACCTTCCCATTATCGCCCAGGTGAACGCGGTCCTTTTCGAGGGGAAATCCGCCTCCCAGGCGGTATCCGACCTGATGATCCGCGACAAGAAGATCGAAATTTCGGCGGATATGGAGTGGAAGTAACTTCAAAGCGTGCAGACAGGAGCCAAGCGGTCGTCCTCTGATTGATATGCGCGCTATAACGTGTGGATGGGATCCCAAGAAAGATTTGCAGAATCTTTCTTGCACCCTTGACTTGTATGCGCGCCAAAGCGCGCGGATTGGAGCCAGACATGAGAGAAGAAAAACTACAGGAATTATTAAATTCTCTGTCCATGACGGAGAAAATCGGGCAGCTGGTTCAGGTGCCGGGGCCCGTCCTGGAGGCGCAGGGACAGGAACTCGGCATCCGGGATGACCTGGGGATCAGCGAGGAGATCATCCGGAACGTGGGCTCGACCCTAAACGTGGTAGGGGCCGATCAGATCCGCAGGGTACAGAAAGCCTATCTGGAAAAGAGCAGGCATAAGATTCCGCTTTTGTTTATGGCGGATATCATCTACGGCTTTCGTACCGTATTCCCCATCCCGCTGGCGCTGGGCTGTACCTTTGATCCAAAACTGTTGAAAGAACTGTGTGCGGCCACGTCGGAGGAAAGCGTGGCGGCAGGAGCGCAGGTCACTTTTTCTCCCATGGCGGATCTGGTGAGGGATGCCAGATGGGGCCGCTGCCTGGAATCCACGGGGGAAGACCCCTATATGAACGGACGGTATGCGGCAGCTATGGTGGAAGGCTTCCAGGAAGGGCTGCAGGAGGAGAGGGCCGGAAAGGGCATGGCCTCCTGTGTGAAGCATTTTGCGGCCTACGGCGCACCGGAAGGCGGAAGGGACTATAATACGGTGGACATGTCCGAGCGCAGGCTGCGCCAGGAGTATCTGCCCTCCTATAAGGCCGGCGTGGAGGCGGGCTGTGAAATGATCATGACCTCCTTCAATACGGTGGACGGCATTCCCTCCACGGGAAACAAATGGCTGATGGACGACGTGCTCCGGAAGGAATGGGGATTTGAGGGCGTCGTCATCACGGATTACGCCGCCATTGCGGAACTGATAGCCCATGGTGTGGCGCAGGATGCAAAGGAAGCGGCCAGGCTGGCCATGGAGGCAGGCGTGGATATCGATATGTGCACGGGCTGCTATGCCAATAACCTGGAGGCTCTTATTCGGGAGGGCGCAATTGACGAGGCTTGGCTCGACCGGGCGGTGATGAGAGTCCTGCGCCTGAAAAATAAACTGGGCCTGTTTGAGGATCCCTTCCGGGGAGCGGATGCCGCCAGGGAAAAGGAAGTATTCCTGGCGCCCGGGCATCGGGCCCTGGCACGGGAGGCGGCCGTCAAATCCATGGTTCTTCTGGAGAATAAGGAAGAACTGCTTCCCCTGTCCGGGGAGGATTTCCGGGGCGGGAAGAAGATCGCCCTGATCGGCCCCTTCGCGGATAACCGGGATGCGCTGGGCATGTGGGCGATCCATGGGGACAAGAGCGCGGTGGTGACCGTAAAACAAGCCCTTTCGGAAATGCTCGCCCCCGAAAGCCTGGCCTGTGCGGAAGGCTGCGAGACTCTGCTGGAAGAGGATTATACGGATCTTACGGCGGTATACGCTCAGACGGGAAAATCGGCGTGGAACCCGGAGAAGCGGAAAGAGGAAATGGAACGCGCCCTGGCCCTGGCAGCGGAGTCGGATGTGGCGGTCCTGGCGCTGGGAGAATCGGAGATCCAGGGCGGTGAAGGCGGAAGCCGGACGAAGCTTACGATTCCGGGAGATCAGATGGATCTGCTGCGCCGGGTAAGGAAATGCGCCAAAAAGGTGGCGGTGCTGCTGTTCTGCGCCCGTCCCCTCGTGCTGGACGAGGTGAAGGAACTGTCCGACGCGCTGCTCCTGGTATGGTATCCGGGTACGGAAGGGGGCCATGCGGTCTGCGATGTGCTCTTTGGCAGCAGGGAGCCGGAGGGCAGGCTTTCCATGAGCTTTCCGCGCAGCGTAGGGCAGATGCCCTTGTATTACAACGCTTTTTCCACCGGCCGTCCCTATGACGGCAGGACGCCCATCCGTTTCTTCTCCAGATATACGGACTGCGCCAATACCCCTCTCTATCCCTACGGATACGGCCTGTCTTATCACAGGGCGGCGTATGGCCCGGTCCGTCTGGACAGCCGCACGCTGAACCGGGAAGGGGAGATCACGGTTTCCGTGGAGATCACAAACGAAAGCGGCCGGGCGGGCGTGGAGACGGCCCAGCTGTATATCAGGGACGTGACGGGCAGCGTGGTACGCCCCGTAAAGGAGCTGAAGGGAGTCTGTAAGGTATTCCTGGAAGCCGGCGAGAAAAAGACCGTCAGCTTCCGGATCACGGAGGATATGCTTCGCTTCTATGGAAAAGAGCTGCGCTATGAATCGGAACCGGGAAAATTCCGCGTGACCATAGCGCCGGACAGCAGCCGGGAGCCTGAGGAAGAATTCGTCCTGGTATAGGGGACGGGCCGGGGCCCCGGGGAAGAATTCGTCCCGGTATGGGGGACGGGCCGGGGCCCAGGAACGGAAAATTCCTAGCGGATCCCGGCCACGATTTCCGCGGCCGTTTTGGGCCTGTTCATGGAATAGATATGGATACCCTCGGCGCCGGAGCCCTTCAGGCCGCGGATCTGTTCCACGGCATAGGCAATGCCCGCCCTGCGCATGTCGGCGGGATCATCCCCGTAGGCGGCGATGAGATCCGCCAGCTTTTTGGGCACGCAGGAACCGGACAGGGAGACGGTGGTTCCCAGCTGCTTGGAGGAGGTGATGGGCATAATCCCCGCACAAATCGGGACGGTTATGCCTGCCTTCCGGGCCCGTTCATAAAAACGGAGGAAGCTTTCGTTGTCGAAAAAAAGCTGGGTGATGAGAAAGCTGGCTCCGGCGTCGCACTTCTTTTTCAGGTTTTCCAGATCCCGTTCGGGACTGTCGGCCTCATAATGCTTTTCCGGGTAACAGGCGCCTGCGACCTGCAGGGCCGTATGCTCCTTCAGATAAGCGGTCAGGCTGTCGGCATGGGAAAAATCCCTGGAATCATATTGTTCGTCGCTCATCCAGGAGGGACGGTCGCCCCGCAGGGCCAGCACGTGCCGGATCCCGTTTTCCTCCAGCTGGGAGCATACGGCGTCGATATCCTCCCGACGGGATCCCACGCAGGTCATATGGGCCAGAGCCTGGATATGAAGCCGGTTCTGGATATAGGAAGCTATTTCCACCGTCTTTTTGGATTTACTGCCGCCTGCCCCATAGGTCACACTGATGAAATCGGGGGAAAGCAGCGCCAGCTGATCCAGGACGGAGAAGCAGTTTGCAAATTCGTCCTCTTTTTTGGGAGGGAACACTTCAAAGGAAAGAAGCTGCCTTTCTTTCGTAAAAAGATTACTGATCATAATAATCCTCCATGCCGCGTCCTGTGCGGCAACGCAGAACAGAATTAGGTTTGACTTCAATCGAAGAATATCGTAACATGTCGGAAAAGGAATTTCAAGGCTGGCTTTATGGATCTTTGGATAAACGTATGAACGGAGCGACGCCCCATTGGTCCGTTTGCCCTGCAGGAACCTTTCCTGTCAGGGATAGGATTTGTGGCAAAGAGGAGAGAAGATGGATATTTATCAGGTGAAAAAAATACACGGTACCCCGAATCTCGCTCCGAGGTTTCGGGTCAGGGTGCCCGGATCCAAGAGCATCACCAACAGGGCGCTCCTTTTGGCCATGCTTTCGGACGGCGGGTGCGGACTGTCGGGCGCGTTGTTTAGCGACGATTCCCGTTATCTGCTGCAGTGCATTGAAAAGCTGGGATTCGAAACGGAGGCTGACGAGAAGAGCGCACGGATCTTCATCCGGGGTCTTGCCGGGAAGATCCCGAAGCGGGAAGCCCGGCTGTATGTGGGAAGTGCGGGCACGGCGGCCCGGTTTCTGACGGCGCTTTTGGGATTAAAGGAAGGAAAATGGTATCTGGACGCGTCAGAGCAGATGCGCAGGAGGCCGATGCGTCCCCTCCTTTCCTCATTGCAGGAACTGGGAGCCCGTGTGGCATATGAGGGAGAAGAGGGTCATTTCCCCTTTACCCTTTTCTCAGAAAGAAACAAAGAAAAACGGATTTCGGTGGATATCGGCCATAGCAGCCAGTTTTTAAGCGCTCTTCTGATCGCGGCGGGGAGCGGCGGAGAGGAACTGGAGATCGCAGTGGAGGGAAGCCATGGGATGGCTTATATCGATATGACGGTGCGTATGATGGAGCAGTTCGGCGTGCCTGTCATCCTACAGGACGGGGTATACCGGATTTGTGGAGCGGGCGGATATGTGCATCGGGATTATGAGATCGAACCGGATGTTTCCGGGGCCTGTTATTTTTATGCCATGGCGGCTCTTCTGGGGGTGGAGTGCATGGTGGAAGGAGTACATTTTGCTTCCCTGCAGGGAGATGTGGAATTTCTGCGCGTTCTGGAACGGATGGGATGTACGCTGGAGGAGACGGCGGAGGGCATCCGGCTTCAGGGGCCTTTTGGAGGAAGATTGAAAGCGGTCCGGGCCGACCTGCATGCCTGCTCCGACCAGGCGATCACCCTGGCGGCCATAGCGCCCTTTGCGGACGGGCCGGTGGAGATTACCGGGATCGGACATATCCGTTATCAGGAAAGCGACAGGATAAAGGCGATGGCCGAGCAGCTGGGACGGATCGGGATCCGCTGCGAAGAGAGGGAGGATTCCGTCCGAATCCATCCCGGCGCGCCGATGCCGGGACGGATCGAAACCTATGACGACCACCGCATGGCGATGGGCTTTTCCCTGGTGGGCCTGCGGGCGGAGGGCATTGAGATCGAGGATCCGGGCTGCTGCCGGAAGACCTTTGAGAACTATTTCCGGGTGCTGGACGAAGCGGCGGCACAGCTCACGGGAGGAGGGCCCGCCGGACGGACGGTCTATTCCCTTCCGTCCCAGCAGTAGGTACACAGCCGCTCTTTGGGGATTCCCACGGAGGCGATCATGTCATCCAGCCGGTTATAACGCAGGGTAGTGAAGTTGAGCTGTTCCCCGATGCGTTCCACCATGGTTTTAAACTGGGGGGACTCCGGATCGGAATAGACATCCAGGTTCACATATTTGTTGTCTCCCTCCAGTTCCCGGATCACCCGCCTGGTGATCAGATCCATTTCGGAGGAGGAACGGGAGAAATTCAGGTATTTACAGCCATACAGCAGGGGAGGACAGGCGGGGCGGATATGTACTTCCCTGGCGCCGCTGGCGTACAGGAATTCCGTGGTTTCCCGCAGCTGTGTCCCGCGCACGATGGAATCGTCGATGAGAAGCATGCTGCGGTCCCGGATCAGGTCGCCAACCGGGATCAGCTTCATGCGGGCGATCAGGTTCCTTCTGCTCTGGATAGTGGGCATGAAGGAACGGGGCCAGGTGGGAGTGTACTTGATGAACGGCCTGGAAAAAGGGATGCCCGATGTATTGGCATAGCCGATGGCGTGCGCCGTTCCGGAATCGGGCACGCCGGCCACAATGTCGGGAGAAACGTTGTCCCGTTTTGCCATGGACGCCCCACAGTTGTAACGCATCTTTTCCACACTGATCCCCTCGTAGGAAGAGGAGGGATACCCATAATAGACCCACAGGAAGGTGCAGATTTTCATATCCTTTCCGGGTTCGGCCAGCGTCCTTACGCCCTCCGGCGTGATGATGGCGATTTCCCCGGGGCCGAGCTCCCGCTCGTTCACATATCCCAGGTTCAGATAGGCAAAGCTTTCAAAAGAGACACAGTAGGCGTTATCCTTTTTCCCTATCGCCACAGGAGTGCGCCCCATCCGGTCCCTGGCGGCATAGATCCCCCGGGGCGTCATGATCAGGATCGTCATGGAGCCTTCGATCAGTTCCTGGGCGTATTGGATCCCTTCGATCAGGTTTTCCTTTTGATTAATGATGGTTGCCACGAGTTCGGTAGCATTGATGGAACCGCCGCTCATCTCCAGAAAATGGATATGCGATGAGAACAGCAGCCTGGAAATGATATCATCCGTATTGTTGATTTTCCCCACGGTGGCAATGGAATAAGTGCCGTGGTGGGAGCGCACGATAAGAGGCTGGGGTTCGTAGTCGGAGATGCTCCCGATGCCTAAAAATCCTTTCATATCGTTGATTTCCTGATCAAATTTTGTCCTGAAGGGCGCGTTTTCGATGTTATGGATGGCCCTGTCAAAGCCGTGCTCCCGGCTGTATACGGCCATTCCGGCCCTCCTGGTCCCCAAGTGGGAGTGATAATCCGTCCCGAAGAAAAGGTCGAACACACAGTCTTCCTTTGATGCTACGCCAAAAAATCCGCCCATTTTTCCTCCCGTTCCGCCGTATTTACGGCATTATAACCGACCTTCTGCCGCCGAGGGCGGCTCTTCACTCAAAGGGCCCTCTCGTACATCAGGCAGTGCTTCCGTATTACCCGGCACCAATCCGAATCACAGGACAGGAAGAGCTTCTGCCCGCTGTCCTATGAAATACGGAATTATTTTAACATGAAATACCGGGGTTGTATAGATTTCTTTCATTCACCTGTTGACTTTTTGCGAAACAGGCCATACAATAGGAAACATGAAAATGCAAGGCCAAAAGCGAAGATGGCGCATAAAGAGATATATCTTCCGACAGAGAATGGGAGTCACCGGCTGTAAGCTCCCTGCGGTTTCAGATATATTTTTATTTTCACGCCGGAGCTGTCCCTTTGAAAGCCTGCGGAAAGGGCGGTAGAGGGGAACGCGGGACACGTTACGTCCAAAGGAGAGCCTGTGCGTCCGAAGATGCTTTTCTTTCGGAGGACGACAGGAATGTGGGTGGTACCGCGGAGAATTTCGTCCCAGCATAAGTTTGTTATGTTGGGGCTTTTTTGCGTGCACAGGCCCGTATGGAGAGCCATGCCGCACAGGCGGCGTACGGGCCGCGCTCGTTAAGTGTCGGTGGATGATCCCTTCTGTGACCGCCACGTTCCGCGGGGCAGGGGAGCCTTGGGGCCACTCATGCGTTTGTCGCAGGAAAGCCTTTCCCCTGCACGATTCCCCGGAAAGATTTTCCACATTTTTGGAAGCGGAGTCTGCGTCCGCGCTGCATCCGCAGACTCTGTTATAGATTGAAAAATACGTCTGATGGCTTATTTTTCAATCGCAATTTGTGCCGCAGGCGGCTCAAATTGAATCACGGATGAGAAATCGCATCCGCGGTTTCTCAGACATGAATCTTCGATTCATGTTGCGTTGCCGCGCAGGAGGCGGCATGAAAGAATCAGATAAGAAGCGGCGCAGAAATGAGGAAATTTATGAAAGACAGGTTGGAACAGATCAGGGAAGAGGTAAAAAAGCAGATCGAAGCGGCCGGAACCCTGGACAAACTCAATGAGGTACGGGTAAGCGCCCTGGGGAAAAAGGGCGCGCTGACAGAGGTGCTCAAAGGCATGAAAAACGTGGCGGCCGAGGAACGGCCGAAGATCGGGCAGATGGTGAACGATACCCGGGCCGAGATCGAAGCCATGCTGGAGAACACGAAGAAAAAGATGGAGGCCGCCCTTCGGGAAGCCAGGATGAAGGAAGAAGTCATCGACGTGACGCTTCCGGCGAAGAAGAATCAGGTGGGGCACCGCCATCCCAACACAATTGCCCTGGAGGAAGTGGAACGCATTTTTGTGGGGATGGGCTATGAAGTGGTGGAAGGGCCGGAAGTGGAAAAGGATTATTATAATTTCGAGGCGCTCAACATCCCCAAAAACCATCCCACAAGGGACGAGCAGGATACTTTCTATATTTCCGATGAAGTGGTGCTGCGGACCCAGACTTCTCCGGTGCAGGTACGGGAAATGGAGAAGGGGAAGCTCCCTATCCGTATGATCGCTCCCGGCAGGGTCTTCCGCTCCGATGAAGTGGATGCCACCCATTCCCCTTCCTTCCATCAGATCGAAGGGCTGGTAGTGGATAAGCACATCACGTTTGCGGATCTGAAGGGAACGCTGGCGGAGTTTGCCAGGGAACTGTTCGGAGAACAAACCCGGGTGAAATTCCGGCCGCATCATTTCCCGTTCACGGAGCCCAGCGCGGAGGTGGACGTGTCCTGCTTCAAATGCGGAGGAAAGGGCTGCCGTTTCTGTAAGGGCTCGGGTTGGATCGAGATCCTCGGCTGCGGCATGGTGCATCCCAGGGTATTGTCCATGAGCGGTATCGATCCGGAGGAATATACCGGCTTTGCTTTCGGCGTAGGGCTGGAGAGGATCGCCCTTCTGAAATATGAAATAGACGATATGCGCCTGCTGTATGAAAATGACATCCGTTTCCTGAAGCAGTTTTGATTCGGGCGGAAGCGGGAATTCGGTTTGGATGGATGCCCATGCGGCAGAAGGAAAGGAAATTTTATTATGAATACGACGTTATCATGGATTAAGGCTTATGTGCCGGAGCTGTCCTGTACGGATCAGGAATATTGCGATGCGATGACGATGAGCGGCACCAAGGTGGAAAATTACGAACGATTGGATAAAAATCTGGAAAAAATCGTCGTCGGACAGATCGTTTCCATCGAGAAGCATCCTGACGCAGATAAGCTGATCGTCTGTCAGGTGGATATCGGGAACGAGGTCATTCAGATCGTCACAGGCGCACCCAATGTACATGTGGGGGATAAGGTCCCCGTCGTGCTGGACGGAGGAAGGGTGGCGGGAGGCCATGACGGCGGCCCGCTGCCGGAGGAGGGAATCCCGATTAAGGCGGGTAAACTGAGGGGCGTTCCCTCCAACGGGATGATGTGCTCCATCGAGGAGCTGGGAAGCAGCCGGGACATGTATCCGGAGGCGCCCGAAATGGGTATCTATATTTTCGACGAAGACGTACAGGTGGGTGCCGACGCGGTAGAAGCACTGGGACTGCGGGATACGGTCTTCGAATACGAAATTACTAATAACAGGATCGACTGCTTCAGCATTCTCGGAATCGCCAGAGAGGCGGCGGCCACCTTCCGCAAGCCCTTTGTGCCGCCGACGGTGGAAGTGAATGAAAATACGGAAGATGTGAATGACTATATCCGGGTGGAGGTGCAGGATGCCGCCCTGTGTCCCCGTTACTGCGCCAGGGTGTGCACGAACATCAAGATCGGCCCCTCTCCCAAATGGATGCAGAGACGGCTTGCGGCCAGCGGCATCCGTCCCATTAACAATCTGGTGGATATCACCAATTATGTGATGGAGGAATACGGGCAGCCCATGCATGCCTATGATCTGGATACCATTGCGGGCCGTAAAATCATTGTACGCCGCGCCCAGGACGGGGACGAATTCCAGACGCTGGACGGGCAGGTACGGAAATTGGACAAGGACGTGCTGATGATCTGCGATGCACAAAAAGAGGTGGGCATTGCCGGAATTATGGGCGGCGAGAATTCCAAAATCACCGACGACGTGAAGACCGTGCTGCTGGAGGCGGCCTGCTTTGACGGGACGAACATCCGCAAATCCGCCAAAAGGATCGGCCTGCGCACGGATGCGTCCGGTAAATTCGAGAAGGGACTGGATCCCAACAATGCGGCGGAGGCCGTTAACCGTGCCTGCCAGCTCATCCGGGAGCTGGGATGCGGCGAGGTGGCAGGCGGCATGGTGGACGTCTGCGCGCCGATCAAGGAACGGGTGCGGATCGCCTTTGAGCCGGAGCGGATCAATTCGCTCCTGGGTACCGACATCCCGGAAAAAGAGATGCTGGGTTATTTCAAAGCCCTGGAATTCGATTATGACGAGACAAAACGGGTGCTGATCGCTCCCACTTTCCGGCAGGATATCCTGGGTTTTGCGGACGTGGCGGAGGAAGTGGCCCGGTTCTACGGCTATGATAAGATTCCGACCACCCTTCCCAACGGAGAGGCCACCACGGGCAAGATGACCTTTAAGCTCCGTATCGAGGAAAAGGCCAGGGATATTGCGGAATACTGCGGTTTTTCCCAGGGAATGTGTTATTCCTTTGAGAGCCCGAAGGTATTCGACAAGCTGCTTTTGGATGAGGACGATCCGCTGCGCCGGACCGTGAATATCATTAATCCGCTGGGAGAGGATTTTTCCGTCATGCGCACCGTTTCCCTGAACGGGATCCTTACCTCCCTGGCCACCAATTACAACAGGCGGAACAAGGATGTGAAGCTGTATGAACTGGGGAATATTTATCTTCCCGGGGAAAATGCCGCGGACAGCCTTCCGGAGGAACGGATGCAGTTTACCCTGGGCTTTTACGGGGAAGGGGATTTCTACACCATGAAGGGAGTGGTGGAAGAGTTCCTGGAGAGCATCGGCATCAAAGAAAAGAGGGAATATGACCCGCAGGCCGCAGGAGAGGGGAAGAACCTGAATTTCCTGCATCCCGGCCGCCAGGCGCGGATCCTGTGCCACAATATGCCCCTGGGTTATCTGGGGGAGGTGCATCCCGAGGTCCTGGACAATTATGGGATCGGCTCCAGGGCCTATGTGGCGGTACTGGACATGCCGGCCATCCTTCCGCTGGCCACCTTCGAAAGGAAATACGAGGGGATTGCCAAATATCCTGCGGTGAACCGGGATATCAGCATGGTGGTTCCCAGACAGATACCGGTGGGAACGATCGAAGGGATGATCGCCCAGCGCGGCGGCAGGATTCTGGAAGGCTACAGCCTGTTCGATATCTACGAAGGGGAACAGATCCAGGAGGGCTTCAAATCCGTCGCCTATACGCTCACCTTCCGGGCGAAGGACCGGACATTGGAGGAAGCGGATGTGTCCGCGGCCATGAAAAAAATTCTGAATGGCCTGCAGGGGCTTGGCATAGAGCTGAGAGCGTAGTACAATTAAATAAACGCGGCGGTTCGGCTCTGGCGGACTGCCGTCTGTACGGAAGCATCAGGAGAACGATGCCGGACCATGGGTCCGGGTCAGAAAGGCGCGGGATGGAAAATGGATATCGGAGCAGTAAACCATGAAGTGGATTTTTTAAAGGCATATGATCTTGCCACGAAGGAGAAGGTGGAAAAGGTACTTCTGAAGCACCGAATCTCCTATTTTATCGAGTGGGAGGACAGGCGTCTGGGCGGCCTGTTCCGGAAACCCGGGAATCACTGTACCTGTATGTTCCGTATCCACAGCGATGAGGTTCCCAGGGCAAAACAGCTTCTGACGGAGGAACTGGATTTGAAGGCGAAGGGCACCCAGATGTCCGAAACGGCGGATGACGGAAAAAACAACAGCGCTTCCCATGAAGCGTGAGCCGCCTGCGGCGGCAGAAGGAGGGGAAGGTTGAAACTTTCAACCTCCCTGATTTGAACGCGCGCAAAAGACGCGGCATGGAGGATTAAAATGGAAAAGAAAAATGTTTGGAAGACTTGGACGGAGGAAAGGGCGGCCGAGGCGGATGCCTTTGCCAGGGAATATATGGATTTCCTGGATGCCGGTAAGACGGAACGGGAGTGCGTGGACACTCTGGTGAACCGGATCGAGAAAGAAGGGTATGTGGAGCTGAAGACCCTGATCGATAAGGGGGAGAAGCCGAAGCCGGGGGATAAAATCTATGCCGTGAACATGGATAAGTGCCTGGTAATGTATCAGATCGGCAAAGCGCCCATGAGGGAAGGGATGAATATTCTGGGAGCGCATATCGACAGCCCCAGGATGGATGTGAAGCAGAATCCTCTTTATGAGGAGAGCGGGCTGGCCTATCTGGATACCCACTATTACGGAGGGATCAAGAAATACCAGTGGGTGGCTCAGCCCATGGCCATCCACGGCGTGGTGGTCAAGAAGGACGGCACCACGGTTCTTGTGAACGTGGGGGAGGCCGAAGACGATCCGGTATTTTTCGTTTCCGATCTTCTGATTCACCTGGCCGGCGAACAGCTGGAGAAGAAGGCCGCCAAGGTGATCGAGGGAGAGGCCCTGGACCTGATCGTGGGGCATATTCCTCTCAAGGATACGGAAAAGGATGCGGTCATGGCCGGTGTCCTGAAGATCCTGAAGGAAACATACGATATCGAGGAGGCGGATTTCCTCTCGGCGGAACTGGAAATCGTCCCGGCAGGGAAGGCCAGGGAAGCGGGATTCGACCGCAGCATGATTCTGGCTTACGGCCAGGACGACAGGGTATGTGCCTATACCTCCGCCAGAGCCCTTCTGGAGCTGAAGGATAAGGTAACGGACCGTACCGCCTGCTGTATCCTGGTGGATAAGGAAGAGATCGGCAGCGTGGGCGCCACCGGCATGCAGTCCCGCTTCTTTGAAAACGCCACGGCCGAACTGATGGAGCTGATGGGCGAATACAGCGAATTGAATCTCAGAAGAGGGCTGGCCAATTCCGTCATGCTTTCCTCGGACGTGAGCGCCGGGTTCGATCCCTCCTATGCGGACAAGTTCGAGAAAAAGAACGCGTCCTTCCTGGGAGAAGGCATGGTATTCAATAAATTTACCGGCTCCAGGGGAAAAGGCGGATCCAACGATGCCAATGCGGAATATATGGCCCATATCCGCCAGATCATGGACAGCTCCGACATCGTGTTCCAGACGGCGGAGCTGGGCAAGGTGGACGTGGGAAGCGGCGGGACCATCGCCTATATCATGGCGCTCTACGGCATGAATGTGATCGACTGCGGCGTGTCCGTGCTGAACATGCATGCGCCCTGGGAAGCCACCAGCAAGGCGGACGTATACGAAACCATGCGGGGATATGTGGCGTTTTTGGAAAAGGCCGGTATGTGATCCATGGAGGAACTGAAAACATCGGATTTTTACTATGAGCTTCCGCCCGAACTGATCGCCCAGGACCCTCTGGAGGACCGCTCGGCTTCCCGGCTGATGGTGCTGGACCGCAGGACCGGAGAAGTCTCCCATCATGTTTTCCGGGAGATCCCTTCCTTTCTGGAACCGGGGGACTGTCTGGTTTTAAACAATACGAAGGTGATTCCCGCGCGTCTGCTCGGCGTGCGGGAAGAAACGGGCGGTGCGGTGGAAGTGCTCCTGCTGAAACGAAGGGAAAAGGACGTGTGGGAGACGCTGGTGAAGCCCGGAAAAAAGGCTCGTCCCGGCACACGGCTTCTTTTCGGGGACGGACGGCTTGCCGGAGAGGTCCTGGAGGTGGTGGAGGAAGGAAACCGCCTGATCCGGTTTTCCTACGAAGGGATCTGGGAAGAGGTGCTCGACAGCTTGGGAGAAATGCCCCTTCCTCCCTATATCACCCACAAACTTCGGGATAAAAACCGTTATCAGACCGTCTATGCCCGGTATGAGGGCTCTGCTGCCGCGCCCACGGCGGGGCTGCATTTTACGCGGCAGCTGTTGGAGGAAGTGGCGGAAAAGGGCGTGGATATCGCCTATGTGACCCTTCATGTGGGATTGGGTACCTTTCGTCCCGTGAAGGCGGAAAATCTGCGGGACCACCATATGCATGCCGAGTATTATCGGATCTCCGGGGAGGCTGCCAGGAAAATCAACCGGGCGAAGGAAAACGGGCATCGGGTCATTTGTGTAGGAACCACGAGCTGCAGAACGCTGGAGAGCGCCTGCGGCGCGGACGGCCGCCTGGAGGAATGCTGCGGCAATACGGATATTTTCATCTATCCCGGATATAATTTCCGATTGCTGGACGGATTGATCACCAATTTTCATCTGCCGGAATCCACTCTGGTGATGCTGGTTTCCGCCCTGGCAGGGAGGGAACGGGTACTGGCCGCCTATGAAGAGGCGGTGAGGGAAAGATACCGCTTCTTTTCTTTCGGAGACGTTATGCTTATTCAGTAAAAACCGATAGTGCATATTTGTGAACAGAATAATGAATGTCGGATTTTGTTAGAAGTCCTCATGCAAAATAAAAGAGGTTTGAAATAAAGTATTTTAGACCTCTTTTATTTTGCATTGACGTGCGAGAGCTTATAAGCTATCATATAAACAGATAAAGGAGACTACACAATGTACGAGGTTCATTTTTATCGGGATGCCAATGGAAACCAGCCAGTCAAAGAATACCTTGATAAGTTGGAAGAAAAGTCTACAAAAAGCAAAGATGCCAGAATAAAATATAATAAAATAGACCAATATATCGGAATACTAATGGAACATGGGACAGCGGCAGGCGAGCCGTATGTAAAGCATTTGGATGATGAAATATGGGAACTGCGTCCGTTGAGAGACAGGATTCTATTTTTTGCATGGGATGGAAACTCATTTATTTTGTTAAGCCATTTTATGAAAAGTACACAGAAAACGCCAAAAAGAGAGATTGAAAAAGCAAAACGGCTAATGGAAGATTTCAGGGAAAGGAGCAGAGAAGATGGATAATGGAAAGAAAATCTCTCCGGTTGGGGAAAGCTGGAGCGAATACAGAAAGAAACATTATACGGCAGAGGAAATTGCCGAAAATGATTTAATGGTTAAACTGGTTGGAGAGATAATAAAGACCAGAAAGGAAAATCATATATCGCAAAGGGAATTGGAGAATATGACAGGGGTAAAGCAGTCTGTGATTGCAAGAATGGAAAGCGGAAAAACTGACCCCCAGTTATCAACTATTTTAAAACTGCTGGTATCTATGGGAAAAACGCTTACAATTGTTCCGCTGGAGGTGGCTGAAAAATAGGATGTTTAATAACTTCCCCAAATTGCATTTTGGGGTATAACCGATAAACATAGGCGATGCCATGCTAATCAAATGACACCCAAATTTAACTATTGTTCACAAGAAAACAGATCAAAAAGAGAGCCGGAGGGTGAATCCCTACCGGCTTATCTTATGCCTTGTATATGAATTTATGGGTGAGCCCGTTCCTGAATATGATTGATTCCACATGCCCGTCCGTGAGCGTCACGGAATCCAGAATGGTATCGAGGTAGGTTTTCAGGATTTCCGGAGATACCGATTTTGCAAATTCTTTGAAGTAGATATATTTCCTCTCGGCTAGTTGCCTGGATATGAGCAGGTGACTTGCCTGTTTGATAAAATCCTCGTCTGACAGAGAGGATTCAGTGCCACGGGAGACAAGGCCGAGTTTTGCGCTTACATCACCCAGGCGCTTTGATATTTCTGATTTCCGGATGATGAAGTCTTTTTCTGACATTGCAGATTCAGAATACAGATAGAGCTCCTGGAGCCTCTGCATAGCCCGCTCCTGGCGTTCCTTTTCCTTGCGGAGTTGTTCTACTTCCGGGGAAACGGCGGCTTTCTTTTTCCTGGGCCTGCGGATTGAAAAGCTGTAGGAGTTGTCGGAGCCGTACCTGGCCAGGAGATTATAAAACTCATGGAGCCCGTTTTCCTCTATATGTTCCACACCGGAGAACGTGCTGCCAAAAAGGAGCCGCTTTTCCAGTTCCCCAGGAGAATTGATGCCGGAAAATTCCTTTTTGGCGTTTAGCATGTTAAGGATGTAATTTATCACAAATTCACCCAGAACGCTATCATTTACAGTCTGATTGTCACATTCTTTGGTTTTTCGCCTTTTAGGGCATGAGTAGTTAGACGGGCGGTAGCCGTCAACACTTAGCTTTCCAGGAGTAGAGACCATTTTGTTTCCGCATTTCCCGCAGTACGCAATCCCAGAGAAAAGATGCACCTTTGAAGAGGTATGCTGCCGGTCGGTGTAATTTGAGAAGCTCCTGGAATTGTCTTTCAACATACTTGCCATAACCTCATATTCTTCCGTGGTAAATATCGCCGGGTGGTGGTTCGGCACCATTACCCATTCATCCTCCGGGTTTTCGGTGCGGTGTTCGGTTCCTTTGTACCGGTTGTATCTGTATATCCCAGCATAGAAAGGACTGGATGCAATTATCCACACCGCAGTAGGAGACCACTCTACACCGGCCCTGGTTTTATACCCACGCTCATTCAGGAGCCGGGATGTATGCGTCAGGGATTTGTTTTCCAGGTAATCATCTTTCAATATCTGGCAGACCTGGGCCTCGTCCTCCCGGATAGAAAACTCCCCAGATTCAGGATCATAGTCATAGCCAAAGGGAATCCGCCCGCCGTTCCACTGGCCGTTACTGGCCCTGGATATCATGGCGGCGGTCACACGCTCGGACGTCATATTTCTTTCAAGCTCCGCAAATACCAGGATGATTTTGAGCATAGCCTCACCTATGGCCGTGGAGGTATCAAATTGCTCGTTTTTGCTGACAAAGACAACACGGAGCTCCTGTAGTTCCTCGTACATTTCCGCAAAGTCCAGCAGGTTACGGGAAATGCGGTCTATTTTCCAGACAAGCACATGAGAAAACTCACCGTTGCGGATGCGGTACATCATATCCTGAAAGGCTGGCCGGTCGGTGTTCTTTCCTGAATAACCGGCATCCTCGAATATCTCATACTCGCTTATCCCCAGAATCAACTCCGCATAGGCTATCAGGTCTTTGCGCTGCATAGGCAGAGAATCCTTGTCAATCTGGTGCATGGTAGATACACGGATATAGATAGCCACTTTCTTTGCCCTGGAAAGCCCAGATTTCGATTTTACGGTCTTTCTATTTCTTGACATATAATTTTATCCTCCAAAGAGAAAAAGCCCCTGCACGGGGCTATATCTTGTCTATTTTGCTGGCGTATTTGTTGAGTGCGGCCCACACCACATTTCTATCGTCTGGGCTTGCAACCTGGTAGCACATCAGCAATCTTTGAAGTTCCATAACGTATGCGTACTGGTCTCCGGCTGGATTGTTCAGCAGATCGATCATGATTTTTCTTCCGGTTTCCTGATTTCCCATAAGATACCCCCTATTCTGATTTATTGTTTCTGCGCCGCCATTCTAAGTATTCATTATTGACTATGCTTTTTTCTCGTCAGCATACTTTTCTGGAATTACCATGTGAGTACGCAAAAAGTCCTTGCACATTTCCTGTTTGTCTGCCGGAATCCGGCAAATGATATCTAGCCATTCCTGGTCGGATTCAGACAAAGAATTATCCTGAACTGACGTAGAAAGCGTAACAAGGTAATCGAGCGTTATGCCAAGGTGACGAGCAATAGCAACGCATAATTCTACGTTGGGAACAGAACCTTTTTTCCATTGAGTAACGTTTCCGGTACTATATCCAAGTTCTTTTAGTATGGTGGTGGGCGTAGTGCCCTTGTCTTTACAAATCTTACAAATATTATCGTAAAACATATATCCTCCCCAGTGAACGCAGAAAACTAAATTTTATACTTGACCAACGCATAATAATGCGTTATAGTATAAAATATAGAATAAAATTGAGAATGAAACAAAAACGCAAAAACAAAATCAAACTCATTTTATTTTAACGCAAAAGTGAACAAAAGTAAAGTAAAAGGAAAGGAGGCTACACAATGGCAAGGAAACTGTCTCCCTGGTGCAAAAGCGCAAAGATCGCTATGATTCAGCAGGACATAAGCATCATAGAGCTTGCAGATAAATTGAATCTGACAAGGTCTTATGTTACCTCGATTCTGAATGGCCGGGTAACAAGCCCCATTGCCGTAAAAAAAATCAGTGATTATCTGCATATACCGGATGTAGGAGCTGAATTACAGGTCTAAGTAAATTATACGGCAACGGAGGGTAAATGAACATGGAGAATGGTTGTATGAATTGCATGGGAAATATATACCGTGCCTGTAGGGAAGAGGCGGCAAAATACAACGATAAGCTAAGGAGCCGGGAAAGCGCAGCGGAACTTCTGGGGATATCCACATCCACACTGTCAAATTACGAGCTGGGGATAACTAAGGCAGTTCCGGTTGACATTGTGGTTATGATGGCCGACCTTTACAATTCCCCCCAGCTTAAAAACCTCTACTGCAAAAGAGAATGTCCGATAGGAAAGCAATTACCAGTCGCCACGGAGATTGACGGTCTGGCGAGCGTGACGGTCCGGCTCCTGAATGACCTGGATGATGAAGAAATCCAGAGCATGAAAAAGCAGCTACTAAGCATAGCGGCGGACGGAAAGATTGATGAAAACGAGAGGGAAGAGTTTGACGGCATCATGCGGAATCTCGACTCCCTGGCAAAGACAATATCGGAGCTCCGGATGTTTGCTGAAAAAATCACGGAAAGGAGCGGTGGGAATGGCACTCGTTGATAGATTGCGTGAGATCATGGAAAAAGAATATGGAATCACAACGGACGCCGATCTGCTGAAAGCAATAGAGGAATACCCGGATATTGATTTAAGCATATTCGCCTCTCCCATTATGGAGGATTTCAGTCATGCGGTGTAAAGATATCCTGAAGCTGGCGTCCATATGTGCGGCAACGTTGAGCCTGGTTCTTACCATGAAAGGGATAGCCCAGGAAGAGAGGGAGGCGGATCACCTGGATATGGTGGCAGACATAGAGGCGGAAACACCGGAGACACCTGCAGAACCGGAACCGACTGAAACACCGGAGCCGGTTATCTACGTCATACAGGAAGAGGAAACCGGGGAGCCGGAGCCGGAACCGGCCATGAGCCTGGATGCCGCAGACGAGGAGATTTTGCTGAAACTTGCCATGTCGGAGGCAGGGGGTGAGAGCACGGAGGGAAAAGCCCTGGTGATGCTGTCCGTAGTCAACAGGGTACGGTCTGATGAATTTCCTGACACGGTATCAGAGGTTGTATTCCAGGATAGGCAATATTCGCCGGTGCTGGACGGGAGATACTATTCCACGGTTCCGGATGATGATTGTCTGGCGGCGCTGGAGCTTATAGAGGGCGGCTGGGATGAAAGCATGGGAGCCATGTATTTTGAAAATGCCGGTGCGGATAGCTGGCACAGCAGAAATCTTGAATTTCTCTTCCGGGAGGGCAATCACAAGTTTTACAAGTAGGAGGCACAATGAAAATCATTTTGAAAAACTGGCTTTTGCTTACGGTTGGACTGATACTGACTGCTGTATGCGTCAGGGTGGCCTACCAGGAAAGGGGCTACATAGCGGTCGGCGGGGAGTGGCTGGTTATTCCTCTTTTAGTCACTGTAAAAGCGGTTGTGAAGTCAGTGGCGGAGGATATTCTGAATGAATACTGACTATCAGGGCATCCGGGAAAAAGCAGAGGCAGACGGATATAAGGTGGATGATGATACATTCCAGGGGCTTATCGAATATGCCAGGAGGAAAGCGAAAACTGCCGGGCGTGATGAAAGCTATCTGCCGCTTCTACTGCCGGATGTGATTAAGGAGTGGCACATCAGGAGGGCTATCAATACATACAGCATAGCCATGATGCAGATACAAGATATTTTTTAAGGAGGTAAAGAGGCGTGGCGCAAATGACAACAGCACAATATCTGGATTCCATTCAGAACGGCCTCATATCGGAGCTGGGAAAGCACAAAGAGGCTCTACCGGCCGGATTCAACCGAGAGAGGTTTATCCTGAACTGTATTACAGTGATTCAGGATATGTTGAGAGACAGCAAGAAAAAAGACCAGCTCGCAAAAGTGGATGTGAAAACGATTCCTGTATGTCTGGCAAAAGGGGCGTACCTGGGGCTCGATTTCTTCAATGGAGAATGTTACGCAATCCCCTATGGGGGAAATATGCAGTTTCAAACGGACTATAAAGGCGAGATTAAGCTGTGCAAAAAGTACAGCAAAAATCCGATTAAAGATATCTTTGCTAAGGTGGTTCGTGACGGTGATTTCTTTGTGGAAGAGGTTGAGAGCGGAGAGCAGAAAGTTCATTTCAAACCGCAGCCGTTTTCAAACGCACCCATGAGAGGGGCTTTTGCAATCGTGGTTTACAGAGACGGATCTATGATGTACGACACCATGAGCGCAGAGGACATAGAAAATGTCAGGAACAATTACTCAAAGGCAAAAGACAGCCCGGCATGGAAAAACTCTCCCGGAGAAATGTATAAAAAAACCGTACTCCGGCGCCTTTGCAAGTTGATTGATCTGGATTTTGACAATATCGAACAGAGGATTGCTTTTGAGGACGGAGGGGATGTGACATTTGAGAATATGCAGATATCCGGAACCACACAGGCGGCATTGCCGGATAACGGCGCTCCGATTGATGTAATGGAACAGATCAAAAGAGCGCAGGCGCAGAAACAGGGAAAACAGCCGGTTCCCGTACAGCAGGCGCAAAACCAGTATGAAGAGGAATTTATGCAGTTTGAACAGCAGCAGGGATACGGAAACGGCGGGGGCTATGATCCCAATTTTTCCATTTCGGACGAGATCGAAGATGAACTACCGTTTGCGTAGGATAGGAGGATAACAGGATGAATGAGATTAGCGTAGTAGTAAAGCAGGAGCCGGGAAAGGTTTCATGGAACTTTGAAGAGATCAAACAGGTTTTGGAGGACGGGCTGGAAGTATACCGGACTACAGCCTATACGGACGCCACAATCAAGACGGCAAAGAGTGATGTTGCCACACTCAGAAAACTCTCGGCGGCTATCAAGGAACGCCAGAAAGAGGTCAAGGATAAGTGCCTGGAGCCGTATGCGATTATAGAATCCCAGGCAAAGGAGCTTATCGCTCTGATTGAAAAGCCGATCAATGCAATCAATGACCAGGTTCAGGACTATGAGAGGCGCCGGAAAGAGGCGGCCAGGAAAGAAATCATGGACTACTGGAATAAAAAGTCAGAGTCTCTTCCGGAGGATATCAGGGAAAAGGCCAGGATCGCTATCTATGATGAACGGTGGGAAAATGCCACGGCCACTAAGAAAAGTTGGCGGGAGGGTATCGAGAACGGCATCCAGAAGATACTGGATGAAATCACCACAATCAAATCTTTTGCCAGCGAATTTGAAGAGGATATGCTGGCAGTATATAAAGCTGACCTCTCTTTGCAGAAAGCCATTGCAAAGATGAACGAGCTGAAAGCCCAGCGTGAGCGCATCCTGGAAATGGAGCGGAAAAAGCGGGAGGCAGAGCAGAGGCGCAAAGAAGAACAGGAACGCATGGCACGGGAACAAATGGAACGTGCTGAAAAAGAAAAACAGGCCGGTATGATGCCGTCTGGAACGTCCACTATGACACATGCTGCCGGATCGCTGGCTGGCATGATGCAACCGGGTGTTGCGTCAGCGGGAGCACCTGGGGCGCACGGAAACGGCGGGAATGTACCAGCCCAACAGGAGCCGCCCAGAATGGGGCAGTCGGAGAATGCCGGAAATGCCGGGGTTGCGGCTGGAAATATCCCACACCGGGAGGAACCGGCAAAAGTGGGACAGCCGGAGGCGCAGACAAGAGCATATCCGGGAGGCAGGTCTGTAAAACTTATCATTACTGGCACACAGGAACAGATCACGAAGATTCAGAACTACATCCGTTTTACGGGTGCGACTTATCAGGAGGTATAGAGTATGCAGTTGACAGCAGAGAATTATTATTCGGAAGAGGCCAATTTTGAGTATATGTCCGTCTCACAGTTTAAAGATTTTGTGGGAACATACGGACGGAGAGGGTGCGAGTTCACCGCCATGGATAAGATCAGGGGAGTGTATGAGGAAGAGGAAACAACCGCACTCCTGGTAGGGAGCTATGTAGATGCCTACTTTGAGGGCACGCTGGATAAGTTCAAGGCAGAGCACCCGGATATCTTCAAGAAAACCGGAGACAAGGGCTTGAAATCGGATTATGTGCAGGCAAATGACATTATCGCCCGCATTGAGCGTGACGAGTTCTTTATGGCGCACATGTCCGGCCAGAAACAGGTTATCATGGCCGGGGAATTGTTCGGACTTCCCTGGAAAATAAAAATTGATTCCTACCTGGAGGGAATCGCAATCGTGGATTTAAAGGTTATGGCATCCCTTACTAAGTTGGAATGGGTACGGGATATCGGCTATCTGGATTTTGTAAGGTATTGGGGGTACGACATCCAGGGCGCAGTCTACCAGGAGATTGTCTACCAGAATACAGGTAAACGCCTGCCGTTTTACATTGCGGGGGCCAGCAAGGAAAAGGCAACGAATATCAAGGTTATCCACGTTCAGGACAATTATCTCCGGGAGGCTATGAGCGTGGTAGAGCACAATATCGAGAGGGTAAGACAGGTGAAATACGGAGAAGTTCTTCCGGACCGGTGCGAGTGCTGCGACCACTGTAGAGAGACGGAAGTCCTCACTGGCCCTATCGGAATTGCTGACCTGGTGGCAGATATTTGACGGTAAAAAATCACAGAATGGCGGTGATGAAAAATGGCGTGGATCAGCGTAGACCAAAAGCTGATAGGTGGAAAATTGAGAAGTCTATATAAAGCGATTGGATGTTCGCAGAATGAGGCCATTGGAATCCTGGTCAGTCTGTGGCTCTGGGGAATAGATAATGCTGAAATGGACGGCCTCATGGTGAGTGCCGACCGGGAGGATATCAAACAATCTTTCCAGGCCGGACTCTCCAAAGAGGTTGACGGTGATGCGGTTGTTGCCTGCCTGATTGATACCGGGTGGATAGATGAAGTTGACGGCCAGCTATATCTCCACGATTGGGGAGACTGGCGGTCATATTACAATCGCTATGTCAAAGATAAAAAGGGAAATTGCGAGAGGCAGGCCAGATTCAAAGCACGACAAAGAGAAAAGGCAACCGGAGACAAACAAAGTAACGTTACTGATGATGTTACCGGTAACGTTAGCGAAATAAAACCAGAAAGCAAGGAACCAGAGAAAAAGAGCCGTAAAGAAGAACAGGAGGAAAAGCACGGCAAGGATTTTGAAGAGTTCTGGAGCATTTATCCTAAGAAAGCAGATAAGGGAGAGGCGTATAAGAAGTATAAGGCCAGGAGGAATGAGGGGTACTCTGCGGAAGAGATTCTGGCGGCGGCAAAAGCGTACAGGGCGGAGTGTGAAAGAAAGCATACTGACAGGCAGTACATCAAACACGCTAAGACGTTCCTAGGGCCGAGCCTTTCCTTTACCGAGTATATACCGAGGAATCCAGAACCGGCACCGGCGCAGACGCAGGCACAAGCAGGCGGGGTGAGATCAATGTGATTTGTTAAAGGAGGTTTGCATGGAAGAAATTAGAGAAACGGCCGCTAATACTCTGCATACTATTGTGGCCAACAGTGCCGCCACAATGGAGAACGGAGATTACATAGGTGACGGCGGCCTCCTGTACTGCGGGAAGTGCCATACCAAAAAAGAGTGTGTTGTGACTTTTCCGGCTGGGCTCATGGGACCGGAGGAGGTAAAGAGAAAAGTTCCGTGTGTCTGCACATGCAGACAGGAGGCCATGGAGAAAGAAAAACAACAGGAGGAATACCGGGAGAAAATGGCCAGGATTCAGAGAATCCGTGACGCATCCATGATGGAATCAAAATACCGGGATGCAAGGTTTTCTTCCTACACCGTGGTAGATCAGAACCGGAAAGTATTTCAGATTGCCAGTAAGTATGCCGCAAATTTCCAGCAGATGTTGAAAGACAATCAGGGGCTTATCTTCTGGGGGCCGGTCGGAACGGGAAAGAGCTTTACGGCGGCCTGCATTGCGAATGAACTTCTGGCAGAGCAGATTCCGGTTATCATGACCTCTTTTGTAAAGATACTGCAGAACTTGCAGGCGCATCCGGACGAGGCGGCCTACATATCAATGCTGAACAATGCAAGTCTCCTGGTGCTGGACGATTTAGGCACAGAGCGTAACACAGACTATGCGCTTGAAAAGGTATACAACGTGATAGACAGCAGATCAAGAGAGGCAAAGCCTATGGTTCTGACAACGAACCTGACGCTCTCTGAAATGCTTGAAGTCGAGGATATCCGGTATAAGCGCATCTATGACCGTATTTTTGAAACCTGTCTGCCGGTTGAGGTATCGGGAGAATCATTCCGCAAGATATCCGCAGAGCGCCGGTTTGACAAAATGGCTAAATTCATGCAGGAGGGATAATTTTGGGAGAGAAGATAAGAGAGCATTTGAAAAAATTCAGAGAGGCGGCGGGGCTGACACAGAAACAGCTCGGAGCCATGGCTGGGAAAGGGGAAAGTGCAATCCAGGCTTACGAGAGCGGAAAGTCAGACATTCCGTTAAGCGCCCTGATCTCCATTATGGGGGCATTGAAGATTTCCTTTGCCGATCTGGAAAGAGGCAGTAAGACGGAGCCACCGGCAGAGAAACCGGTGGAAATCCTGATTTACAACCAGGAGGACAGACTGAACACGGCGGCTATCCTGGTAAAGAACGGATACACAGTAGAGCAGGGAAAGCGGAATAAAACGCCTACAGGAAAAGCCCTGGACTACTTTTTACGGATACGAAAGTATGACGAGGCCGCCGATACCGGCAGATAGGAGGGTACATGAGCAAATCAAGACATTCAAAAACAAAGGCCGCAGGGGAGGCGGCAGGGATGAACAGATACGGGAAACAGTTCAACCAGAAACCGAACGTTGTACCGGCGAAAAACCGGCAGTTCCGGAGAACGGAAAGCAGAGGGAGGTAGGAAGTGGAGACGTATTTCAAATTAAAGATAATCTTCGAGTACGTTGTGCCGCTTGCGCTCCTGGCCGTCTGCTCTCTGCCGTGGGTATACCTTTTTGGGAGCGCAGCTATCAATGACTGGAAAAAGAAAAGGAGGGAAAAGAGAAAACATGGCGAAGTACGAAAAGAAGATGATGCAGTTTGAGGCGTTCCGGTATGACGGACATATAAGTCTCCCGGCGTGTGAAAAGGACTATGACGAGACGAAGCACGCCCCATATTGGGTGGTCATGGCAGGTCTTAAAGGGATCCTGTTTTTTGATACTTCCAATCCGGTAGAAATACCGAAACTTTACACCAGGTATCCGGACGGAGAAGTGGTACACATTCCGGTCGGCTATTACATTATCCGGTGGAGTGATACGGAGTTGTACCCCTGTGAACCGAATTTGTTTGAGGCGTCCTATATTCCGGTGGCGGAGGGGAACGAAGAAAAGCGCTGCCTGAATATCCAGGGAGGACAAAAAGCCTGGGATGAAAAAAGAGGAGAGCTTGAAGAGGCGGTGAAGCCTCTCCATGAATGGTTATGCAAGTACGGTGATCCCTATGTGACGGTGGCGGTGACACAGGACAGGGCAACGGTACACCAGGAGTACATGACAACGCCGCTCCCGGTTCCGGACTGATTAAGGGAGGCAGGGCATGAAAGCATTAACAATATGGCAACCCTGGGCGAGCATGGCAGCCGTTGGAATCAAGCATAACGAGACCAGGGGATATCCTACAAATTACAGAGGCGCTATCGCTATCCATGCGGGAAAGAAATCTGTAAATGAAATATGGTCCGCATACCTTGACGAAAGAGCCCGTGAGGTAATATGCCGGAGGCTGAATCTTTCAGGCCATACCGGGCTTGAAATCTTTCCTCTGGGGTGCGTGCTTGCGACAGCGAACCTGGTAGAGTGCATCAAGATCACGCCGGAGTTTGTCGCTACCCTGTCTCCGGATGAACTGGCACTCGGAGATTATACCCTCGGCCGGTACGCCTGGAAGTTGGCAGACGTAAAGCAGTTTCCGGCTCCTATCCCCGCAAGAGGGCAGCAAGGGCTCTGGGAATGGGAGGGGATGCGGTAATGAAAACGGTGAAATTTACAGTCCTGGGAGAGCCGAAAGGAAAAGGACGTCCACGGTTCGTTCCGGGAACCGGCAGAGCTATCACGCCAAAGGACACGGCGAATTATGAAACGCTGGTGCGTATGGAATATGCCGCACAATGCCAGGGGTTCAAGTTCCCGGACGGCACCATGTTAGATATGCGGATACTGGCCTATTACAGCATACCAAAGAGCGCAACGAAGAAGAATAAGGAGCTGATGAAAAAACAGCTCCTACGGCCTACAAAGAAGCCTGACATGGATAATGTGGTGAAGATTATAGCGGACAGTCTGAACCAGATAGCGTACAGGGATGATACCCAGATAGTGGATTGCCAGTGCCGGAAGTTCTATTCTGACAATCCCAGGGTGGAAGTAACCATAAAGGAGGTAAAACCAGATGTTGAAGAAAAATGAGGGAGACCTGAACATAACCAGTGCGGACCGCATGGTATTCCCGAATCTTCCGCTGACCTATGAGGAAATGATTCTCCTGGTACCTGCGGAAATCAGGAATCCGGAGGATAAGCGGCACCGGGCGGTATACGGCCTTATACAGTGTATGGCAAGGCAACTGGAAGATGCACGGCGGGTATCGACAATCCAGCCCAGCCAGTATCTCCGGGGATATGAGAGAGGGCAGTCAGACGTTCAGACACAGTTCAGGATCAGGGGCATACAACAGGAAATGGCGGCGGTCAAGTTCCGCCTGGAGATTAACGATTTCCGGGGGCCTGCAGAAGAGGAAATTCTGAAAAACCGCATGTTGGAGCTCTACGAGCTGGCAAAGAGACTTGACCCGTCCGGAGTAGGGCGGTTTGAGCATAGGATTGACAAGAGAATGAAGAAAGTGAGGTTAAGAGAGAATGGGAATTACGGAGGAAACCAGACAGGAAGAAATGAAAGAGTTCGAGTCGCTTTTACTCAGCACGCAGCGGGCCGGAATTGAGAATCTGATCGTTTATATCGGTGCCAGTGATTTTTACACGGCTCCGGCATCCACGAAGTTCCACGGTTCCTTTATGGGCGGCCTTTTGCACCACAGCATGGAGGTATTCCGGAACCTGGATAAAAAGACCAGCGGCTCCGAGTACAACGTCTGGCGGGAACTGCTCGATGCAGACAAGGTCGGAAATGACAGTATCATCATTGTTTCTCTTCTGCATGATATCTGTAAGACGCACTTTTACACAACGGAGCTGAAAAACCAGAAAAACTATGACCAGGAGGTTGTCGCCGCCGCTGACAGACGCCAGGTGAAGCACGACAGCAACGGGGATTTCATCTGGGAGACGGTGCCCTCGTATGCAGTGGATGATAAAATCCCGTATGGCCATGGTGAAAAGTCTGTGATGATGATCGAAAATTTCATAACCTTAAAACCGCTGGAGAGGTACGCTATCCGCTGGCACATGGGATTCTCGGAGCCGAAAGAGCTCTACAATACCCTGTCGGCGGCCATTGAGAGATACCCGCTTATCCTGGCACTCCATGAAGCGGATATGGAGGCGTCATACGTCACGGAGGAACGGAATGAGCAGTGAAAAGGTTACGCCGTCCAACCTGGAATACCTGATAAAGCACGAAGTTCTCCCGCAGGGTACAACGCTGGAAGATGCGATATATATTCTCACTGACCCGTTGAATTGTGCGGAGTGCATTGCAGTAGATGAATGTGCGGAGCGTTACGGCTCTGACGCATTATCGAACAAAGATCATGACTGCCTGGAAGTTGTGGCGGCATTTCTGAAACAAGACCATAAGGAGGTAAAGAGAAAGACATGAGCAAGATTGCTGATGATACACAGGAACTGGTCATAGAGGATGTAACCTTTGAAGAGGCCAGAATGAATTTTAACAGGGTATTACAGAGACTTTTCAAGAATATGGTTGAAAGCGATTCCACGGACGGCTCCATAACGCTGAAAATTGATGTTTCTCTGGAAAGTGAGTACATACCCAACTATGATCCTGGTATCGAGGGAGAGAGCAGGCGGATTCAGAAACCGAAGTTCAAGCATAAGGTTTCTTCCAACATCACCGTAAAAGACGAGCTGACCGGAAACAAGAATCCGGAAATGCAGCTTGTATGGGACGAAGGACGCCAGATGTACGTCCTGGCATACATCACCGGAACGGATCAGCGGACTATCTTTGACGAGGACCAGCCGTGGAACCAGGAAGAGGGCGAGGACGGCCAGGGCTCCCTTGAAACTGATCCCGAAAAAGCGTGGATGAATACTCCCCTGTTACCTGGTGAAGTGGCAGACGAGGGAGCGCTGCCGGGTGAGGTTGCGGATGCCGGCGCACTGCCGGGAGAAGTAATAGACGGGGAGTGCAGGGAGGTAGACGAGGAAGAGGAGCCCAGGGAGGATGACGGTTACTCCTATGAGGAACCGGAGGACGAGGAATAACCAGACAGGAGGATGCCATGTGGAAAGATAATTTCGGACAATGCCGGGGATGCGGCCAGCGTGTCCTCTGGATAAGGACAAAGGCCGGTAAGAATATGCCGGTCAACACCACGATTCACCACTACCGGAAAGATGCGGCCGGGAAAGAAAAAATCGTCACACAGGGCGGTGATGTGGTGACAGCAACTATCGTTGACACGCCGGAAAAGGCTGACGGAGTGGGGTACATTTCCCATTTCGCCACCTGTCCGCAGTCGAAGAGATTCAAAGGAAACCGTGCCAGGTAAGGCAGACAGGAGGAAATATGAACAGTAAAGAGGCAAAGAGGCAGGCAGAGCAGGGAGGGTGGCACATGGATTTTGAATCAATGTGGAACCAGGCGCAGATGAATTTTTGTAAAATGTGGAACCGCCTCAGATCGGAACTCACAAAAGAATCCGTCCGTGTAGAAATCGGCGGAGTGGCAAGAACGGAGGTCAACAAGATTCTGCTGGATATGGCAAGAATCGAAGCGGAAGAGTTCAACGAATCTATGGCCGCCATGCATTCTGCAACGTGGGAAACGAAACAGTATATCAACGGCGAAAAAAGCTATACGATCACCAACGCAGAAAAACTCGCCAGAGAAGTTTTCGAGCAGATCACCGGACATAAGGTCATTGACAGCCTGGAAGAGCTGGAAAGCGAGATTCGGAAAAGAAAAGGTAAAACCCTTTTATCTGACGCCAGAGAGCCTATCGTTGTGGATGAAAAGGTGGATATTCCGGAGCATATACGCCATGAGGCGGACTTGCACGGAATCAGGATCGCCAGATTCGGGGTGGACGTCATTTCCACTGATACGCTGCCGAAAGGGGTATTCATGACGAAAAAGATTTCTCCTGACGGGTTCCCCGGCTGATTGGCCGGTCGGATAAACTGAAAACTGAATAAAGAAAAAGGTCTGCCCAATGCCTCCCAGCACTTGACAAACCCCATACACAGTAACGCCATTATAAGGCGTTTTGGGAAAAATGTCAAGTGGGAGGTTTGGGAAAATGGCTAATAAAGGCGCAAAGACTTATAACATTTCGGAACGGGAACTACAGGAAATGATGCGGAGGGCATCAGAGGCCGGTATAGCGGCGTACAAGAATGAGCATGAGGAAACCACCAGGAGAAAGGCCGGACGTCTGCTGTACCGGACAAAAACTCTTCTGGAGAGATATACGCAGCTCAACGAGTACGCACAAAATTCCGTCTACACGCTGGAACGTGCGGAAGAGGTCAACGAGGGCATTGCCGATCTGGAAGTCCTGACAAAGTTCGGTATCTTTGATGATGATAAAACGCTCCACAATCTGAAACGCAGCGTGGTGACGGTCAACATGGTCATGGCCCATGTGAATACCATGCTGGAAGTGTACCGGAAAGAGTGTGAGAGTTCCGCATCCAAAGTGAAGCAGAGACAGTACAGGGTGATAGAGTACCTGTATCTCTCCGAAAACAAGCTGAACACAAAGGAGATTGCGGAGTTGGAGGGTGAGGATGTACGCACTATCCAGAATGACGCCAAACAAGCCAGAGAGGACCTGACAGCCCTTATTTTTGGCCTTGACGGAGTGATTACCAGAATACTTAGGGAATAGGTGGTTTTGCCTGTCCTTGCGGCTATAAGAGAGCCACGGACATAAATTTTCGTTTTTTTTACGTTGACCATTCATTTCCCAGGATGTTATAGTGTATCTGGCAAGATTGACTTGCCGGCCATTCGTAGACTGAACCGGTATTCAGGACTACGCCATGCTCATTTATCCCTTACGGACGGGGAGGCGCAAAACCTCCCCTATCCCGATAAAAGCATACGGCCTGGCATGGAAAGCTACTCCGATCATCCACAACCACCGAAAAGGGCCCGCCGCTGGTAGGCTCTTTTGCGTTTCATAAGTGCCTGTAAAGCCGATAAATACAAGGAAAATCATTGAATTATGTCGGACAAAATGGTATAATATTGTTAGGGCAACAGTGGAAGGGAGGCGGTCATGTGGAAGTCAAGAGAGGGCGCCCCACAAAGAATCCGAAGCAGAGCAAGATATCTGTCCGGATAGACGCAGAGTGTGAAGCGATACTGAACCAGTATTGCCAGGAAACCGGGAAAGACCGGGCGGACGCTGTAAGAGACGGAATCCGCAGACTGAAAAAGCGCAGGCCCAGGAGTGGCCGAAAGGAGAATGAGCATGAGTGAAGTAATGAGCGGCGAGTTGTCAAAGGTGGCAGACGGTAGGAGGATTTGTTTGCTTGACCTGAATTATACCCTGGTCGGAAACCAACAGGAAACCCGTATGCTGCGGCCCTTTACAAAGCGGATGCAGTACGAGGAATACCGGAGGGATTTAATCGAGGCGGTCAGGGGCGATTACGTTATCATCATAACGGCCAGACCGGACTACCAGATGAAAGCCACCATGGAGAATATTCTCCGCAAGACCGGCTGGCAGCCAGAGGAATATTATTTCAACGACTTCAACGCTGAACCGCCCGTATTTAAGGAGTCGGCACTGGAAAGGTTCGTGTTTCCGAAACACGGCACGAATCCGATTCAGTTCTATGCGGTAGAGAGCAATCCCAGGACAAGAGCCATGTACGGCAGGCACGGGATTGAGGCGGCTCCCTATGATAAGTTCATAAAGAGTGCGGACAGCTACCACGAGATAAAGCAGAAAGAGCCGGAACCGGAGCAGTTATCCCTCTTTGGTTGAGGGGGAGCGGACCGGCCGCAACACAGATAAGAAAGCAGCGTATTTGCGGATGCGCTGTTTTTTTATGCCAAAATTGAGAAAGCGAGGGAAAAGGCATGGAAAGTAAGGTTATGAGGCTGGCAGATATCAAACCTGCAGAATACAATCCGAGAGTGCGCCTGACGGAAGTGGATCACGAATATAAGGCGTTGAAAGCCAGCATTGACGAGTTCGGTCTGGTGGTTCCTCTGATTGTGAACGAAAGAACCGGCACCCTGGTAAGCGGACACCAGCGGCTAAACGTCATGCTGGCGGAGGGTGTGGAGGAAACGGAGGTTGTTATCGTTGACATGGAGCCGGAGAGGGAAAAGGCCCTCTGTATCGCCCTGAACAAGATCAGCGGCCAGTGGGATTACGGAGCCCTGGCGGATATCCTGGAAGAGCTAAGGGATTCGCCGGTTGATATCCTGGCAACGGGATTCTCTGATGATGAAATTGCCGATCTGCTGGGAGAACTCCAGGAGGAAATCGGAGGCGGGGAGACGCCGGATGTGGAGAGCGTGGGAAAGAAAGAGGATACAAAAGAGGGCGTGCCCTGTATCGTGGGCGAGTACACGTTCCGGATTCCCAACGGCCCGTACAAGGACATGATGGCAGACGTCCGGGAAAAGGTAGGCTTTTCAAAGGAGAAAGTAGAGGCAGAGCTGAAAAGGAGGCTGTTTGGGAATGGAAATCAGGAAAATACAGATTGAGGATATCCGGGAAAGTGAGTTCAATCCCCGTGTGCGGCTGGAAAAAGGATCGCCGGAGTATGAGCAGATAGAGGCGAGCATCCGGGAATTTGGATTCATTGAGCCCCTGGTTGTCAATGAACACAATATGCGCCTGGTCGGAGGGCACCAGAGATTGCAGGTGCTAAAGGATACGGGTGCTGCAGAAGTGGAGTGCGTCATGATAAACGAGCCGGACGAGGACAGGGAAAAGGTTCTCTGCCTGGCCCTGAATAAGATCAAAGGCGATTGGGATATGGAAAAGCTGGCCGCACTCCTGGGGGATGATGATATATCCGTCTTTCCTACCGGATTCATGGACGGGGAGGTTGACCTGGATAAATACCTGGAAAGCGCCACGGATGATTTCGTGGGCGGCGGTGATGATGCGGATGCAGAGGCAGGCCAGGAGACGGACGGCGATATGCGGGATGTAAGTACGGTGATAAAGATAGGCAGCTATTCCTTTACCGTAAAGGCCCCGGAATATTATGCGCTCCTGGAGGATATCAGGGACAAGGGCATATTCGAGCCGGCCGAAATCAAAGAAGAGTTGCAAAGGAGGATTCTAAGTGATTAAGTTAGTACCGATAAAGGAAATACAGGCGTCAGAGTACAATCCACGCCGGAATGATGAAAAGAGGCTGGCACTGACGGAGCTCTCCCTGAAAAAGCTGGGATTTCTTCTCCCGGTATATGCGGATACCAGCGGGGAGATATTATCCGGGCACCAGCGTTGTCTTGTAGCGGCCCGTATGGGCTATACACGGGTTCCCGTGGAGTATGTGGATATAGTAGACCTTAATGAAAGAAAAACCGTCAATATCCTGTTTAACAGGGCCACAAACGACCTCCATAAACAGGATACTTGCGGGAAGATTAAAAACCGGCTTTACAATATGGATATCGAGGGCATAAGCGCAGGGCTCCCGGACATTGAGCCGGACAGCGAGGCGGCTTTTCCCTGTATGCACACCCGGAGGGTGGATACCGTGGAGCTGGCAAAGAAGAACCACCGGGAATTTGACGGGCACATGAAAGCCCTGGCTAAGACGCTGGAAAACCGGTTCGGTGTGGTGATGCCGATTGTGGTAGATCAGGATATGGCCGTGGTGAACGGCATAGGGAGATTGCAGGTGGCGGCGGAGGCGAAGCGCCGATTCGTGAAGTGCGTACAGGTATCAGGAGCGCAGAGGGAGCTTGCGGCGGCCATGCTCAATCTCCTGTCTATGGATTTCTCCATGGAGTCCAGCTATGCGGATGTGCTGCGGTATAACAGTTTCATGCGGGAAAGGAATACCAGGGAGACGGACACCGAGGGAAACTGCGCTTTGGGTGACGGCTTTTTCAAAGGTCTTTTCCCCAACAACAACGGCAGGGATTTCTTCAAGTTGGAGGGGGATACCCTGGCGGCATGGGTACGCAAGTATGGAGACAAGATCGTTGACTTTGGGGCTGGAAAGCTGAACAATACACGGACGTTGAGGGAGGCCGGTTTGTTTGTATCAGCTTTTGAGCCTTATTTTGTTACCACGGGGGATCAGGTGCATAAGGAGAAGAGTATCGAGATTGCCCGGAAGTTCCTGGATGAAGTGGAAAGCGGGGTGGAGTATATGTCCGTGTTCATTTCCAGCGTGTTCAATTCCGTGCCGTTCATGGCGGACCGTATCATGATTGCCAGGATAGCGGCGGCCTTGTGTGCGCCGAAAGGAAAGGCGGTCTGCTGGTGCCAGAGCAACCAGTCACAGCAGTTCGTCCTGACAAAGAAGCACAGCGTTACCAATAACGCCCGCCTGACATTCGATCTGGACTATGAGCCAAATACTATCCTGGGGGATATATCGAAACATCCAAAAGTGCAGAAAGGGCACACCCAGGAGGAATTGCGGGATATCTTCGGCCGGAGCTTTAAGAGCATTGACCGTGTAGATATGATATGCCGCTTTTGGTATTTGGAGGCGAGCCGCCCGGTGATAGACCTGGAAAAGCTGGGGGAGGCTCTGGATTTTGAATTTGAGCTCCCGTACCCGGACGGTACGACAATGGGCCTGTCGCAGAGGGCGAGGGCGGCATTTGGAAAGAGGCTGGGAGCCGAGATTCCGAAAAAGGAGGGCAAGGACAGTGGGGATTAGACAGGATAACGGGGTGGATAACGTTACCCCAAAGGATAAATGGGAATTTGACAGCGAGGTTGCCAGGTGCTTTGCGGATATGCTGGAAAGAAGCATACCGGACTATAAAAGCATGAGGGGCCTCATATATGAGCTGGGGGAGAAGTTCATCACCCCTGGAACGTGGATCACGGATATCGGATGTTCAACCGGCCTTGCGGTGGAGCCGTTCTACAGAAAGCACCAGGGCGATAATCGGTATTTCCTCTGCGACAACTCGGAGGCCATGCTGGAAGTATGCAGGGAGAAGTTCAGAGAGGGGATAGAAAGCGGGCATGTGGAGATAGAGCCGGGCAATTTCTATGACAAGATGATACCGGAGAACCAGAGCCTCATACTGTCGGTGCTGTCAATGCAGTTTATGCCGACCGCATACAGGCAGCGGATGATAAACGATATCTACAGAGCCTTGAATCCCGGAGGGGCTTTTCTTTTTGTCGAGAAGATAATCGCAGACGAGGGCACGGACGATCTGGAAGTGGAGCTCTACTACCGGATGAAGCGCATGAACGGGTACTCGGATGAAAAGATTATGCAGAAACGTAGGAGCCTTGAAAACGTATTATCCCCACTCAAAGCGGAGTGGAATGTGGATATGCTGCATGAGGCGGGGTTCGGCAAGGTGGATATGTTCTGGCGGTGCCTGAATTTCTGTGGGTGGGTTGCCATAAAATAGGCAGATCACCAGCGGAAAGGAGGTAGGCAGATATGTCAAAGGACAATGACAGAGAAGCATGGGAACGCCAGCCCGGAGAGAGCGGCCCCGCCTTTGAAGCCTTTGCTGCCTACCGTGACATGGGGGAGAAGAGGACAATTTCAGCGGTTGCGAGACAGTTGAATAAAAGTGGTACTCTTTGCCACCGTTGGAAGTTGAAGTATGACTGGCGGGCCAGGGCGGACGCTTATGATGCCAGCATAGCGGAAGAGGCCAGAAAACAGGCGGTTTCCGAGCGGAAAAAGATGCAAGACCGCCACATCAAAATGTCGTTGCAATTACAGAAAAAAGCTATGGAGGCGCTGGAAAAGATTAAACCGGAGGAAATGACGCCAAAAGATGTGAAAGAATTTCTCCGGCTGGCAACGGAGCTTGAACGTATGAACCGGGAAGAAAGCATACAGCAGCAGACCTTACAGCTACGGCGTGAAGAGTTCGAGTATAAAAAGGAGCGTGATTCAGGAACCAACAAAGAGGTTGAGGATTTGGAGGAGGTAGAGGCTGATGTATACGGTGAAGAATAGCCAGGACGGAAAGCCTCTCAAAAAGCGAAAGACAATCAATTTCCGGTTTGGGGATAAGCACAAAGAATACATCCGGGCCTGCCGGTATTGCACATTCAACATCCTGGAGGGGGCGGTTCGTTCCGGAAAGACGATTGATAATGTGTTTGCCTTTGCTCATGAGCTCATGACAACGCCCGATAAGTTCCACCTGGCAACGGGCTCCACCATAGCGAACGCAAAACTGAATATCGGTGACGCCAACGGTTTCGGCCTGGAATATATCTTCCGTGGTCAGTGCCGGTGGGGGAAATATAAGGACAATGACTGTCTGCGGATAAGAGGCCCATACACGGGAGGCCGGGAGCGGATAGTCATTTTTGCTGGCGGCTCCAAAGCGGACAGTTTTAAGAAAATCCGTGGTAACTCTTACGGCATGTGGATAGCCACGGAGATAAACCTGCACCACGATAACACCATAAAGGAGGCGTTCAACCGTCAGCTTGCGGCAAAGCGCAGAAAGATATTCTGGGATTTGAACCCGTCACACCCAAAGGCTCCGATCTATACGGAGTATATCGACAAGTACGCCGAAAAAGCGGAAAAGGGAGAACTGAAAGGCGGATTCAACTACCAGGCTATGACAATCTTCGATAACATCACCATTACCGAGGAACGTCTGGAGGAAATCATAAGTCAGTACGATATGGCGAGTATCTGGTACCTGCGGGATATCCTGGGGAAAAGGAGTATTGCAGAGGGGCTTGTATATCCAAAGCTGGCGGCGTCAATCACCGCAAAAGACGGGAAATTCTTTATAAAGCGTGAGGACGTCCAGAAGATGAACAAGAGAGGCGAACTTCTGGAAATCAATGTAGGCGTTGACTTTGGGGGTAATGGCTCCGGCCATGCCTTTGTTGCAACGGCTCCTACGCTGGGATATGAAAAACTGATTGCTCTTGCGTCTGAATGGCATGACGCCACGGACACGGACCCGGCAGACCTGGCAAGGATGTTTCTGGATTTTGTACGGATGATTCTAAGCCTGTATGGGTACATCACCAATATTTACTGCGATTCTGCAGAACAGGTTCTCATAAGGGGGCTTGAATCCGCACTCGTGGAGAATGAGCTGGGAAACTTGCGGCCCAGGGACGCATTAAAGAGACAGATCACAGACCGGATTTTTACCCTGACAACGCTCACGGCAAAAGACCGGTTTCTTTATACGGAGGATTGCGAGACGCTTACATCAGCTATCAGTATGGCGGTCTGGAATCCGAAGAATACAGAGCTGGAACGTCTGGACGATGGCACCAGTGACATAGATTCGCTTGACGCTTTTGAGTATTCGTATGAGCGAGACTATAAGAAATATATCAAGAAGAAAACGGACAGGAGGCGATAAGCACATGGTAATAGATTTTCTAAGGAGCGCATGGAATAAGCTGACGCCCAAAAACAATATCGAGAAACAACTGCACGTTTCTATCGCTACTTCCGTAGTCATGGAGCGTGCTATCGAACTTTGGAGCCAGATGTATTGCAACAATCCCCCATGGCGTGGGGGCAAAGCTGATGTGATTCCACTGAATCTCCCCGCCGCCATAGCGGAGGAAATGGCAAGGCTCATTCTGACGGAGTTCAGTATTGAGGTATCAGGGAGCGCCAGGGGAGACTATATCAACCAGCAGATAAAGGACAATTTCACCAGTCTTTCAGATCACGTTGAGCTGTACTGCGCTAAAGGCGGCATATGCCTGAAACCATACGTTTCCGGACAGACTATCAACATAGACTTTACCCAGGCAGACAGGTTTTTCCCTACTGCCTACACCAGCAGCAAAGAAATCACAGGCGGGATATTCGTTGACACGAAACGCCAGGGCGATTATCTGTATACCAGGCTGGAATGTCATTCCCTGGTCGGAACGGACTACACGATCACAAACCATGCGTTCCGTTCCGAAAAGCTGAATTACCAGATATCGGATGATGATTACATCAGCGCACAACACCCGTTCATGACCGTGGTTCCTCTGTCGGAGGTAGAGGATTGGGCGGGGCTTTCAGAGGAGCCGGTTACGATTCAGAATGTGGATCACCCGCTCTTTGTGTATATAAAGGTTCCCAGGGCGAATAACATTGATACCTATTCCCCGTTGGGGGCCTCTGTTTTTTCCAGGGCAATAGAGGTAATCGAGCAGGCAGACCGGCAATTCTCCCGCATACTCTGGGAGTATTTTGCTACAGAGGCGGCAGTCCACGCATCCGAGGACATATTCGAGACTGACAAGAAAGGAAACGTCATTCTTCCGGAGGGGAAAGAGCGGCTGTACCGTACTTTTGATTTTGACATTAAGGAGGCGGGAACCGGCTCATACATGAAAGAGTATGCGCCAACAATCCGGGATAACAGTCTTTTCTCCGGCCTGAATAAGTATTTCCAGCGCATAGAGTTCCTTTGCGGCCTGTCTTACGGAACCATATCGGACCCGCAGCAGATCGAAAAGACGGCGGAGGAAATCCGCACATCTAAGCAGAGGTCATTCACGGTGGTTTCCCGGATGCAGAGCGCATGGGATTCCGGGTTTGACCGCCTCATATACGCTATGGACGTTCTCTGTACCCTGTACGGTCTGGCACCGGCTGGCAAATCTGAAAAGGCCGTGACCTGGGGTGACGGTGTTCTGGAGGATACCAATTTGGAGTATCAGCGCCGCTGGTCAATGGTCATGGCGGGAAAATACAAGATAGAAAAATTCTATGCCTGGTATTTTGGATGCACAGAGGATGAAGCGCTTGACCTGATTCCCGATAACGGCGAGTTGATACCGCCAAAGGGCGGGCCCGGTAATCGTGGCAACTATCCACCGGAAGAGTAGGGGGTGCCGATATGCTGACACCTGAATATCTGGAATCATGCGGTGAGAGTACCATTGTGGGAATATACGATATCCTGTCACGGTCAGTTGTGGAGTGCCTTGCCAAAAGGATAGCAAAGACCGGCAGGGTTACGGCCTCTTCCATGCACCAGATAACGCAGGTTCAGGAGGCCGGAAAACTCATGGACGAGATAACGGAAGAGGTTGCCCGGATCACTGGCTTTTCCAATGCCTACATCCGGGAGCTCTTCAATGAGGCCGGAGTCAAGTCAATCAATTACGAGAGCGACATATGCTCTATGGCTGGCCTGGCTCCTATCGAGCTGAAACAGTCACCGGCCATGATACAGACGCTTGCGGCGGCAGTCCAAAAGACGCAGGGGGATTTGAGCAATCTCACACTGACAACGGCGTCCACGGCGCAGAACCTATTCTATGAGGCCACGAACCTTGCGTATATGCAGGTGGCCACTGGTACATTTTCATACCAGGAGGCCATGAGGCAGGCAATCAGGACGGCGGCCATGGACGGCGGCACGGTTCTTTTCCGAAAAGGCCACTCTTCAAAACTGGATGTTGCGGTCCGGAGGGCTCTGCTGACAGGCGTAAACCAGACAGCAGGCACACTTACGGAAATGTATGCTGATGAAGTGGGGTGCGATTATTACGAGACAACGGCACATGCGGGTGCCAGGAATACCGGAATTGGATACAACAATCATGAGAGCTGGCAAGGCCAGGTCTTTTGCATATCCGGAAAGGATAAGCGCTACCGCCAGTTTGTTGACGCCACCGGGTACGGCCAGGGCGGGGGATTGTGCGGCTGGAATTGCAGGCACAGTTTCCACATGTTCTTTCCTGGACTGTCAAAACCTGCATACAGTCAAGCCGTCCTGGACGGGTACGCGAAGAGGTTACACACCTACAAGACGGCGGACGGAGATGAAATCACCCTGACGGAGTATGAATGTACCCAGAAACAGAGGGAGTATGAGAGGAAAATCAGGGCGTCCAAAACCCTGTTAGCTGGATATGACGCTGCGGCAAAGGCGGCTCCAAATGCCACGCTTGAAAATGCCATGAAAGAGGATTTTTCCTCCGAGAGCGTCAATCTGAAACGCATAGAGGCAGAAATGAAAGACTTTTGCAGGCAGACCGGCCGGGCGGTCGATTCGGCCCGGACACAGGTATACGCCGTCAAAGACCAGGACGGCAAGATCATTAACTTTGGGAGGTCTACAAGCCAAAAGGCAGTATGGGCCAACCGGAAAGCGAGGTAATCACATGAACGGCGGATAGATAGGTGCTGAAACGCCCGTGTATAGAAAACAGAGCTTTATTTATTATTTTATCCTTGCAACCAGAAAAACCCCGTCACGGGGCTATAACGGAGCGCAGGGGGTACTTACAACTGAATATGTGAGAGTAAAGAGAGGGCGGCCCTTATTCCATGGGTGCGGCCTCTTTTTATTGCCCTGGAGGAATGGCATATAAACTACTCAATTTCCGTTTGTGGGCGGATATATCCCACGATAGCAGAGCCGGAGTGAACCGGAATCTAAACAAAATCAGCGAAGAAAGAGGAGGTACACCATGTACGAATTTTTGAAGAAACTTTTCAAGGAAGTAGACGGCCAGCCGGAGGCGATCACAGCGGAGGAGCTTATCAAGAGGATTCAGGCGGATAGCAAGCTGAAAATCGTAAACCTGGAGGACGGAGGCTATGTGGCGAAAGAGAAACTTGACGCCAAGATTACCGAGCTCTCCGGGGTGAAGAAACAGCTTGATGATGCCAACAAAGAAATCCAGTCCTACAAGGATATGGATATCGAGGGCGTCAAGAAGTCCGCAAAGGAATGGGAAGAGAAGTACAACACCGATACCCAGAACCTGAAAGACCAGCTCGCACAACAGGAGCGCTCCCACCAGACAGACCGGTATCTGGATACCGTAGGACTTCGGCCCGGTGCCATGTACCGTGAGTTTGTCAAGAAAGCCTTTGACGCCAAAGAGTTCAAGCTGGACGGAGAGAAGTTCCTGGGGGCGGATGATTTCATTGCCGAGTTGAAGAAAAACCCGGATTACAAAGATGCGTTCATTCAGGACAATCCGGACGGCGGAGCAGGGGATCAGCAGAACCAGGGAGGCTTACCGGCCGGAACGCCCGCAGGGGCTCCCGGAACCATACCGGCAACAACTCTTCCGGGGCAGGCAACTCCACAGAAACCGTTGCCGCAGTTTGCTACAGGCACAAGCGGCGCAGGATCGGCGGGAGCTCCTGGGGCGGGAGGCCAGAATCCGTTCATGAATTTCCATTTTACAGATGTGCGGCCCCGTGGCAATTCCGGAGGAACAAACCAGTAACAACAAAACAACATAAGGAGGATTTAACACTATGGCAGCTTTAAACTATGCAGTACACTATCAGCAGGCGTTGGAGCAGAATTTCCCGTATGTCCTGTACTTCGGTGCTCTGTACTCTACGCCCAACAACGGACGTTTCAAGTGGATCAACGCAAAGACCATTGAGATTCCGTCCATCACAACGACCGGCCGTGTGGATTCCGACAGGGATACCATTCAGACGGCCTCCCGTAACTATGACAACTCCTGGGAGCCGAAAACGCTGACTAATCAGCGTAAATGGTCTACCCTGGTACACCCTGCGGATGTTGACCAGACTAACCAGGTGGCGTCTATCCAGAATATCACCCGTGTCTACAATGACGAGCAGAAATTCCCTGAAATGGACTGCTACACCATTTCTAAGATTTTTGCAGACTGGAAAGAGGCGGGCGAGACGGAATCCACCACGGATTTGACGGAGACCAACATCCTGGAAGAGTTCGACAGCTTTATGCAGGTCATGGATGATGCCAGGGTACCGGCATCCGGGAGAATCCTGTATGTGACGCCTGCTATCAGCAAGGTTATCAAGAACGCAAAAGAGATCACCCGGACGCTGAACTTGCAGACCAACAACTCCACCCTGAAACGTCAGATTTCCCGTATTGACGAGGTTGAGATCGTATCCGTTCCGTCCGAGCTGATGAAAACGAAGTATGACTTCACCCAGGGCTGGAAAGCCACCGAGGATGCCCGTCAGATCAGAATGGCGCTCATTCACCCGCTGGCTATCATCACCCCGATTTCCTACCAGTTCTCCCAGCTTGACCCGCCGAGCGCAGGTTCCGAGGGTAAGTGGGTGTACTTCGAGGAATCCTACGAGGATGTATTCATTCTCAACAAGAAGAAAAAGGCCATTTGCTTTAATGTGCAGGCGGCGGCCTGATTCTTCCACACCTGTAAACCTGGGCTCCTACATGCAATATGCTGTGGGAGCCTAATCTGAAAAATGGAGGTAAAAGATATGTTACTCGCTGAAAAGGCAAACCGCAGAGTAAGGATCGCTGATGAAAAGAAAGATGAATATATCGGCATGGGCTACACCGTGAAGAACATGGACGGCTCTCTGGTGCAGGCTCCCCAGGACCACAAGAAGAGGGTACAGGAGCTTGAAGCGGAGCTGAAAAAGACCAGGGAGGACGCAGACCAGCACATTTCCTATCTGACCGGGGAACTGGAAAAGGCCAAAGGGGAGGCGGAGGCGGCGTCCGGCGCCAGAATGGATCTGGTGAATACCACCAGGGCGGAGAATGAATCTCTGAAAGCTGAAAACTCCGATCTGAAAGGCAAGCTGGCAGAGGCCAGCGCCTATGCAGAGAACGCAGATAAGAGGATCGCAGAGCTTGAAGCGGAGCTGAAAGCGGCCAAAGCCGCAGAAACGCCTAAGAAAGAGGCGAAAACGAAGCAGGCAGATAAATAAACAGGGAGGCGAATAGAAATGCTCCATGAGGCTGTAAAAAGTCCATATGTAGATTATGAGTATTACGCCAAAGCCTTTTTAGGCACCGCCATACCTGAACCGTCTTTTCCCGCATTGGAGAAAAAGGCAGAGGCATTTTTGCACCGGATAACCTTTGGCCGGGTTAAGAGGCTCCCGGAGATTCCCAACGAAGTAAAAGACGCCATTTGTGCAATGGCGGAGTACAACTTCCGTGAGGATAAAAAGACGCCAGGAGTCAGGTCGGAAAACATAGACGGCTACTCTGTATCTTACGGCGATTCCACCGAAACATCCAGGAGCGCCGAACTATACAGCGTGGCAAAGAATTACCTGTCAGATACCGGCCTGCTACACAGAGGGAGGTCACGGAAATATGACAACCAATGCTGACATTACCATTTTCAACAAGAGATATGTGCGGGAAGAACGGACGGAAAAGTTTGTGGCAACGCAGATACGGGGCGTCAGTTTCTATTCCAGGAAAGGCACATCATCCGGGAACCAGGACAGGAATGTTAAGGATACCTACACAATCCGGGTTCCTGATACTGCCGACACTTCCGGGAAAGCATACGCTGAACAAATGGAATATTCCGGCATGGATGATGAAACATTTCCCGGCTACTGGACTATACAGCGTGGAGATATCATCATCCGTGGCCTCTGCGATTGTGAGACGGCAACGGAGACGGAGCTGAAACAGAATTACCCGGATGTGATTACCGTGGATAATTTCTCGGACAATCGGAGCCGGTGTTCTGAATGTATGAGGCACTGGCGGATAGGTGGCGAATAATGGCTATACAGATCAAGACACCGAGAGGCCAGATTATCCAGACCACGACCAGAGGGGGAGAGGTAAGAGCGGAGCTGACCTGGAATCCAAACTTCGCTCCGGCCAGGACGAAGAGGTTTTCGAGGGCGCAGGTATTTGTCGATAGCGAAGTGCTGCGATATTGCAGCGCCCTTATCCCTTTCCAGACCGGTATGCTGGATAAATCCGGAAAGCTCGGTACAGTAATCGGTAGCGGCCTGGTGCAGTATATAGCCCCGTATGCTGCAGAACAGTATTACAACACGGCCACAAGCCGCTCCTATGATGCGAACAGGGGTTCAAAGTGGTTTGAACGCATGAAAGTATCATACAAACAGGATATTTTGGCGGGGGCTCAAAAATTGGTGTAGAAAGGAGTAAAAGTGGCAAATTCAATCATTAAGTCGCTGGAAGAATACTTCCTTAAATGCGACATGCTGAAAGACGGGTGCCTCCGGGTGGATTTCCTGGGGGAGAAACCGATTGAGTACGCAATAGAGGTATTGCCGTGCGACCCTATCATCAAGAAGTATACGAATGGTGACAGCGTCCGGCAGTACCTCTTCGCTTTTGGTTCTAAGGAGTTCTACAGCCAGGAACGCCAGCAGAACATTGAGAACAGTGCCTTTTATGAGAGGTTTTCGGAGTGGGTGGAAACACAGAACGAATCCGGCAATCTCCCGGAACTTCCGGAGGGCATGGAGGCGGAGGAATTGCAGGTCATTTCTTCCGGGTATCTGCATGGGGAATCAGGAAAACACGCAAGGTACCAGATACAATTAAGGCTGAAATATTTCAAAGAAAAAGTAAAGGAGGCATGAAATTATGTCAGCAGACAAGAAAGACAGGAGTAGAAACGTGACAAAGCGCCACGAGTTTGCGGACTATCTGAACATCCAGGATACGGAGAATCCGTCTTTCGTGCTCATGGGGACCGGCTTTACCACGCTGGATGAAAACCCTGGGGCGCAGACTTCCAAAAAGAAGTACGTCAATGAGGCGGCAAGTTCCTCTTCGATTACCAGCTACGAGACCGTATTCCCGTTTGAATCTGACCTTATCATCCAGCAAGAGGCGGTTCTGGCCCTCTACAATGTAGGCCGGAATCACTGTACCGGCTCTGACGCTGAATTTCAGTATGTGAGGGTGGAGCTGTGGGATAAGGTGCCTGATAAGCAGAATGAGTTTGCCGCAAGGCTTTTCACGGTATCTGCGGAGATCACGAGCATCAGCGGAGAAGATGAAATTGCCGTTGCCGGGAACCTGAACGCAGTCGGTGATCCTATCAACGGTACGTTCAACACGGAGACAAAGGTATTCACCCCGCTTGCGGGCAATACCGAGGCAACCACGCCGGGAGGCGGCGAGACAGTATAGGGGGAGTCGTAAAGGCTCCCTTTTCATGTAACCAGAGTTTAATCAACAGGAGGAATGATATATGAATATTTTTGGCGTAGAGCTTGAATACGATTTTTTTGACGCAGATCAGTTGGAAGTATACGAGCGGGAAAATGCGAAAGTGGCAGAGGATATCAAGGAGCCCACGCAGTACGAGGGCAAGAGCACCGCTGACGCTCTCCGGATTCAGTGCCAGATCGTGGATAATTTCTTTGATGCCGTGTTTGGCTCCGGCACTGCCCAGAAGATTTTCAAAGGAAAGGCGAATATCCGTGACCATATGGAGGCTTTCGGTATCGTGGCCCAGGGTGCCATGAGTGCCAGGGAAGAGCTTGATAAGATCGAGGATAAATACACCCCCAACCGGGCAGAGAGACGCCAGACGGAAAGAGATAACCGTCAGGCACAGAAACAGGGCTCCCGGAATTACCAGCATTACGCCGCAGGCAGTAAGAACGGAAAGAAACACAGACATTGAATATCCTGATTGACGATATTGATTACCCCGACCAGGCGGAAGTGAACGGGAAGAGGTACGAAATCCGGACAAATTTCCGAAACTCTATCCTCTTCGAGCTGATGATGCAGGATAACAGCCTAAGCTCCAAAGAAAAGGTGAGAAAAGGTCTGGCCCTGTATTATCCGGTGATTCCAGGTGATTTAAGTGCGGCCGTTGATACCGCTTTGTGGTTTTACCGGTGCGGCAAGGAAGAAACCACAATCCAAAAGCGCATGGCCGCCAGACGGGGGAAAAGCCCGGTGTACTCTTTTGAGCATGACGCCGGGCTTATATATGCGGCTTTTCTCCGGGCATACCAAATTGACCTCCAGGATACCCGGTACATGCACTGGTGGAGGTTCCGGTTCCTCTTCAATTCCTTGCCAAAGGATTGCGAGTTTGTCCGGGCTATGGAGTACCGCAGCATAGATATCAATGACAAGATGCCAAAAGAGCAGAAAGACTTCTACAAGAAGATGAAGCGCCTGTATGCGCTGCCCTTGTCAAAAACGGAGGACGATAGGCAGACCGCCATACAGAACGCACTCTTGAACGGCGGAAATGTGGAAGGGATATTGTAGGGGGTGACTGGATATTGAAAAGATGAAAAACACCGTCCGGGTGGAGTGCCCGGAGTGCGGGTATATAATGCCGTTCTGGTATACAGACCAGGCGGAGTGCAAAGGCGTGATGTTACGGTGTAAGGGCCGGAACTGTCACGCTGTTTTTGAACTGAAAATAGAAAAAGGAAAGCAGATCAAGTAAATCTGGTAGTGCCATTACGAGCCGAGGATTTCTGACCATGAAAGAGAGGTGAGAACATTGGCTAGTGATGGCACTCTTAAATTTGATACCCTGATAGATTCAAGCGGGTTCCAAAAAGGGATAAGTTCTATCGGGGAAATCGCACAAAAGGGCCTGAAAGCAACCAGTGACATCCTCAAAGGGAGTATGACCGCAATCGCAGGCTTAGGAGGAGCCGCTATCAAAATCGGTTCCGACTTCGAGAGCGGAATGTCGAAAGTGGCAGCTATCTCTGGTGCCTCCGGTCAGGAGCTGGAAAAACTGACCGAAAAGGCAAAGGAAATGGGCTCCACCACAAAATTCTCCGCAACGGAATCCGCCGCCGCATTTGAGTATATGGCTATGGCGGGGTGGAAAACGGAGGATATGCTGAACGGTATCGAGGGTATCATGAGCCTTGCGGCCGCATCCGGAGAGGATTTGGCCACCACTTCCGATATCGTGACTGACGCCCTCACCGCATTTGGCATGAAAGCCAGTGACGCAGGGCATTTCTCGGACGTTCTGGCACAGGCATCTTCAAACGCAAATACGAACGTTGGCATGATGGGAGAGACGTTTAAATATGTGGCTCCCGTTGCCGGCGCTTTAGGATATACAGCCGAAGATACGGCACTGGCAATCGGCCTCATGGCCAATGCCGGAATAAAGGGTTCAAGTGCTGGTACCGCCCTCCGCTCCATGATGAGCAGGCTCACGAAGCCTACAAAGGAAGTCCAGAGCGCTATGAACAGGCTGGGAATTTCCCTCACTGACGATAACGGGAAAATGAAAAGCCTGAATGAAGTCATGACAGACCTGCGGAACGGATTCAACGGTCTTTCGGAGGCAGAGGCGGCAGAGCTGGCGTCCTCCCTGGCAGGCCAGGAGGCAATGTCCGGACTGCTGGCCATTGTAAATGCCTCTGATGATGATTTCAAAAAATTAGAGAGGTCTATCTATAATTGTGACGGTGCGGCCGCAAGAATGGCCGAGACCATGAGCGATAATTTACAGGGGCAGATCACAATCCTTAAATCCGGGGTTGAGGGCCTGGCTATTTCTCTTTATGAGAATATGCAAGCCCCTTGTATGGAAATTGTAAAAACCGCACAGGAAATGATACAGGAGCTCCAGGAGTCTTTCAATGACGGAGGACTTGACAGCCTGGTAACTACTTTCGGCAGCATACTCTCCCGGATCGTGGAGAGCGTTGCAAATGCGGCTCCTGATTTGATAAATGCGGCAACGAGCCTTGTAAGTTCGTTCTGCGATTCGCTGAAAAGCAGCCCGTCAATCGGTGATGCGGCGTCAAGCCTGATTACCGCACTGGTGACAGGCTTTTTCTCATGTGCGGATGATATCTGGACTACGGCTATTGTCCTGGCCGGTAAAATGGCTGACGGACTGGCAGAGGGAGCCCCGCAAATTGCACAGGCAGCCGCCCGGTGTGCGGGGGATATCGTAGAGTGCATAATCGACTGGGCGCCGGATTTCATAGACGCCGGTAAACGCATTATAGAGGGCATTATTCAGGGGATCAGCGAAGAGTTCCCGTCTCTGGGCGCATTTTTGAGTGGATTGTTCGAGGGATTCACTTCTACCCTGGAGCCGATTTTATCCGGGGTTGTCAGCATAGCAGAGGGCATATTCGGCGCTTTGAGCGAGGCCGACCCTGCGACTTTAGAGGCCCTGGGAAAAGCGATAGGAACCATAGCGGCGGCCATGGTCACAATGCACACGGCAAAGGCGGCGGCAGCCAATATCAAAGGCGTTGTTACCGCAATAAATTCCCTGTCTGGCGGTATAAAGGCAGCAATCGGAGTTGTACCTAAGCTGGTAGAGGGATTCCAGCTCCTGTCCGGGGGCGCAGGGACGTTTTCGGAAGTCCTTGCGCTGGAATTTCCAAAGCTGGCCGGAATCATATCTAAGATAGGTTCCGTATTCTCCACCGTGAAATCCGTGATAGCCAGCATAGGCTCCACGGTCGGCGGTGTGGCCGCAGTAATCGGCGGCGCAATCATGGCCATAACGAATTTCTTCGACATGCTGAAAAACGGCTTTAGCTGGCTGAAAGAAATTTTAATGGTGATAGGCATTGCCATAGCCGCAGTAGGAGCTGTCATACTCGGAGCGCCAGCGTTGGTTGCGGCCGTGGTAGCCGGAATCGTTGCGGCGGTTGCCTCCCTGGTGGTGGTGATAAAGGATCACTGGACGCAGATAGTTGATTTCTTCAAAAATCTGGGCTCTGCAATAGCCGATTTCTTCAAGTCCATTCCCGGCACTGTGAAAAATCTGGTAGACCAGGTTGTAACATTCTTCTCCGAATTGCCGGGGCGAATCAGCACATGGCTGACTGACACGATTTCAAAGGTCAAAGCCTGGGGAGCTGAAATGCTGGCGTCTGCAATCGAGACGGCTAGCAATTTTATAAACAATATCATCACATTTATTTGTGAATTGCCGAACAAAATAGCCTACTGGCTGGGCTATGCGATAGGTACGGTGATTAAGTGGGGAATCGACCTCTATAATTGGGTGACAACCGAAGTTCCCCGCATCATAGACGAAATTGTAACATTCTTCTCCGAATTGCCCGGAAAAATCTGGACGTGGCTGGTCGATACGGTGAACAAAGTCATACAGTGGGGAATCAACCTGTATAACACAGCCTCTACATGGGTGACAAATACGATCAATGCCGTGGTTCAGTTTTTCTCTGAATTGCCGGGGAAAGTCTGGAACTGGCTTGTAAGCACTGTCAATAAGGTCATACAGTGGGGTACAAATCTGCTGGCGGCCGCCAGTTCCGCAGCACAGAACGCCATTAACAAAGTAGTCGAGTGGTTCCAACAGTTGCCCGGAAAAATCTGGACGTGGCTGACCAACACGATTACAAAAGTGATTCAGTTCGGCGCCGATCTGAAAGCAAAGGCAACCGCAGCGGCGCAGGGGTTTGTAACGAACCTGGTAGACGGGGTGAAGAGCCTCCCCGACAAATTTAAGGAAATCGGCTCCAATATCGTAACCGGAATCTGGAACGGCATTTCTTCCGGCTGGAACTGGCTTGTAGACAAGGTGAAGAGCCTGGCAGACAGCTTATTCCAGGGCGCAAAAGATGCGCTGGGAATCGAATCACCGTCAAAGGTATTCGCCCAGGAAGTAGGCCGGTGGATCCCTCCCGGAATCGGGGTAGGCATGGAAAAGGCCATGCCGGACCTGCAGAACCAGGTAGATTCAGAAATGGAAGAGCTGGCAAGCCGGATGCAGACGGCGGTTGCCATTGAAACCGGAGGCATCACGGTACGGACCAGAGCCAAAGCAGAGCATGACGCCGACACGGACTATCCAAAGGGCGGCGGAGATACCTATATCGACCAGCACATAGAACAGGAAAACAACTATCATGTACCGGTTGTGTCTCCTGCGGAGGCAAGCAAGACACAAAGAGAGGCCGCCAGGAAATTGTTAGGAGGTGTGAAGTAGTGAATTTTATTGATTTTACTCTGGAATGTAACGGCCGGACGCTCACGTTTGGCATGTCACCGAACAGAGAAAAGCGTGAGTTCGGAATCACGAAGATAACAGGTCTTGAATCTTCTGACCTGGAATTAAACCTCACCGACAATGCCCTGGTGGACGGTTCTACTATGGATGGGAAACGGATTAAAAGCCGCCCCATCCATATTGAGGCAGAATTAAGAGACGACAGAAACAATGAGGTAAACCGGCAGAGGATCATAAAATTTTTCAATCCGAAGTATGCCGGGAAAATGACCATAAACCACAGCGGCACAAGGCGGAATATCGAATATGAGTTAGAGGGCTGGAATTTTGTAGCCACAAACAACGTTCATAACCACCTTGCCATTGTCGTTGATCTGAAATGCGCTGACCCTTTTTGGAAAAATATAGACAACTTCGGACAGAACATGGCAGACATAAGTAAGCACATTGCTTTTCCGTGGAGGGTGGTAAAAAAGAAAGTATCTGTACCGGAACCATACAAGGGGCTTACTCTTCCAGGCCAGATCACCGGATACCGGACGCTCACGAAAGAGGTATTGCTGCCGAATGACGGTGATGTGCCTACAGGAGTGCAGATTCAGTTCATAGCCGAGAGAGGTCCCTGCACGAATCCTAAGATAACGCATGTAGGCAGCGGCCTTTTTGTCCGGGTGAAAGTGGCCATGGAACAAGGGGACGTTCTCCTGGTGGATACCAATATCCGCCACCAGGTAATAGAACTGAACGGAGTCAATATCTATCAGAAAATCGACAGGCTATCGGAACCGTTCGAGCTTGCGGTCGGCAATAACTATCTGGAATATGATGCGGATACCAACTATACAAATCTGGATGTGCGGCTGTTTTATACACCGCTGTATTTGGGGGTGTAGGTATGAAGCTGATAGTATTAGACAAAGATTTTCAGACCATGGGGAGCGTTCCCCTCTTCCGTACCCTGATTTGGGCCCGGAGATATGAAAAGCTGGGGTGTTTCGAGCTATACACTTCTAAGGATTATTTTCATCTGCTGAACACAGGCCGCTACCTGTACCGGAGTGATGCGGATGAATTGGGCGTTATTGATGAAGTCAATTACTCCCAGGACGAGAACGGAGCCAGGGAATCCTATGCGAAAGGGAATTTTGCCGAAAAGCTCCTGGCAGATAGGGTGATTGAAACCACGGTGCGGCTTGCGGGAAATGTGGAGGTTGCGCTGCGGAGCCTGGTGCAAAGGACGGCGATAGAACCGGCAGAGAGCGACCGGAAAATAAAGCACCTGCGGCTGGGGGATGTGAGCGGCATACAAAGCACCATAGAGATTCAGGCCACCGGCGATAATTTGAGCGATAAGCTATACGAGGTCGGAAACACGCTGGAAATCAGCCACCGGGTACGGTATGACTACCTGACGGATGATTTAGCCTTTGAAGTATGGCAGGGCAAGGACCGGAGAGATACCCAGGAGGAAAACTCCTGGGCGATTTTTTCCAATTCTTTCTACAATATCCGGAACGTTATCTATAACCGGAATGAGAGCTCATATAAGAACTTCGCTTATGTGGCCGGTGCCGGTGAGGGCGCAAACCGGAAAATCGTTGTCGTGGATCTGCGACAGCCTGGGGAGGAAAGAAAGGAAATATGGGTGGACGCCAGGGATTTACAGGAAGAGGACAACAACGGGAATAAGATTCCTGACGCCACATACCGGGCGCAGCTTGCACAGAGGGGCAGGGAAAAGCTGGCAGAGTACCGGAAAGTCGAGACGATAAACAGCGGCGTTGACCCCAACGCAAACCTTGTCTACAAAAAGGACTTCGACCTGGGCGATTACTGCACCTACATCAATACGGAGATACACATATCCACTGACAAGCGGATAACAGAGGCAATGGAAACTTACGAGGGCGGAGCTATGGAGCTTGAAATCACTTTCGGAACTGATGAAATAAGCACCGTCCGGCAGCTTATAAAAAGGGAGGCGTGAACGTGTTAAGATATGGTTTTTTCGACAGTGAAATTGTTGGCTATGACGAAGAGGGGATGCCGAAATTTGACCGGGCGGAATCCTCTGACTTTTTGGCCATGTTCATTTCACAGATCATCAGTGACGGGGTACTGGCCGCTCCGGGAGACTGTTTTCAGGTTGTGGCCAGCGAGGGGATGATGCTCAAAGTCAGGCCCGGATTTGGCATTGTACGGGGCAGATTTGCGGCAGACACAAAAGAGGCCGAGATTGAGATTCCAAAGGCTCCCACGGCCTATAAGCGAATCGACAGGGTGGTCTTGCGTGTCAATTATCTGCAAAGGCTCTGTGAAATTGTAGTGAAAACGGGTACTCCTGACGCAACTCCGGTTCCTCCAGAACTTTTGCAACCGGCATCAGGAGACTTTTACGAGCTGTGCCTGGCAACCGTATCCGTCAATTCCAATCAGACGGTTATCGCCCAGGCCCATATCACGGATACCAGGTATGACAGTTCTGTATGCGGCGTGGTGACACAGCTTATAGATCATCTGGATACATCCGTTTTCTTCGCACAGCTCAATTCATTTTACGAAGAATACGTTGCCAGGTTTGACGGAGACTATGCGGATTTCATCCTGAAAATGGATAGCGCATACCAGAAGTTCTATACCAGCCTGAATGACCTGTTTACAGGGTACGTTGACAAATACAACACCGACTATGCGGATTTTACAGATAAGATGCTGACCGCATACAGCCAGTACATGCAGGATTTGAACGCATATTTCACCAGCCTGCAGAACAAAGGATACAGCGACATGGCGGATATCATACAGCGTATGTCGCAGTTTGAGACAGACAGCGAGGCGGCCTTTGATGCCTGGTTTGAATCCGTCAAAGGGAAAATGGACGGAGACATAGGCACAAAGGCTATTCTTATGCTGAACGAACAGGCAAACAAGCTGAATGAGCTTGAAGAAATGCTTGTGAGCGGAGAGATTCACGCACCACTCGCCACCGAGGACGGAGATATCCTCCTGACGGAGAGTGATGATGTGATAGAGGCTTTTTGGTATTATGCCACAAAATAAAGGAGGATAAGAAAAAATGGCAAACAAACGAATCAGTACGCTGCCGAATACCGACAGCATCCCGGACGGTTCCGTTTTCCCCGTGGTGATGGGAGACGGCACCGGCACAAAGCAGGTATCAAAGGAAACCATGAAGAAAGAGATCGGTGGCTCCGCTCCGGAGGATATGCTGGCCACCACAGAAAAGCCCGGAACGGTAAAGCCTGACGGCGTGACGGTCGAGGTTGACGAGGACGGCACAATCCGGGTTCCCGGTGCGGCATCCGGAAATTCCGGTATCAAGCTGGCGAATCCGTCAAACGTGACTATCAGTAATTTTGACCAGTCCGCACGGATCACATGGACTGACCCTGAAAACGTTGTTTACGAGGGCGCAAGACTGGCAACCTGGCAGGGCACGGTCGTTGTCCGGAAAGAGGGCGGCACTCCGCAAAACTGGATGGACGGGGAGCTTGTGGCGAGAGTGACCGAAAAGAACAGGTACCAGACGGAGGCGCTGCTGGATGAAAACCTGGAAAACGGAAAGGAATACTGTTACGGTATCTTCCCTTATTCCGATCAGTTGGTCTATAACTATGACTTTACACAGTCTTTCGTTCCCGAAGAGATAACCCTGTCCGCCCCTGGAATCACCAGTGCCAGCGGAAAAGACGGGCGGGTGATTCTGGATATCGTGAACAATACCGAAGATGCGCTTGTGAAGATAGTGTATAAGGCAGGTTCCGCACCTACCAGCGGCACGGACGGAATGATTGTGGAGGGCCTGACCAGCGGAAAGGTTGAGATAACCGGCCTCACCAATAAGACGGAGTATTTCTTTGTTGCGTATGCTTACAGCAATATGAAAACCTCTTCCGCCTCGGCTCCTGTAGCCGCCACTCCCAGGCAGTATACGCTCCTGGGATTCCGGATGAAGAAAGCAGAAAGTGATCCCGCAACAAAGATTGAGTACACAGAAGAGGCGGTGGGGCTCACACCGGCAAAGGTAAATCTTTCCACCGGCGAATTTGATTACGGCTCATTCAAAAATTTCTGGTTCGTCCGGGATAACGTGCCTGTCATGCTCAACAATGACGGAACGGAGGCATACGAGCTCAACCCCAACGATTACACAAAGAAAGCTGACGGATCGCCGTCTGATGTGGCGAACAGTTCCTTTGCCGGAAACGCCATGAGCCGCATCCCCAAAGTGTATATGAAGATGTGGGAGGCGAACGGTTACGAATACTGCAATATCTGTGATATTAAGCTGGACGATTCCTACCACGCATACGCACATACCAGGGCGGACGGCTCCGAAATGGACTATCTGTATCTGTCTATGTTCGAGGGCTCCCTGGTAAGTAATAAGGTGCGCTCCATTAAGGGGCTGAATCCCATGGTAAGCAAGACGGGAACCGAAGAGCTGACTGCGGCAAAGGCGAACGGTTCCCGTTGGAGTACCCGGTCATGGTCACAGCGTAACCTTATCAACATGCTTTTGATCCTCATGGGAAAGACCACCGACACGCAAAAGGCTTTCGGATATGGATATTATACTGGCGGTTCCTCTTCCGCTCCGAATTATCTTACCTCCGGCGGCGCATCCAACAAAGGCCAGTTCTACGGCACCAACAAGACCAGGGATTACGTCAAAGTATTCCATATCGAAAACTGGTGGGGGAATGTCTGGGAGCGTATCGAGGGTTGCGTGACGAATGGCAGCACCCGTATCCTGGTAAAATCGGTGCCCCCGTACAATACGGCCGGAACCGGCTATGTGGATACAGGAGTCACGCCCGGAGGAACCTCTGGCGGATATATCAGCGCCTGCAAGATGATAGAACACGGGCTTATCCCCATGACCGCATCCGGGAGCGAGACAACACAGTACCCGGACGGCCTGTGGTTTGCGGCGAACTGTTATGCGCTGGTCGGCGGCACCTGCAACAATGGTCTGCCTGTCGGTGCGCTCGCCTTGGCTGTGAACTATGCGCTGTCTACTGCGCACTGGGCCATCGGCTCGGCCCTTTCTTGCGAACAGCCTTTAGCGGCGTAGCCGCATAGGGGGACCGGGGGATACTCCCCCGGAGAGCTTTCAAAATGAGAATATGTAAATTTTTATCAGGAATCGTGAACGGCGGTTCCTGAATTTTTATAGGGGAAATGGTGTACGCCCTGGGCCTGTTCCGTGCGCTGGTCGGCGGCAACTGCAACAATGGTCTGCATGTCGGTGCGCTCGCCTTGAATGTGAACAATGCGCTGTCTAATGCGAACTGGAACATCGGCTCGGCCTAATTCTTATTGAAATGGAGTATCAACTAAGGACACCATTTTCCTACACCGCAGGCGGTTGAAATACCGCTAACCAGTGGAAATTACGCCGATAAAAGGCATGGTCTAGTAAGCGCACGCCCACCGACCATGAGGCAATAAGAAAGAAGAGGGAATATGAAGAGTTTCCGAATCAACCAGAATGAAATGCTGTCACATGACAGCATAGAGAAATCGTTCCTGGTACCCTCCCGTGGAAAAAGAAGCAGACCGGACGTGAAAGAGACGCTGGATAATCTGGAAAATGAAATACAGTACGTCTTTGAAATGCTCATGAACGGTCAATTTGAGCCTACCGACCATAAGGCGGTAAAAATCAATGAAAGGAATTATCAGAAAGTCCGTACAATCGTAAAGCCTGATTATAAGTATGAGCAGGTGGTTCATCATGTGGTAGTACAGGCAATCCGTCCTGGGATTGAAAGCGGGATGTATGAATACGTCCTCGGCTCCATTCCGGGAAGAGGCCAGCACATGGGAGCTAAGATAATTTCAAAATGGATTCAGGAGGACCCTGAGAATACGAAGTACGTCCTGAAAATGGATATACGTCATTTCTTCGAGAGTGTGGATCATGAAATCCTGAAAGCCTGGATAACCAAAAAATTCCGGGATGAATTTGTCCGGGAATTGCTTTTCCTGATAATAGACGCCATTGAAACGGGATTGCCGCTGGGCTTTTATACCAGCCAGTGGTTCGCTAATTTTCTTTTACAGCCTTTAGACCATTACATCAAAGAAACGCTCCATGTCAAATATGGAACACGGTACATGGACGATATTGTATGTTTCGGTCGAAACAAGAAAGAAATTCACAAAGTCCGGATAGCAATCAATGAGTATCTGAACAGTGAGCTCAATCTAACCATGAAAGATAATTGGCAAGTATTCCGGTTTGAGTACGAAGTGGAAGAATACGCCATAGAGTGCCAGACCATGAGGGAGCTTAAAGCTCTGGGGAACGAGCTGGGGAAAATAAGAATTAGGCACAAGCTGAAAACTCACAAGAAGCGCTGGAAGATTTTTATTAAGGTTGCGAGCGTGAGGAATAAGCAAGATAAATTGGAGCGCCTGCTGGTGATGTACCATGGCCATAGCGAAAAAGTGACCATGACATACGGCAGGCCGCTTGACTATATGGGTTTTGAATTTCACAGAAACCGCACAATCATACGGAAAGGCATCATGATACGCCTAACCAGAAAAGCGGGGCAGGTATCCAGACAGGAGAAAATCAATCCGAAGGACGCCGCCTCGCTCTTATCTTCTATGGGTTGGGTGAAGCATACCGACACCTACGGGATGTATGAGGAACGGATCAAGCCGATTGTCAGCATTAAAAAGCTGAAAAAGGTTGTCAGCAAAAACCAGAAGCGGATAAACCAGAAAGAAAAGGAGGCCAGAAAGAAAAATGAAAATCGTATGGGAAACAGTGACGGGCTCACAGGAGAACCGCCCGGAGGTCATAGACAAGACTTCCAGCGGGAAGTATGTGTACCTGCGCCGGAACTTCCAGCGGATAACCAGGACGAATGAAAATTCCGGAGCGGTTGTCCTCTGGCAGTATGAAGAGGCAAAGGTCACACAGGAGGAATATGCACAGTATGACACGGTTGTCATGGAGATTGTGCAGGCGGAGCTTGACAGCATGGCGTCAGAACAGGCAGAGCACAACGCCGCCATGCTTGCCAACATTGAGTATATCGCTATGATGGCGGACATTGATTTGGAGGGATAACCTATGGAACACAGCAAGAATTTTGAAAAGGTAAAGAAGTTTTTCGATAAGGGCCTTTGGAGTAAGCAGCGGGTGTATAACGCTGTCAGCAATCCTACATCCGGCCCCTGGATCACCGAGGCGGAGTACCAGGAAATCACGGGTGAAGCCTATGAGTAAAAGCGGTTATGACTGCGGCTCCACGTTGGAGCTCCAGAATAACATCATAGAGGGCCAGCGGCACATCATAGGCGAGCTGGTGAAGCTCTACTGCACGGAGCCGGTGTTCGATCTGCCGGAGGAACTGCAGAAGAACATCAGGGAGACAAACGAGATGTACCGTGAGCTGACCACACCATGAGGAAAGGGGGTGAAGAGATTGGATATCACGGCTCTTGTAGTGGCAATGAGTATCCCGTCCGCTATTACCGGATTCTGTTTCTGGCTTTTAGAACGGAAAATGGAAAAGCGGGAGAAGAAACGGGAGAAGAAAGAAGCTGTCCGGGAGAAACAGGAATTTCTCATGGTTAAGAGTATCGGAGCGGCCCTCTCTCTGGGGGAGGCCACCGCCGAGGCAGTAGCCAGAATCCCGGACGCTCATTGTAACGGCGACATGCACGCCGCCCTGGAATATGCCAGGCAGATAAAGCATGAGCAGAAAGATTTTCTGACGCAACAGGGAATCGAGGCGATATTCTGAAACGTTCAGATTTTGGCCTGAAAAGGGGTACAGCCCTTTGTGTGGATATTTCTATATCTAAGCACATAAAAACGCTCCATGAGCCTATAACGGCTTTAGATGCATATCACAAAAAGGATAGGAGGACAAGAAAGATGATGAAAGAAATCAACTGGAAAAGGAAACTGACAAGCAGAAAGTTATGGACGGCCGTAGCCTCTTTTGCATCCATGATGATCGTGGCAACGGGCGGCGCAGAGAACACGGCTACCCAGGTGACGGCGCTTATCATGGCCGGTGCGTCCGTGGTGGCGTACATTATCGGCGAGGGCCTGACGGATTCGGCCAATGTCGATACTTCCGTGGAAACCTCTGTAGAGGTCGAGGGCGAACAGTAATAACAGATCAGATCGTGAGAGAAGAGCCCAGGGGTAACAGCCTGGGCCTTTTCTTTTTCCAGAAAGGAGTAGGAAATGAACGAACAGAGAATATTTGACTTTTTCGCCGGTAAAGGTTTTACCGCTGCGGGCATTTTCGGTATGCTGGGAAACATCAGGGATGAAAGCGGCGGCAATCCCCGGAACCTCCAGAACAGCTACGAGAAAAAGCTGGGGTACACAGATGATTCCTACACGGAGGCCGTTGACGCTGGCACCTATAAAAATTTCGTCCATGATGCCGCAGGTTACGGCCTGGCACAGTGGACGTACTCCACCAGGAAAGAAAATCTCCTGAAATTCGCAAGGAACCAGGGGGATTCAATCGGTGACTTCGATATGCAGCTTGCTTTCATGTATCAGGAATTGCGGGGATATAAAACCCTGTTTGCAATCCTGACCACAACCGATTCTATCCGGGAGGCGTCAGACGCCTTTATGACGCAGTACGAGAGACCGGCAGACCAGAGCGAAAAGGCGAAGAGGCGGCGGGCGTCATACGGTGAAGAGATATGCGCCATGCTGACCGGAGTGGAGAATCCCGATTCCATGGTACAGATCACCGAGGCGGAGGCAAGGCAGAGGGTGATATCTATTGCCGTGTCCTGGTATGGCAAAAAAGAGGCAGACGGTTCCCACCGGTCGATCATTGACCTTTACAATGGCCACACCCCGCTTGCCAGGGGATACAAGGTCAGGTATACGGATGCCTGGTGTGCTACCTATGGTTCGGCGGTGGCGATAGCGGCAGGGTATACAGATATTATCCCTACAGAGTGCGGATGCGGGCAGATGATAGCCGCTTTCCAGGCCATGGACCGGTGGGTGGAGAATGACGCCTACATCCCGTCTCCTGGAGACTACATCTTCTACGATTGGGATGATACCGGAGCCGGTGACTGCACAGGCTGGCCGGAGCATGTCGGAATCGTCATTTCTGTTTCCGGTGATGTGATAAAGGTTATCGAGGGCAACAAGGATGATGCGGTCGGATACCGTGAGATCAAAGTGAATGGCCGGTATATCCGTGGGTATGGAGTTCCGGACTACGGGGCAAAAACCGTTATCAAAAAGCCGGAAAGCGTTACCGGAAAGCCGGAAAACGTTACCGACAGCACCGGAAACAGCTCTCTTTGCATGACGCCTAAGTGGGTGGGCGTTGTCACCGGCGATATACTGAACGTCCGGGCGTGGGCCGGTGAAGAATATCCCAATATCAAGAGCTGGCCCAAACTGGCAGAGGGAAACATGGTGGAAGTCTGCGACAGTATCAAGGCGGCGGACGGCTCCACCTGGTATTACATCCGGATAGACGGCAGAATTTACGGCTTTTCCCATTCCGATTACATCCGGGAGGCGTCCGGATCGGCGGCACCTGCAGAAGTCAGAAAAGGGGATGTGGTACAGTTCACGGGCAGTAAGCATTACACAAGCTCCTATGCAAAGGCCACCGGGAAAGCCTGCAAGCCTGGCAGGGCAAAGGTCACGGCGGTCAATCCTGGGAGCACACATCCGTATCATCTGGTGGCAGTCTCCGGTGGCGGCTCCACGGTCTACGGTTGGACGGATGCTGGGGATGTGAAAATCTGACGCCAGAAAGGAGGGAAAGGTTTATGGTTTTCCTCAAAATATGTTCGGTCGTTGCGGCAGTTGGCGGTTTCCTTATCCTGGTATCTATGGCGGGAGCCGTCCTCATAGCAGCGGCCATTAACTCTGCGCTGGATTGAGTGCGGAGGCCGGACGGGTGCTATAGCATTTGTTATGACATTTGCTATAGCATTTTGGCTGGCAGATGATGTATAACTAGTTAGGTAACGTTATCTATAATGTTACTGATAACATATCTATTCTATTTTTTCTTTTATCAGAAATCCCGAACTGCTCCAAACACATATTCGTCAAAAAAATTTTTCTTCCTATTTATAAGTAATCGCTAAAAATGTTATAAATAACATTACAGATAACGTTATAAAAAGCGTTACAATAAACAAAACAAAATAGTATTTATCTATATATATACCCTCGCACAAATAACGATAGCGGTAACGTTATACTGTGCGTTATTTTTTATTCAAATTGCAAATATAATACTTGCAAAACGCAGAATAATGTGTTATGATATATATAGAAACGCAGAATACTAAACTCAACACAGGAGGATGCACATGGTAAATCTTGAAAAAATGACCACCGAAAAGCTCTGTGAGTTGTTCGAGCTGACGGGAACCATGAGTGATGAAAATATACCAACTGTCAGAGGTTGGCTCATGGATGAAATCATGAAGAGAAATCCGGAGGGCTTCGACAAGTGGCTGGATTCTGATTACCCCGCAGATAGCGAGTTGAGAAAATACGTTTTGTAGGAGGGAGAAAATTTATGACACGGCAAAGAAAAGAAATCCGGAGGGAGCTGGAATTATTGGAAAGGGAACAAATGGCAGAATATGAATTAAGCTGCGGATTTTTCCAGGAAGAAATAGAGCAGGCTTTTTCTCCACGCCGGAGAAGATTGCAAGAAAAACTTGCCATGACATACGGTAAGTCGGTGAAAGAGCTGGACGAGAGGATTTTCGAGGCGGAGAACGAGGCATACGAAGCCGGGAGAATACAGTGGGCTCCCTGCTACGGAACGGCATATTAGAGGAGGCGGATCATGGAAATCGTGAAAATCGGCAGCGTAGAGCTGACACGGGAAGAGGCAGAACGGTATTACTCGGAGGAAAAGTACATAGTCACATACGGATGTATCTACCAGCTTTTCTACAGTACGGCACAAAGAACCGTCTACGGAAAGGGAATCTACAAACAGGCTGGAATGACCAGGAAAGGGCGGTTCTTCGCAATGGATGCAGAGACAGTCAATCACCTGGTCGGATTCAAACTGGTAAATGAATAGGGGGATATGAGCATGGCAAAGATTTTGGAGTTTCCAAAGCAGGCGCAGAAAATGAGCGCTGGATATCACGATTTGAGCAGGTTGATTGACCTTGTGGGCAGCATGGCAGAGCTGGAATTTTTTGCAGAGGCGGCAGTCGTTGGAGAAGAGGACGGAAAACTTCTCCCTGGAGAATATGCGAAGCTGGGCGAACAGATCAGGAAGAAATGCCAGGAATTAACAGCACCGAAGAAAATAGTCACACAGGAAGTTACCGGCCCCGGACTGTATATCTGGTGCCCTGAAATGGGAGAGGGCCAGCCAGAGTGCCAGATAAGGGCGAGAATCGGACACTATGGCACACATTATTACCTGGATACCCCGCTCGATCTGAAAGGCAGGGGAATCACATTCATAGAAAAGCATGAGGCAAAGAACCTGACGGCGAGCGGCCAATTCATGGCTGGCTGGAATAGATACAAAGCCACGGAGAGAGCTTTCCAAAAGCTCCAGGAACAATACAGCATATCCATGGAAAGTAACTTTGATTAAAAACACACCGACCGGAGGCGGTTTCCTCCGGAGAAAGAGGCAGGCATGGAAATAAAATGGAATATTACAAAATGGTGCAAGGCAATTACTGATTCTGGGAAAGACGAATATACGCACAGGGATGTATCGGGATTTGAACATAGCTTCAGACTTTTAGATGATGACGGGGAAGTTTACGCATATGGAAAATCCAATGCAATTTCGTTCGCCCCTTTGATTCAATATAGGAATGACTATGGATGTACTGAAATACAGTACAAAAACAAGGAAACCGGCAAATACGAAACACTGTAGGAGGATAATATGCTGAAAAACGAAAAATTCTACGAGAAATCGGACATAGAGGATATGCTGCCGGAGGCAGAGGTCACGGAGCCTGGCAAGTATTGGGCAATCGGAGATAATGGCAGAGCCTACAGCGCAACATACACACTGAAATACGGTGGAGTTTTCTTTTTCTGTATCCCGGCCGCCGTAAAAATCCTGGGGTATGTACCGGCGTGAGCCGGTGCCTCTAATGCGGGAATCAGGTCACAACCCCTGGGGAAGTCGCAGAGTGGAGGCAGCTCTTTTATAAGCATTGTCTATTTGGTTTTGGTCAACAAGTTTTCAGTCCGGTTTTTAATGAGAAAACGGGGCGGCGGTTCGAGCAGACAACGCCTGAAAATGCTCATACTGGTCAGCAAGTTTTCAGGCTTTAGTGCGAAACCTGATAAGGGAGGTTCCCCCTGACATTCGAGAGAACAGGAGGAAAGTATGAAAGCCGCTCAATAAATTCATACCCAAATAGACAATTTTTATAAAAGGGCTGTCTGCCTAAAAATAAGCCGAAAGGAGAATAAAGTGTCAGAAAAGGGAAAGAACATATTACTGCGCCTGCACCAGACAGGAGGATGCGGGGCAACGGACGAATATTCCAAAGGCTGGGATGATGCCATAACAGAGGCAATCCGGATAGTGGAAGAGGAAATGGGAATAAGCATAGCGGAAGTATTGGACTAAAACAGGAGGGAAAATCTATGAAGTATTACAGCACACAGCGGCCGATCACGCCTGGGAGTTATCCGAAGTCACCGTTTAATGAGGTTCTGCAGGTGTTCAACTTTGACGCCAGAACCTATTGCGAAGAGATAGGACGTGATGCCTGGGGATATATTGAGTACAAATATCCTCTGCATCCGGATGATGTGGCAGATTATGAGCTTTCAGTTATCCCGTCCAAAATTAAGGAGGTCGTATTTGCCGGACTGGATGATTTTGGATGCCGTACATACAAGGACAAGGACGGTAGGATTTGGAAATATCCGGAGCCTGGGGAAATGCCGGAAGAGCGACACGACAGGTTACACGCCGCATCCAGTAACGCCATGGACGGAGAACCGGACGGCCATATGGACTTAGATATGGACTACCGGATAAAAGAGGATTTCACGAAAAAATACTGGTGCGTGACAACATCTGTCAGCAATAAAGGGCGTGTGGTGGCAAACATAACAAATGTAATTGAAGCGGCCCAGAAACCGGAGAACTCGTTCACCAGCACGAGCCGGAGGGATGTTTACAATGACTGGTTTGAGAGCCAGGAGGAGGCAGAAAAATTTGTAGAGGAGGCTAAGAACGCATGAGATTCAAGCATACAGAACAGACGGCAAAGGTTTACAATTCCATGATTAAGGAATACCGGGAAATATCGTGTGATAGCGACCTGGAACGTGCGGGGCTTTCCTATGACGATTACCATAGTTCCGATTTTGGTCTTTTCCTGGATATGCTGCGGTATGACGGTGTAGGCCGTACATCATCAAATGATGTGGCAGAGTGGGCGAAGCGCCACGGGTGCTTTGTCACCGGAGAGGAAAACAACTGGACGGTCAGATTACAGGAGGCAGAGGATGAAACTGGAAATTGAAGTAAAGAGGATCAGGGGGAGCGTCACCCAGGGAGAAGCGGCCGTATATGTGAACGGTGAAAAGGTGATACAGTTCGGAGACAGGATAGAGATCATCAAAGAGGGCCAGCCGTACTACAGTGAGAAGATAGGCGGCTGGGCCAGCGTAAAGCCGGATGCGGATTTCATCAAGGGCCTGTTGTGGCACCCGTTTGATGATATGTACCATTACAGCGATAAGGTGAAAGAAATCCTGGATGCAGACACGGAAAGGATGAAAGGTATGGATTGGAACATTGAAAAGACAGAGGGCATCCTGGAGGAAATAAGGGTGCGTGAGGGATTCAAAGAATTTCTGGCTATGGCCGTTCTGCGGTTCATGACAAAAGATTGGGGAGTGGTTGAGCCGGAGGACGCCGCCCATAACGACAAGAATCCGCAGGCGGCTATCGGCGCCTATATGTACCAGGATGAAATAAAGGTATACATCAAAGCAGAGGGCGGACACCTGCGGGTGTTTCTCCCGGAAGAATGTTAGGAGGCAAGGAATGTTAGAACTTTTGAAATTTGTATTGAGTGATTTTTGGATTTTCTGCGGAACCGTAGTTTTGATTTATGTTTCCGGGGAATCGGTGGCAATGGTCATTTCTGCAGCATTTGGACGCAATGCGAGTTTTTCTTTGATAAATATGTCTGGAAAGAAAAAAGAGGATAAAGGGGGGAAATAACGGTGCTGTATAAGCTGTTTTATCAGAGATACCGGAGGAAATATCAGAAAGCGAAACGTGCCGCCGACCGGCTCCGGGGTGTCAAGGCGGCTTACAAGAAAGAAGTGGCAGCGCTCCGGAGGCGTGTAGCTCTTCTGGAGGACGGTTATGTGGTGGAGTGGTGCTCAAACTGTGATACCCAGATCACCATGCTTTGGAATGTAAAAGAGGACGGATGCCGGGCGTGTTGCCCGCATTGCGGGGAAGTGATGATGCTCTGCGATTCATGCCAGGGCGAATGTGATTACAATTACGGGAATGATACCTGTAAGGAAAGGTAGGCGAATTGTGGATATATTTGATCTCTGCGCTCTTCTCCCGGAGAAAAATGACGATAGCGGCATAATTCTTGATAATTTGATTATTGCAAGGAGTAAAATAGAAAATCCAAATTACAGGAAAATCATCTGCACGGTATCAGGGGGGCGGATAGTGACATAGTTGTAGATATCTGCACAAAACTCGATCAGGATAGGAAGATTGATTATGTGTGGTTTGATACCGGCCTCGAATATGAGGCCACAAAGCGGCATATTAAAGAACTTGAATTGAAATACGGCATAGAGATAGAACCTTACAAAGCGGATGTTCCCATACCCATATCATGTAAACGATACGGGCAGCCGTTTATTTCAAAGAAAGCCAGTGGGTACATAGAGCGATTGCAGAAGCATGGATTCCAGTGGGAGGACGGGAGCTTTGAAGAACTCTATGCCAGATATCCCAGGTGCAAGGCGGCGCTACGGTGGTGGTGTAACGAATGGGGGGAGGGGAGCCGGTTCAATATAGACCATACCGAGTATCTGAAAGAATTTATGATGCTCTATCCGCCGGAATCAGTGGGGATAAGGATTTCGCCAAAATGCTGTGACGGGGCAAAGAAGAATGTTCTGCACAAAATAATCAATGAGAGAAAGTATGATTTGAATATATCTGGTATCAGAAAGTTTGAGGGCGGCGCAAGAGCAACCGCCTATAAAGGATGTTTTGATGAAGATGAAGATACCGGATGTGATAATTACAGGCCCATATTTTGGTATATGACAGGAACTAAAGCCCTTTACAACAGATGCTTTGGCATTACAAATAGTGACTGCTACGGCAGATACGGGTTGAAAAGAACCGGATGCGCCGGTTGTCCTTTCGGACAAGAATTTGAAGAGGAACTAAATGCCATGAAAAAGTACGAACCTATATTGTATACAGCGGTAAACAATATCTTTGATAAAAGTTACATGTATACCAGAATGTTTAATGATTTCAGGAAAGCGAAAAAGGCGGATGAATTATTGAAAAGGGAGGCTAAAACGTGATAAGATTATAAAAAAGGAGGCGTTCACTATGAGAGCGGTTGATTCTATCGTAAAGTATATCGAGGGGCAGGGCATGACACAGGAAGAGGCGGCCGCAGTGGTCGGATGTAGCCGTCAGGCTTTGTGGGATAAGTTGAATAAGGGCAGTTCGAGATTCCACAAGATGTTGCCTATCTTTTCCGCCTTTGGCTTTGATTTGAATATCGTCCATGAGGACGGTAGCCCTGCTGAATTTGAGATAGAAAAGTTTATAGCGGCGGCATCCGGAGCCAGGAATATGTATTTTGACGATCTGGAAAACGTGATTGCTGCCATGGGATATAAATTCGAGCTAGTGAAAAAAGCTGAATAGATGTATTTTACGGTCGGAAAGGCACCCTGAAAACGGGTGCTTTTTTGTTGCAAAAAATATTGAAATTGCAAATATAATACTTGCAAAACGCAGAATAATGTGTTATGATATATATAGAAACGCAGAATACTAAACTCAACACAGGAGGATATATCATGATAAAGGTTAAGAACTATAAAGAGGCATGGGAAATCGTAAACGGGATTTTTCCTACAGACTATGAAAAGGACGAAGAGGGGAGCCAAAGGGCAGGTTATCCGGTCTACAGAAGCACAGCAGACGGACACTACTACGATTATATCTGCGACCTGAACGACCGCCTGGAAGTAAATCTGAAAGACGGAAACCGGACTATCAATGTTTGGATTGAATCAGAGCCAGTTCAGGAGGAAAAAGAAGTTCCCAATGCAGAGGAACGAGGAAAGGTTCTCAAAAGAATCCACCGGCTGACCGCATGGTTTGCAGAGGAAATGTTAGACCAGGAAGAACAGGGGCGGAAAGTTAGAGAAGAATTTGAAAAAGCCTGTGCAAAAGAGCCGGAAAAGCAGATGCTCATGGTTGATTGTTCCACCGGAAATGCGGAATGTATGAAAAGCTGCATGAAAGCCTCTGTCAAGGCGGCGAAGTTTATCAGGGATAAAGAGAACGAAGTGGAGGACTGGCAGATAGCCGGAATCAATGCAATGCTTGATAAGGTCAATGAAAGTAAAACAATTCCGTTCGATCTCCCGTATGCAATAAACGGAATACTGCTGATACTGGAAGATAACGACTAAACAGAAATCATTCCCGCCCCGGAGGTAACGAGGGCAAAAGGAGAGTAAGCATGGCAAAGGGTAAAGCGCTGACGTATGAGGAATTTATTTCTCTGGCAAAGGAAAATTACAACAAGGGCGGTGATGTTGCTGTAGAGTGCTGGGAACGGCGTGAATTTGATTACTATGTAAAAGAGTTCGGGCCGGTAACAAAGACTAAGGCATTGCAGATGTTCAAGACGTGGAGGTCGCAGGAAAAAGAACAAGAAGCAATGATGTTTGGCTGGTAAATAGGAGGCAGGTCATGAAGAGAAACGAATATTTTAAGAGAGCGGCCGATCTGTACGGTAGCGGCCAGGTGAGCGGAGAAGTCTATGACGCTATGATTATGAACGCTGACATTTTCTGTGATGATGAAGAAGAGGACGAGGACGGATACCAGGGCGGTCTCCCGGATACATATGCAGAGGTTGAGTATTCAGACTTTGAAAATCCGGAGGCGGTTGACGGTGCCAGGTTTGATGATATGAATTATCTCCGGTACATGGAGAGGTAAAGGAGGTGCAAGATGAAAGTAAAACAGGGATACATAGTAAAGATTGCGGATATCGGTACTCCGGGAACCGTGGTCAGGGTTGGGGAGAATGGCAGGGCGGCAGTTGTCGAATTTGACTTCCCTGAGGGCAGAGTGGAGAGTACGCTGCCGGTATCTATCATAAGCAGTATTATTTCCAGGGGGAAAACCTATGTACCGGCTTGAATTTGAACATGCTGCCGGTCGGCAGGTGACAGATGAAGAGTACCGGAAAATAGAGCTGGTCTACATGAATACGGACGCAATCACCGGAACGGACCAGATAGCGGGGATTTATAAGAAGCTGGGAATGGAGGGGATTAACATTCTCTATTCCCTGGTCATGGAGAGAGGCAGGCTGATTGAAACAGTGGGGGAGCTCCGGTCGGAGCTTTCCTCTGTGAAAAAGGAAGTCCGGCACCTGAAAGGGTTCCGGGACGCAATCATAAAAGAGGCCGGGAGAATCGGCACAGAATAAGGAGGATAAAGATGTTAAAACAGGAAGTTATCGCACAGGGAGAGGAATTTAAGGAGCTGGCAAAAGACATTCTTCCACTGGTAAACCAGATCGAAGATATCCTGAAAAAGCACGGAGTCACCACCATGGCGAGCATGACGGCAGATGTGACAACGGGATACCTCTCTTTTAACACACATGCGAACAACTGGAAAATGATAAGGGTAAACAATGAGTATCCGGTCAATATCCAGTATGAGTATTCAGAGGTATTTGCCCTGGAGGAAAAGACAGAGCCGGAAAAGCTGGCGGGAGAACAGACAAAAGCAACGAGAGCATATCTCGATTATGCAAGGGAGGCATAGGAGCTATGGTAAAAACAGTGAAGATTACAACGGATAATGAGATATCCATATTAGAGCTTACCAGGTGGGATATCTCCACCATGGAGGCGGCAATCGGAGCGGACTGTACCGAGGCTGTAAAGACGCAGCGCATGGTTGACTTATTCCAGGATTCTATCGTGATGATTGTGGATGAAAGCGGAAAAATAAAGAACAGACCGGATAACCAGGTGGCATCATTCCTTTACGGGGCAGATATACACGGTTGCACAATCGCCGGTGATGTGATTTTCGCAGTCAGGAGGGGCCCGGATGATTTGCCTCCGGAGAATCCGGAACTGTTGAAATTTTTTCTGAAAGACCATTTCCCCATACTGCGGGAGGCAAAGGAGGGCGAGGAATCATGATGAAGAATACCCTGGGAGACCTGAATAATCTCTTGTTTGCCCAACTGGAAAAGCTGGGGGATGATGATTTGAACGGTGAAGAAATGGATGCGGAAATCCGCAGGGCAGAGGCCATGGCCAAAGTCGGAGAGCAGATCATAAAGGCCGGCGAATTGCAGTTAAAGGCAATGATGCACATGGATGAATATGGTTACGACAGAAAGAAAGCCGTCCCGGAAATGCTGGAAGTCCGTGGGGGGGGGTGAACTAAGTGTGGAAGTGGCCACAGGAGGTAGTTGACTGGTTGGGTACGAATGTACCAGGCCGGACCACAAAGGAAGTGACGGAGCTAATCAACCAGCAGGGCTTTGATGAAAAATACGGAATGGTTTTCACGGAGGATATAGTCAAAGGCGCAAAGAACCGGTACGGTTTCAAAAGCGGTACGCCTATGGGAAATCCCAAAGGGTATTCCTCTAAATACCCGGAGGGAATGGCGGAGTATGTTGCCAGTATCGCCCAGGGAAAAAGCACTGCAGAACTGGTAGAGGCGGTGAACCGGAAATATGGAGCCGGAACAATCGGAATCCGGCAGATGAAAGCCTATAAGAAAAACCATGGAATCAATACCGGACTGACAGGGCAGTTTGAACCGGGCAGCACTCCGGCCAATAAGGGAAAGAAAATGTCTCCCGAAGTATACGAGAAATGCGCTCCGACAATGTTCCGCAAAGGGCAGACGCCGGTAAACCATAAACCGGTAGGAACCGTTTCGGTCAGGAATAATACCAGAAAAAGCCAGAGGTATGTATATGAAAAAGTAGCGGAGCCCAATGTCTGGCGGCTAAAACATATCCTGGAATGGGAAAAGCACAACGGGCCGGTACCAAAAGGGAAAGCGATTATTTTTGCAGACGGGGATCCCCTGAATACGGACATAGATAATCTGGTAATGGTGAGCCGGTCACAGCTTGCGGTCATGAATCGCTGGGGAATCCGTGGATATGACAAAGATACAGCGGAGGCAGCCGCAAATGTAGCATCACTGAAAATCGTTGTATCAGAAAGAAAGAGAGGAAAAAAGCATGGCAACAGTAAAAGAACTGAACCGGGAACTGATAAGCAGAGCGAACTCGAATAGCTTTGGTGGAAAGCGGGGGGATATCTCCGAGCATGAATATAATGTGTATGCAGAAAAAATTATCTCCTGGCCCATATCCGAAGCGAAAAAGCAGAACATACTGGATAAGTTGTACCAGAAATGGAGCGAAATACTGAAATATGAGGCACAGCATGTAAGCGTCATGGTGGCCGGTCCGGCCAGGTATAACGCTAAAAAACTGGATAAGTCAGACCGTATTCTGTCGTTGAGCCGTGATTTGCTCGAATGGCTTAAGGAGCTGGAAGAGCAGGTGGCACGGGGGCAGGTGAAAGACGATAAGGCCAAAAGGCTTATAGAGACGATAGAGTTTTGCAGAAAATCAGACAATCCGTGCAATCCGACAGATTACCTGGCAGAGCTGGCCCTGTACGATAACCAGACGTTCATCCGGCTGTATGAGGAAATGTACCCGGAATACAAGTGGAGGAAAAACAGCACCATAGCGAAGCTGTACCAGAAATCCATAGCGGGTGAGCTTAAGGAGATTCGGAAAGAGATTTTCTTCGAGGATGATAATTTCACCGCCTACACGGAGGGAGACCGGGCATACATCAAATTCGTAATGAGGCCGAAAAGACAGCTCCATGTTGCCCTGAAAAGCCGTGGGTGGTGGTGGAATAGTTACCAGAGCGCCTACAGCACCTATCTTGACCGTGTGGATAAAGAGTGGATCGCCACAATCAGCACCAGGTACGCACAGTACATTTAAGGAGGTATGGAATGAATTATATCTGCGAAAAACGAGGGAAAATAGACCGGCTTTGGGGCATTTTTATCAAGCATTTATTACAGATACAGGCGGCGGGTATCGAGGTAGAGTATGTGAAGAAAGGCGAAATTATCCTGAATGGGAATAGGTACTCTCCGCTGTATTTTGAAAATACCATGCGGTATGAACCTATCGGAAAAGGTGGCGTGAATGTTGTGCTGACCGGCCATGATATCCAACCCCTCATTGATAAGTTAAGGAGATACACATTCTAAGGAGGCACACATGATTCAGATCGAAGATATGACAGGAAAAAGCGGAGCCTTGTGCGAGGGCGCAAGGTTCAGCGCAGAGGATAAGCTGGGGAATAAGTACCAGTACCGGTATGAGGGAACCGAGAAAACCGTCAATGGAATGGATATACATTTGCACAACCTGACGGACGGAACGGAAACGTATGTGGAAAAGAAGTGGTTCGGCCAGAGAAAAATCAAAATCATGTAAAGGAGAAAACGAGTATGGAAAACGAAAAAAGTAACGTTATTGTAAGCATCAGCGCACAGGATATCTACCAGCACCCGGACAATCCCAGGAAAGACCTGGGAGACCTGTCTGAGCTGTCGGATTCTATCGCTAAAAAGGGGATCATGCAAAACCTGACTGTCATTCCTGGACATTGGGATGAAGATAGAAACTGGCATGAGGACGGCTATACCCTGATTATTGGTCACAGGAGATTTGCGGCGGCAAAGCAGGCGGGCATCCAGGAGCTCCCCTGCCGGGTGGTGGAGGACATGGATAAAAAAGACCAGGTATCTACCATGCTGGAAGAGAACATGCAGCGCACCGATCTGACTATCTGGGAACAGGCAAGCGGTTTTCAGATGATGCTTGACCTGGGAGAGACCGAAGAGCAGATAGCGGAGAAGTCCGGGTTCAGCAGAACCACGGTTCGCCGCCGCCTGAATATCGCAAAACTCGATCAGAACATCCTCCGGGAAAAAGAGGCAAGCGATAGTTTCCAGTTGTCGCTTAAAGACCTGTATGAGCTGGAAAAAGTGGAGGATATCGCCACCAGAAACAAGATTTTGGCAGACGCAAGCTCTTCCAGGGATATTGTCTGGAGAGCCCAGAATGCCGTATCCGAGGCCGCAAAGAAAAAGCGGGAGGCGGCAATCGTGAAACTTCTGGACGAGGCCGGTATCGAAAAGGCGGCAAAGTATGAACAGGAGAGATATTCTGGGAAATGGGATATTGTCAAGGAATATTCTCTTGACAAGGACGCCCCTAAGAGCCTGGGGATTCCGAAAAAGGAAAAAAGCAAGCTGTATTATGGGAGGTACTACAGCAGTATCCATGTAGTCAAAGCGGCCGAAAAGAAGAAAGAGACAGCGGAGGAACGGGCCCGCAAGGAAATTGACGCCAGAAAAAAACAGATCAAAGCGGTCATGAAAGAAATGAATAACCGCAAACATGAGTTTATCAGCAACATCCTCTCCGGCAAGATTGCGCCGATAAAAAACACTGCAGAAGTGCGGGAGGAAATCTGGTTTGCCATGGTGAAAATGGGTTCCTACATGTCAATATCCGGCATGAGGAGATTTTTCACCGGAAAGGATGAATACCAGTGTAGCCAGGAGGAAAAGGAAGAGGCCGCAAATAAAGTGGCCGGGTTGAGCATGGAACATCAGATGTTGCTTGTCATGAGCAGCGGCCTCGACAATGAGGGTGATGTATATGATTACTATTTGCACCATAACGCAGAGCGGTGCGAGGGTATCAAGGCCGCATATGCCGTACTGGAAAAATACGGCTGGTCATTCACGGAAGAGGAAAGCAAGATACTGAATGGTACCCATGAATTTTATGTGCCGGAAAAGAAAGAGGGTGAGGAATAATGAAGCAGGGAGTTTAATTCTCCCTGCCACTATCCGGAACTTTATCAGAAATGTTTATTATGTCTGCTGGTCCGGATGCCTTTTTAGGTGGAATCCGAGAGAACGCATCCAGATAATCAATGACTATATCCAGCTTATCTTCTGGTATGGAACGGAGTAGCATAATAGCCTTGTCGATCTTCTTCATGGCGAGCCTCCTAATAGGTTACTTCATCCCCGTTGGGGAGTATGAATTTTGTTTCGTACTTACAACCAGCTTTTTCTGCTACCTCTTTCAGTTCTGCAGGAGAAAAGCTACCACGTTTTAATTTCTTTCCGAACGCCTGGGGGCTTGAACCGCAAAGGCGGGCCAGTTCTGAAACGCTGATGCCGAGTTTGACGCAAAGAATTTTTATTTGTTCATGCAACATAATATCTACCTCCTGGATTTGATTATATCCATAAATGGATAAAAAATCAATCAAATCTTTTTCAATATATACCTATATGGAACGTGTAATACTTGAAAAAGAATCCATAAAATGATATAATATATACATAAATGGAACAATAAAAAACAAAAAAGGAGCGATATTATGGCAAACATTATTTCATTACAGGAACGGGTACAGGGAAGATATTTTGACCGGAGCAATTTTTCACAGAATTATGACAGGCTACCAGAAGAAAGCCAACAGAGGGTAGCAAGAATGGCGATAGGATTTTTCCATAGCCAGAGGTGCGAATACTCAATACCTGATGAAGTGGTTCGGGTAATTCTGGATAACCTGGCAGATGAATATAAAGCTCTTTTGATAGATATGGTAAATGAGCAGATTGTAGATGGAGGTAAAAAGGTATGTCAAAACTGAAAGACTTGACAGGACAAAAGTTCGGAGAACTGACAGTTATTGAAAGAGCTGAGGACAAGTTACGGAATAATGGAGGAATGGTAGTTAGGTGGAAATGCAAATGTAGCTGTGGTACAGAAAAAGTGATAGAGGCATATAGCCTAACGAGTGGACGAACTACCAGTTGTGGATGTGTAGGAAAACAACGGTCAGCAGAAAATGGTAAAAAGAACGGAAAGCAATTAACAGGGAGGCGATTTGGCAGATTGACAGTAATAGGTGATGCTGGAAAAACATATTCGGGGAATAGGAAAATGTGGTTATGCAAATGTGATTGTGGAAATTATACCGAGGTTCCGACTATTTCCCTTACAACAGGTGCAACAAGGTCTTGTGGTTGTCTAAAATCAGAAACATCAAAGGAGACTTGCATATCAAGGGAAAAGCATGGAATGACAAAGAGCAGAATCTATCGTATTTGGTCTGGGATGAAAGCTCGTTGCTATTGCAAAACAGCATCTGGATATGATGAATACGGCGGAGTTGGCATCACTGTTTGTGCTGAATGGAAAAATGATTTTGAGAAATTTTATAAGTGGTCATTAAAAAATGGGTATGCGGAAGATTTGACCATAGACAGATTAGATGGAAAAGGGAATTACGAGCCGAGTAATTGCCGCTGGGCAACCAGATCAGTTCAAAATAAGAATCGAAGAAAATTTAAGAGAGGAAAAAAGACATGAATAGTAGAGTGTTTTCAATCAACCGAAAAAAATATTTGGATATAAAAAAATATGATCATGGTCAGATGAAAGAGTACCTGACAGAAGTATTTTCATCTGGTTATGAAGAGGGTGTAAAAGCTGCATCAGGAGAAAGAGAAGTTCCAGAGTTAATAGGATTAGAGGATGAACTTCTTTCCATTCGTGGAATTGGAAGTGCAAAAGCACGTTCAATATGTGAGAAAGTTAAAGAATTTTTGGAAAGAAAAATAAAAACAGGCGAGAAAGGAGTGAATGATTAAACAATGGAATTATACAGAGGAAAATCAGTGGGAACCGGAGACTGGATAATCGGCGCCGCCGTGTGCATTGGTGACAAAGCGCATATCCTGGGTTCTGAAAATCTTTTCCCGGAACGTCCGGCGTATCATGGAATGGCCATAGGAGCCGGTCTTGAGGATGCGGATATTACCGATCGGTATGAGGCGGCGGCCTATGGCTGGACGGAGGCACTGGACCGGTACGAAGAGAAGTTCCCGGAGTGGATTGAAGTTGTACCGGAGACAGTCACAAGATGCACAGACAAGCATGATATTCCGGGAAACGTTCTTTTTGAGGGTGATGTATACCGGAATCCGGACAATCTGCTGTTTGAAGTCTGCTACGGGAAGTACCAGGCATATTGTCCGGCCGATAAGTGCTATATGGAAAATGTGGGGTTCTTTGCCATTTCCAAAGACACAAAAGAAATTTACGGAATTGACGCCCCTATGCCTTTGGGAAGTACAGAGGACTACGCATACCTGGTAGGGAATATCTTTGACAGTCCGGAGTTGAGACAGGATGCCGGGCAGAGCGCCGGACAGTGGGCAGATCAGCCGACATTAAGACCGGCCACATAATCCGTAATTTTGATAATGCAAAAATAGTACCGGCATGGTATAATATGGACTTACAGGAGGAAAAACAGATGAAAAAAATAGTTGTTATGTTACTTGTAACGTTCGCCATGCTCTCCCTTGTGGCGTGCGGTGACAGCTTTGAACAGGGGATGAAAGACGCCATGAATGATACTTCCCTGGCAGACAGGGAAACAGAGGAAGAATCCCAGGAACCGGAGACAGAATCCACGGAGCCGGAGGAACCTGCAGAACAGGAGCCGGAGACAGCCGCCGATCAGGAGAGCCAGGAGGAACCTGCGGCGGTAGAATATGACAATTTGCAGGCGGTATTCCTTGCGCTGAATGAGAATACCACGCCGGATGAACTGGAAAAGCTCATTTCTGAATCTGAATTGTTTTACACGGCAGAGGAATACAATTCCTCGTCTGGGAAAACTGTCAGCTACAATATAGCCTATACCGAGGGGGCGGCGGCTCAAAAGTACGCAGAGGCAGGGGATCACCTGACGGTAGATTTTGGAGGTGACGGCAAGGACGAATTTATGTATGCACAGTACGTCAATGAAAAGGACGTATCATATTCCGCTTTGCTGTATGACCATGGAACCTGGTACGATTTCCGAGACGCCAACGCAGAGGACTACGGCGGATATTATGTCGTTGACAGTATTTCCGGGAAAGGCGGGATCACGGTCAAATATTCCAACGGGAACGAGACGGAAACAGGGTATATTCCCTGCACATCCGGGGAAGAGGCCATACAGAAAATCATGGAGAGGATTTCAGAGTAAGGAACGGCGCATTTAACAAAAGTGCAATTTTGGTCACTTTTCGTTAATATCCGGGATGCGATGCTTGTGATTTAAGGATTTGCTGAAACTCATCAAGGAAGATAACCATTTCAACAGATATTATGATGCAATCTATATCCTTTTCCACACAGGACTTCGTATTTCAGAATTTTGCGGACTGACAATACCAGACATTGAATTTGGAGAAATGCGCATTAAGGTAGACCATCAGTTACAGCGCACATCACAGATGAAATATGTGATTCAGGAGCCGAAAACGGAAAGCGGCGTCCGCTATGTGCCTATGACAGAAGAAGTTGCAGCGTGTTTCCGTAGGATAATTGCGAATCGGGAAATCCGAAGACCTTACAGTATATCATGGGTCATCCGGATATCAGCGTAACCCTGAATACCTACACCCATGTGAATTTTGATGATGCGAAAGAGGAACTGCATCGAGTAGCGAACTCTTAAAAAAGCCCGTTGGTAAAGCCGCTGACTTTACCAACGTATTTACCAATTTCGCAGGGACAAATATGAGAAAGTATGAAACGATTTGCGGGGCAAATCGGGGCGGTTGAGAAAGTGGGTTACTACGGTTTTACTACGAGTGAGGAAACGAAAAAAGAGCCTTTGTTTCAAGCCCTTTTTTCGTGATCTGATATTTGGTTTTGTTTTTTAGGACGTCTGTTGCGGTTCTGTAAACAGGCATTTCCCCAAGAACACGGCCTTGCAGTCGGAAAAGCCTAACAGGTAGGCGAGCATCCCATACCGAGAGCCAAGCGCATTCTGTTCACTGACGTAGCCATCGGCCAGCAGCCGGACTTCCCTCGGCAGTTCCAGCCCATCCAGTTTGCCGGAGTATTCGTCCGACTTTCGGATGATCGACTGGTATTCCCCGTCACTGTTTGTGATGCCATTCATGACGCTGTTCATGCGGATGTCCATGAGCTGGTACAATGCAGATTCTTTTCCCATCTAATCCCTCCTTCCGTGGTGTCGTATTTTACCTCTGAAACGGGGGATTAGCAAGCGGAAAAAGAAAAAAGCCGGAAATTGTTGGCTGAATTTCAGGACTGTATGCTGCTTTGGCGGAGGGGATAGTTTTAATGCAATCCAAAAAGAAATGTAATGCCTGAGCCGCCTAACCGCTCAGAAAGTTCCTTTTCACGGAAGGAAGAGACAATGAGGACGCTTTTGCAGATTTTTCAAGACACAAAAGAGGTGCTGTGCAGATTAAAGATTGTAGGGTTTATCTTCCGGCTGAATAAGAAATTTGGCATGCACCACACGGTGGATATTCTGAATGACAGAGAGACTCTGTTTAGAAAATGTGCAAATTAAGAGAGAAGAACCTTGTGGCAGATTTCCTTACATTATGGGAGGGAAAAGGAGATGGCATATAAGCAGGAAATGTGGGATGAGGCGAAGAAAAAATGCCGCCTCGGAGATGAAGAGATCCGAATGGCAAAAGAAATGGGCCTGAATCCCCGGAGCCTTATAAAAAATATCCCTAATAAAAATGAGATGTGGAAAGCCCCTGTGAAAGACTGGATACACGATATGTATGATAAAAGACAGAGAAAATCACAGCAGAAGGCAAAACGGAGAGTGGAACAACAGAATAAGGACAACAATCACAGCATCTAAGCCAAAACGGTTTAGGTGCTGTTTTTAATGGCGCGGCTCTTTGCAGTGGGGACATAAATTTGAACCCCATTAAGGCAAAAGCAAAAGGTATATATATATATTCAAAATGTCGGTATAGTTTTCTGCAATTTATTCTTCTGTCCGAATCAGGTTGCTAACATAAGGACGTTTGCCTGAAAGTATATCGTCATAGAAATTTTGCTTCCAGTCAATATAAGCGATGCTGTCTTCCAGTTCCTTCAGGGAAATACGCAATGCATCCTGCTTTTTAGCCAGCATTTCTTTGCGTGGAATAATGCTGGATTCTCCTTGCAAACACAATTCCAGATATTCTTTCATTTCCTGAATACTCATGCCACATTTTTTCAGGCAGGTAAGATCTTTAATCCATTTAACATCTTTTTCATCAAAGATGCGGCGGTTATTGTTATCCCGTTTAACTCCTGGAACCAACCCTTCATTGCAATAAAATTTTAAGGTTTGATAAGTCATATCCAGTTCTCGGCAAACTTGCATCATCGTGTACATTGTAATATCCTCTTGCTTCTTTCAAAAATTTCACAATTTTTTTGTATAAAAATATGCAACAGTAAGTATTCCTCAAAAATGAAATTTCCCAAAAGCTACGAAAAAGAATGACAAGGCAGGCATCAAGGTATATAATGAGAGCATGCCTCTAAATAGGATGATTTACTTGGAAAGTATGACCGGAGATGTCTTTAACGCAAAAAGCAATGTGGAGATCGGCACTAAAGCCGCACATTGCTTTTGCGTTCATTTATTTTCTGTGTCTATTATATGCAGAACTTTAGAAAATGTCAATAAAAATATTGAGATTCCAATATTTTACTGGGGAGGATACAAATGCTGGGATACTTGAAGAATACTTATCTGCGTAACGAAAAAGG
>JAETRI010000235.1 GCA_021770245.1 Lachnospiraceae bacterium
TCCCGGAAATTCTTTCCGGAAAAGAGAACCGGCGCACACCGTTCCAGTATGCGGTCATAAATCCTTGCGTGGGCAAGGTCTGGCGGGTTCTTGATTTCTTCCAGTTTCAGGTTTGTCGTGACAATCAGCGGCTTCTTACTCCGATACCGGCTGTCAATGACGGTAAACATCTGCTCCATGGCATACTCGGTATTCCGTTCCACTCCTAAATCGTCAATGACAAGCAGGCTGTAATCGTCCAGGCTGGCGATAAAGGCCGCCCTTTCCTCGGCAAACACGCCGGTCAGCCGGTTCAGGATAGACGGAAAATTCGTCATCAGAACCGGCACGTCACGGTCAAGCAGGGCATTGGCAATACAGCCGGCAAAAAAGGATTTCCCGGTTCCCACGTCACCAAAGAGCAGAAGGCCGGTATTGTCCCGGTATGCCTCCTTCCAATGCTCCACATAGGCGTGGGCTTTCTCCATGACGGGATTCTGGCCGTTATCATTGGCGAAGGTGTAATCATAAAGGTATCGGTCTTGAAGTCCCTGTGCCTTCCGGCGCTTGATACGCTCCATGCGCTCCCTCTGTCCCTCCATGGCTTTCCGTTCCTCCTGCGCTTTCTGCTGGCAGAGACAGAGGCAGCGGGGCATGAAATAGCCGGAACCGCCGAACCTTGGCACAACGGTCTGGCGGCTGCCATGGCATTTCTTACAGTGGATAAGCCCGTCAGCCGGTTCTATGTATTCGTCCCCGGCAGGTTCCATATCCCCGGCGGCTCTGTCAATGGCCGCCCTGACTTCTGCGGTAATCTCTATCATACGGTTTCTCCTTCCTCTACACTGTAATCACGGTTCCGGGCAGGCGGTTCCTCCTTCTTTTTGTCAGCGTTCGCCCAGCGCCGGATTGTGGCGGCATGGTTTTTATATCCTTTTCCACTGGATTCCATGTACTCGGACAGCCGCTCAATGTACTGTTCCCAAAGAGAGGGAAGTTCCGTTTGGAGTTCTGCCAGTTCTGCAGAAGAT
>JAETRI010000118.1 GCA_021770245.1 Lachnospiraceae bacterium
CATAAATGCGGGATTTATAAGGATTTCCGGGGGTGGAGCGGTTCCGGGAGCCTTTGTAAATCCTGCATTTTGGGGCTGAAAAACTATCGGAAAAGGGTGGTTTTTTGGCTCTTTTTATTTTGGGGGTGAAGGTATGACGAAGGAACAGGCGGAGCGGATCAGGGAGCTTCGGATGCAGGGGAATGGCTATAAGGCCGTGGCTTCTGCCGTGGGGCTGTCCCGTGACATTGTGAGGAATTACTGTAAGGCGAACGGGATGGAAGGTTATGGGGAGGCTGCGAGGCTGAACCTGCAGAAAGAGATGGCGGAGAAGAGTGTCGCCATGCCGGGTGCGTGAGGACGGCGGAAAGGAAAAGCTGTATGCGGCTTCGCTGTCCGGCGGGAAGGATTCCACGGCTATGGTTCTGCGGCTGGTGGAGGAAGGCTGGCCTTTGGACTTTGTGATGTTCTGTGACACGGGGTTGGAATTTCCCCGGATGTATGAGCATGTAGAAAAGTTGGAAAAGGAGCTGCCGGTCCCGGTGGTGCGGCTGAAAGCGGAGAAGGATTTTGAGTATTATTTTTTACGCTATACGCCGGAGCGGAAGGACCCGGATTCTCCCTATGCGGGTAAGCCGGGGATGAGCTGGGCGGGGCCTAAGAACCGGTGGTGTACTTCCATGTTGAAGACGGCGGTGATCAATCGGTATCTGTCGGGGCTGCGGAAGAGGTATGAGATTGTGCAGTATATCGGCATTGCGGCGGATGAGCCCCAGCGGGTAAAGGAATACCGGTATCCCCTGGTGGAGTGGGGGATGACGGAGAAAGACTGTCTGGCTTACTGCTATGAGCGGGGGTATGACTGGGGCGGGCTGTACCGGCTGTTTGACCGGGTATCCTGCTGGTGCTGCCCTCTGCAGGGGCTGGAGGAACTGCGGACGCTGCGGCGGGAGTTCCCGGAGCTGTGGAGGCAGCTTTTGGAATGGGAGGTTAAGACCTGGCGGAATTTCCGGAAGGATTTTTCTGTGGAGGAACTGGAGATCAGGTTCCGGTTTGAGGAAGAGCGGGTGCGGGAAGGAAAGCGTATCCGGGGGAAGGAATTTTTCCGGGAACTGCGGGAGCGGATTAGGGAGCATGGGTGATTCATGCTTTGGATTATATGGATTATGTGGCAGTGGGAGAAGCTGTGGGCAGCAGGTCTTTTGGTTGAGCCGGGAACGGCTGCGGGCAGTTCCAGGTAAAGAGCCAGGCGGACATGCTGGTATGTCCATTTGGAGACCGATGCGAGGGTCAAATACTTTGCAGTTTGCTATGGGGTATTTGGATTTGGTTTGAGGTGTTGCCGGTGCGGATTTTCCGTGGGCATGGCGGCGGGGATCTGCGGAAGGGGAGGTGCAGGATGGAACGGGTTGCGGTGATTGATGCGGATTTGATTGGAAGGAGGAAGCACAGGTTCCCGAACCTTGCCTGCATGAAGCTGTCGGGATACCACAAGGGGCGCGGGGATGATGTGGCACTGAAAACGGATTATGAGGGGCTGGACGGGTTTGACCGGGTGTATGTGTCGAAGGTGTTCACGGATACGGAAGTGCCGGAGGGTGTCCTTGGGATGGGGAATGTGTCTTACGGAGGGACGGGGTTCTTTTATGACAGGGCGCCGTCTCTGCCGGAGGAAGTGGAACATTGTATGCCGGACTATCATCTGTATGACGGGTGGGTGCAGGGAAAGCTGGATGCCGGGGCGAAGCGGAGTGATTTTCAGTTTTATCTGGATTATTCTATCGGGTTCCTCACGAGGGGGTGTTTCCGGAAGTGCGCGTTCTGTGTGAACAGGAATTATGACTGGGTGTGTATGCACAGCCCTTTGGAGGAGTTCCTGGACCCGGAGCGGAGGAAGGTGTGCCTGCTGGATGACAATTTTCTGGGGCATCCCCGTTGGAAGGAGATGCTGGACGCATTAAAGCGGACGGGGAAGCCTTTTCAGTTCCGGCAGGGGCTGGACGAGCGGCTTCTGGATGACGGGAAGTGCCGGGAGCTGTTTTCCAGCCGTTATGACGGGAATTATACGTTTGCGTTTGATGATGTGGGGGACGCTGGGCTGATTGAAAGGAAGCTCATTCTGGTGAGGAAGCATACGGACGCGCGCCTGCGGTTTTACTGTTTCTGCGGGTTTGACCGGGCGGACGTGTGGGACGGGGATTTCTGGGCGGATGATGTTTTCGGGCTGCTGAAACGGGTGGAGATTTTGATGAAATATAAGTGTCTGCCTTATGTGATGAGGTATGAGCGGTACAGGGAGAGTCCGTTCAGGGGGATGTATGTGACCATTGCGAGGTGGGCGAACCAGCCGGGGCTTTTTTATAAAAAGAGCCTGCGGGAGTTTGGGGAGATGAATGGCAGGCAGAGCGCCTGTTTTAAATATCTGGAGGATTTTGAGCGGCGGTTTCCGGAGGCCGCTTATTTTTATGACCTGAAATTTGGGGAAATGGGTGCTGATGGGATGTGCGCCGGCGGAAAAAGCGGGGAGGTGGTCTGATTATGGGGCGGCTTACGTTTCTGGATATCTGTTCGGGGATTGGCGGGTTCCGGCTGGGGCTGGAATGGGCCGGGCATAGGTGTATTGGTTATTGTGAGTATGATAAGTTTGCGAGGGCTTCTTATGAGGCCATGTATGATACGGAGGGGGAGTGGAAGGCGTATGACGTTACAGAGCTTAGACCGGGGGATGTCCCATATGCAGATATCTGGTGCTTTGGATTCCCATGCCAGGATATCTCTATCGCGGGAAAGCAGAGGGGGCTTAGAGGAAAGCGAAGTGGGATCTATTACAGCATTATTGATCTCATCAAAGGCAAGGAGGAAGGTGATAAGCCCACATACTTACTTGTTGAGAACGTTAAGAACCTGCTATCAGTCAATGGAGGATTCGATTTTGCCGAGGTTCTGTCTGAAATGGACGAAGCAGGGTATGACGTGCGGTGGCAGGTGCTTAACTCCAAGGATTTCGGAGTCCCCCAGAACCGGGAGAGGGTATTCCTTATCGCAGTTCTTAGAAGCAGAGGTGGACGGGAAGTATTACCTGTCACCGGAGAAGACGGCGGAGCTCTTAAAGAGGTTATAGGCGGGATGCAGGGATACCGGGTATATGACCCGTCGGGGATTTCGGTGAGTATCGGGGCCAATGGCGGGGGCATGGGCGCGAAGACCGGGCTGTACTGCGTGGGGAATGTGAACCCCGGCGGAAAGGGGATGAACGGCTGTGTCTATGATGCCAGGGGGCTTGCGCCGGCTGTCACCGTGAACAAGGGGCAGGGGAGCAAGGTGTTTGTGGACCAGACGCTGAACCGTCCGAAGGTTACGGAGGTTGCCCGGTGTCTGGTGGCGAAGTATAATGGCGGGCTTACGAATTTTGGCAATTCCGGGGTGTTGGAGACCGCAGGCGGGGAAGCTGTGAGCGGGGATGGCGGCATGACGGAAGCCAGGGCGGTGCTGACGCCGGATCGGGCGGAGAAGCGGCAGAACGGCAGGCGGATGAAGGAAGCCGGGGAGCCCATGTTCACTCTGACGGCGCAGGACCAGCACGGGGTCTATCTGCCGGAAGAGGTGTCCGGGGATGCGGATATGGCGCTGCCGGTGAGGAACGGCACGAAGCAGGGGTATGACCTGGCTTATCCGGGGGACGGCGTGTGCCTGTCGTATCCGAAGAGTGAATCCAGGCGGGGCCGGGTTGGAAAGGGCTGTTCGCAGACGCTGGATACGGGGTGCATGATGGGGACGGTGACGAGGTGCGGGAGGATACGGAGGCTGACGCCCCGTGAGTGTTTCCGTCTGCAGGGGTTCCCGGATGGGCTGTATGAGCGGGCGGCGGCTGTCAATTCGGAGACACAGCTTTATAAGCAGGCCGGGAATGCGGTCACGGCGACGGTGGCTTATGCGGTCGCTATGGCACTGCCGGAGAGCCGGGAGCTTCTGGCGCAGATGGAGGCTGTCTGGGAAGAGTTTGGGGATTCTGTCCGGAAGATAGATGGAGAAAGTTTTATTGACTGTGACCGGGAGAAATCTGGCGGTTTCGTGCAGGAAATGGGGCAGGAAGATTTCAGCGGTTCTGTGAGGGATACGGCATGGGAAGATTTTTGTGATTCCGTGGAGGAAATGGAAAGCAGAAATTTTGATGATTATTCTGTATCAGGTACAGCCTGGGATGATTTTGGAAGTATAGAGAAAGAAGAGACGGCGGGGGAAGTTCCGGGGGATTCCGGGGCGGAGCCTGGCGGGGATTTTGATTTTTTGGATTAGATGGTGCGTGAGCCGGTACGGAGGGAGGTGAGTGCGGTGGCGCAGAGAGGGCGGAAGCCGAAGCCTACGGCGGTGAAGCTGCTGGAGGGGAACCCTGGGAAGCGGGGGCTGAATGCGGGGGAGCCGAAGCCGGAGCGGAAGGCTCCCAGGTGTCCGGGGTGGCTGGAAGCGGAGGCGAAGAAGGAGTGGAAGCGGATGGCGAAGCAGATGGAGCTGCTGGGGATTCTGACGGAGATTGACATGGCGGCTTTTGCGGGGTACTGCCAGGCGTATGCCAGGTGGAAGGAGGCGGAGGAATATATTTCCGAGCATGGGGCTATTATGGAGACTCCTTCGGGGTACTGCCAGCAGGTTCCGCAGGTGTCCATTGCGCAGACTTACCTGAAGATCATGAACCGGTTCTGTGAGCAGTTTGGGCTTACACCTTCTTCCCGGAGCCGGATTGTGGCGGATGCCGGGGAGGATAAGGAGAGCGATGCCATGGAGATCCTGCTTTTTAAAGGGGGCGGCGGATAGTGTTTGACGAGGCGAAGGCGCAGAGGGCGGTGGAGTTTATCCGCTGTCTGAAACATACGAAGGGGAGATGGCGGGGGCAGGCGTTTGACCTGCTGCCGTGGCAGGAGACGATTATCCGGGATGTGTTCGGGACGGTGAAGGAGGACGGGTTCCGGCAGTATAATGGGTGCGCTTCGGACCGGCAGCAGGCTTCGATTGTGTTTGATGTGGCGGTGGACATGGTGGAGCAGTGCCCGGCGTTGAAGAGGCGGATTAAGCCGGTGATGTCGGTGAAGCGGCTGGTGTATAAGCCTACCAACAGTTTTTATCAGGTGCTGTCTGCGGAGGCTTATACGAAGCACGGGCTGAATGTCCATGCGGTTATTTTTGACGAGCTGCACAGCCAGCCGAACCGGGAGCTGTTTGACGTGATGACGAAGGGTTCCGGGGATGCCAGGACACAGCCTTTGTTTTTCCTGATCACTACGGCGGGGACGGACCGGCATTCGGTCTGTTTTGAGCAGCATCAGAAGGCGGAGGATATTTTGTGCGGGCGGAAGGTGGACCCGACGTTTTATCCGGTGATCTACGGGGCGGCGGATGATGCGGACTGGACTTCGGAGGAGGTGTGGTATCGGGCGAACCCGTCTTTGGGGCATACGATTGATATTGGGAAGGTGCGGAATGCGTGCTTGAGCGCCAGGGACAATCCGGCGGAGGAGAATATTTTCCGGCAGCTTCGGCTGAACCAGTGGGTGAAGCAGTCTACACGGTGGATGCAGATGGAGAAGTGGGATGCCTGTGATTTTCCGGTGGATGAGGGGGAGCTTCTGGGGCGTGAGTGTTATGGCGGGCTGGATCTGTCCAGCTCTATTGATATCACGGCTTTTGTGCTGGTGTTCCCGCCCAGGGATGATTCGGAGCGGTATGTGCTGCTGCCGTTTTTCTGGATACCGGAGGAGAATATGGTGCGGAGGGTGCGGCGTGACCATGTGCCTTATGATGTGTGGGAGAGGCAGGGGTTTCTGGAGACTACGGAGGGGGATGTGATCCATTATGGGTTTATTGAGAGGTTTATAGAGGAACTGGGGAAAAAGTTTCACATAAAGGAGATTGCTTTTGACCGGTGGGGAGCGGTGCAGATGGTCCAGAACCTGGAGGGGCTTGGGTTTACGGTGGTTCCGTTCGGGCAGGGGTTCAAGGATATGTCGCCGCCTACGAAGAGGCTGATGGAGCTGGTGCTGGAGAGGAATGTTGCGCATGGAGGGCATCCGGTTTTGCGGTGGATGATGGATAATATTTTTGTGCGGACGGACCCGGCGGGGAATATCAAGCCGGACAAGGAGAAGTCTACGGAGAAGATTGACGGCGCGGTGGCGGCGGTTATGGCGCTGGACCGGGCGGTAAGGAATGGCGGGAGTACGGGGAGCGTGTATGATGAGAGGGGGATTTTGTCCTTTTAAGAAGCGAATTTTTATGATATGATCATATTGAAAATACGATAAGAAAGAAGCGGGTATTATGTGGGATAAGTCGGAAATCAGATTAGGTGAAAATATAAAAAAATTGAGAAAAATCCACGGGGAAACATTACACGATCTTGCGAAAGTGGTTGATTATGGAAATACGACAATTAAAAATTATGAGTCCGGTGAACGTCAGCCAGACATTCAGACTTTGCGAGCGATAGCAACTCATTATGGGAAAACTGTAGATGAGTTATTGAATGTAGATTTATCTGATTTAACTGCTATGAATTTTACTATAGAAAATAGCAATGAACTTGTAAAAATGCTAGAGATATTATTACCGTTTTCATATTCAGAGACTGCACTGAAAAATGTTGATTTCAAAAAGGGATATGATTATTGTAATAGGATATTGGATGCATTTTCTAAAAACGATAGCATACGTGGATCGATATTATCGGATTGCTTTGAAGCATTTGGTAAAGCGATTGAGGATGTAGATGAAGATGGAAATTTGAAGGTGCCAGAGGCAGTTGCTAATATGGTCTGGTTGATTTTTCTGGAATGGACGCAAATATATGATAACGAGATGATTAATGTATACCAGTCATTATTAGTTCCAAGAAAAAAAGATGATATTCCATTTATAAAGAAATTTCTAAAGTTAAGGGAAAATGAAAGCATTGAGTTAAAACAACGGAAAACAAGTTTCATAAAAGACTTTGATGAACCATTAGCAGAGTTGCTTGCTATGCTGAAAACAGATATTGCGTGGGTGCAGTTGGCGGATTACTATTTAGCGTTACAGTATATGATTTCGATGATTGATACAGGGCTTAGCCCTGAAATGAATACAACAATAGGAATGCATATGATGTTGTCATTCTTGCGACAGGGAAATCAGTATGCTTATCGCATGATAGATTTTCTTAATAAGTTTTAAAATCCAAATAGCTTTTTGTATATTTTGCTGTACTTTCACATATTGTGAATACCTCATTTTTAAAATTGGTGTATGATATAAGCAAAAGAATACTTAAAAGTGTAGAGAAGGTATTCGCAAATAATTTGAAAGGAGCTTTACTAATGGAAAATGAAACTATGTCAGGGAAAAAAGCAGTGGAAGATGCAAAAGAGAAGAAAGATTTAATTGATTTTTTGAAAGAACATAAAAAATCAATTGTAATTGGCGCAACAACTCTTTGCACGTTGGTGGCAGGGGTATTTATTTTAAAAAATCGAAAGAACATAATAAATGCGACAGGGGTAAAGGAGATAATTGATAAAAGTATGGAACTATATGAAGATGTAGTTCCTGTGTTACCAGAAACGATAGAAGCGCCAATAGATAGTGATGTTCCTAAGAAAATTATTAATGTGCGTGAGCATTTACGAAATCTCCCGAATAATTATAATGCGTCGCAGAGTAAGATTGATTTGGCTGCACAATATGGCATTACTTTGGCAGAGCACCAAACATGGGTAAATTCTTATCCCAAAACAGTTGCGTAAAAAATAGAAAAATCAACTTATAGGTTTGCACAAAGATTAGTACAGATTTGAATGGCATCTCTTCGGAGGTGCTTTTCTTTTGTTCATTTTTAGCAGGAGGTGTGTATGGGGTTAGCTTCGATTTTGGGTATCAGGGGGGCGAGGGATAAGCCGGAGGACAGGTACAGGGGGCCGGCTTATTCTTTTTTCTTTGGAAGGAGCAGCAGCGGGAAGGTTGTGAATGAGCGGACGGCCATGCAGGCTACGGCGGTCTATTCCTGTGTGCGGATTCTGGCGGAGGCTGTGGCGTCTCTGCCGGTGCATTTGTACCGGTATGCGGGGAAGGGGAAGGAGCGGGTGTATGACCATCCTTTGTATTATCTCCTGCATGACGAGCCGAACCCGGAGATGACTTCTTTTGTGTTCCGGGAGACTTTGATGAGTCACTTGCTGATATGGGGGAATGCTTATGCGCAGATCATACGGAACGGCGGGGGCCGGGTGCTGGGGCTGTATCCGCTGCTGCCGGACCGGGTGGAGGTTGACCGGGACGATAAGGGGGAGATTTTTTATGTTTATGACCGGTACAGTGACGAGAATCCGAATTTTGGGGAGTATGGCAGGGTGTGTCTTCGGCGGGAGGATGTGCTGCATATCCCTGGGCTTGGGTTTGACGGGCTGGTGGGGTATTCGCCTATTGCCATGGCTAAGAATGCGGTGGGGATGACGCTGGCCTGTGAGGAATACGGGGCGGGGTTCTTTGAGAATGGGGCCACGCCGGGAGGTGTTCTGGAGCATCCGGGGGTGTTGAAGGACCCGGCGAAGGTGCGGGAGAGCTGGCACGCTGTTTACGGGGGTTCTAAGAATGCGGGGAAGGTGGCTGTTCTGGAGGAGGGCATGAAGTACCAGCAGATCGGGATTCCGCCGGAGGAGGCGCAGTTTCTGGAGACCAGGAAGTTCCAGGTGGATGAGATTGCCAGGCTGTACCGGATTCCGCCGCATATGGTGGGGGATTTGGATAAGAGCAGTTTTTCTAATATTGAGCAGCAGTCTTTGGAGTTTGTGAAGTATACGCTGGACCCCTGGGTGGTGCGGTGGGAGCAGTCGTTACAGAGGGCGCTTTTGCTGCCCCAGGAGAAGCGGGAGTATTTTGTGAAGCTGAATGTGGACGGGCTTCTGCGGGGGGATTATCAGAGCCGGATGACCGGGTATTCTGTGGGGCGGCAGAATGGGTGGCTGTCTACGAATGATATCAGGGAGATGGAGGATATGAACCCGATCCCGGCGGAGGAAGGCGGGGACTTGTATCTGGTGAACGGGAATCTGTGTAAGTTGAAGGATGCGGGGCTGTTTGCGGGAAAGAATCGGCAGGAGCAGGAGCCGCCGGACGGGAGGCAGTTTCGGCAGGGGGATTCCGGGCTGGGGCTGTGAGGTGCGGATATCTGGAAAGTGGAGTGTTCCGGTTTTCATGGGCGTGGCGTTGTAGGGATGGACCGTGGTGAATGCCGTGTGGCGGATATGGACGGCAGGGTTCGAGATTTGCTGTGTTATGGTCTGTGTGAAGTGGAAAGTATGGAGTTGAGTGGAAATGGCATACAGGGAGTTTTGGGAGCTGGCAGGCGGATGTGTCTGCTGGCTTTTTTGTACGCTGATTTATGGGAATCGGTGGGAAGTTTTGGAAGAATCGGAAAGTGAGGTGCGGGGATGAAGAGGAAGTTTTGGAACTGGGTACGGAATGAGGCGGACGGGGAGAGGACGCTGGTTTTGAATGGGGAGATTTCGGATGAGACCTGGTATGGGGATGAGGTTACGCCGGCGCTGTTCCAGAAGGAGCTGGACGCAGGGACGGGGGATATCACGGTCTGGATCAATTCTCCGGGAGGGGATGTGTTTGCGGCGGCGCGGATTTATAACATGCTGATGGAGTATAAGGGAGACGTGCGGGTGAAGGTGGACGCTCTGGCGGCTTCGGCGGCGTCTGTGATCGCCATGGCGGGGACGGAGGTCCTGATGTCTCCGGTGGGCATGATGATGATCCACAATCCCATGACGATTGCCATTGGGGACAGTAAGGAGATGCAGAGGGCGGGGGAGATGCTGGACGAGGTGAAGGAGAGTATCATGAATGCCTATGAGATTAAGACGGGCATGAGCCGGGCCAGGATTTCCCACCTGATGGATGCAGAGAGCTGGTTTAACGCAAGGAAGGCGGTGGAGCTTGGGTTTGCGGACGGGGTTCTGCATGGGAGCGGTACGGAGGATAAGGCCAGGGGTGGGGAGCCGGAGGGAGTGATGTTTTCGCGCATGGCGGTGACTAATTCGCTGTTGTCTAAGCTGGTGCCGAAGGAAACGGAGAAGAAGGTTCCGGTGGAGCAGTTGGAGAAGCGGCTGGGGCTTTTGCGGCATTGAGGCGTTAAGGCATTGAAATATTAAGGCGTTGAGGTGTTAAGGGATTCGGACGTTGTGGTCATTAAGATATTGAGACGTTGACGCTTTTAAGACAGTGAGGTTTTTGGTGGGGTTATGGGCTGCGGCGGTTCGGGAATCATGGGAGCCGGGGGATTTGGAAACGGCTGTGAGGGGACGAGGCTGTGTGCAGGCTTGAAGTGTTGGTTCTGGAAATTTTATAAAAAATTGATTGATGGAGGTATGGAGATGAAGAAGATTTTGGAGTTGAGGGAGAAGCGTGCGAAGGCATGGGAGGCGGCGAAGGTTTTTCTGGACAGTAAGAGAGGGGAGGACGGCTTTTTGTCGGCGGAGGATACGGCTGCTTATGAGAGGATGGAGCAGGAGGTTGTGGATCTGGGGAAGGAGATTGAGAGGATGGAACGGCAGGCGGCGATTGACGCGGAGCTGAATAAGCCTACTTCGGAGCCGATTGTGAATAAGCCGAACAATGACCCGGAGGGGGACGGGAAGAAGGGGAGGGCTTCGGACAAG
>JAETRI010000236.1 GCA_021770245.1 Lachnospiraceae bacterium
AAGGCTCGTCTACTGCCTCGGTTTTCATCACCTGCACGCTGCCGCGGATCAGGGTATTTTCCACTTTGATTTCAATGCGCTGGCCGTCCACACCGATATAGATATGGTGCTGCTGCAGGCTTACCGTATAAAGTGCCGGAGAGGAAATTTCCTTTACGATCCAGTGGCCGTAAGGGATATTCTCAAAAGAAAAGCTGCCATCCTCGGCAGTGGTGACAGTAAGCAGTGCGTTTTCCCCGGTAAATTCTTCCGTGTCCGGCCTGAATAATCCCATCAGTGCCCCGGACAGCTTTACATCTTCGCCGCCCTCCGGGTTTTCACCGACTTTCACGCCGTCCACACGTCCGCGCAGCAGGTCATTGGAAACAGCCTCGCCTTCATTGACAAGAATCTGCACCAGCGCCGCCTCCTGGCCTGCGTATTCAAAAATAACCGGATATTCGGTATCAGAGAGGATATAGGCGTTGTTTGTGGTGCGTTCCTTCACATAGTAGCTGCCAAAAGGAAGGTCGGAAGCAAAGGAAGCGTCATAGCCGCCAGCCTCATTCGGGTCAACGGAAACCACCTCTAAAAGCCCGCCAGCCGGGATCACGCTGCCGTCAAGAGCCGTCAGGTCTGCGGAAGCATACAACCCGAAAGAAATATCTTTGTATTCCTCATTCATGCCAAGCCCAAAAAGATTGTCCGTTTCCAATGCTTTGAACAGGCTTACATCCACCTTCTGGCGCTCGTCATAAAGACCGATGGCTGTCTGTGTCACTTCCACGGTCTCGCCTGCATAGGTAAGCTCTGCATATTCCGGCTGGGTGTTTAATACCATCCCCTCCGGCGCCTGGCGTTCCTCCAAACGGTAGCGTCCCAGGTAAAGAAGCCCACTCTGGGCGGTGCCGTCCTCCCCGGTGGTAAGGGTTTCCACAACCGTATCTTTTGCCGCCCTGAGCGTTCCGTCACCGGTATAAATATCTTCATCCGCGATCACGTCATAGACTGCGCCCGGCAGCCCCAT
>JAETRI010000237.1 GCA_021770245.1 Lachnospiraceae bacterium
TACGCTGAAAATAGAAAGCAGCGACGATCATTCCGGCGTGGAGGCGGTCTTTGTGGACGGGAACCGTATCAACTCCCTGACCAATGGGGCGGCTTCCGTCACCTTAAAGGATTATGTCGGCACAGGAAAGCAGGTAAGCGTGTACGCCCAGGATTATGCCGGGAACCGCTCAAAGACCGTGAAGTTTGAGAATCCCTATTATGAGGAACCGACGCCCACGGAGAAACCTGCTTCCACGGTACCGCAGAACCAAAACAGCACGACGGTAAAACCGGCGCAGGCTCAGGCTGCTTCTTCCGGCAGTACCAATCATAACGCCCAAACCAGTAATTCCGGCAGCAATGCTTCCGGAAATGGCTCTAATGCAGGTACGAATACGGGCACCAATGGCGGCAGCAATACAGCCTCCGGCACAAATAGCGGCAGCTCCAATTCCCAGGAAGAAACGGAAACCACTTCCTCTATCCCGGATGGCGCGTTTACCCTGGAGGGAACCGGCACAGTGCTGGATGAAGCTACCGGAGAGGGTGACGATAAGCAGTTTTACACGATTACCACCGAGGCCGGAAATGTGTTCTATCTTATCATTGACGGCAAGCGTGACGACAACAACGTCTACTTCCTGAACGGTGTTACCGAGGCTGACCTGATGGCCCTGGCGGAAAAGAACGAGGGAACCATGAGCGTGATTCCAACAGAGGACGTCTGCACCTGTACGGATAAATGCGAAGCCGGCGAAGTCAATACCGCCTGCCCGGTCTGCAAGAATGACCTCAAAGGCTGCACCGGAAAGGAAAGACCTGCGGAAACAGAGGAACCCGCACAGACCGAACCGCCGAAAAAGGACAACGGCAGCGCCGGCACGATTATCTTTATTATCGTTGCCCTGCTTGCGGTAGGCGGCGTTGGCTATTATGTAAAGATCGTCCGTCCGAAGCAGCAGGCAGAGGATGACGAAGATTTCGAGGATGACGGGTACGGCGAAGGCTTTGACCCGGATGAA